>NZ_JBMIRT010000034.1:0-986 GCF_049195285.1 Ruegeria sp. MALMAid1280 | reverse complement strand
AAAGCGCGCGGCATCACCATCTCGACCGCCCACGTGGAATACGAGACCGACAACCGCCACTATGCGCATGTTGACTGCCCCGGCCACGCCGACTACGTCAAGAACATGATCACCGGTGCCGCGCAGATGGACGGCGCGATCCTGGTTGTGAACGCCGCTGACGGCCCGATGCCGCAGACGCGTGAGCACATCCTGCTGGGCCGCCAGGTTGGCATCCCGAAGATGGTGGTGTTCCTGAACAAAGTTGACCAGGTTGACGACGAAGAGCTGCTGGAACTGGTTGAGATGGAAGTTCGCGAACTGCTGTCCAGCTACGAATACCCCGGCGACGATATTCCGATCATTGCAGGTTCGGCTCTGGCCGCGATGGAAGGCAACAACCCGGAAATCGGCGAAGAGAAGATCAAGGAACTGATGGCGGCTGTTGATGAGTACATCGACACCCCTGAGCGCGCTGTTGACCAGCCGTTCCTGATGCCGATCGAAGACGTGTTCTCGATCTCGGGCCGTGGTACCGTTGTGACCGGCCGTGTCGAGCGTGGCGTGATCAATGTTGGTGACGAGATCGAAATCGTCGGCATCCGCGACACTTCGAAAACCACCTGCACCGGCGTTGAAATGTTCCGCAAGCTGCTGGACCGCGGTGAAGCCGGCGACAACATTGGCGCGCTGCTGCGTGGTGTTGACCGTGAAGGCGTTGAGCGTGGCCAGGTTCTGTGTAAGCCGGGTTCGGTGACACCGCACACCAAGTTCGAAGCCGAAGCCTATATCCTGACCAAGGAAGAAGGCGGCCGTCACACTCCGTTCTTCGCGAACTACCGTCCGCAGTTCTACTTCCGGACCACGGACGTGACCGGCACCGTGACCCTGGCCGAAGGCACCGAGATGGTCATGCCTGGCGACAACGTGTCGTTCGGCGTTGAGCTGATCGCCCCGATCGCGATGGAAAACGGCCTGCGCTTCGCGATCCGCGAAGGCGGCCGCAC
>NZ_JBMIRT010000033.1:0-143111 GCF_049195285.1 Ruegeria sp. MALMAid1280 | reverse complement strand
TTGCTCGCCCTGCTTCAGGATGAAGGCCTTCTGCGCCTCCGTGAACTTCGATGCTTTCATGCGATTCCGCTCCTCTCCCAGCCAGGGAAATCTAGCGGAAAACTCTAGCCGCAAACGATCCAGTTTTCAGGGGGCAGAGCAGAACTGGCTCACAGAATCTCCGTTCGTAAGATAGGATGGCTCGAAGTCTTCAATCGTTCAATAGCTGACTGTAGTTAATAGATAGCTTTGCAAAACAACCGCATGTCCGCTCCAGCGGTCTCATCAACAGACTGTGAATGACTTTTATTTGCTAGGATTACGATTGTAATCTTTAGATGGTGACGTCTGTTTTATATGGAGCCACTGACATGCGATCGAAGACGACCGGTCCCACCCGAATACCCCCCAGAAACACCTTGTCACAACCATCCGCCGAAACCCGTTCCAAACAGCCATCCGTGTGGGCGATGATCGTGGCCACGCTGGTTCTGCTGACAGGATTTCAGGCTGGAGCTGACGCGTTAAGCGACTTCGAAAACTCCGTCGAACACCATACCACGTCGCGATCCGGCGCCTCTATTCACTATGTGACGACCGGGTCGGGTGACCCGGTTTTGTTCGTGCATGGATTTCCGGATCACTGGCTCACGTGGTGGCGTCAGATGGAGGCGTTGTCGTCGGATTACAGCGTCGCTTCTATGGACTTGCGGGGCTTCAACCTGAGCGATCAGCCAGTTGCGCCCGAGGCCTATGCCATTGAAAACCTCATTGCAGATGTCGAGGCGGTGATCTCGGATATTGATGCGGGCCCCGTTACGCTGGTCGGGCATGACTGGGGCGGATTTCTGGCGTGGCATGTCGCTATGGAACGTCCGGATCTGGTAACGCGCCTTGTTGTCTTGAACATCCCTCATCCCTGGTCGATGGCTAATGAACTTGCCACAAACCCTGAACAGGTGACCGCCAGTCAGTACGTGGATTTCTTCCGCAGCCCCGGCGCGGCCGAGAGGATATCGCGCGAACTGATCAGCAACTGGGTCAGCGATCCCGCGTTTCTTGAACGTCATCACGCAGCAATGGACCGGTCTGATCTCAACGCAATGCTGAACTACTACCGCGTTCACTATCCACAGCGCCCATACCGTGCGTTTGAACCCGATCCGGCAAAGATCAAAGCTCCAACGCTGGTTGTTTTTGGAGCTCAAGACCCGTTTCTACTTGTGTCCGGGTTGGGCGACACATGGGACTTCGTGTCCGCCCCTTTGACGCTGGCCATCTGGCCTGACGCCGGTCACTTCTCGCAACATGATCAACCGGACAGGCTGACCGAGCTGCTGCTTGGCTGGTTGTCCTCCAACTGAGTCAGCCCAATTCCAACCCAGATAATCAAAGGTCGATTGCATGACAAAGAAGAGACTCCTGATCACGGGCGCAACCGGTTTGACCGGCGGCCATGCACTCACACAACTTGATACCGATGACTTTGAGGTCAGAGCGTTGGTTCGCAGACATGACCAAACATCCAAGGCTCTGGAAGAAAGAGGCGTGGAAATCTGCGTTGGTGACATCACCAACATGGCGGATGTTCAACGCGCGCTAGCAGATGTGGACCGCGCGTATTTTGTTTATCCGATACGGTCGGGGCTGGTACCCGCGACCGTCCAGTTTGCCCATTTTGCCCGAGAAGCAGGTGTAGGCTACATCGTCAATATGTCCCAGATTTCGGCCCGCCCCGACGCCACTAGTCGGGCGGCGAAAGCGCATTGGTTGGCGGAGCGCGCTTTGGATTGGTGTGGCGTGCCGGTCACACATCTGCGCCCCACATTCTTTGCCGATTGGATGACGCGAACGGCACCTATGCTGGCGCGGGGCGACACTGTTTTTCTACCATTTGACGGTGGGCGACACGCACCGATTTCCGGCATGGATCAGGGGCGCGTGGTTGCCGCACTGCTGAAATCACCGCATCAGCATGCCGGACAAACCTATAAACTGACTGGCGCAGCTGAGGTGACTCCGGCCGAGATGGTGGATCAAATGGGTCAACATATCGGTCGCAGGCTGACGTTTCAGCCGGTCCCGGCGGAGGTCTTCTGTGATCCTATTAAACAACAGATCAGTCGCGCATTTTCCGATCCCGCCGATCCGGGGCTGGTCGAACAGCTTGCTGACATAGACTATCTTGCGCAGCATTTGGGAGAGGTCGCCAAAGACTATGCCACCGGATCGTTCAGCGGGGTTAACACGGCGGTCGCGGATATCACCGGAACCCCGGTGCAGACACTGGCGGAATTTTACTCTGACAACGACGCGGTCTATCGAACATCAAAGCCTGTGGGATCAGCGGTAAATTAGCGTCGCTTTGATGCCAGTTTCCCGGTCTCGAAATCGCTATTTGTTTGACGCAAATTTGCGTAAAAACCCCTTAAAAACAACGATTCATTGGTCAGGACATGGAAACGATTCACGTGGAAAAGAACCCGGATGTTGAGCAAGCCGTTCCGACCGAATGGCGGGCGACATTGAAGGCGATTGCAGATGCATTTGTTGAAGGTCGCAAGCCTGCGGGCCAGGGTATCGGCGATGTTGACATGCAAACGCTTGAGATATGCCAGAAGTCCTTCACTGACTATCCGGACAGTTTTGGTGAGCTCAGCGCGGAAAGCTGGAAGACTTCTGTCTACCTGTGGATGGACGGCTATTGGCAGGTCCTCGTTGATCTGTCCAATTCAGACGGGGAAACAAGTGACCTGGTGCTGCATGTTCAGGTTTTTCCCGACGGTGAAGGATATTTGTTCCGGCCGGGCCTGGTCTATGTTCCCTGATTGATTGTTCGAACGTCAGAAACGGCGCTAACTCGGGGCCGAGATCCGCAACTCCGCACCATCCTTTGCTAAAACGTCCAGCAGTTGGGTCAGCGCCTTCGCTGGCGCGGACCCGAAATCAACCGTCAGGCGATGGGCTTCGACAGACACAGAGTGAATGGCATTGGAAAACGCCCCGTTCGCCGTTTCATTGAGGCCCTCCAGATCGAACCAGCGACTGAACCACTCCTGAAACTGAAGCATGTCGATATAGGGGCGCTCGTGTTCGATACGGACGTTATTCCAGTGCAGATCGGAAATCCGCAATGGTGCCTCTTTCCACTGAAAGATCGTGGCGGGGCACTTGAATGGCTGTGTCGAGGAAAATTCCAGAAACTCGCCGCTTTTTCCTGCCGTATAGAAATCAGCGCAGTAATATCCCCCGTACAGACCGGTTTCATCGCCCACTTGCAGTTTGATTTCCGCAACGCCCGATTGGTGAACGCGCCGCTGGTTGAGCACAAACCGTTCAAACTGAGTTGCATAGTGATTTTGGGCGTTTTCGGCCAATTCAGCAAAGTTCATTCCTAAGTCCTGAAAATTTCGATGAGAGGAGTGGGTGAATTTTCAATGATGCGGAACGCGGGCAACCAGATCGGTGGCTTTATCCCAACCGATGCCGGACGTCGCGTCGTCGTACAAAACATGAAGTGTAGGGCGCAGCTTTATCAAAGGCCGCAGGCCCTTGGGCTGGCCAACAAGTTCGCAATTCAGAACGTGATTGTTGCCGTGTCGATCGAACCCTTCGTAGCCCGGCATTGTCACGGTGATCTGCCCGCTCGTCACGACGCCAGAGCGGTCTGTGCCGCGCGTATCTTCGTATGCCTCAAGCTCGGCTTGGGTTTGGGTGACCCACAACCCCCAACTCAACGGCTCTTTCACCCCTTGGATCGGGATATCGAGCAAGCCTTTGACGAAGAATTTCTTGTCGTCGATGACGCAGACATCCGGGTCAAGCCAGACACGCTCAGGCCGTTCGCTTTCCGGGATATCGAAAACCTCGATCGGCATATCATAGCCAAAAGACGGCGTGCCTCGTTGGGGCAGACCGCAGCAAACACAGGTGTATTCAAACACACGTTCCGTAGCGGACATGTTCAGGCTTCCTAAAGATTGGGCGTCATCAGGTATGAAAATAGAAGGGGCAGGCGGCGGTGCCCGAAAGACGCCGCCGCCCGGTCAGGTTCATTGATTGTCCAGATGGAGGTTACCATAGGGATTGTCGATGACCATCAACCACTTACCATCTGGCTGTTTTCGCAACACGGCAACGGACAAACCGCCTGTTTCGAAGGCATTTCCATCCGGACCTGTGCCTTTCATTTGCCAGGGGCTGATGTGAAGCCCGACATCCCCGGCGACAACAACCTGATGTCCGCCATAGGAAAAGCTGGGGTTCATCGAGGCAAACTGAGCAAAGCTTTGGCGTACGGCGTCTTCATCGCTGGTCCCGACACCGGGTTCGAACAGAATGACTGCGTCGGGTTCGTAGGTGTTCATGACCGCGTCGATATCGGCTTTTGCAAAGGACGATGTCATGGTTTCGATGACACTCAGGACATTCGTTTCTTCTTTTGTCATGGTCTTACTTTCTTCGGCTGTGGAGGGGGTCAAAAAAGCGCCGAGCGTGATGCAGGCGTAAGTCAGCGTCGTCAGGGTTTTGGGGGTCGTCATATCGATTCCTTTCTCGGTGGGTTAGGCACGTGCGGAACTGGTCCAAGCTGCGGCGCAGATCGGATAGGTGGGCGTTTCGTGGGCTAAGTCTGGTCAGACGGGGTTGGTGCGGTCTGTTAAAATCTGTTTCAGCTTGTCACTGAAACTTCTGGGGTTACGAAACTCTGGAACCAGCTTCTGGGCGCAAAGCCCGCGCAGGCTTTCTTCCACGCGGGACACTTCCCGCAGAACGTCGTAATAGCCTGGAGTGTCCCTGCATTGGGTCAATGGGGCCGAGGGATCGATCCGCTGCATTTCCAAAGCTCTGGGCAGGCGTCGGGGGCACGCGCATTTCGCCGTGTCCGGCGAGACCACACCGCATCGCTGGGCGGTAAAAGCCTCGACCTTCGCTGAGGCACGGGACACGCGCTTGCGGTATGTCGCGGCTGGTAGGCCCAGAATTTCAATGGCCTCGGATTGGCTCAGCTCAAGAATTCTGCCCAGCACGTAGGCAATCCGGTGATCCATATCGAGGCATAGCAACATTGCCATCGTGCAGGCGACGCGCAGTTCGTTGAACATGACGACATCGGTTGGGTCTGCCGCGTCAGAGTCGTGCAGGCCGTCTTCCAGATCGTCGGCAAAATCTTCGAAGGTCAGACCGAACTCTCGCGCCCTGATCTTTCTGGCGGTCAGCAGGTGATTGACGGCGACCCGATAGACCCAAGTCGAAAACCGGCTGTCTCCGCGAAACTGGCTGAGCCGCGTGATAACCAGAACCAGAATGTCCTGAGTTGCGTCTTCGGCTGCTGTGGCATCAGCAAGCATTCGGATCGACAGCTTGTAAATCGTATCCTGTATTCTGGACACGACCTCGGTCAAGGCCGCCTGATCGCCCTGCTGCGCGGCTCTGACTACGTTCTGAATGTCTCGCATCCTGTTCACCCTCAATGTGGTCATTTGTTAGTTTAGACGACAGGCGCGTTGCATGTGTGACCGGTTTTTTTTGAACGGACGTCAGAATTCACGTGGACGCACGATGACTCCAAGGTCGAAACCCGGGATCACAACAGGTTTCGGATGAAGCATGTGGTCGTGCCCGTGGCCAGCATACGCCCCTTCGTATCCTCTACGCGCCCCGAGGCTGTTGCGGTATGTGTTCCCCGGCTTTCGATCTCGGCCCGGCATCTCACCTGACCGGTCGAGGGCAGGATGGGCCGCAGAAACTTCACTTCGGTTCCAAGCGTTGCAAAGGTTTCGCCGCGCTTCAGCACCGTCTGGATGGCGCATCCCAGTGCAGAATCCAAAAGGGTCATTGTCCAGCCGCCATGGATCAACCGCATGGGATTCAGATAGCGCGGATCGGGATTGCCCAGGAAGGTGACATGTCCCTCACCCACTTCATGAATCCATTGTTGGGTGACTTCGACGATCGGGGGCGCTGGAAAGTCCTGACGAACGATAGCCTGCATCTTTTCCAGCCCGGTCATTTCCGCGGCTTTCCGAGGGTCAGCCAGACCAAAGGTCAGGTCCGGCATGGGAACCATGTTGTATTTATCGCCTTCCATGTTCATTCCGGCACCTCCACTGCGACCGCTGTTGCTTCTCCGCCCCCGATACACAGGCACGCCACACCCCGCTTTAGCCCGCGGGCTTTCAACGCGTGGATCAGTGTCACCAGAATGCGCGCGCCCGTCGCGCCAATCGGGTGGCCCAAAGCACAGGCCCCGCCGTTGACGTTCAGTTTTTCACGCGGAATCCCAATCTCTTGCGCAGTGGCCATGGCGACCACGGCGAAGGCTTCGTTGATTTCGAACAGGTCGACATCCTCGGCCTGCCAGCCAATTTTCTGCAGCAAAGCGCGGATTGCCGGGATGGGTGCCGTCGTGAACCACGCCGGGTCTTGTGAGTGAGTGGTGTGGCCTATGATACGGGCCATGGTCGGCAATCCGCGCGCGTCGGCCTCGCTTGCCCGGGTCAAAACCAGGGCGGCAGCTCCGTCGGCATTGGCCGAGGAACTAGCGGCCGTTATTGTGCCTTCTGCACCGAAGGCGGCCCTCAGATCAGGGATTTTGGCCACGTCGATCCGTTCAGGCCTCTCATCTCGGGTTATAGTGGTCGTCGTTTTGCGGCCTGTAACAGTGACTGGAGTGCACTCGTTATCGAAGGCACCTGTTGAAAGTGCTTGCTGCGCCCGTTTCAGGGTTTCTGCGGCAAACCTGTCCTGCTGGGTGCGGGTAAACCCATAGCTCTGGGCCGTCGCTTCGCCAAAATCGCCCATGGGTCGCCCGTGTTCATAGGCATCCTCCAACCCGTCCATTATCATGTGATCCAAAACCTCGGTGCTGCCGGCTTTGTGCCCCCTGCGCATTTTGGGCAACAGGAATGGTGCGCTGGACATGGTTTCCATCCCACCGGCAAGCACGATCTTGGCACTGCCTGCCCGGATCAGATCATGCCCCAGCATCACCGCCTTCATGCCTGAGCCGCAGACCTTGTTCACAGTCGTCGCGCCGACGGAATTCGCAAGACCCGCCGATTTCGCAGCCTGCCGCGCCGGGGCCTGCCCCTGACCGGCGGGCAACACGCATCCCATCAAAACCTCACAAACGTCAGAGGCGCCGATGCCCGTGTCGTCGAGAACGGCGCGTATGGCAGCGGCGCCAAGATCGGTCGCGGGCGTGGACGAAAATGCGCCCATGAACGCCCCGAGAGGGGTTCGGCGGGCGGCGGCGACGACGATGTCGTCAGGTGCATGAGTGGTCACCGAGAATCTCCTTTTTCAGAAAGATTATGATAGTAATCTAAATTGTCAACTACCGAGAATGTAGTGTGCCGCACTTTCATCTGAACACGTGGCGACCATCACTTTTGCCAAGCACAACCTAATACTGCGCGACATCGCAAAGCTGGGAAACGTTTACCGGAATGGGTGCTAATTCTCGATACGCCAAGGTGGAAAATCTTTTCCGCATGACTCAGGTACTCACTTGTCTCAACGAGATTGCCGTCCGGATCGCACAAATACAGCGAAAGGATTGTGCCTTGAACACCGACCCGCTCCACTGGTCCGTCTTCTATGCGGAGACCTATCTCTTTAAGGTGGGATTCTAAATCAGAAAGGCCCTGCTCGACCAGCAAACAAATATTTGCAGAGCAAGACCTTCCGGCAATTTTGGGCGGCACATAGTGCCGATTGTTGGGCTAAAGGTTGAGCTTGCAGTGCCCGATGGACGCTTCGACACGGCCATCGTCCAACCGGTTGATTGCCTGAACTCCCGCAAAACAACTTGGCATTGCCGTGCTCAGACATGGAAAGTACGGGATATTGCCCGATCCTAAACCAGTAGAAGAAAATAGGCGACTAGATCATCAATTTCGGCTTCTTTCGCGCAAGGAAAGTGAAAACAGGCAACATAGTCGCGATCCAGATCACGCCATAAATTGCCGAAGGGATAGCATATGCGCTTAGCTCATCGCTGTTTGGCAACAACAGGGCTGCAATCGCGATCCCTAAAGCGCCGTTTTGGACACCGGTTTCTATTGAGATCGTCTTTGCCTCAGCATCTGTACATCCGAGCAATCGCGCGCTCATGATGCCGGTCACAGTGAGAAACCCGCAGATAACAAAAAGTGCAGGTCCAAGTCTAAGATAGTTATCCTCGACCACCGCCCAATTTAACATGATCGCCCCACCAATGACCGCCGCAAAGAATAGCATTGAGATTTTGCTAAGAATTGGCTCGATGACAACCACAGTCGGCTGCGCCAATGTTCGTACAGTTACGCCTGCCAGTATTGGTGAAGCTGTCAACAAAAACATCGCTATAGCCGTTGAAGAAATATCGATGGCAGGCGCGGTGGTGCCCATGAACATTTGCATCGAAAAACCCAGAATGATGGGTACGGTGATGACGCATGTCAGACTGAACACTGCTGTGAGAGTAACCGACAGGGCGACTTCCCAGTTCGCAAGTTTTGTCACGATGTTACTTATGGCCCCACCCGGACAGGCCGCCAATATCATGATACCCACGGCTGTTTCGGAGGACATCCCAAAGGTATAGATCACGGCAAACGCGATGACCGGCAGCAAAAAGATCTGGTTAATGGCCCCCACGCAAAAGGCACGTGGGCGTTGCCCGATACGTTTGAAGTCAGCCACCGTCAGCCCAAGCCCAAGGCTGAACATGATCACAACAACGGCGAGCGGCAGCAACACAGAGACAAAAATACTACCCAAACGCCGCCACTCCGATACTTGCAAGCTTTTGCTTAAATTCCGAAGATACCACCTAACAATTCTGATGACGAGGTATGTCCGTTGAGCGCCCTTCTTCCAAAACTTTCGGTGATTGGGGTGATCTGGTGGGAAAGAGATTTCCAGTGTAATTCTGAAGACTATGGCAAGTGTGACCTATGCATTCGCGCGCGCGATGGCCAAGGCAGCCGGGATGACGCTAACCGAAAATGGCGCCCTGATTTCAGGCGGCGCTGTTGTGAAGCGGTTGCCAGAGGTCCAAGACGGTCAATTGGCGGACGATTCCTACTTCGATCTGATCGACTGGATACGTGCGCGACATGCAAACGAGGTTGCTTTGGTCGAAGCCTATGCGAACGCGATTGCGACCGATGATCTCGGCGTTCTTGGCCTGGCAGTGAAGACAGCACCCACCTTGCGCGACTCTTTGCAACGGATCGAGCGTTACTTTCGCCTCGTCACTGACACTGCAGTTTACAGACTTGATGAATCTGGCGATCCGGTCTTTTGGATTTTTCAAGGGCAAACACCACAACGCGCTGCCTTGGAATTGCGTAATGAATGCGCACTCGCAGCCTTTGCGCGGAACATGAAACAGTTTGTGGGCACTGGATTGTCGTTCGAATATATCGCGTTCCAACATGCGTGCCGGCAAGAGCCAGAACGTTACGCCGAGCATTTTGGCTGCCCGGTTCGATTTGATGCCGACCACAATGCTATCGCAATGCGCCCTGCGATGCTTGAACGCGTCAATCGTCTTGGCGATCCGGGCTTGTCTGATTTCATGACGAAACATCTTGATGAGGAATTCAACGCGCTGGATGATGACACGTCACTGAGCAACGCAATTGTTCATCGACTGACACCAGCGCTCAGCAACGGCGCACCGCAAGCGGCGCGTGTTGCCCAAGAGATGGGAATGAGCGAGCGTACACTTTATCGCAGGCTGGCCGAAGAAGGGCTGACCTTTCGCGACGTACTTGGTCAGGCGCAATGTGCACTTGCTCGTGACCTGCTCCGCGACAGTAAGGCTTCCATAGCCGAGATTGCCTTTATGACCGGGTTTTCGGAACAGAGCACATTCAGCCGTGCCTTCAAGCGCTGGGTCGGTCAGGCCCCGGCACGATTCCGGCAGCAGGCGACCTCAGACTAGGCGCACATCTCAAGACAACATGGCAGGTTCGGTCAAAACCTTGGCAGGGCGGGCCAATACCTCAATCAATGTGGTGCCTAACTTCTTCTTTGTCAGATCCACTTGGGGCGCTGCCGAGTAAGGCAAGCCGCTTTGCCCCTCTCAGACAAAGGAAATTTGCAATGAGCAATCATGACCACAAACAAGGAGCCGGCTGCGCTTGCGACGTCACGCCGGAACGCGTTGATATGGCGCGCCGGCGACTCTTAAAACAAGCCGCGGGGGCGGCAGCAGCAGGAACAACAATTGTTGCCGGTGGGCAGGCCCTTGCCGCGACCGACGAAGCATGCGCCTACTATGCTGACCCGGAAAATCCAGGCCTTCCCCAAATCGACATGACCATCGAGCCAGGGCGTACTGCGCTTGTGGTGACCGATCCCCAAATTGATTTTCTGTCAGAGGACGGTGTGACGTGGGGCGTCGTTGGCGAAAGCGTGACCGAACAGGGCACGGTCGACAATATCGAACGGCTTTTCATTGCCGCCAAGGCAGCCGGGATGCCGGTCTTCATCTCGCCCCACTATTACTACCCTCATGACCATAAGTGGGAATTCGAGGGCACACTGGAAGCTACGATGCACAACATCGGCATGTTTGACCGCCTGGGACCGCTCAATTTCGACAATTTCGAAGGCTCAGGTGCCGACTGGATGCCGCAATACAAAAAGTACATTGAGGATGGCGAAACCATCGTTTGTTCGCCCCACAAGGTTTACAGCCCTGCTCAGAATGACCTGAACCTGCAATTGCGTAAACGCAAGATCGATAAGGTGATCCTTGCGGGGATGTCGGCGAACCTGTGTACGCAGGCGCATCTCTACGAGCTGCTGGAGCTGGGCTACGAAGTCGCTGTCGTTCGCGATGCCACAGCCGGGGCCAAGGTGCCTGAAGGTGACGGGTATCTCGCCGCCATCATCAACTTCCGCATGGTCGCCAACGGCGTCTGGTGGACCGACGACGCGGTTGAGCGCATTGGCCAATCGGCCTGACGCAAACCGATCTTCCAATTTGATCCTGACATCCTGAAAGAACATATCATGACACGCATCTTTACATTTCCCGCACTTACAACAACGTTGACTCTCGCCCTGGCGGCGGCGGCATTGGCTGACGATGAATACAACGTTTCGAACAGTCTTACCTTGACCGGGCAGCCCCTCGGCATGCACGGCGTCGATCCTGTATCGATGTTTGAAGCCGAAAAACCCGAAACGGGCAATGCCACTTTTACATCGGCCCATGATGGAGTGGACTACTATTTTGCGTCGCAGGCAGCGCAAGCCACATTCGAGGCGGATCCGGTGGCCAATCTGCCCCAATTCGGCGGCTTCTGCGCCTTTGGCGTTTATGTCGGCAAGAAGCTCGATGGCGATGTTCGGTATGCCGATATCGTGGACGGCAAGCTCTATCTCTTTGTGAATGAAGACATCTTCAAGAAGTACCTTGAGGACAAGGAGACCGTGATCCAAGGCGCCCATGCCAAGTGGGCAGACATCCACCACACGCCTGTCGGCAGCCTTTAATCGAGGAATTTGGTGGCTTTTGCCGGTCGGAGCCACCGCTGCCTCTCCCCTCCCCAAACGACCGGCATTTCTCCAAGACGCCCTCTCCGCACGGACAATACGGGTGCGTCGAAATCTCATCCCTAAGGAAACCAGACATGACTGATTTTGAGACCTATACAATCGCCTCCGCCCCTGATGCCGCGAAACCAATTCTGGAAGCATCGCTGAAAGGGTATGGTTTTGTGCCAAACCTTTATGCGACGATGGCAGAAGCCCCCGCAATTCTGGAAGGCTACACGACACTTTCCAGCATCTTCGGAAAGACCAGCCTGTCAGAAACCGAGCGCCAGATTATCCTTATGATCAATAACCGGTTGAACGGGTGCAAGTACTGCATGGCCGCCCATACCACGCTTTCAAAGATGGCAGGTGTCCCCGAGGACGTTATCACGGCATTGCGCGAAGGCGGCCCGATTGCCGACCCCAAGCTGGAAGCGCTGCGCAAATTCGCCATTGTGATCAACGAAAGCCGAGGCTGGCCCAGCGCCGCACAAATCGAGGCGTTCCTGACGGCAGGTTACACACGCCAAACCATGCTGGAAGTCATCCTTGGTACCGCTTTGAAGATCCTGTCGAACTATACGAACCATGTGGCGGACACTGCTTTGGATGATGCTTTTGTGCCAAATGCCTGGACGGCCTCAGCTGCAGCGGCGGCTGAATAGAGGGGTTCCCGCCCGTTTGTTGATCTTGCCTTTAGACCTGTGATTGGTCCCTGCCAAGAAGCGGATCGGATTTGAAACGTTCGACCGCAAAATCAACATAGGCGCGCCCCTTCGCAGACACGGTTCGCCCCTCTTGTTGCACAAGATGGATGGGAACCTCGGGTGGTTCATAAGACTTCAGAACAGTCTTGAGCCGCCCATCTGCAATATAGGGTGCTACCTGATAGAACAAAAGCCGCCCGATCCCATGACCTTGCAAGGCTAACTCGATCACGGCGTCATTGTCTGTGGCCTTTTCATGATCACCGGTTATCTCGGCGCAACCCCACGGCCAACTTGGCAATGCCTGCACGCTGCGCCTCACTTTTGGGGAAGTTTGTGCGGATCGCCAAAGCGATCCGCAGCGGTTTTCATTTAGAGTGAAGCATATGCGCCCGATATTCAGATTGTCGCTCAATCATCCAGCCTGGATATTCTGCCGGAAGTTGCGTCACGGCATCAAGCGCCGAGAGGTCCTCTGATGAAAGCGTGACCTCGGCAGCACCGATGTTGTCGGAAAGCTGCCCTGAGTTCTTTGCGCCCAGAATGATGCTGGTCACCACCTTTTGGTGTAGCAGCCAAGCCAGCGCGATCTGCGGAACCGTGCACCCCTTTTCCGCCGCGATGGACCGCATTACGTCGATCGCGGCGTAAGCTCGGTCTTTGTCGATTGGCGGGAAATCGAAGTTCACACGGCGACCTTCAGCGGTTTTTCCCTCGCGATCAAACTTGCCAGAGAGGAATCCGCCAGCGAGCGGGCTCCAAACCATCAAACCGATGCGCTCGGATTCCAGCATCGGCACCAGTTCCCGCTCCAGATCACGACCTCCAACGCTATAATATGCCTGCAGCGACACAATCGGTGCAAGATGTCTGGCCTCGGTGATCCCGACCGCCTTGACGACCTGCCAAGCTGCCCAGTTCGAGAGGCCGAGATAGCGGACATAGCCTTGCCTCACCAACGTGTCCAATGCCTCCAGTGTCTCGCTCATTGGGGTAGCCGGATCGAAACCGTGAATCTGATACAGGTCAATGTGATCGAGCTGCAGCCGTTTCAGGCTCGCCTTTGCCTGGTCCAGAATGTGTCCGCGCGAAGAGCCGCGTGCATTCGGCCCCTCGCCCATTGGGCCGTGCACTTTTGTGGCGACCACCACACTTTCACGCGCGACACCGACATTCTTGAGAGACTGACCGAGGATTTCTTCACTTTTCCCTGTCGCGTAGATATTGGCGGTGTCTATGAAGTTAATGCCTGAATCCAGAGCCGTTTTCAGTAGGCTGTCGGCTTCTTCCTGTTGCAGCTTTCCGATTTGACCCCACATATCGTCCGCTCCGCCGAACGTCATGGTCCCGAGGCAAAGTTCTGAAACAAATAGACCGCTTTGACCGAGGCGATTGTAACGCATGATATCTTTCCCTTGCTAAGAATGCCCCGGCTGATGCGGCCGGGGCTCATGCATGATATGCATTCTGCCGACAAGTCCGCGCCACGCCGATCCTCGCGGAACATTGCACGATCCTCTCAAACCTTTTGAATTGGTCTGGTCGACCTCGGGTGAACGGGTAGAGTGGCTGTATGGCTGAAGTGAATCTTGAAACCCTGACGGAACGCGCGCTTGACCTCTGGCAGATCAATGGGCGTGACACTCCTCTACCGGGCGTTTTTCTCGCCGTATCCAAAGAACCAACGGGGCCTCTGCACGGCGTTTATCAACCCTCGCTCTGCGTTGTTCTCCAAGGGGCCAAAGTCAGCCGTGTCGGACACAGGACCTATCGTTACGACGCAGGGAAATGCCTGATCGCGTCATTGGACGTGCCAGTGCGTGCCGAAATTGTTGCTGCGTCAAGAGAACACCCTTACATTGCAATGATCGTCAGTATCGATCCAGCGGTTGTAACCGAATTGCTGATTGATCACCCTCCCACAAGTTCAGAAGCTGAAACAACTCCTGAGGCGCTCGCTGTGAGTACGCTTTCCAGTGACCTGATCGATCCACTCGAACGGCTATTGGGATTGGCCAAACGTCCCCGTGACATACCCGTCGTCGCACCCATGATCCAGCGAGAGATCATATGGCAGCTGCTTAATGGCTCTCACGCTGGATCGCTGCGGCAAGTCGGCCTAACCGACAGTCGTCTGGCGCGCATTGGTAAATCGATTGCCTGGGTACGGGAGAACTTCACTGAAGTGCTGAGCGTACCTTATCTGGCAGCGCTCGCAGGGATGAGCCAGGCTACTTTTCACCGCCAGTTCAAGGCGGCAACGGCAATGACACCGATGCAATTCCAGAAAAGCCTGCGTCTTCAGGAAGCTCGTCGGATGCTCTTGTCGGAGGGGGTGGATGTGGCGCAGGTCGGTTTTACCATTGGTTACGAAAGCCCGTCGCAATTCAGCCGCGAATACCGCCGGATGTTTGGTGCATCTCCAGGTCGGGACGGAGTTCAACTGCGCCGAGCTTTGACGGAAGAAACCCACAGCTAAGTTCTAACCTGTGCCTAGGCAAGTGGTTTCCGTCGCTGCCATTGTAGCGTACCGCCGCCGCAGACCCTTTCAGGTCAGTCTACCCGTGTGACACCGACAACAATCTCGTCGACGCCTCGGAACAAGTGTGAATAGACGAAGTCGCTATCCATTGCCGGGAAGGTGTGCATGCTTGAAATGATCTGCCAAGAACTCCACGAAGACTCTGATCTTGGGTGCCAGATTGCGCCTGTCTGCAAACGAAACGGTGATATCGGCATGTTTCTGAGTGTATTCCGGCAGCACCCGGACCAACGCGCCCGACGCGATCTCAGGTGCCACGAGAAATGTCGACAACCTTGCAATGCCAAGGCCCGCCAATGTCGCCCGGTAGACGGTATCTGCGCTGTTGCCCTGGAAGGTCCCTGTAGCCGCCACAGTGTTTTCTACGCCTCCCAGTTCGGCATGCCAGTCGTTGCGGTCGGCGGCGTCTGACGTCCGAAGGCAATTGAAGTTCTCCAAATCACTGAACGAAACCGGAGCACCATGACGCTCGATATATTCGGGCGATGCGCATAGAATGCGTTCGTTCTTCATGATCTTTCTGGTAATCACGTTCGGATTTTGCTGCTGCTCCGCAAAATTTATTGCCGCGTCAAAGTCCTCTTCTTCGACGTCGATCATCCGGTCGGTCAGTTCCAGTGAAAAGGTTATTTCCGGGTAGCTTTTGAGGAACCTTGGCAGGATTGGTATCAGCTGTGCTTTGCCGAAAGCCACGCTGGAAGCGACATGCAGTACTCCTCGGGGATTTCCATCGAAGCTCGAGATAAGTTCCTCGGCCTCACAGTACGTGTCGGCCACAGCGCGGCATTTTTCATAAAACTCCCTGCCCTCGGCGGTCAATGAAATTCCGGTTTTTTTGCGGTGCAGCAACCGGTAGCCAGCATGGTCCTCCAATTGCCGGATTTGCCGGCTGACGGTCGATGGGGTTTGCCCGCCCGACCTGGAAGCGGCAGAGATGCTGCCCATTTCCACAACTTTTACAAACACTAACATCTGAGATGAAACGTCCATGGTTCAGAATTATCCTTTCGAAATTGGCATAACCCCTTTGCTCGATCATCGGGTAGATAGTGAGATTTGCTAACGATATATCTGCAGTGCAGCATAATTTCTGCAGCGCAGCAAGATCGGAAAGCCATCCTGATGACAATTGCCAGCATGCGGCTGGACCTACAGCAAGGCATTCGAGGGTCTTGGTCAGGAAAGTGGCAAACCTGGCGAGCTATGGCCTCAAGTGCGAACACAGGAGCAGCGATGATACAACACGTTTCGTTGAAAATTCGAAAAAGGATTCAGATCGCTCGGATGCAATCGGTGCTCAACGGCTATACCGACGAGCAACTGAGGAAGATCGGGGTTGAACGCAGCGAAATCAGGCGCCATGCGGAAACTCTCGTCAATTACGAATACGATGGCCTTTAGTTGCATTTGCGGATGCAAGCGATTGGAACCTATAGCCCGTTTCAGTGTCCACGCGATTGAGCGGCCGTTGAAAGGTGTCGGCTGCCGCACCTCCCGGAACCAGCATGACGCCCACGATTGACGGTCCTTCCTCCCGAAGCCGTCAGTTTGAGCCGGCGCCCCTTCCTCCTCCCTGGGGCGCCGGCTTGTTCCGTATTGTCGGCCCGGTTTCCAAGGGCCGCCGAGCGGTTCAGCCGATGCCGGTCGTGCAGGTGGTCAAGCGGTCGTGAGTTTTTGTTTATGCAACTAAATAAAAGAATGGTCTTTTGGTTTTGCGAACGCAATGCAAACAAGGATAGCCGAGGGCCGACCACCAGCAGGCTTCGTCATCTTGGCGTAGTGGGCTTCCCAAAAGGTCGCCGGATCATCATGGGGCTGGGGATCGTCATGTTGAGACCTTTCTTGTTGAAATTTCCACATCGAAGCATCCACGAGCAGGGTCAGGGTCGCAAAAACAGTGATGGAAGTGTTGTCATTTGTGGACAGCCCCTGTTTTGCAAGAGTTTTCTTAAGGATTGAGATCTTATTGCTAGCGGTCATTTGTCCGGCCTGTTTGCGCGGCGCATTTGTCCGCTGGCCTTGATGAAGTCCGCTGACCGGATCCCTATCACGTTAACGGGCTATGGCGCCCTGACAACACCACGGGGTGTTCCGGTTGCGGCTGCATTGATCATCATCACGTCGATTGCTCTTGCATCCTTGTTTGCGACAACTTGCTTGCCGCCCGATGAGTTTTGTCGCGGCACCAGACCAAGCCAGGCCGCGAACTGGCGGGCGGATCGGAAGAGGGCCGGATCACCAACAGTCGCTGCCAAGGCCGTTGCGGTGAGCACTTCGACCCCCGGTATTGTAGCCAACCTCTGGCTGGCCTCGCTCTGCCGGTGCCAGGTCCGTATCTCTCGATCGAGCCGAGAAATCTCATCTTCCAGGCCATCCATCTGACGGATCAGGCTTCGCAGGGCAGATTGGGCGACCTCGGGGACGCTGCAACTGTCATCCTGCAGATGGATGAGGAGTTCGCGTATCTTGTGCGGCCCGCGCGCGGCGACGATGCCAAACTCTGCCAGATGGGCACGAAGCGCATTGATCATCATCGTGCGTTGTCGCACCAGAAGATCCCGCGTACGATGCAGCATCAGAACCGCCTGTTGATCGGTACTCTTGATCGCGACGAAATGCATATTCGGTCGATTGACGGCTTCACATATCGCCTCGGCATCCGCCATGTCGTTTTCTGACGCTTCACATAGGGTTTGACGTAAGCTGGCGGGACCAGGCGCACATCGTGGCCCAGAGCTGAAATCTCACGTCCCCAGTGATGCCCGGTCGCGCAGGCCTCCATGCCAATCAGGCAGGGACTGAGTTCAGTGAGAACATCAATCAAGGCGCGACGCCGGACTTTCTTTCTGAGAAGGACGTTCCCATCTGCATCGACTCCGTGAAGTTGAAAGACAGACTTGGCAATATCGATCCCCAATGTTGTAATCTGCATGTGGATGGCTCCCTTTTCTGTTGGGTTCAACAACTCCAACATGGCACATTGCGATGCCGCTGCGTGGGGCTGTCCACACCATCACGGTAACCGCCAATTCGCTGCCGCCAGGGTCTACAATCTAGACGCGCAACAGAGCTGCCTTGGCTGGCGCAGCGTGCGTTAATGCAGAAAACCATCGCATGTGAAAAACGCCCATTGCTGCGGAGCGTCCCACGTCACCTACGCAGCCATCCGTCCAAATCGTGAGACGCCAAGTCCAAACTTAACTTTCGCAGCAGTGTCGGAAGCTGAAGGATGCGAAACGAAGTTGCCGTTTTTTGCATTTGCGTCATTGACTGTTTCAGCGAAGCCCAGCCTGTGGTGTCGAATTACTGCGCGCGCCGTCTCCGCATCTGGCTTGAGTTGGCGTCTTAATCGGCGTTGTAAACCGCTTGGGAAAACCCGGCGCGGTTTGGTTTTTGGAACCCGAGTCAACGTAGGTGAGGCGGTTCTTACCTACGGCTGACGTTGTCCTACCAGTCCGTTTGTCAGATGCTCTGGGTAATGACCAGGCGGCTTGGAAGTTCGAATGCGGCTTCGAGCGCTGCGGTATCCTCGTAGAACTGATAATGTCTTATCATTCCGTTTGCGACTTCGCAGATCAGGGCCCAATCTGAAACAAAGTCATGACCGGTCGATCGGATCTTGTGATGGAAACGTCCCCACAACGCAACGTGGTGGCCTTCCGAGATCACGTGTTTTGTAACAAACTTCTGGGTGTCGAAATTGGCAGAGAGTGATGTGAGGAAATCACGCGCGCCGCTTTTCCCGCGATAGCTGCCGTATAACGGCAGGTACTTTCGAAACGCATCACCCAGCACCGCCACAAACACGGCGTCATCAGCTACAAATTCCAATGCAGCGTCGATACCTCTTCCTCGTAGAGCGGTAAAAAAGCCGGTTACCGCGTCCTTTGCTGACAAGGCGCCAGTATGTTCGGACATCGTGTTTCTCCTGTTTTTGTGGTTAGAAAATTCGGTGGATCGACCAATTTGAACCCAAGGCCGTGAGCGTTTTCTGAGAACGTCAGTGGATCGCACCAATTGAGTCTCGTCACAGGTCGATCAGTGCGGCACCGGCCTTTGTCGTCCGATCACCATTGATTGCGTCACGGGGGAAGGCCAACGAGAGGCGGTCAATGTCTTCGACTGTAAGCCTGACATCGATTGCACTGATATTCTCATTCAACCGCTCCGGTCGACGCGTTCCGGGGATCGGGACAATATAATCACTTTGCGCGAGCAACCATGCGAGCGCGATTTGTGCCAGTGTGGCATTGTGTTTCTTGGCGATGAACTGGAGCGCACCCAAGGTCTTGAGGTTCTGATCCAGCACGTCTGGCGCGTAGCGCGGAATAGTTCGGCGGAAATCGCTCTCGGCCAGGTCATCCGCAGATCGCAATGCCCCCGTCAGGGCACCTCGCCCCAGCGGGCTGTGGGGTACAAATCCGATGCCAAGTTCTTTCGTGAGCGGTAGAATTTCATCCTCCACATCGCGACTCCAGAGCGAGTACTCCGTCTGGATAGCCGTGATCGGATGCGTTGCGTGCGCGCGGCGGATTGTTTCCGGAGCGACTTCGCAGAGCCCCAGCGCCCGAACCTTCCCTTGATCTACAAGACGCGCCATCGCGCCCACGGTGTCCTCGATGGGTACGTCCGTGTTGCGCCGGTGCAGGTAGTAGAGATCGATCGTTTCAATACCCAGGCGGCGCAATGACGCGTCGCAGGCCGCCGATAATTACTCCGGCGAGTTGTCGATCGGGCGGGCGTCGGGGTCGCGGGACCGAAGAATCCCGAACTTCGTGGCGATTTTCACCCGGTCCCGGCGATTGGAGAGAATTCGACCAAGCAATTCCTCGTTTGCGCCATGGCCATACATATCTGCGGTATCGAGGAAGTCGATCCCATGATCGAGCGCCGCGTCGAGCGTGGCCAGGTTCTGGGCCTCACTTGAAGGGCCGTAAAATTCGCTCATGCCCATGCAGCCAAGCCCCAGAGCGGAAACTGTGATGCCAGCATTTCCAAGTGTGCGTCGTTTCATTTCATGTCCTTTCTGATGCGGTCGACGGGAAGGTCTCTTAAGATCCACGCCAGATCCGGGAACGGTGCGTGGTAGAACTGGGAGCGTGCGCGGCAACATTGCCGGTCATTGATCAGTGACCAGCATGACGGCGGCAAGATCAGCCAGGGCCCGCCCCAGCGCGCCGTGCATCGGCGCGGTCATGTGGACGCCGTCGATACTGTCGATGGTGACCACCTCACCTGCGTCGAACACGTCAATATCTGCGGCACCGCCTGCCGCAAGGATAGATGCGGCCACCGCGCGGCTGCGCTCCTGCGATCCCTGTGTGATGGCGGAAATTGGCGTGGCGGAGGTGTCGCCGATAGCCGGAGGCGCCACGACCAGAACCGACGGTGTGGAATAGGTGGTCGCGACCCCGCCGTCGAGCGAACGGATTTCTTCCACAAGTTTGATCACGTCGGCCCCAACGGCCTTCGGATCAACAGAGAGGTCGGACCGGGCGTCATTGGTGCCAAGCATCACCACGACAAGGTCCAGAGGTAGTGCTGCTGCAACCGTAGCCCGTATGTCTTCCAATCCTGCGAAGGCTTCCCCCGCGATACCGTTCTGCGCCTCTGTATATCCGGTGTTCACGGTTCGACCGCTCAGGCCGTCGACGATCACGGTGACGTTCTTCAAAGACTCCTCAAGAGCGGCTTCCATCACACCTGGCCACCGAACGCTGTCAGGGTAGCGCGTTGTTGGAAATCCGGCCTCGCTGGGAATCCAGCCCCAGGTATTCGAGTCCCCGTATGCGAGGATGCGGGGCTCGGCCAGGGTGGCGCCAGAGTTCAACAGGCAGAGCGCGACAGCGGTTGTGACAGATCTGATCATGGGGAGTCCTTTCGGGTTCGCGGTGTCCAGACAGTGACCGCCAGATGGAATACCCAGCGGAATTCTTGCTTGGTCTATCATCTCGATTTTGAGCTTGTTACAGCTAAGATTGAACGCTACCTTCGCGAAAACGAGAAGTGGCACATGGATTGGGGTGACCTGAAATTCTTCCTGGCCGTCGCGCGCGATGGTACGCTTTCAGCTGCGGCGGAACGCCTGCGGACGACCCCGTCCCGCGTATCGCGCCATATCGAGGCGCTGGAACAGGCAATTGGACAGGTCCTGTTCCGCAGGTCGCTGGATGGCTATCGCCTGACGGACGAGGGACGCGCCCTATTGCCACGCGCCGAAGTTGTAGAAGGCGCAGTGCAGGCCCTCGGGGCGGCCACATCTTCCGAGGTCGCGGGCCGGGTCCGGCTGGCCACGACAGAGAATATCGCCACTCATCTTCTCGTGGGGTCACTACGTGACTTGCAGGACCGCCATCCCGACCTGCAGTTGGAACTGCTGACCAGTTCCGCGGCCATAGATCTTATTTCGGCGGAGGCCGACATTGCCTTGCGATTGGTGCGCCCGCGCGCCGGGAATCTGTCGGTGCGCCTGCTTGGACGCATCGCCTTTGCGGCGTATCAGGATGTGACTGGCGCAGGTCAACGCGGGTTCATCACCTGGATGCCCGAGATGGCAGACCTGCCCGCAGCCCGATGGGTCGAACGATCCGGGGCACCGGTTGTCATGAAGGCCAGTTCGCTGAGCGTGCAGCACGAGATGGCCGCGCAGGGATTTGGCCGTGCAGTTCTGCCCTGCTTTCTTGGCGATTCCGATCCGCGCCTTGTTCGGGTGGGCGAGGTGATCCGCGAGGCCGCGCAGGAACTCTGGCTCGTCACGAACCGCGACCTCGCCGGTTCGGCCCGTGTCCGATGCGTGGCTAATACGGTGGCTGCCGCAATCGAGACGCAGCGCGATCTGGTAGAGGGACGCAATTGCCGGTAAGTCCCTCTACCAGATCGCGATAGAAACATTCTTAGTCACGCGGCTTCTTTTCAGGAGAAGCCGCCGTTTTTGTGAAGCGCAGCATCCGTCACCATGGGCTCGGAGCCCGAATTCTCGGCGTCCGGCATGAAAGTCACCTGCCGAAGCGCGAATGTCTTGGGATCGACAGCGCAGGCGCAAAACCAAGAGGTTGGTGTTTGTGGCCAACGGCTGGTCTCATGCGGTCTGAAAGCAGTGGCGTGGCGCGGAAGCATCAGGTCGCTTGGAGCCCAAGTCAAAAGTGGCAATGTTGTACTGCGGACGCACGCAACACGGAGCGTGACTTCGACAGTCATACCCGGTTCGCGCAACCAAGCCGACGCCCAAACAGAATTATTGAAGCGCTTCCTTCAATGTCTTTCGACGGCAACCACGGTGTCGGTTACCGTGGCCGTCTGCCCGTGCGGTCCCTTTGCAACGCGTTCGATGGGACCGACAAATAGGTTGCGCCATTTGGAACGGATGAGATCGAGAGCGGCCAGTTCGTCGTCCGCAGTGAGATAGACCGTATCCGGAACGGCCCAGGACCAGGGTGCGCGGGAGCCGTGCGAACCGATCAGCAACAGGCCGCCTGGCGCAACCGCCTCCGCCGCTCGGCGGAGCGCGGCGACGCAGTCGAATTTCCCCGGTGAGTGCAGGAACATCGCGGTCACAAGATCGAACTTTCCATCGGGAACGGAGACACCCAGATCATGCCATTCAAAATGCGTGCGGTCAGAGACCTCTGCCTGTTGTGCCGCCTGCCGCGCCGCGTTTAGGGCGGATTCTGCGACATCGGCGCCAGTGGCGAACCAGCCCCTTCTGGCGAGCCAGATCACATCGTCGCCCTGCGCACAGCCAAGGTTCAGTGCGCGCCCCGGCCTGCGACCATCAGCAAAGCGAACAAGGATAGCCGAAGGCCGACCACCAGAAGGCTTCGTCATCTTGGCGTAGTGGGCTTCCCAGAAGGTTGCCGGATCATCATGGGGTTGGGGGATCGTCATGTTGAGGCCTTTCTTTTTGAGTTTTCCACACCGATGCACCCACGAGCAGGGTCAGGGTCGCAAAAACAGTGATGGAGTAGCTTGTGGCTGCCGCGGCGGCATCAACGAAACGCGGCGCAATCTCGGCGCCCGCTCCCATACCATTGTCTCCGAGCCGCCCGAAGAAGATTGATCCCGCAATGGCGATACCGAGAGCCGCACCGATCTGTTGAAACGCCTGCATCGCGCCTGAGCCCGCACCTGCATCCTGTGCCTCGACGCTCGACATGGTGACCTGGAACAGCGACATGATTGCGGTACCCATGCCGAACCCACAGATCAACAGAGGCAGTGCAAACGCAAATGGGATTAACTCAGCACCCGTGGATCTGATGACAAGATGCAAGCTGGTCATGCCGAGAACGAGCAACGCCGCGCCGGACGCGATACGGATGGAGAGATAGTTGTCTCTGAGCCGTTCCGTCGTCATCGAGGCAAGCATGACGCCCACCGGGAATGGCGTGGTCACAAGGCTGCTTTGCAGCGGAGACAGACCGAAGCCGGACTGCAGGAAGACTGCAAGGACGAGGAAGAGACCGGGTACGCCACTGAAGAACAGCGTCACCAGACCCAACCGCCGTAGATAGGCTGGATTCGAGAGCAGACCGGGCGGCATCATGGCCGACAGGCCCGCTGCGCTGCGCTTGCGCTCATGGGCCATGAATGCGAACGCCACGGGAACGGACGCGGAAAGCGCAACAAAACACCGCCACGGCCAGCCAAGGGCGCGGCCCTCGATCAGCGGCAGGACCAGCAGGATGGTGGCGACAGTGAACAGCCCCGAACCGGTCCAGTCCGGCCGGGTGTCGGAACCGGTGTCAATTGCAGGAACGAACATGCGCGTCCCGATCAGTTCGGCAATTCCAAGCGGGATGTTAACCAGGAATGCCATGCGCCAGCCGAGACTGGCGAAGTCCGCCAGGATCAGCGCCCCTCCGATGATTGGACCGACCACGACGGCAATGCTGGACAGTGTGCCAAACAAGCCAAAGACTCGGGACTTTTCCTCCGGCGGAAAGATCACATGCGCGATGGCGAGAACCTGGGGCACCATCATGTCCGCTGCGATGCCTTTCACCGCGCGGGCAAAGATCAGGCTGATCATGTTTGGTGCAATCCCGCAGGCGGCGGAGGCCATGGTGAAACCGACCAGCCCCCAGATGAACATGCGCCGCCGCCCGAAGACATCGCCAAAGCGCCCGCAGGGCAGAAGGCCAACTGCCAACGCCAGCACATAGATCGCAGCGACCCTTTCGAGTTGCGTCGGGGTCGCACCCGTATCCGCCTGAATCTGCGGAAGAGCCACGTTAACGATGCTGACGTCGATCAGGTTCATGAAACTTGCCATGAGCAGAACGGAGAGCGCCGCCCATCGGGTCGCGGTAGCCATGCCAAGGTCATGCTTGGTGTTTGATGCGATGCTCATGTAACATCATATGTATCATGAAAATGTGGCTGTCAATCTCTCGCGCTTCCAAATGTTACATGAGCGTGATAATGGTTTCGAATGAGACAGGACAACCGCCTCTCCCGGGTTCTACATGCCCTTCTTCATCTGGATGGAATGGACGCACCCGCGACATCCGCGCAGATCGCGCAGATGCTTCGGACGAACGCCGCTGTGGTCAGGCGCACAATGTCAGGACTGAGGGAGGCCGGGATCGTGACGTCGTTGAAGGGACACGGGGGCGGCTGGTCCTTGGCTAAACCGCTTGACCAGATCACGCTATTGGCCATCTACCGCGCTCTTGGCTCACCGCAGCTGTTCGCGATCGGCAATGATGAGGATAACCCAAGCTGCCTGCTCGCGAAATCCGCCTACATCGCCACCGACGAAGCATTGGCGGCAGCGCGGCGGCAGTTCGAGCAATCGCTTGATGGGGTCACCGTAGCGCAGTTGGCGGAAAGATGGAGTGATGAGACGGCAACCTGCGATGCCGCCTTGCCTGAGGCCAGCAATCCCACATCATAACCGCATCGGCCCACGGAATAGTTTCCCGAGTCGATCGCGCCTCAAGCTGCCGCCTGCACCACCATCTCGACCTCGATCTGAAGCGCTGGCGCCGCCAGCGCCGCCACGCCAATGCCAGTCAGACTGGGCTGCGCACCGTCGAGAAAGCGGATGATCCGGCTCATCGCGACACCCATCGTTTCATCGTTCAGATCGGTCATGTAGATGCGCATCTGGATGATGTCGGAGGTATCCGCCCCTACGACCTCCAAGGCAGCGCCTAGATTTTCGACGACTTGCTTCGTTTGCGCGTCAAGCGTTCCGGGCACCGGAGTGCCATCCGCCCTCCACGCGACCTGACCGGAAATGAAGGCCAGCCGACCGGGGTTTGCGATGGAAATCTGTGAATAACCAACCTTGCTGGCGTCTGGCAACGTGTTCGGGTTCATGCGTGAAATTTCAGCAGTCAACTTGGACCTCTTGTGTTGTGTTCTGTGCCCTTGGATAAACTATCTGTAATGCGAAAAGTGTTCGCTATTGTGGCGAGGCAAGTTCTACAACGGGTTTACGATGGCGGATTCCAAAGTCAACGATATCCTGATTTTCCTGGCGGTCGCTGACGCGGGAAGCTTTGTCGCGGGCGGGAAGCGCTTTGGCCTCACCCGTTCCACCGCCGGAAAGGCCGTTGCGCGTCTCGAAGAAAGGTACGGAGCCCGTCTGTTCAACCGAACAACGCGCGCGCTCAGCCTGACGGAAGAAGGGCAACGGCTCTACCAGGAAGGCTTGGCGATCCGGTCCGCGATCTCGAACGCAGATGCGGTGATGGAAGGTGGCGACGGCACCCCGACCGGAACGCTTCGCGTCGCCGCACCCGACGCGGTTGGACGCAGGTTACTTCTTCCCATTCTGCGCCGATTTCTTGCGAAATGGCCCGATGTCCGGGTCGACGTCAGTTTCTCGGACATGCGACAAAACCTCGTTGAAGATGGGTTCGACCTAGCCATCCGGCTTGGCGTGACCTCACCGGATCGCGCGCTGATATCGCGTGTCTTAACCGAGGACAGGCCGATCCTAGTTGCATCGCCGACCTACCTTGAAGATCACAGCGCGCCAACGATGATAGAGCACCTGAGCACGCATGATCTTCTTCAGTTTTCGAGCGATGGCCAACATCAGGGCTGGGCGTTTCAGGACGACCTCGAATTCTTGAATAAGGCACCAGGTCGTGTACGGATCAGGTTCGATAGTGCCGAAGCACTGCGGGAAGCGGCCGTTTCCGGCATGGGAATCGCGTTGTTGCCGACACTTCTTGTAAAAAGCGACATCGAAAGTGGCGAACTCGTACGGGTGCTTCCCAAGATCGATTGCGGGACGATCCCGATCATCGCCCTGTATCCGCATCGGAAGTTTTTAGAACCACGGGTGAGGCGCTTCATCGATATGCTGGCAGGAGAACTGCAAAAATCGAAACCGTAGTGACGAACCGTTCACTTCGGCCAACCCACCCTGGGTATTTGCTGCAAGGCCGACGGCAAATATGTAACGGTTTAAGATTGCCTGCGATTTCGACATATCTCCTCTACGACAGGCTCAGTTCGTGAGACTATGGATCACAAGTACAGCCGTTTGAAACTCGCCTCCCGATAACTGCACTGGTTTCCGACCTCGCTTCTTCGAAGAAGGGGCAGCGAGCGTACGGTTTGGAGCCCGCCTCAGTGCGTGGTTTTGAACGTCCAGCCTGAGGAAATCCGCCGCATCGCCGAACTTCTGCTGCAGCAGACGCGAAGTCGTTCTGGTGCTTTGGGTCTGACTTAAGCCGCTCCGGTGACAAGGCGATACTTTCGGAATTGCGCTCCATCGAGTGTCACATCGCCCTCGAACTTTGCGCCCAAGCGCGAGAGCGCTCCCAAGTTTCTGCGGCTCGGTGGGATCAGGAACGTAACGGATGAGATGCGCAAATCGGCCCGTGCGAAGGCGAGCGCCCTGGCGGTGATCCGCATCCCCAAACCGAAGGCGGAGGGCTTTAGTACGAGGCCGAAATCCCAGTCGGATCCTTCACGCTTAAAGCCGCCCCAACCCACGTAAACGCCGTCCGCCAGGATGGCCCAATGACCCAATCCGTCTTGGGCCCAACGTGCTTCCTTCATTGCCACGAAGTCAGTTGTGCGCAGCCGATCCCAGTTGCCTCGTAGCAAAGGCATGTGCTGGGCCAATGCAGGGTCGGACATATGCGAAGCAATGTCCTCAACGGGGATTTTCGACAGGCGTGAGAAGGTGATGTTGGTCATAGGTTTACTAATGCCCGGTCCTAATCGGAGAAGCAAATTTTGCTCCGATCCAGGTCCCTGATATAGGCCGAAAAACGGGGACCGCGTTGCTTCGGTTCGCCTTCGCTGGTTCCGCCAAGCTCGATGGCCAAGGCGTGAAGCCTCTCGACCTCTCCCTCTGAGCCAACGCTAAAGCCAACCATGGTTCCGTTGCCATTTGTGGCGGGGTTTTCATCAAGCGGGATGGCGGCTGCGAAGGCAAAATCAGCTCCAATCCAGTACGTCATCCTATCAGTAGGCGAGACGCGTTTTAGCCCAGATTGCGTAAAAAGTTTGTCATAGAATTGCGTGGCAGAGGCCATGTCATTTGTCCCGACGACGAAGTAGTTCATTTGCATGCTGCGATTTCCATTGAGTTTGCTGTGAGTGCTTGGTTCTTTATTGGCCGGTGAGTTTGAAAAACTCGATCAATTGTCCATTGGGGTCGGTGATCTTGAGCAAGTGGATGCCCGGTTCTTCGATGATCTCCAGGGTCGTCATACCGGAGGCGATGGCGCGGGCTTGCAAGGCTTTCAAATCGGAGGACTGCAAGTAAGGGACTGCGCCGGAGCCTGGCCGGGAATCTGGTGCGTATTTGTCCCGCGAAACGATGGCGAACCAGCCGCCCGCGACGCTGAAAGCAACGAAATCCGGCAGTTCGATCAAAGGTGCGCTGTCGAACAGCGTGCGGTAGAACGCCTCGGACCCGTCCATGTCGTCGCTTGGGACATAGGCACCCATGGCCATAATTGGCGACGGCGCTGTCGGCTCGGCGGCCTCGGCAACGAGTGTTGTGGGCAGGACGGCGGCGATGGTCAGGGCAATAATACGTTTCATGATTTGGTCTCCTTTTTGATATTTTTCCTGTTTCTACCGCCCCTATGCTGACAGCGTGTTGTCAGCATACTGTCAGTATAGTCAGAATCGTCAAAAGGAGATCACATGCGGCGTGGAGACAGGCTATTCGAGGTCATCGAAATACTAAGACGTGCGAAGGGGCCGATCTCTGCTAAGGCCATTGGCAAAGAACTGGGTGTAACCAAGCGCACCGTCTATCGCGATGTTACAGCTCTGATTGGCCAGGGCGTGCCGATCAACGGAGAGGCTGGGGTCGGTTACGTGTTGGAACCTGGCTTCCACATGCCGCCGCTGATGCTAACCCCGGACGAAATCGAAGCCGTAACGCTTGGCGTGCTGTGGGTGCAAACCCGTGGCGAACCCGAACTTGCGTTGGCCGCCGAAAAACTGATCACCAAGCTAAAAGCCGTCGCACCGGACAAGTACCGGACGTCGTTTCTTGAGCCGGTGGTCACTGTCGCGCCCGTCGAGCAACCGGATGAAGTGCTCGGAGCGGCCGCCATTCGTCTGGCCATTCGGCGCAGAAAAAAGATTGCTCTGACCTATTCGGACAACTCAGGCCAGATAACCCGTCGGGTAATCTGGCCAATACTGCTGGGATATCGGGACACCAGCCGCATCATCGCCGCTTGGTGTGAACTGCGTGAGGGGTTTCGCTATTTCCGGACGGAACGGATCGTTGAGGCCAAGGTGCTTGAGGACGGCATCCCGCGCCGCATAGACTTGTTACGCACAGCGTGGCGCCGCGCAACGGATGCGGAACGCAAGCGCTATGAAGAGGGTATATGAGACCGGGTGTTGGGACGTCGCCCGCATTTGCGACGCTATTCATTTGCAGTGGTATGTCAGCGCGCTGACTGTGAAGAGTCCAACTTCTCAGTGGGCAGATCATCCGACGACATGAAATAAATCGCGCGGTTGCCTTCGTAAGCAAACTCATCCAGAAAGAGCGTCTGCAAATCTGAGACTATACTTGTTTGGCAATGCACGTAGAACGCAGCAGTGGCAACGGCGATATAATTCCACACGTCCATAGCGTTAGTAGTTCCTATTCTTGGCTTGTGCATCCGCCGCGTTGGCTTGAAATCTAGGAAAGCGGCGTCATCTTCTTCTTTGGCGATCTGGTATCCAAACTCATTTTACCGTGTAAGCTGGATTGGGTTTTCAGCCCGCTCTTGTGAGGAACTTCAGTTGACTGGTCCAAGTAGATTGCTCGTATGCACCCATGAATCTCAGGAGCTTGACTCTTGCAGTCGAATTGGCGGCATTCGAGTTTTTGGGCCAAACCCTAACTCGGCCAACCTGCCATGATGAACTTTGAGAGCTTATCTAGTCCATTTTTGTCCAGGCCGTCATGTGCCTGAATCGACAATCCCTCTATCGCCATTGCGAAGAAATTTGCGAGTGCAACCAGGTCAGTCCCATCCGGCAATTGGTGCCTATCCGCCTTTAGCCGGTCCAACAATTGCGCTGAAACTCTCAATCGCCGCTGCGCCAGATCTTCGGCGATGTGTTCGTTCTCTGGGGCGCAAACGAGCACTCCCAGCGAAATCATGCATCCGGGGTATCTGCCCTTGGATGTGAACTGATCGACGCAGTTCCGCAATAGGCGGGAAAAGGCCCGTTTTAGGTGCTGCTCTTCGGCCATGCCCTGCATCAATTTCGTTCCAAACGTATCCGTATACCGATCCAGTGCCCGGACGAATAATCCTTCCTTCGATCCAAAGGCGGCATAAAGACTCGGAGGCGTGAGGCCCGTAGCTTCCGTCAGGTGCTTGATCGAAGTCCCCTCATAGCCTTGGCGCCAGAACAAGTCTCTTGCAATGTCCAGTATTCTGTCTTCGTCAAATTTTCGGGGGCGGCCCCGTGGCGTATTCTTAGCTTCCATAGCGATCACTATATAAATATTGACAGTGCTTGCAAGTGCTGCCTTTATATAGCGACCGCTACATAACGAGGCTGCGACATGAACATGCATTCCGGCGAATTCAACGCCTACTCACTTTCATTCGAAGATGATGACATCCAACTTTCAATCGTCTCGGAAAAACCAAAACCGCCGGCATCGGACGAAGTTCGGATTGCCATAGGGGCCGCCAGCCTAAACTATAGGGACTTACTGGTAAGGAAAGGACAAGACAGCTCAGCTTTGCCCAAGCTTGCACCCTTGTCAGATGGCGCCGGTGAGATTGTCGAAATCGGTGACGATGTATCTGACTGGAAAGTTGGAGATCGCGTGGTGGTTTCGTTTTTTCCGAATTGGGAACGCGGTCGGTTTAGCCCCCCCGACCACGGCTTGGCTTTGGGGGGCAACCACGACGGGGTTGCGGCGGAACAGATAACCATTGGGCAGGGCGCGCTTGTAAGAATTCCCAATTACTTGAGTTTCGCGCAGGCATCGACCTTACCCTGTGCTGCCGTCACCGCCTGGGGGGCACTTTTTGAACGTTCAAACCCGATAACGAGCGGAGACATAGTATTGATTCAAGGAACCGGAGGTGTAGCAATATTTGGCTTGCAACTCGCAAAAGCGGTCGGAGCAAAGGTCATTGCTCTGTCCTCTTCGGATGAGAAACTTGAACAGGTCAAAACTCTGGGCGCGGATATCGGTATCAACTACAGAAAGACACCCAATTGGGCAGAGGCCGTCCGTGAGGCAACAAATGGGCATGGAGCGGATCACATCCTTGAACTTGGCGGTGTAGAGACGTTTGAACAGTCTATCGCAGCAGTCGCAGGAAGCGGCGTAATTTCTCAGATTGGTGTACTTACCGGGTTTGGTCCGCAACCAAACTTGCACGGGCTGCTCACTGCAAGCGCTACGATAAATGGAATTCTCGTTGGGCCGCGAGCCTACCTCGAGAATCTGGTATCGTTTCTGGAAGAGCACCGCATCGAACCCGTGGTAGATAAAGAGTACGCATTTGGGGAACTTGAAGCGGCGTATGAGCACCTCGAATCTGGTGCCCATATCGGCAAAGTGGTCATATCGGTTTAAGCAGAACTGAAGTACCTGCCCCTTGTTTCGACGTCTTGCCGACGTTGCCAGATTTTGACTTTGCGCATTCCTTCACGTCAAACTACGGTTCGGTCCAGAGACCCGCCTATTGTTTGTAATGGAAGTGGTGGAGCGGGATGTGCAAGCCGTAAAAGCAAATCTAACGGAAGGATGGGTTCGCCGCCCGATAGTCATTTCAATCGGGCGGCGGCCACAAAGATCAAGGTGTCGTCGTGCTTGCGCGTTCAGAGCCCAAGTTCAGGCTTTCTGTAGGCATTTGTGACCGACATCAAGCTTTTGGACGAACTGACGGATTTCGTCTCCGATTTCAGCAGCGCATTCTTCCAAAGCAAAGTGGCCGGTTTGGTAAAACCTAAACACCGCTTCCGGAACATCCCGACCGAAAGCTTCCGCTCCAGGCCGTGCAAAAAACATATCGTTCAGTCCCCAAACGACCAGTATTGGAGGCTTGTGTTCGCGAAGATAGTTTTGCCACGCATCGTACAGAGCAACGTTGCTTTGATAGTCATAGAAAAGCGCCACCTGAATTTCTCGCCGTTCCGGATCCGACAGGAAGTGCGTATCGAGCGCCCAGGATTCCGGGGCAATGGCCTCAGCGTCCTTTACACCATCCGTATACATTAGGCGCACGAAGTCTGGCGAACAAAGCTCAAGCAGCGCTTCACCGTTCTCAGAGCTCTTTTCGTTCCAATAAGCGCGAATTCCCGCCCAGGCGTCGGTCAATCCTTCCTCATAGGCATTTCCGTTCTGAACGATCAGGCCGAGGATACGATCCGGCGACTGGCTGGCGATGCGCAGCCCAACCGGCGCACCGTAGTCCTGCATGTAAAGGAAGTATCGGTCGACACCCAACTTCGACAACCACTGAAAAACGACTTCTGCCAGTTTGGCGAAGGTATAGGGGAATTCAGCCGGCGCCGGAGACTTGGTGAACCCAAACCCCGGATAATCCGGAGCCAGAACATGATGCGTCTCGGCCAGCAATGGGATCAGGTCTCGGAACATGTGAGAAGATGCCGGATAGCCGTGTAGCAGCACGATGGTCGGGTTCTTAGGATCACCCGCCTCTCGGTAAAACAAGTCGACATTTTCGATCTTGATGGTTTTGTTCTGCATTTTCAGTCTCCAATTCGTGGTTCAGAGTTCAACGACAAGCTTGCCGTTGGCGTTGTTGCTTTCCATGACGCGATGCGCTTCGTGGACTTCGTCAAATCCAAGCACCTGCGATGGCTTGGCTAGGATGTGCCCCTTTTCGGCCTGTCTGATGATGTCTTGCAGCGGAATGTCGGACATTGGAAAATCAGGTGAGCCAAGCATGAAACTTGCGAAGAAATTGAGGTTCACTCCCGATGGCATATCAGTGAGCGGGTTGAAGGCGATGGGGTCGCCGCCGCCAAGAAACCCGGCGTTGCAAACCGTGCCGCCAACCTTTGCCATCCGCAGAGAGTCCAGCAGCGTGGTATTGCCGACAAGGTCCAACACGGCGTCCACGCCAGACGTTTCATTGGACCTCAGGTCCTCTGCCAAGTCACCAGAGTCGATCAAAACATCAGATGCGCCGTGATCGCGTAGTAGCTGCGCCTTGAAGCCGCTGCGTGTTGATGCGAGAATACGCACATTCCCTACCCTCTTGGCCAGATTGATGGCCGCCAGCCCCAACGCAGATGTTCCGCCCCTGACAAATAGAGTGTCACCTGGCTTGAGCAGAAGGTTTCGAAACAGGCAATACCAGGCTGTGCCATAAGATTCCGGGATCGCAGCCACCTGAGCCCAAGGCAATTCGGTCTCGATCGCAACAACGTTGGAAGCCGGCACCGCGACATATTCGGCATAGCTGCCATTGATTGTGCGGCCCATACCTCCCATCATCGCGGCAACTTTGTCGCCGGGCTTCAGCCGGTTGCTTGGGTCAAACTCCACTTGCCCGACACATTCGATCCCGCTGACCCGGGCGACGTCTCCCCACGCCCCGCTGCGCATATAGGTCTCTGCCCGATTTACGCCGAAGGCCTTTACCCGGATCAAAACTTGTTCATTGGTCGGTGAGGGTTTTTCGATCTGGGCGGGAACCAGAACCTCCGGTCCGCCAAATTCAGATATGGTTATCGCTTTCATGGATTACCCCTTTGTCTCCTGCCGGACACAAAGTGTGTGTGGCCTTAGTAAATAAAAAGAACTAAATTTCTACCATCCTGGTACACCCTATTTACTGAGCTTCGTTAAACCATGACATTTCAACAACTTGCAACCCTCCGCGCGGTGGTGGAGTCGGGCAGCTTCCAAGGCGCGGCGCGATCTCTCAACAAAACCCACCCAAGCGTCATCACTGCGATTAAGAACCTTGAGCTTTATCTTGGCTTCAACCTGATCAACCGGCACACGTACCGCGCGACGCTCACGCGGGAAGGCCAGGAGTTCTATCAAAAGTGCCGTCACCTGCTGGACGGGATGAAAGACCTCGAGTCCCATGCCCGGCAAATCGCAGCAGGAGATGAAGTTGAATTGAACATCGTGATCGGCGACGTGACCCCGCCGGAGCTTGCCTTGCCGGTCATCAAGAGTTTTTCCCACACCCACCCGAACACTCAGATCAACCTGCTGTTCGAGAACATTGGCGGCCCAAATGAAAGACTGTTGACTGGAGCCGCCGACATTATTGTTCATCACATCGAAAAGATGGATCGCCGGTACGAGTATGACGACCTCACAACCGTGCAATTGATCCCGGTCGCTGCGCCAGGCTTCATTGCATCGCCACTGGATGGTGACCTCAGTTACGACGACATGGCCGCTTACACTCAGTGTATTGTGCGGGATACATCAAAGGACAGGGAGCAACAAAACTATCATGTTCTGGAAAAAGCGGCCCGGATTACCGTCGGCGACCAGCACACGAAAAAGCAGGTTATCCTTATGGGGCTGGGTTGGGGACATATGCCGTCATTCCTGATCGAGACAGAGCTTGAAAACGGAGATCTGGTATCGCTTTCCGGCCCGCGGATACCTAACCACAGTGTCGATATCGTTGTTGCGCGGCGCGCGAATGAAAGCGTCGGCAATGTTGCCCAAAAACTATGGGAGGCATTCCAAACAGGTTCCGCCTGACTGCGCCCGATCACTTCACATCTGCGCTATTCGTGTTGTAGCCCGCCAAGGTGAAGATAGGATGCTGGGCTCAACATTTCCGGACAATGGCCCGATATGATTACCCGATTTGCAACACCTGCAGACATGCCGAAGGTGGCGGAGTTGTCCCGTCAACTTGCGTCTCACGTATGTGACCCCGATCCTGGCGCAGGACACCGTGATCTCGCAAATTGGGGCTTTGGACCGGCGAGCTGGTTTGAGTGCCTCGTTCTGGAAAAGAACCGCGACATCATCGGCTTCGCTCTTTTCTGCAAGAGGTTCGAGGCACATACTCGCAGGCGGTACCTGTGGCTTGGTGATCTGTGCGTTGACAAGAGGCACAGACAAGAAGGCGCAGGAAGAAAACTCGTCGACGCGCTGAAGCACTACGCTGCCACACTCGGGTGTGACGGAATTGACCTTGAGCTGTGGAAATTGAACGAAGAAGCGCGGCGTTTTTATGCACGTGTCGGCGCAACACCAATTCAGGATGTCGACAGTTTCAGAATATTAGTAACCCCCTAGTCAGATTATGCACTACGCGATTTTTTTGTTTTCACAGGTTTTATATGCATTCCGCATACATATATAACAAGAATGGAACACGATCAGCTTGCAAACCTACTCGGGGCTCTTTCGGTCGCACTCACAGATGCGCAAGTATCGGCTCTCAAGAAAGCTTCAGACCTTAACCCAAGTGCAGCCAGTGCAATAATAACTCTCGGAGCCAATCCCGGGTTAAGTATCGGCGATGTAAGTAAGGTTCTCGGGATCAGTCATTCTGCAGCGGTGAAGGCCATTGACGGGCTAGTCGGAAAGGAACTGGCGCGCCGCGACAAAGGTGCAGACCGCCGTAACGCGCGAGTCAGCCTTACCGCAAAAGGGAAACGGTTAAGAATTCGGCTGACTACAGCGCGGCGCGCCGTATTGGAAGACTGCCTTGTTGGTCTTGCGCCTAACAGCCAAGACGCGTTAGCGGAAATCCTCATCAAACTGCTGGAAAATCTCACCGTTGGTCGCACCCAGGCAGATCACATTTGCCGGCTTTGTGACGAATCTGTTTGTCGGCCAAATTGTTGTCCCGTCGAACAAAAGGCAATCTGCGTGGAAAATACACCCTCATGACGATTCCAATAATTTGGCATCAACCGGAGATCAGCAAAAGCAAAGCGATCACAGCGATGATTTGTTCCGCGGCATGTTGGGGTCTTGCCACTGTCATGAGCAAAGGCGCGCTCGAGTTGCTGCCTCCTATCTCTCTTTTGGTCGCACAGCTTGCTGCAAGCGTCGCTGTTTTGTGGTTGGTTGTGCTGGCAACCAGGCAGCGTATACTACTGGATCGAAGCGCGCGAATTGCCGCATTAAGTGGCGTTCTGGAACCCGGACTGGCTTATGCGTTGGGAATCGGAGGGCTGGTAATGACGACGGCCTCCAATGCTTCCCTTATCAGCACGACCGAGCCTCTGGTTGTAATCTCGCTTGCATTCGTTTTTTTCAAGGTGCGAACAAGTAGAAGACAATTGGCCACGGTTCTGGTGGCCACGGTCGGCGTGGCGTTAGTCAGCTTTGAACAATCTGACGCGAAAGCCAGGATTGCCGGGGATGCATTGATAGCTGCTGCGACCATTTTCGCCGCGCTCTATGTCGTCATAACCAGCAGACTCGTGCTCAGAACACCGCCTCTTGTGCTGGCCGTTATGCAGCAGACCGTTGGATTTGTCTTTGCAATTGCGATTCTGGCAGGTGCAATTGCGCTGGGTTTTGAACACATCAAAACCTGGCCTGACGCCAACGGTTGGCTACTCATATTCGGATCAGGCATTGTTCAGTATGCGCTGGCCTTTTGGTTTTACTTGGTTGCACTGCGTGCACTGCCGGTTTCGACCGCCGCGCTATTTCTTGCGTTGATCCCCGTCTTTGGCGTAAGTGGCGCGGCAATATTCCTTGGCGAAACACTAAGCCTTGTCCAACTGTTCGGGAGCACCTTGATTGTTGTTGCTGTTCTTGCGTCTACAGCGATCATTCGACAATGATCAGCGCTAAAATCGGGCAGGTGGAGTCAAGTTGGTTGTTGCTCGAATTGTTGGGACGAGCGCCCCAATTATCTGTCGTGCTGTCAGGTTAATATCGGGGGTTACCGTTGGCCAGCTGCTTCTCTAACTTCGTCGAAACCTGCGCTATATGTATCTTAAAAGGTATCATAAGTTACGTGTTGCATGGCCTTTTGGATGCCATGGGCGGAGTGTCAAAGCGCCACATAAAAGAAAAAAATTTTGATAGAAAACGCAATGCTTGCGGGTGTCATACAGCATGACTCTTTATGCTGTAGCAGGTCCGGCTGGAAGTCAGAGGGTTTCCTTGAAGGCGTGGATACTAGACTGTTATCTCGAATACCTGCCGCGCCCGTGTGGCCTTGGCTCTAAAAACACAGTCCAGCGCGTGATCATTGATCAGCCCCATGGCCTGCATAAACGCGAACACAGTTGTCGGGCCGACAAACTTCCAGCCACGTTTTTTGAGTTCTTTTGACAGAGCAACCGATGCCGGGCTTTGCGACTGTGATTGTGGGGCGCTGAGCTCTGCTGCCGCAGGTTCGTATTTCCAGACAAAGGCGGCAAAAGATCCTTCCTGTGCAACGAGCTCGATCATTCTGGCCGCATTGTTGATGACAGCTTCGATCTTGCCCTGGTGGCGGACGATTGAATGGTCCGCCAAAAGACGTTCCACATCCGTTTGGTCAAATTTCGCGACCTGCCGAAAATCAAATCCAGCGAAGGCCGCGCGGAAAGCTTCACGCTTGTTCAGAATGGTGCGCCAGCTAAGACCCGACTGAAAGGCTTCCAAACAGAGCTTTTCAAACAGCCGGATATCCTCGGCAACAGGGTAGCCCCATTCCTTGTCATGATAGTCGAGGAACTCCGGTGCGCTACCACTCCAGCGACACCGAGATTGTCCGTCCGGACCCAAAAAACTATCTGTCATCAAGAAGTTCCCTGTTTGACCGTTGGCAATAAAAAAGTCAGTCTTGGATCGGCCCTGTTCGGGATAATCTCGAGAACATCGGCCGCAACGACACCCTCTTTTACGAATGGGTCTTTTGCGACCCTTGCTTCAATGTCGGCCCGGTCTTCGGCAAAGGCCAGAATTGCACCGCCCTGTTGCGGTTGCAGACTGCCGACAACAAGAAACACACCGTCGGACATGCCTTGCTGGATCCATTCATTGTGCCCAGGCATGGAATCTTTAGCTGCCGCCTTGTTATGGGCAAATTTCAGAGTGATCAGGAACATTTTCAACTCACTTTATTGAGGTTTGTTGATTGGACGCGATCGCGTCCAACCAAGCCATCATCCGTGCGACTTCTCGCTCCAGGAAATCCTCGTTTGGATAGGCGCTGGCCAGTGTGGCAACCCCCTGACTACGGGCGAGCAAAGTCATCGCCAGATCATCCGCGTCATCAGCAAGGCCCATCCGTAAGAACTGACGGCGCAGCCAGTACCGAAACAGATCAAACAATCGAAGTGCATCCGCTTGATGGTCATGATTAACTTTCGACAGTTCAAGAAAGAGCGTTCCCACCGGACAACCATAGGCGCGGATCTTGGTTTCATTCAGGAGAAGAAGGCGAATGAAACTGGCGATCCGTTGCTGCGGCGTTTCACCATCGATCTCCCACCGATCCAGCATGGCCTGCCGTTCCTGAAGGCGGCGTTCGATAACCGCCTCCAGAATCTGATCCTTCGTTTTGAAATGGTGGTAGAAGTTCCCCCGGGAAATGCCGACTTCTTTCGCGACTTCCGCAAAAGACGTATTTTCAAACCCCTGCTCATAGAACAGCAGGTCAGCGGCGCCGACAATCTTTTCTCTTGTGTTTGGTCGGGTCATGGGCTCCCTCACGCCGCCGAAGACAGCAAGTCCCCAATAAAAGGATAGTCCGTGTAGCCCGTCTCATCGCCACCATAAAACGTTGTATGATCGACGTTGTTCAGGACAAGGTTATCACGATACCGTCGCACAAGATCGGGATTGGCAAGAAACGGAGTACCAAATGCGATCAGATCGGCATCGCCGCCGGAAATCGCCGCTTCAGCCCGCGACTTGTCATAACCGTTGTTGGCAATGTAATTCCCACGGAACGCATCACGCAATTTGCGATAGTCAACGCTCCTCGGTCCCCCGGCCATGTCCCCCTCAAGGACATGAAGGTAAGCCAAGCCGTAACCTGAAAGGCCAGAGACAATATACTCGAAATGGCGCTTCGGGTCGCTGTCTCTCATGTCGTTGAAAGTGTTTTCTGGTGTCAGCCTCACGCCAATGCGGGATAGCGGAAACACCTCAGTAACCGCGTCGATCACTTCATTCAGAAACCGCATTCGATTCTCAACGCTTCCGCCGTAGCCATCTGTTCGCGTGTTGGTGCCATCCCGCAAGAACTGATCGATGAGATAGCCATTGGCTCCGTGCACCTCAATTCCATCGAAACCAGCAGCCTTTGCGTTTTCCGCTGCTGCCTTAAACTGCGCCACGATGCTAGGGATTTCGCTCTGGTCAAGCCGCCGAGGCGTCACAAAGTCCAGCATGCCGTTGGTTGTTACCGCCTGCCCTGACGGAGCAATCGCCGACGGAGAAATTGGTGTCGCTTGATCCACCTGGTGGCTTGGGTGCGAGATTCGACCGCAATGCTGCAATTGAGCGAAAATACGACCACCTTCGGAATGGACCGCATTCACCACACGCAGCCAGCCTGCTGTCTGCTCGGAAGAAAACAGCCCCGGTGTATGGGGATAGCCGACACCTTGCTGAGAGATCGGTGCGGATTCTGAAATGATCAGCCCCGCACTCGCACGCTGCGCATAAAACTTGACCATCATACCAGTCGGAACACCTTCGTCGCCTGCGCGATTTCGCGTTAACGGAGCCATAACCATGCGGTTGGGGATGGTCAGGTCCGCAAGAGCGAAGGGAGAGTAAAGGGAGTGGGTCATGTTATTCCTCAAGAGCTGATTCTAGGACATGTGACCTACTAATTAGGTCATGTGTCCGACGATGTCAATTCTGCCAATCTGCCTTCGGGTTGGACGGATCTTCGGCACAGGCTCAAGCGTGCTGCAACACACGATGCTATTTGTGGCTGAGACATACATAGAGACAACAACCCTCGGTTTGCGATGGCCCTTCTGAAATAGGGCTTAAGACGCTCCATCTGCTCGTCGGGCGGCCAGAAGTGATTACTCTTTTATAACTTTAAAACTCAGGGTCTAGATTCACGCAGCCGATGTGGCGGCAGCCAAAATGATGGGTCTAGAACCTATGCCCGTCGGGCTTACACCGATGCCCGCTTCAGTCGATCCTTGGCGGACGCCGTGTGTAATGCAAATGTCGGTTTTGGGCGTAACAGGTGATTATTCGCAAGGGCGCAAATATGGATAAAACCGCAAGATCATAAACTGGCATCGCAGGACATGCCGACCCGCCCCTTTTTCGTAATCCCGATCATCACGTTGATGCAGATGATCCGTACAACTCGGACGCAAAATGCGCAGTCTTGTCCGGGTTCCTTATAATGTAGACTTGGCACACTCGCCCGTGCTCGATTTCCAGCACCGTGGCTTGGACCAGACCGTCTATTGGCTCGAGACTTAAGATGGCAGGCAGTCCGTTGATGAGGCAGAACCGCCAAACATCGGGCAATGCACCACCTTGTTTCCTTGCAATCCCGGCAAAAAATCGAACGAGCTTTTCACGCCCGAAGATCGCTCTGCGGGCGGCAATAACTTTACCTCCTCCGTCGGTGGTAACCTGCGCGCCTTCAGCCAGAAGGCGCGATAAACTGTCTGTGTCGCCCGTTCTGGCCGCCCTGAAAAAGGCGAGTGTAATCGCCATACCTTCCGTCTGGCTTACGGTGCTTCTCGACTGTGTTTTTTGAACATGGACACGCGCACGTGCCACCAGTTTGCGGCAGGCAGCCGGGCTGCGCCTCAAAACCTCCGCTACTTCGGAGTAATCGGTGTCAAACACGTCGCGTAACAGATATGCTGCCCGTTCCAGTGGCGTTAGGCGCTCCAGTGCCAGTAACAATGCGACAGAGACATCATGATCCAGACGCTCACTGGGATCGTCGGTTAAAATCGGCTCGGGCAGCCATTCGCCGGGATAGTTCTCGCGAAGCTTTTTGGCGGCTCGCAAGCGATCAAGGCAGAGATTGGTTGCAACCCTGATCAGGAATCCTTTTGCATCCCTAACCTGGTCCTGTTGGGCTTGCCGCCAGCGTAGAAAGCAGTCTTGTACGATATCTTCCGCATCGCTGACAGTGCCCAGCATGCGATAGGCGACCGCGAACAAGCGCGGCCGCAACGACAGAAATTCTGTCAAATGAATGGTGTTCGGATCAGGACTCACGCAGCCTTTTCCTCCTTGGGCAAACCGTGCGGCATACGAAACCCGATGGCAATCCGGTTCCAACTATTGATTGCGCTGATAAGCAAACTCAGCGCTACTTGTTCTCGTGGGGTGAATTGGGCCTCTAGCACCTCATAGTCTTCGTCCGGGGCTTGCGTTGTCTCGATCCGGGTCAGAGCCTCGGTCCACGCCAGCGCTGCGGTTTCGCGTGGCGAATAGACAGATGCTTCTCTCCATGCATTCAGCAGATAAAGCCGTTCTTCGCGTTCACCATGGGCGCGCGCGTCCTGCCAGTGCATATTTATGCAGAAAGCACATCCGTTAATCTGTGAGGCACGCAGTTTCACCAGCTCGATCAGGCTGTGTTCCAACCCGCATTCCTGCAGCAGTTTTTCCTGTTCCAGCATCGGTTGAAACAGTTCTGGTGCTACACAGAAATGGTCGAGGCGCTGAGTATGTTGATCGGACATATTCGTCTCCTTTTGATCGTGACATAAAGAGGACGGACAAGCGGCTCGGTTTGTGACATCTGACCTGAATTTTTTGGCATGTCTTTTGGTCTTCCTCACGAATTACCGAAATTGGATCCGAGGCGGCAATTCAGTAGCGATTCCTGCACCAAAGCGTGCCACTGGACAAACGAAACCAAAATCTTTGCAATCCCGGAGTCAGTGTCACTACGTCAGGCGCGCTGTCTTCCAAATCCGTAAGGGCCGAATTTCTATGTAAATTTCCGCTGGATCTAAGCAACCCCTGCAGATTGGAACACCTTATGGGGGCACGAATTCGCCTCTAACCGTCAAAGTATCGCTTCCAGAGGTCAGCATTATGGATCTCAATTGTAGGTGCTGGCGTAAGACCCTAAGCTGTCGTCAAGGAGACACGGATGGTAAACGAACCAGTTCTTTTTCGGCTAATAGAGGGGCTTGAACATCTCGATCTTAGCGAGATCGAAGCCCGTAGAGTCGGAGTCAACCGGTGCCGAAGTGCCCAATGTCTGACCAGAATGACAATTCGGGTACCAACTCTGATGCTTCCAGTTGCCGGGACGAAATCGATCATGTCCGGTCAGCAAAACTACAAGGCGAGCCTTGGCGAGTATCTTGTTTTGCCAGCTGGCGCCGAGATCGATGTCAACAATCTACCCGACCGTCACACCCGACAATTTGCCTGTGCCGTGTTGATCTTTGATGCCGAAACGATTGACCTTTTTAGCAAGCTCTACGGCGATCAGCTGAGCGATTGGCGCATGCAACCGCAGTGGAAAGCGCGCGCTTCAGAGGCGCTGTATTCGGCTGTTGCCGATTGGCTTGCGCATTCGCAGGCGTTTGGTGCCGATCTGGTACAGACACGCCATCGCATGGTCGAACTGTTGCTTCTTGTTGCCCGGCAAGGCGTGGCGGGAAACCTCCTGTTCCAGAAACAGGCCAGCTTGGGGCAAAAGATCAAGCACATGTTTGCACTCGACCCAAGCCGCAATTGGCGGGTCGTCGACATGACAACACAACTTGGTGCAAGCGAAAGCACGCTCCGCCGTCGACTTCATGCCGAAGGTAAGCAATTTCGCGATTTGCTCGAAGAGGCCAGACTTGATCACGGCATTGATCTCGTCATGGCAACCGATATGCCGATCAGCCAGATTGCCTTTCACTGCGGTTACCAGTCGCAGTCGCGCTTTGCTGAGCGGTTCAGATTGCGCTACTCTCTTAGCCCCACGGAGCTCCGCGCAACTCAGTCAGAAACCGCAGACACAGCCGGGGTCATACCGCTCAGCCAGCGGCGTCACGCGGTTTGACTCTGCTTTTAGAGCGCTGATCTCTACCTTTTTGAAAATTCGATTCAACACCCGTTGGTCGGATGTCTTCTTGGCTTCAATGGACACAGGCTGATCGCGCCAAGCGCGCGAACCGTTCGCTTTGCAGGGCTTGCCGAGATTGACCGATTCAAGCGAATTCCAGACCGAGCGCGGCGCGAAGATCATACCGTTAAACAGATAGGGAAAGGTACACCAATCTTTTAATGGAGTGCTCATATGCAATTGTCCAACAAAGTCGCCGCTGCCTGCCTCGGGGTCCTGATACTGAGCCCACCTGTTGCTACAGCAGACACGTCGATTTATCTTCCCGATCCGCAATTTGCCCCCGAAGGCATCGCAGTCAGCAGTGATGGGTCGCTTTTTATCGGCAGCCTTACGCAGGGGCGCATGGTGCGTATTTCGCCTCAAACTAAAAGCGTTACCGAATTTGCACCGGCTGGTGAAAACGGGATGGTGTCTGTGCTTGGCGTCCATATCTCGACCGATGACAAGCTCGTCTTTGCATGCTCTTCTGATCCCGGATCAAGTGCTCTGACCGGCACCGCGGCGCCAGCTCTGGTAAGTTTTGACTTGGAGACAGGCGCATCCGCAGGGCGCTATGAGCTGCCGGAGGGCGGTGCGCTGTGCAACGATATCACCGAGCTTCCAGATGGGACCATCCTGGCGACCGACAGTTTCGTTCCACGCATATACGCTCTGCGCCCCGGTGCAAACAGGCTGGAAATCTGGCTCGAGGATGAGCACCTCTCAGGTGAAGGCTTTAACTTCAACGGCATCGCCTACGATGACGGCGCAGTATTTATTTTGCGTTACAACGCCGGCACGATGCATCGTATCCCGGTCCTCAAAAACAAAACCGCCGGAGACGCTGTAGCGGTTGCGTTGCCAAAACCAATCAAAGCAGCGGACGGACTCAAAGCGCTTGGCGATGGTCGGTTTCTGGTGGTCGAAGGCGGCGGGCTTGCCAAGGGCGCGCGCGGCGCGCTGCTTGGCGTTACAGTTGATAACACCAATCGCGCAACGGTTGAAACACTTGCCGGGGATCTCAATGTGCCGACAACTGTCGATACACACGGCGATGCGGCCTATGTCGTCGAAGGGCAGCTCGATCACCTCTTTGATCCCACTGCCGGCCCCGCCGATCCGTATAGGTTGATCCGCATCGACCTTCCCGACGCGTTTCAAGGAAACGGATCATGACAGCTTATGTCCTTGTCCTATCGACTCCTAACCCCACGGGCGCGGAAAGTCGCCAAAAATACGGCGAAGGCGTTCGCCCGCTCCTTTCGGCTGTCGGTGCCAAACCCTTGCTTCGTGGAGAGGTTGTCGAAACGCTGGCTGGTTCTGAACACGCTACAACAGCGATGGTCCTTCGGTTCACTGACACGCAGACTGCAAAAGCGTTCTTTGAGCAAGATGCTTACAGGGATTTGATTCCTCACCGGAGTAAAGGCTTCAGAAGGATGGAAATTCTCATCATCGGCGAGCAGTCCTAACATCTATGGTGGGCGCCAGTACTGGGTTTCACAGTACTGGCGCCCACTGCTGATATCGGCCCGATCATTGATATAATAGGTCCTATCCATACCCGTTTCGAACAAATGCTTTACTGGGTTACTGCCTGCTTAGGTAAGCGGATCAGACCACCAGAGTCAGATTTGGGGCACTCTCCAAAGCAAAAGCCAACTACCTCACCCAAGTGCGTACCCCCCTGAAACGCTATTCGAAATTCTGTTTCATATGATCGCCAAAGTATTCAATAAATACGCGGACCTTGCTGGCAAGATTGCGTGCGCTTGGATAGACAGCGCTGATGGGTGTGGCTGGCGGCACCAATGGAAAGCCGGGCAAGATCGGTACCAGCACACCGTTTTCCAGATCATTGCGCACCATCCAGTTCGGCAGCATTGCGATGCCGAGCGCTGACCGAGCCGCAGATCTTAGAAAAACCAGGCTACTTGCATGGATACTGCCGGAAATGGGCACTTCGATCTCTTCCTGCCCTGAACGAAAGCGCCAATGGATTTGTTCACCCCCGACTTGGTAGGATAGGCAAGCCAGGTGCGACAGTTCCTTAGGATGCTGCGGTATCCCGTGACGGTCGAGGTAATTTGGGCTTGCGACGATAAGTGATCGACTCATAGCGAGACGCTTGGCCATCAGGCTGGAGTCCTCAAGATGCCCCATTCGGATTGCCAAGTCGATGCTGCGGTCAATCAAGTCTTCCATAGAGCCAGAAGTGAACAGCCGCACCCGCACATCCGGGTAGCGGGCAAGAAAACCTGGCAGGATCGGTGAAAGTAGGGCGTTCGCCAGATCCGCTTCAACCGTGATACGCAGGGTCCCGGAGGGCGCATCGCTCAGTCGTGTTACAGCAAGGTGCGCTGCATCTACATCTTCCAAAATCTGCCGCGCGTAACGCAGAAGAACCTCACCAGCTTCGGATAGGGTCTGTTGCCGTGTCGTGCGCTGTAACAGGCGCGTACCAAGCTCTTCTTCCAACCGTGAAATCTGACGGGATACAGCAGAAGGGGTCGCGTGCATCTCGCGGGCGGCAGCTGAAAAACTGCCGGTGTCCGCCACTCTCACGAACAACCGCAGCAAAGATAAATTTTCCATTTGTGCGCTCCGCGCAAAGGTTATGTTCCACCATGATAACTTATCACCCGATCAGCACAAATCATATAACTACCGCAGCGGCTCTAAGATTCGGTCGCATCTCCTAGATCCATTGCGGGAAAGGAACACCCCATGCCCAAAACTATTCTTGTCACCGGTTCGTCCACCGGCTTTGGACGGCATATCAGCGAGACATTGGCTGGTGCCGGCCATACTGTCTTTGCGTCTATGCGAGACACCGCAACAAAAAATGCCGATCACGCCAGAGAATTGCGCGACAGCGGCATTAGAGTCGTCGATGTGGACGTGACCGATACACAATCTATCGAGCGCGCAGTTGCCGAGATACTGGCACGCAGTAACAAGATCGACGTGCTGGTCAACAATGCTGGCATCGCTTCTGTCGGCGTGTCAGAAGCTTTCTCGGATGACCAGGTCGCGCACTTGTTCAATGTCAACGTGCTGGGCGTGCATCGGATGATCCGAGCTGTCCTTCCGTCGATGCGGCAACAGCGTTCCGGGTTAATCGTCAACATCGGTTCCATTTTGGGCCGCGTGACCTTCCCGTTCTTTGGACTCTACGGCGCAAGCAAATTTGCAGTCGAAGCGCTGAGCGACAGTTATCGCTATGAATTGTCGCAACTGGGTGTCGACGTCAGTCTCGTCCAACCAAGCGCGTATCCCACGCAAATGTACGCGAGCGCGGATCAGCCCGGTGATCATGACCGCATCGAATCCTACGGCGAAATAGGAAAAATACCGGCGGCCATGTTTGACCAGTTCATGACCATAATGTCCGGTGCGGATGCGCCCAATCCACAAGACGTTGCTGATACGGTGATGAGCCTTGTTGATAGCCCGTCGGGCCAACGCGAGGCGAGAAAGGTAGTTGGGAACAGTTTCGGCGCTGACACGGTCAACGCTGCCACTGCGCCTATTCAAGGCCAGACAATTGAAGCTCTGGGGCTGGGACGTCTCGCCACAGCCAAGACAGCCTGAAAACCAAGGAGCCAGGGACAACCCTGGCTCATATCCCAAAAACCCGGATCAATGCTTCAAACGGTTCTGATGGTTTACATCTCCAAAACCTACCAGATGAGAGATCAGGGGATGTCCATTCCAACAGAGCCTTGCTTTGATCTTATGCACCCTGCCCTCTTTACGCTCATAATCTAACATTTTTGCTCGTTACTTTTATCACATCTTAAAAATGTCATCTAACCCGATAAGTACCCCTTATCACATGTCATTGATTTGACCCCGAAACCGGCGCAGAATGGGCCCCATGTGTCGGTTTTCCTTAAACAATGGACTCGCGACGGCTTTGGTCCAAAACCCCTAGACCCCTGCCCCGCTCCGGCAGCAAACCTTAGTCTATGCAGCGCCGTGACCTGCAATTTTGTAAACATAGACCGGCACACATTCCGTTCGAGTCAACTCGTAAAGGACCAACACAGCACAAGGCCAACCATGAAAACCGATAAAGACAAGCAAGAGCAGTCTACAAGTTAGGGAAAATCGACACACACCAAAGAAGTCGGGGCCGCCTTGATCAACTTTTGCCGACCGAATTCAGTCTTTTTACTATCTCTCTACTTCGTTCTTCAGGAACTCCACTTACATCTGCAAAGACTGGCCACTGTTTCGCCGCATGGCGCACTTGCTCGATGATTTCAAGCACGCGTCGTTTTCGAATGCCGCACCCCTCTCCTGCTGCAACCAAATCTTCATGAGTCGGGTTCCTGCCATTTCCATTCACACTCAGATGATGTTCGCCGCCAGGGCCGTCAGAAAAGCTCAGGTCATATGCGGGCGACAGGCGCCATGTTCCGTGATGGTCCATCAGGAAGGCGTGGTTCTTGATGTGGTCATCGCGGTTGTGGGTTAGAACGTTGAAGACCATGCGCCGAAACATCTCTTCAACGTCACCCTGATGGTTGGTCATGAAATAGGTCAGTTTCAACAAGGTTTCATAGTCCACAACCGGTGCGGTGAAATCGGCGTTCAGAATACCCGCGACCGTGTGCATATGCAGCCGCCGACCCTCGGGTCGATCAAAGCGAAGGGTTGCGAACAGGTCTTCACCCGAACCGGTCGAAAGCAATCGTGTGTCCGACATGTTGATTCCGGCCGCGCGCGCCATTTCCGCGTAGGCTTGTTCCTCACGCGCGGCGCTGGACGGGTCGGACGAGGATCGGAATTTTATGAGGTAATGGCTGAACCCCTCCCCTGCCCCGTTGCGATGATCCCGCAACATGCCGGTTTCTGTGTTCACCAAGGCGACAAATTTTGGCCGCGCCCCGGCCGAGCCGCCACTGCCTGCGCGAAGCCGGGACAGGTCCTCGACAGACAAGTCCTGTTCGATATGCTGGGCAGTTTTAGCGAACCAATCCAGGTCGATATCTTCCTGTTTGGTCAGTTCCTCTTCGGGATGATAGCAAAGCGCCCCCATGCCGTACTGGCCGACTATGGCCAGACGGTTTACTGGCGTCAGCTCATGAACCGCCCTGCCCCGCCGTGCCATCTCACGGTCAATCAGCAATTGGCCCCAGCCATCAGGCAGTGAATCCGCCAGGACACCCGGCAGCCCATCAAACGGAGTGTGGTCGCCAAAATGCAACCCCTGCCAGGATCGGATCGCATATGGCGAAATCGGCAACGGGTTTGCGACGAACTCCGGCGCCCATTCAATGGCGGCACGTCGCTGGTCCTTGACCCACGCCACCTGTCCAACCACACGCCGATGATCTCCAAAGTCCAGTTCGATGTTCAGACGATCAGCCATCAGCCCTGCCTTTTTCCGGCCCGCTTGCGGTCAGCCCTTGCGGACCCCAATTCCTCCAGTGACGAAGCTGCTGGCTTTGGAAACAGATCTTCGAATGCGTCCAGCGCGCCCAACGCCCCGGCAATCGCCAAAAGTGCCGCCAGTGAAATCTCGCCACTTTGTTCAAACCGTTTGAGTGTCGACAGCGGCACGCCCGATTTTTCGGCCAAAGCCCGCTGTGTCATGTTATGAGCCAGGCGCAGACCGCGGGCAGAAAAACGAATCTTGTCCTGCACCGAACCAGGTGTCGGGGTCTCAAAGCTAAAGGTCAATATATTGCCCTTTCGCGCAAATTTTATCATCTAAGGATAATATAATGTCTTTTGACACCAAAAGAAACCTGCGAATCCTGCCCGTGTTCGCCCTCTTCCCCGCCTTAGGATGATTCCCGAACGTCTGATTCAAAGCTTGATCCGAGACTATCACTGATGTTTCACGAGATTTTCCATGAATTCTATGGGGATTCACAATTATTTATTCCTTTCAATGCCTTGCGTCGTGTATTGTTTTGAGAAGCCGCTCCTCTACTATATATTGCAGACCCTGCGATATCTCGACATTGAAGAAGTTGTTGCCAAACCACCCCCTTCTTGCGTAAAAAACGATAAAAACAGCGTTGGCGAAAAACAGCGTTACTGAAAGAGGGCAGACGTGGCTGAACCTATCCACATCAATCAGCGTGTTCGCGAAAACGCTGAGAATCTGACTGCGGCTTTGGAAAGCCACATGATGACAGTGTTTGCGCCCGACGCGCGCAAAGAGCTTCGACTGTTCAGCGCCGGAGAAGCCGCCGGTCTGCTGGGTATCTCACCCAGCTTTCTGCGCAAACTGCACTTCGACAGCCGAATCCCCGATGTACATACCACCCCAGGTGGTCGTCGCCACTATTCCGCTGAAGACCTGCTAACCATACGCGAAGAGCTGGAGTCGACCGCAAAGACAACTGGGACTTATCTGAAAGGCCGCCAGACGGGTGACAAGGTGCAGGTTCTGTCCTTTCTCAACTTCAAGGGCGGATCGGGCAAAACGACCAGTGCAATCCACACAGCACAGCGTTTGGCCTTGAAAGGATACCGGGTTCTTACCGTCGATATTGACCCTCAGGCGTCTTTGACCACTCTGTTTGGCTATCGCCCTGAATACGACTTTCTTCAATCAGGTACGATCTACGACGCCATCCGATACGAAGACCCCCTGCCCCTCTCCAGCATCATCCAGAAAACCTTTTTCACCGGTATTGATCTGGCCCCGGCCGGTTTGATCCTGCAGGAATTCGAGCACGAGACCCCGCAGGCATTGCTGAACAACGTGCAGCCTGCGTTTTTTTCCCGGATGGCGACCGCCCTTCAGGAAGTCGAGGACAATTACGACGTGATCATCTTCGATTGCCCGCCGCAACTGGGCTATCTGACCATGTCCGCGCTGTGTGCATCGACCGGGGTGCTGATTACAGTCGTGCCCAATATGCTGGACATCGCCTCGATGTCCCAGTTCCTGCAAATGAGCGCGGAGTTGCTGGACGTGGTCGCCGAAGCGGGTGCGCCGATGGATTTCGACTTTCTGCGGTTTCTAATCAATCGCTATGAACCCAGCGACGGACCCCAGCAACAGGTTGTCGCCTTCCTGCGGCAGTTGTTCGGAAATGAGGTCATGGTTGCGCCGATGCTGAAATCCACCGCGATTTCCGATGCTGGACTAACTCAGCAGACGGTATACGAGGTCGAACGCAGCCAATTTCACCGCAACACCTATGATCGTGCGGTGGACTCATTGAATCTTGTCAATGACGAGATCGAGTCGTTGCTTCAACATGCATGGGGGCGCTGATGGCACGTAAAGGCATTCTGACAACCAACCTGAACCAATCCGGCGGGGCTGCAAAACCCGAAAAGCCCCGGATGATGCCACGCGGTGCGGTTGGCGCCTTGCAGTCTTCCTTGTCGAAACTACAGGAAAACGCGGTGCAAGAGATCGACTGCTCCCTGATCGACGATGCTGGGCTGAAAGACCGGTTGGGGATGGACAGCGAGGCACAGCGACAACTGGTCGAAAGCCTGCGCACTTATGGGCAGCAGGTTCCGATCCTATTGCGACCGCACGCCAAAGAACCGGGCCGGTTCGAAATCGTCTATGGCCGCCGCCGCCTGATGGCGCTGAAAGAGCTTGGCCAGCCGGTCAAGGCGATGGTCCGGCAACTGGACGACCACGCGCTGGTTCTGGCGCAGGGACAGGAGAACACCTCGCGTCAGGATCTGTCCTTTATCGAAAAGGCCAGCTTTGCCGCGCAGTTGAAAGAGGCTGATTACGACCGCGAGACCATCGCGGCGGCCCTGTCGATCGACCAGCCGATGGTGACGCGCATGCTCAAGGTTGGGACGGCATTCTCCTTGCCCTTCCTGCGCCAGATCGGGTCTGCGCCCAAAATTGGCCGCGACCGTTGGATGACACTGGCCGAGGCCCTGAAAGACAAAGCCGCCACCAGCCGCGCCAGCACCTTCATGAACCGCCCCGAGTTTCTGACACTGGACTCGGATCAACGGTTTGAGGCGGTCCTGAAACACGTGCAGAAGAAACCAAGCGCCAGCAAACCAGCAGCAGCCAAACCGCGCACTTTGCGTGACGCCGCGGGCAAGGCTCTGGCCGATGTCCGGCTGACAAATCGCGGCGTGACCCTGAACATTCCGTCGCGCACGGCAGACGGCTTTGACGCCTGGTTCGAAACAAATGCCGAGACCCTGATCACCGAACTTCACGACCGCTGGAAAAACGAACGGTCGGAAGACTAAGACCACAGAGAAGCAACCACAGGAGGCACGAGCAGACCACAAAAAAAGCCCCCCAGGACAGATGATCCCGGAAGGCCCTTTTCAATCTTAGCACCTTTGAAATAGCCCCTCCGAATCGGTCCTGTCAACTCTGCGCGCTGCGCGGAGCAGGGATTTTTTGTGTTTCGTGAGAAAAATATGAAACATGCGTCCCAAAGTGACTTTGGGCGAGGGGCAAGTTTTGCCCTGTCGTCTGTCGACAAATGGGAAGTGCTGTCCGCGCTGACCACGGCCTCAGCGGATTTCGACATCTCTCATCGTACATTGACTGTGCTGAAAGCCTTGCTGACCTTTCTGCCAGACCGGGACATTCCGACCGAGCCGGGCAGGGCGGTTGTGTTTCCCGCGAACCGCACCCTGTCCGAACGCCTGAACGGGATGCCCGAAAGCACCCTGCGCCGCCATCTGGCGCGGCTGGTGCAGCTGGGTCTTGTCAACCGTCACGACAGCCCCAACCGCAAACGATATGCCCGACGGGTAGGGCAGGGGGTCGAACTGGCTTTCGGCTTTGACCTGTCCCCGCTGAACGGTCATGCCGATCAGATTTTCCTGACCGCTGAACGCGCCACCCGCCGCGCTGAACGCATTAGAACTCTGCGTGACCGGATCGCTCTGGCACGGCAACAGCTGATTGCTCTGAATGACAGCCGCTTTACCGCGCTGATCGAAAACGCACGCCTGATCCTGCGTCGCAAGTCCTCAGAACAATCGCTGCATAAATTGACCCAGGAAATGGAAGACACAGCCGACCAAAACACAGGCAATGCTATCCACCAGCCTGAATTGCGAACCATTCAATTGAGCGGCACTGACAATCAAAATGAGCGGCACATACAGGATTCATCTGAATCTAAATTTGACTCTGAAGAACAGAGCTCGGACTCGCGAATTCCGGCTGACCAAAAAATTGATGACGCCAATCTTCATATCGTTCTCGATATATGCACCGAGTTTCAGGACTACTATCCAAAGCCGATCACGGGATGGGCAGAGTTGGTAACAGTTGCTGAGAAACTGTCGCCCATGATTGGGATTGATCCTCCGGTCTTCAACGAAGCGCGAGTCCGTATGGGAGCTGCAACCGCGGCAACATCCGTCCTTTGCATTCTTGAACGTCTGCAAGACATCCGAAGCCCTGGCGCCTACTTGCGCAAGCTGACGCAAAAAGCGCAAAAGGGCACATTTTCATGCATACCAATGCTGAAGGCCTTGGAAAACAAAGGGAAATCGGAGAATTGTCAGCTGACAACTTGAAAAATGCCGTAAAAACAATGGTGTAAGCTATTATTGAGGCAGGGAAACTGACGAAGCTCGATTTTCAAGCGCTTTTGTGGTCACTATGAATTGGATTTCAAGAGCTTACCACTTGCACAACGGTATTCCCCACGTATCCTGCGCGAAGTTACAGAGTGATACATGTATTACAGGTTATTTACCATCATTCCAGATCGGCAAGCGCGTCTCTCGATCGCATCAGAAAATTTAAACATAAAGACTTATGACCACAGATCATTCTCAATCCTCGACAGCTGACAACACCTCGGCCGAAACAATCGAGACGATAGCCCCTTCTACCAGCCTGCAATTTGACATGGCTAAAAAGGTAAACTTCGCCTCTGCACAGAATGACATCCCCGTTCTCAAGACGCTGTCGATCACCAATATGACCGATGGCCCGCTGGATAACATCCAGATAACCCTAACCGCACAGCCCGCTGTGATAAAATCGAGGACCTGGATTATCGACCGGTTGTCCCCGATGGGGAGTCTTGAACTGGGCGATCTGGCGACGCCTCTGGACGTACAGAAACTGGCCGGTCTCAATGAAACGGAAATCGGATCTCTGACCCTGACGGCTTCGACGGACGATGGTCCGTTGTCGTCAGAAACTCTGCCTCTGGAGCTGCTGGCCCGCGATCAATGGGGCGGGCTGGGTGACATGGACCGGCTGCTGGCAGCCTTTGTATCTCCGAACGATCCCGTGGTGGCGGTGATCCTCAAGGAGGCGTCGCTGTTGCTAGAACGTAGTGGGCATGATGGCTCGCTTGAGGGATATCAATCCGGTGACCCGCAGCGCGCATGGATGATCGCTGGCGCAATCTGGTCGGCCGTGACCGGTATGGGGCTGACTTATGCCAACCCGCCTGCATCGTTCGAGGTTGAGGGGCAGAAAATCCGTGCGCCCGAACGAATTCGCAGCGAGGGGCTGGCCACGTGTCTGGACAGTTCGCTGCTATTGGCCGCTGCGTGGGAACAGGCCGGGTTGCATCCTGTTGTCCTGTTTAGTCGCGGTCACGCCTGGGCCGGGGTCTGGATCACCAATCGGGATTTTGGGCACGTGACCGAGCCGGACGTGATCACCGTGCGCAAGGCGACTCACGCGAAAGAGTTCATTCCGGTTGAAACCACCCTGTTGACCCAACGCCCGACTGCCGGATTTGAACAGGCGGTCGAAGCCGGGCGGTCCCGTGTGTCCGAGGATCGTGAGCAGGAATTCCTGATGGCTGTTAACATCACCCGCGCGCGCTCGGCCCGGATCCGTCCGCTGGCCAGCCACGTGGCGGCTGATGCCGGTGTGGCCGAGCATATTGAGGCTGCCCCCGCGAAACTACCGGACCCTATCGACTTTGGCCTGTTGCCGTCCGAAGTGATCGAACAAGTTCCCAACACGCCCAAAGGACGGATCGAACGTTGGCAGGCGAAGCTGTTGGACCTGTCGCTGCGCAACCGGCTGCTGAACTTCAAGCCAAGTAAACAGACTGTACCTTGCCTGGTGCCTGATGTTGGCGCTTTGGAGGATGCATTGGCCGCGGACAAGGCGTTCCGCGCCTATCCGCTGATGGAGGATGATCCCATTGGCGAGCGTCAGCTGTCGCGGCAGGACAGGGACGAGATCATCGCCAGCGCAACGAAAGATGCGTTCGAACGCGGCCAGATCACGATGCCGCTGGATCGCAAGGACGCTGACAACCGCCTGCTGGCCCTGTTTCGAAAAGCCAAGAGCGATCTCCAGGAGGGTGGGACAAATACTCTGTTTCTGGCGGCAGGGTTCCTGCGCTGGCAGCGAGAGGGCGAAAAGCGCAGCTATCGTGCTCCGCTGCTGCTGATCCCGATCAAGCTCGAACGCAAATCGGCGCGGTCAGACTTTAGAATCCTGCACCACGAAGACGAGGTTCGGTTCAACTCGACCTTGCTGGAATTTCTCAAGCGTGATTTCGACCTGACCCTGCCCGAGCTTGAGGGCGAATTGCCCCGCGACGACAGCGGCATCGACCTGCCGCGTATCTTTGAATGGATGCGCCAGCGGGTGCGCGAAGTGCCGGGGTTCGAGGTTGTGGAAGAGATCGCGATCTCGACCTTTTCATTCTCGAAATACCTGATGTGGAAGGATCTGGTCGAGCGCACCGATCAGTTGCGCAATAACCGGCTGGTGGCGCATCTGGTCGACAACCCTGACAAGACCTTTGAGGGCGGGGCAGGGGACGCGATCCCGGCCGAACAGATGGATCAACGACTGGCACCCAAGGATCTGGTTACACCTCTGCCCGCTGACAGCTCGCAATTGTCAGCCGTCGTTGCAGCAGCTGAGGGGCGGGATTTCGTATTGATCGGCCCGCCGGGCACCGGAAAAAGTCAGACCATCGCCAATATCATTTGCCAGTGCCTTGCCCATGGTAAAACGGTGCTGTTCGTCGCCGAAAAAGCTGCGGCTTTGGATGTTGTGCAGCGCAGGCTTGAGGCACACGGGTTGGGCGATGCGGTGCTGGAGCTGCATTCCAACAAGACCGACCGCAAGCGGGTTCTGACGCAGCTTGGCCGGGGATGGGACAGGGCCTCGGCCACCAGCGAGCAGGACTGGCTGGATGTCACCGAGAAGCTGCGGATCAAGCGCGACCAACTCAATACCTATGTGCAGGCGGTTCACGCCAAGGGTGCGCAGGGGTTTTCGGTCTTTGACGCGATTTCATGGACGGCGAGGGCACCAAAGGGACTGAAACTGTCCTATGCGGATAAGGATGCCCATGATCAGCACAGTTTTGACCGGTTGCTTGAGATCACAGAGGAACTTGGCCGTACCTACGCAGCTGTAGGCGGTGGCACACCGCTGCCATTGGTGGGAGAGGCCGAGTGGTCTCATGCCTGGGAAGACCAGATCATTGAACGGGCCAAAACCCTGAGGGCGTGTATCGACCGTGCCATGCGATCATCTTCGGATATTTCAGGCCGGCTGGCATTGACCCCGGACCGGATGCTGAAGCCGGAACGTCGCGCTCTGCTGACCGAACTGTCGCGCCGTATTGATCCCGACGCGGACGATCTGCGCATGGTGCCGCGCCTGTCAGAGCGTGACCTGCACGCCGAAGTGGATCAGTTCGAGACCGCGCTTGTTGCGTTCATGGACGCGCAGGACCAATGGAGCGCGTCCTACACCGAAGACAATATGAAACGCCTGCCGTTGGATCAGCTGGATGCGGAATGGCGCGCGGGTGAGGCGGGGTTCTGGCCATTTTCCGCCCTGAAAAAGCGCAAGACCCGCAAGCTGCTGCAAACCTATGCCAGCTCGGGACAGGTTGAACCGGGCAGGGATTTGCCAGCGTTGGAAGAGTGCCGCAAACAGCTGGCAGTGCTGCAGGACAGCCCGGTAGCCGATACCGCCGGCGCAGACCGGTCGCTGCACAGATTGAAGGGGCGGGTGGCTCAGGCGATCTCGTTGCGAGCGACATTGGCCGGTGCGCAGTCTGAGATCAACGATACTGTTGCGTTCGGTGCCACTGTCGCTGCGTTGGAGGAAGGACCCACGGGCGAGTTGCGACAGGCAATGGAGGACTGGCAGGCGGCGGACAGCGCATTGAATGCGACAATCACCGAGTTCGCTGGGCTTGGCGGCTTGGTGGACACCGATCTGCCCTTACGCGATCTTCTGGAGGCCGTGGATCAGACACTGGCGCAACGCGGGCGGCTTGCGGACTGGACCCGCTGGGTTGCCATTCGGAACAAGGCCAAAGCCGCGGGGCTGACGCCTCTGGTCGATGCAATTGAGTCGGATCAGTTGAAAGGCGATCCGGTCGCCGAATGCCGCTGCGCATATGCCCGATGGTGGTTGCCTCTGGCTATGGATGCCTCGGACCCGCTGCGCCAGTTCGCGCATTGGGAGCATGAGGATATCGTTGGGGCCTTCCGTAAGCTGGATGACGAGGTCGCCGAACATGCTCCGCGCGAAGTCATGCGACGCATTCATCACCGCCTGCCCGCAAGGGACGGGGTGCCCAGAAAATCGGAACTGGGTGTTCTACGGCATCAGTTGGGGCTGAAACGCCCCTCGATGGCGATCCGGCCTCTGCTGGAGAATCTGGGCGACGTTCTGCCCAAACTTGCCCCTTGCGTGCTGATGTCGCCGTTGTCGATTGCGCAGTATCTTCCGGCAGGTCAGGCGACGTTCGACGTTGTGATTTTTGACGAAGCGTCGCAGATCACGACCTGGGATGCCATCGGAGCAATCGCTCGGGCGAAACAGTCGATCATTGTAGGCGATCCCAAGCAGTTGCCGCCGACCAACTTTTTTGGCCGCAGCGATGAGGCCGAGGAGGACGCCGAAGGGATGATTGGCGACATGCCTTCAATTCTGGATGAGGTGGCGACCGCAGGGATCCCGACGCGCAGGCTGGATTGGCACTATCGCAGCCGGGATGAGGCGCTGATCGCGTTCTCGAACCACTTCTACTACGATGGTGGCCTTGTCACCTTTCCTGCACCCAGCACGGGCAGCGACGCTGTGACGTTCCACAAGATCGACGGCACCTATGCGCGCGGGGCAGGGCGGACCAATGCGGATGAGGCCAAGGCGATTGTGGCGTTGATCCGCCAGCGTCTGACCGCTTGGCTGAACCACCCCGAGGAGGATCGGCCAACGCTGGGTGTGATCACCTTCAACGCGCAGCAGCAGGGGCTGATCCTGGACCTCCTGGACAAAGTGCGGCGCGATGCACCTGAACTTGAATGGTTCTTTGCAGAAGAGCGTGAAGAGCCGGTGATCGTGAAAAACCTTGAGAATATTCAAGGGGATGAGCGTGATGTGATGCTGTTTTCGATCACGTTCGCTCCGGACCTTGCAGGTAAATTGTCGATGAACTTCGGCGCGTTGAATGCGGATGGCGGCGAAAAGCGTCTGAACGTTGCCGTCACGCGGGCCCGGCGCGAATTGCATGTGTTCGCCTCGCTGACCCATGATCAGATTGATCTGTCGCGCACCCGGGCGACCGGGGTGCGTGATCTGAAAACCTTTCTGGACTATGCCGAGCGTGGCCCGGTTGCGCTGGCCGCGCGCGAGGAAGGATCGCTTGGACCGGCTGAAAACCCGTTTGAACAGGCCATTGCCGAGGCGTTCCGAGCCAAAGGGTGGGAGGTGCGGACCCAGATCGGTGTCTCGGGCTTCCGCATTGATCTTGGGATCGTGAACCCGGATCGGGCAGGGGCCTATCTGGCCGGGATCGAATGTGACGGGGCCACCTATCACAGCTCTGCCACGGCGCGGGATCGGGACAAGGTGCGGCAGGCGGTGCTGGAAGGATTGGGTTGGACGATCCTGCGCATCTGGTCGACCGACTGGTTCCGCGACCCGGCGGTGGTGGCTGACCGGTTGCATGAAAAGTTGGAAGCGCTGCTGGAAGAAGACCGCGCGGCCCGGCAGGAAGCAGAGCATGAGGCTAAGGAAGAAGACCCGCCAGAGGTGCGGGCCTTGCCTGCACCCGAGCCGCCTCAGACCGACAGCGCCCCGCCGAAGTTTGCGCCGAAAGAGGCTGATGAGCCTCAGCTCTTCGCCTCAGGGTCTCATGCGACCGAGTTGGCCAAGGTTGACGGGCCGAAGGCCGACCCGGACCGTTTCTTTGATCTTGGGTACATGGGGATTCTGCGACAGATCGTTCACGAGGTTTTGGTCGATCAAGCCCCAATGCCCCTGCGCAATCTGGGCCGCGAGGTCGCTAACCGCCACGGGTGGCAGCGAACCGGGCGCCGGATCATGGACAGGGTGGAACACGCGCTTGGCGTGGCCGAACTGCATTATGAGTTCGGCACTCCGTTTGTCTGGCTGGCAGGCACCTATCAGGATCGAATTCCGTATCGCGGGCTGGGAAACCGCGCCATCCGCGATGTGTCCCGCACCGAGGTTGCGGCGGTTCTGGATGAGATTGGCCCGGACCTGAAGGCCTCAGAGGATCCGGCGGGGGATTTGGCCCGTCACCTTGGCCTGTCGCGGGTCAGCGGGTCGGCGCGTCAACAGATTGAGGAGATCATGCGGTGGTACGAGGACCAGACGGGCAATGAAGATTCTGCACACAGCTGACGTTCATCTGGATTCGCCGCTGAAATCTCTGGCCCTGCGCGACCCGGAATTGCGTGAACGCGTACAGACTGCCAGCCGGGCCGCTTTTGTCAGGATCGTTGACACGGCCATTGCTGAAGAAGTGACCGCCCTGTTGATTGCAGGAGATCTGTTTGACGGGGCCGAGCGCAGCGCCCGTACGGCGGCTTTTCTGGTGATACAGTTGGAGCGTCTGCGCGAATGCGGAATCCGGGTTTTCTACATCAAGGGTAACCACGATGCTGAAAACCCGGTCACGGGTGAGCTGAACCTGCCGGACAACGTTCATGTATTCGACGGGCGCGGCGGCAAGGTACAGGTGTCGCCCGAGGTTTGGATTCACGGTGTCAGTTTCGCCAGCCGCCATGCGCCTGACAGCTTGCTGCCCAAATTTCCCGGCCCTGTGGATGGGGCCGTCAACATTGCCATGTTGCACAGTTCGCTGGCCGGGGCCGAGGGGCACGATCCTTATGCCCCTTGCAGTGTGGGCGATCTGGTCTCTTCAGGATATGACTATTGGGCGCTGGGTCATGTCCATCGCCGCCAGATTCACTCTCAGACACCTTGGGTGGTGATGCCCGGAATGCCGCAGGGGCGGGATATGGGTGAAACCGGGCCAAAATCCGCGACGCTGATTAGCATCACGGACGAAATCACCATCGAGGAGGTGCCGACTTCGGTTGTTGAGTTTCTGGAAATGCCCGTCGACGTGAAGGACCTCGAAACGGATGATGCCTTGCGTGATCTGCTGCGCCGCAAGTTGCGTGACGCCGCCGACGGTTTGGCTTCAGACGATGCGGTCATCCGACTGAAGCTCACGGGGCGCACGCCGCGGCGCTGGCAGCTTTTACGCGATCAAGATGTCTGGATGGATACTGTGGCGCAATATGCCCGCGAAACCGGGGTGTTGTGGCTGGACAGGATTGTCTTTGATTTGTCTGCGAATGACGAGGCGGCAAACAGCGCGACGGATGAACTGGCCGTAATCATGAAGACCATCCGCGACCAAGCTGGGTTTGCGGAAAACTATCGCACTGAACTGGAAGATGTTCTGAAAGAAATCCCACCGCAGCGCCGGACAGAGCTGTTGCCAGATGAAGCCGAAACCAACCGTCTGGTACTGCATCTTGCCGAACGCGGTGCGCAGCGGCTGATCGCGAAGATGAAGGGGGCGTCTTCCTGATGCGTATCCAACGACTGGCTTTGGATGTTTTTGGCCATTTTTCAGGCAAGGTTCTGGACTTCGGGGCCGCTGGCCGCACATCGGATTTTCATTTGATCTACGGGCCAAACGAAGCGGGCAAAACGACGACGATGGAAGCCTATCTGCGGTTGCTTTACGGTTTCCCTAATCGTGACACCTATGGGTTCAAACATCAGCGCGCGAACCTGAAGGTGTCGGGGTTGCTGGAAATCGACGGAGACGCCCGCCTGTTCACCCGGTTGCCATCCCGCAATAGCAACTTGCGGGGTGACGCGGACGCGATACTGCCTGAGACCGCGATTGCCGCGCATTTGGGTGGGCTGTCGGCCGATGACTACCGCAGCCTGTTGTGTCTGGACGATGATACAATCGAGAAGGGTGGTGAAGAGATTGCAAATGCCCGTGGTGATATCGGCAAGCTGTTGTTCTCGGCCGCGGCAGGTGTTGCGGATCTGAATACGGTTCTGGATCAGGCGCGGGTTGAGGCAAATGCGTTGTACAAAAAACGATCCAGTTCGACGCGCGTTGCCGAACTGAAACGAGAGTTGAGCGAAATCGACCGCGACATTCGGGACTTGGATGTCAGCGCCGCCGCTTGGCGCAAGCTGAAAGATGGGCTCGCGGCTGCTCAGGCCGCCGAGGAAAATGCGCGTCAGGTGCGCGATGACCTACGCGTCGAGCAATCCCAAACCGATGCTTTGCGTCGCGTGATCCCCAGATTGGCACAGCTGGACAGGCTTGTAGCCGAGATTGCGGATAAGGCGCATTATCCCGATAGGATCGACATAGATCCTGAAATGCTGGTCAAACTGCTGGCCGATCGGGGCCAAGCAGAAACGGATTTGGAGCGCCTGACAGGCAACCTGAACGAAGCCGAAAAGGAACTCGAGAATCTGCCTCCGGACGAAAGCCGTCTGAACCTGTCTCAAAAGCTGGACGACCTTGACGAGCTGCGCAGCCGTACGTTGACAGCCGCGATGGACATTCCCCGGCGCCAACGCAGGCTGGACGAGGTCGAGGCGGACATGAAACGGGTGGTGGCAGAACTTGGGGCGCCGGAGGATGCGGATGTCGGTGATTTTGTTGTGTCCGCAGCCGAAATTACGGCGCTTGAAGAACTGCGGGGCAACATGCGGGATGCAGTAACCACCCGCAATAGCAGTGCGCGCGAGTTGGAAGAGTGTGCGCTGCGCGTTGCGCAGGCAGAAAAGACTCTGCGCGAGGTACAAAAAGCCGCGCCACTTCAAAGCGGTGCGCATGAACTGCTTGTGCGTTTTGATGCCGATAGGCTGGCCCCTGCATTTGCAACGGCTTCTCAAGCCATGTTGTCCGCGGAAGCATCTGCCAGGGATGCCCTGAACGCACTTGCGGTTGGCGATTGCACGTTTTCAGCGCTGCCTGCCTGCCCGGTAGATCGATCAACCGCAGAGGACCTCGCCGATCAACATGGATCGCTTACGGAAAAGATAGCGCGCCTTGATGAGAGGCTGGAAGATTACGAAGAATCTATCGCAATCAAAGCCGCCCAGATATCTGCTCTGGCTGAGGGTTCCGCTGTTGTTGGAGATGCTGAGGCGCAAGAGGCGCAGGCGCAAAGAGATGCCTTGTGGCAGGCCCATTGCACGGATTTGACAGCACAAAGTGCGGCGCTCTTTGAGCCTGCGATGACGCGGGTGGATGACATCAACGCAAGCCGTTTGGTCCATGCCGCCGAACTTGGTGCGCTTCGGAAGATGACTCAGGATCAGGCAGAAACCGAGGCGCGCAAGGAACGGGTCCTGTTGGCGCGCGAAGGATGGGTAGCGCAGGCAAAGGAATTTGAAGACCGAATAATCGATTACGCCGATAAAATCGGGTTACCCGAACTGTCACCACGTGCTATTGCGAATTGGGTTGATTTGCACGTAGCGGCGCTGGCAGCACACAGGCGGCGAAATGAGGTTGCCGAGCAACACAAGGATACGATTGAGCGCGCCGAGCGTCTACGTCAGCAACTTGCGCCGCTTCTTCCTTTGGAAGACCCGACATTTGATGCTGCGCTGGCTTCGGCCCGGGACATGGCGGATTCCGAGCGCGCGTACAAAGATGTTCTGCGCGAAACCTCGGAAAAACTGACAGAACTGCAGGGCGAGCTTGAGCGCCGCCAGAGCGGCCAGGACGATCTTGGCAGTGCCTTGGAGCGGGCAGGGGAGATTTGGCGATCCAAGGTTGGCGATTTGTTCGGCACACGGGTATCGCCTGACAGGCTTGCGGCGTCTCCGGGCGTGTTGGGCCACCTGCGCGAGTGGGATGCGACACGTCAAAGCGCTGCGCGGCAAGTGTTTGCGATGCAGGAGGATCAGCGACAGTTCGAGGCGGCGGTAGCCGAGCTGAGTACCCAATTTGCAATTGGTGAAAGCACTTCCTTGGACGCGTTTGCCCGGCTCAGGCAAATCGCTGAAAAAGCGCAAGACGATCAGAGACGATACACTGAGCTGATCGGGAAAAAAGCCGAACATACCGAACTCAGAGAAAACTGCCGTAACAAATTGGCGGACATTGACCGAACGGTGACGACACTTGGGGCCGTATTTCCAGATACGGTTGACGTCAGCACACTTGAGGCTCTTCGGAACGCTGTAGGCACGGCCAAAGACGTGATTAGGGTCCGAGCGCAGGTTGCTGAAATCGAGGAGCAAATCCTCAGCGATCTTTCAGAAGAGACACTGGATGAGGCAAGAATCGCAGCCGGGGAGCACACGCTACCTGTTCTTGAGGCCCGAGCGCAGTCTTTGGAGGGTGATCTCAAGCGGGTGGAAGACACCCTGTCAGAAACGACGGTGGCACGCGCGAATGCTGAAAAAGACCTAGGGGCGATTTCCGGCAGCGCGGAAATTGCCGAACTGGTTGAGCGTCGCGCGATACTGCACCTTCAGATCGAAGACGCCATTTTGAACTATGTCGAGCGGGATCTTGGTCTGCGCGTCGCCGAAGAGGCTATCCGCCGATACCGCGACCGCCATCGAAGTGAAATGATGGCCGCGACTGAACGCGCATTCGCTGAATTGACGAACGGGGCCTATCAAAAACTGTTGACCCAGCCGGAAGGAGCGTCGGAAATATTGTTGGCGGTTGATGGCAATGGCACGTCGAAGCAGGTTGGGGATATGTCGAAGGGAACACGGTTTCAGCTCTATCTGGCGCTCCGTGCGGCGGCATATGAGCAGATGGTCAGTCAGGGCGTTCAGTTGCCGTTTTTCTGCGATGATATATTCGAAACATTTGATGAAGACCGAACGCGTGCTGCGTGCCGTTTGATGGAGAGGATAGGGCAAAACGGTCAAGCGATCTATCTGACCCATCATCGCCACGTGGTCGAGATCGCCAAAGAAGTGTGCGAAAACCCACCAGTGATCCACAATCTGATGGATTGAGCAGCGCAGGGTGAGAGGCGTTGCGCGGATATTTTCAGCCGCGCATTTGTCAATCTTCGATCAGCGAAAAATCTTCACCATCGCCCGGTTTTCTTTTGCGGTTCTTTGCTTTCTTGGTTCGTCTTGGGCCTTTGGGTACGTAGTTGTCGTTTAACGCCTTCTCGACCAACCATGTCGCATGGTGATCAGGGAAACCTTCGCCATAGTGGCGGATCAGATCGATATATTTGAACCCAAGCGCAGATATTTTTCCGATCTCCACGCCGGTTGAGGCGTTTTTGACCACAAGGCCGCCACCCTTGGCAGCCAGTGCTATATCTTTATCTTTCAGCGCTGCCGAAAGCTCACCCCAGGAGCGTGTGTCGTCAATGGATTTGCGGATGAGTGCTTTGAGGTCGAGTTCCGGCGGATTATCAATCTCCTGTGGTTCTGGAACCGAGGTATCCAATGCCTGTGCCGAAGGGTAGGCAGTTTGTCGATATGGATTGTCCCTGACACGGTCCGTCTGATCATCCTCTCGGGCTGTTGGTGTCAGCTGACTATGCGAGGCTTTGGCATTCTCATGTCGGAAGATCAACTCTGGTAGTATGGTCTCCCAACTATCGCGCCTATGGTAGTGGGCGTACTCTTCTCCACTATCGATCTTGCGCCAGTTAATGATGGCCCCGATCTGGCCAGAGGCGAACACATGCCCGCTGGGTGGTTTCCACGATTTCGCCATACGTCCGACAACACGGTTTTGCGCGTCCAGCAAAACCCAATGAGGTTGTTGAAACACAAGGGAAAGGGTGTCCCCTACATTCGCTGAGCGCACGGCGTTGTGCACGTCATGTGCATCCCCTTGGCGACCGGCGAATGACAAATCTACAATATCGAGCGCAGGCATCTGGTACTTTGTTGCGGGCAGCGAGGTTTCGTCGAGATCGGGCGTCACTCGCCTGATCAGAACTGAATCTGAACCCGCTTTCAGAAAGGGGTGCGCCCCGGATGTCAGCACTGTCAGGCTTTGCTGTGCGCGGGTCATTGCCACATAGAACAGGCGACGAGGGGCTTCGTTATCCTCCTCTTTCGACACCCGTGTCCAGTCGCCGTTCAGGATTGCAACATGGTCGAATTCAAGCCCTTTGGCCCGATGCGCGGTCAGCAACAGAAGTCCGCGCTGTTCGCCGCGTGTGTCCCGGGACCATTCGGCGATCCATTCGATGATGTCGGGCACCGGCATTGTTTTGGTGCCCAATTCCCGGGCCAGTTCAGCCACACCCTCGGCCAGCAGATCGACCCATTTGTTGCGAGACTGTTCGTTGAGGACAGTCAGAATGTCCTGAATACCCAGCAGATCGCCCTGTTTCCTCCGCAGCCCGGATACCAGACTCTGCGTTTCCCTCAGCCGCCAGACATTTGGAAGGTCTTCGTTTGCCATGTCCACGCGCAGACCTTGTGCTTCGGCATAGGTCCGAACTGCATCCAGTGATTTCCAGTCTCGGGAAATCACAGCAACGCGGGACCAGTTCCAGTTGGGGTCCAGACGGGACAGGCGGATCAGCTCATCAATGGCTGCTGCGGCTTGCGCCATGTCATCTGGCGGGACATCAAGCAGTTGGACCCGCCCATGAGCAATGGAATCCGCCTGCACCAGACGTCCACCTTTGGGTTGTGATGCCCGCGCCTGATTGATCCTTATCTCATGATCTGTTTTCATCCGATCAGGCGCTTTGGATATGACCTGATTGGCGGCTTCGATGATATGTGCTGTCGACCGGTAATTTTCGATCAGAAAAGATGGTCTGGCCTTATAGTCCTGTTCAAATCTGCGGATGAAATCGACAGAAGCCCCGTTGAAGGCATAGATATTCTGGTCATCATCACCCACGGCAAACAGGCTGAGTTTAAGCTCGGCATCTTCCAGAGAACGACCAGCCACGGCGGAAATGAGCGCGTATTCCTCCTGACCAATGTCCTGGTATTCATCCACCAAAATCCAGCGAAACCCCTGAATCAGGCTCTCGCGCTGCGCCTCTGCTTCGGCTTTTGTCAGGCCTTCGGGGTTGAGCTGGCGCACCGCCTCCGTGATGACATTGTCGAAGTCTTCTGTTGCGGCCTGAACCCCCGCGAAACTGGTACCAACCAGCTTCATCGCAAGCGAATGGCAGGTCGAGATCGTGACCCCCGCCGCATCATCGCCCACCAGCGCTCGTAGGCGAACACGGATTTCGGCAGCGGCATGGCGATTATAGGCCAGTACCAGGATACCGCGCGGGTCTTCGCGCTTCATTCGTAATAGATAAGCGATCCGGTGCACTAAAACACGGGTCTTCCCAGATCCGGGGCCGGCCAAAACCAACACATTGGTCTGGTCCCGATCGTCCGCGACAATGTCCTGTTGTACCTTGTTGCCCAGATCTTCGACAATGGCGGTCCAGGACTTGCTGGTTGTCTGTCGCTTGACTTCTCGTGCCATGCCCGGCATCCAACGTTTCATGAACTGCTCTTTGTTGAGCAGGAAGTAGTCTTCCGATAGGCGTTCGGCGTCTGTGATCTTCTCGAGACCGGTTTCCGCATAAGTTGCCATGACATGGGTCTGAAGTGTCTGTTCGGCGTAATGTTCTTCCAGAGGAAGGAAGTCCGATTGCGTGAACTGACCACCTTTGGGATTGAGGAAAACGGTCATGGCGGGGCGGAATACGGTCAACCCTTTGCCCAGTGTCAGCACGCCCTGTTCATGCATCCAAAGCAGGGAGCGTTCCAACAGTTTGGTCATATCGCGCAGACCGCTGGATTTAAGAACGGCATCCTGTGTGAGCTCCGCCAGAAGATCCCCAACGGTGGTTTCGACCTGCAGGTCTTTGCCTCGCGCGCCTTTGTCGAGGCGACCCGTCAGAAACGTCAAAAGAATCCCGGCCGCTTGCCACCGAACCTCAGCGGTCTGGGCAATGACGTCCCACGATCTTATCCGCGTCACGTTTAGAGTGTTCCGGCTGATTTTGCGCAACCGGATATTGCCGGTGCCACCATCCTGCCCCCTGCCATCCCGCGCGATGCCCCGGATCAACCTGTCGATGACATCAGGGCGGGCATCGGCGTGGTCCTGATTGCGCAGATGCTGGCAGGTTTCCTGCAGGTTCAGCGGTATTGGAGCCTCTTTGTCCGCATCCGGTGCCAGCTCTCGCATCGACGCGATCAAATCCCGTTCCAGGTTTGCGGCCTCTGTGAGGCGCCCGGAGGAAGACTGCGCCACACCGACATGGATGAAGAGCGTTATCGCAACGTCGTTGCGCGCGATGCCAGAGCTTTCGAGATTGGCCATCGCCTTGGTCAGCGCGCCGGGTGTCAAACCGCTGACGCCGCAGAGCTGATCGGTTGAGACCCCTTCATCCGCCGGGGCCAAGATCAGATGCTGCACGATGGCCAGCAATTGTTTGCGATGCGCTTGAGTGATCTCTGCATCCGCAAGGCGTTGTTTCGCCTCGTCCAGTGTGCGGACTGTTAGCGAAGAAGGGAAAATACGAACACGGTTCTCTTCTCGCGAAACAAGTGTTGCTTCTTCAAGCCAAGATACGGCCGTCTTGACTCGTGTGTCATCAGTCGCGCTGTCCCGTTCAAATTCTTGATCTTTTTCGAACCGGACAATCTCACCCGCAGTGGCGACGATCTTTCCGGTTTTGCGTGTGCGCTCGTCGATCCGGCGTAGGGCTTTGAGAATGGCTCCGATTTCATGCCGTGCCAAACGCGAACCCGCGGACAGCCTGAACTGGCGTTCTACATCATCCCCCGCGTACAGAAGCACGCAATCGGCGATTTCCCGATCACGTCCGGCGCGCCCAGCCTCTTGCAGGTAGTTTTCCAAGGACCCTGGGATGTCTGCGTGCACCACCAGCCTGATGTCGGGTTTGTCGATGCCCATGCCAAAAGCGTTGGTGGCTGCAATCACCCGCAGGTCTCCGACCCGGAAGCGTTCCTGGACGTCGTGTTTGTCATCGGACCCAAGTCCAGCGTGGAAATGTGCCGCGTCCATTCCTTGTGATTTTAGAAACTCGGCGACGCGCTCGGTCTCTTTACGCGTCGCGCAATAGATCACGGCGCCGGATCGGCCCTCAGCGGGGAGCAGCTCTTCGATCACGTTCAGGACATCGGTTAGTTTGCTGTTCTTAGTGGTAGGCCTGACATCAAATGTCAGGTTTTTCCGCGATGCTCCACCATCAAGAGAGAGCAACTCGACCCCGGCGCGAGACTGGAAATGCTCGACGATATCGGCGACGACCTCTGGTTTGGCGGTGGCCGTGAGACATAGGATTGGGGCAGGGGCTTGATCGCCCGAGAACTCTTTGATGAACCTGCCCAGATATCTGTAATCCGGCCTGAAATCATGACCCCATTTCGACACGCAGTGAGCCTCGTCAATTGCCCACAGGCCAACTTCGCGCTGAGCCAGTACCGACCGGATTGATGTGCTGCGCAATTGTTCGGGCGAGATTATCAAAATGCCCGCATCGCCCATGCGAACCTTGTTCAGGGCTTCTTGTCGCTCGGGCATGGACATCTGACCATTCACAGTCACGGAACAGGAAATGCCGACGCGCTCCATACCCTGAACCTGATCTGCCATCAGCGCGACCAACGGGGAAATGACCACGGTCAACGCCCCGATTTTGTCGAACCGCGACAAAGCGGGCACCTGATAACACACGGACTTTCCAGTGCCTGTTGGTAGGATGCCGAGCAGGCTCGTTCCGGACATGGCCTCATCGACAATGCGTTCCTGCAGAGGGCGACCATCTGGGTCCACAGGCTGTGGGCGGAAACTGTCGAACCCGAACCACCTGTTCAGCGCACGGACCGGGTCATTCTGTTCAGCACACCACTGGCAGGCGGGATCTTTGCAGGACGTATCCCTGAGATGCCGGACAATCAGAGATGCCTCGCGAAATTGCGCCCGAACCCATGGCGGCATGACCGAGTCCCCACCCGCTACGGTGATCCAGGATAGCGCATAGGCCATAGGCCATCCGTTTCGGGGATTGCTAAGTCTTCCCAGAGTCTGTTCGACCCGTTTACAACAAGCCCGACCGTCCAGCATCCGACGGATGGCGGCAACGGCTTCATCCTGCGCCGGGCAATTGGCTTTTCTTAGATACTTGAAAACCGCATCAAACCCTTCCGATTGTTCGGTTCGGGTGGTCAGGAAGTGATAGGCTACAAGCGCATCCGGTTCGCTTTCGGCAAGGTTTTGAAAGGCATCGAGCTGATTAGCGAACACCTCAAATACAAGCCGGGCGTCAAGTTCTGGATCATTGATATGCCCCGCAGCCAGCCGCCCGTCCTGATAGTGTTTGACCAGATGGTGGTATGGGTTGCGTGGGAAGGCCAGCGGGTTCAGCCACAGTGTATCAATTGGTGCCCGCATGATCTGGGTCAGACGTGGTCTGGCGGCAATTAGGTGTTCCATATCGTGGTGCAGGAAATTGTGACCAATCGGATGTGGGGCACCTGCGATAGCCTCTTCCAGGCGGTCGAGATCTTTCTCCAGCGCGCTGGATTCCGACTTCAAAGCAGGTTGCTCATCGTTTCGGACGGCGGCAAATGCAAATACCTTCGCGGTTTTGGGATCCACCTCCAGATCGATGGACAGACATTTGGAAAGTATCTCGGTATGTCGACCGTTCATATTTGATGCGCAACTGTTCAAAGGTTGCAGTTAGAGAATACCTTTTCGAGACTATGCACAACCCGGGCGGGAAGTGATGGCGCACAGAAACACAGCTCAGAGCTACTCACCCGGAAATTGAATCTGTAGAACATTAGTGACCGCCTCAGAGAACTCAGAGATAGGCAAAAAGTGACCTCTGGTCCATTTGAATACAAAAATTCTGAGGCTTTTTGATGCGGCTACATAGATCAATGCTAGGGTCGTCGCCCAGTCGTCGCTCCGGTATCTGAGCAGTTTCCTCAAAATTGTACTGCAATACTTTTGCTTATTATGTTTGCTGAGCTTGCTAGAACGCCAGATGAGAGCAATGCAATCAGATGCAACATGATAATGCGAGACAATGTCCGCGTCGCGTGTGCCCAGAAAATCTGCCACGGCTTCAAAGTCATCAAATTCAAAGTCACTATTCTTTGCAACTTCCGCCAACACACCTGCGTTGACCGACAAATGCGCATGTCCCCGATAGGCGAGACCGATGACGAAGCGGCAATATTCTTTGAAATCCAAAAAGTTGTTCGCCGATGCATACATGAAAACACTTTGCAGCCACATACCATCAACGTTGAGTTCGTGCTTTGCAATGTTTCTGTAGTGCAGGTCTTCGGACAGCAAAAGCTTTCCATCAGATGCAATAAATGCTGCATCAAATACACTTTGTGAAATGTTTTGGAGCAACTCCCGCGAAGCTTCTGATAAGTCATCGGGCGCTGCACTCGGAAGAATCTGACAATATGAGGAAATATCTGAGTGGACGTCATTTAAGAACTGCTCTTGACGGCGCACGTCTGTCTCTGAGTGCTCTTCTTTCCAGAATTCTCCATTTTTCCAACTTAACCCGAAGCGTTCACCAGGTTCGTTTTCCAACTCAACAAGCATTCTTGTTGTTTCATCCAGACAGGTTTGCGGAATATATAGAGTTCCAAATACTTTCTTAAGTGCTTTGAATGCACCCAACGTAGCAACCGTCCAAGCAGTATAAGCGTCGAGAACTACTCCATCAATTCGTCGTCTGTCTATTAAGGAAAACGCTTCCGACCTTTCTGTATCTAAACCTCTGCAAGCGATAATTTGCGCACCCAAAGAACGCAAATAATGCCCAAACTGTATTGCCGAGGAGCTTTGCATTGCTGCGATAAATGCGAGAGGGAAGCCGTTTTCAATGTAATAGTCAGCGATGTTTTGGTGATATTCCGCTCTTTGGCGAACGTATTCTAAGATTGGTTGAACGTCGCCTTCGGCCATTCTCATCTGGCCCATCAATCTAGAATCTGGAAACAGAACTGAAAAACCGTCCATTATTTTCCGGCAGGCCTGACCGTATTTATGCTCGATGTTTGTAATTTTCCAATTAACTGTATCGATCCCAAAGGCGTCCTTGATCTCGAACTCAAATCCAACTGCATGACCCAAGCATTGATTGGCAATCGGATTGTCGGAAGCCCTGACCGCTCTTGGAAATAAGTGTTTTGGCTCGTTTTCGGGATCGTCACAAACTAAAAGTTCGACACACTCACCGTCCGCACGTTCAAGTTTAACCCAACAATCATTTTCGACAACTGAAACGGATGGAACAACTCGCTCGTTTGGCCCATGTCTCGTGTTCATCAGTATCAGTGTGCATAGGCCATTGTGAACTTCAGGGCTTTCTGGAGCCTCTGCAAGTGAACTATATGCAACCACCATTGCCTTCTCAGGATAGCCCTGAGACATAAGAAAATGGGCATAGGTCGCTTGCTCTTCACCGCTACCACTTAAATCAAGTTTGCTCATTTCTTCTGAAAGAGCATTAATTTCATTTTCTTTGCGCGACCGCACTAACAATGACAAAAGAGGGAGATAAAGCCCGAGATCAGGGTCTTCTGAGTGCTTTATCGCGTCCCTAAAACAGCGTTCGGACTGCGCCAACGCACCACGGTTAAAATGAAAGACAGCTTCACGCTCAAGAAAATAGGGCAGTTTTTTGAGATCAGGGGGCAGTCCCTCAAAAAATCTGACTGCAGATTTTGAGGCCGGAATCAGATTAACATATGCCGTCGCAAGAAGACGTAGTTCGTCGTTGTCACGTTCAGTGTTCACGAGACTACCAAGCGACTGAACGATGGTTGCCCAGTCACGCTCTTTGTAAGCATAGTTCGCGAGCATAATTTTAGATGCATGTTCGTTTGAGGCGGAAATCTTCTGCACAGCCGCCAAGTAAAGATCATGCGCTTCGTCGACGTACCCTTTTTTGTTCAGCGCGCTGAGCAGCAATAGATAGCATCTGAAATCGCTCTCTATTCCCTCCGCTAGGTCAAGTATCTGCTGTGCCGAAACGGCACCTTCAAAGGTGACGAGCTGTGCGACTTTCACCGCAAGCGTGAACATTTCTATCTCATGAGGCTCAGCCAGTATGGTTACCTGTCCCGCTAAGCCTTTAATCGTGTTCCAATCTCTCTCCTGGAGAGCGTGATAAAAAGAAAAATGAAATTTTGGCTTTTCAGATGAAAGACGACCGATAGCGCCTTTGAAAATCTCATTGTCGCCAATATTGAATGCCATCTGAGCTACGCGGATCGCGACCGCTTCGTCCGCGAGTACGTCGTCGTGAGCGTCGTTGACCAGCGTTGTGAAGTTATCGATATCAGTTAGCAAATCACAGCTTAGTATCAGGTTCGCAAACAGCCCCAATTCCTCTGACTGCACAACTGCTTGGCTCGCCTGATGCTGCTTCCAAAGGTGGAGCAGATCAGCTTGCGCTGTTTGGAGTTCAGAAATTCTATGTTGTGGGACGTTGTACTTATTGGAAATTCCTTCCTCAGTAAGAACCTCGTCAATGATAGCTTCCGCTGCCGCCTGACGAACATAGTTTTCATCTGGATATTGATTGCGCAGGTTTTTAGCAAACTTCCACCAATCCGGGGTTAACTCTCGCTGCCTTTGATAAAAGAGATAAGCAATTTGAACTGGCTTTGATGATCGAACGCACTCCGGCACTAAGCTCAATGGGTTGGACGCTTTTGGGTCTTGCCGAAGAGCTTGAACCAAATACCCAGCGAGATCTTCGTTGGTTTCGTCTTTTGACAACCCTTCTTCACAAACTGACCGTGCTTGTCGCCAGTTGCCCTGCATCAAATAAGCCATCGCCAAATTTGCCTTAGCTTTTGGCTCCTCGGGAGCCAGTGCGCATGCCTCAACAAGAAGTTTTGACGCGGCATCGCCCTCACCAAGTGCAAACATACACGAAGCAACGTTGGCTTTTATGCGAAACCTGAGGCGCCCACCCACATTTTTCTCGAGGCGATCTTCGAGGTTCTTAAACATCTCAATTGCATCAAGCGGACGGCCAGAATTCGCAATTTCCCGATAGCTATCGATCTCTTGATCAATGTGTTTTTCAAGTGGGTCGGGGGGTGTCGTTTCCCCAAGCGCACCTAATGGGACAGTTGCTCCAGCTTGAGTAACCTGCATATACGCATCCAGCTTATCATGCAGAGCAGCTTGGCCCGCGCCAATCTGACTAATCCCATCTTTTATGCCGTCTGAGTGCCATGTGTAGTCCGGGCAAAACGCCTTTATAGCCTCGGGAAACCTCTGAATTTCCCGTTGGACGCTATCCCAACCCCAGACTTGGATCGAAATTAGCCGATCATGTTCCGACTTTATTTCTAGCTCCAGTTCGCGTGCTAGTTTTTGGAGCTTGGCATCATCTGGAGCTGTGGAAATTATGAAGTATTCCGCTAGAAGCGGACAAAACGAGAGAGCCTTAGTGACTTCCTCTCTTACTATCTCCTCAGTTAACTCTTTGTCGTGCCCTTTTAGCTTACACTGAATGCCGACGAATTTTTCTGGGTTTCCGTCGCGTTTTCCGACAATATCCACTCCCTGTTGAGCTTGTCCGCGACGGCCGTAGGTATTTGTATTCGGATCGTTTAGCAGCTTGCGGAATAACTCAATTGGAGCTCGCTCAAGGACATGCTCATCAGTGGGTTTGGGAATCTGAATCGATGCGTACATGCACAATTTATTCTATAGCGGATTTCCGGAGGCACAACATATACGCGTCATACCCAACTTAGAAGTCAGAAAAAACACAAACATATGGGCATCTGTTTCTTCGGTAAGTGTGTTGCGGCGTTTATTCTGGGGACGGAATCAATAGAAATCCAGTTTGGTGCAGTGATTTGGATGCTGGGAGTGCCAATCGTAACGTGTTGAGTCAGGGTTGCATCACCCTAACTTGGTGCGACGAACACCATCATTGTTCGACTTTGGGGCTATGAAGGTATTGAACGGCGGTAACGATAGCTTAGCGCGCGATTACTCGAAGTCGAAACCCAGGCTGCTGACGCGCTCCATAAACTTGAAACACAAAAACTCCGACGAGGCTATGTTCCGGTCGGAGCATAGTCGTTGGATCTCATGGTCAGAGGATGCGCTCTATTCAATGGATTGGTACGCAGCAAGGCATGTATGAAAGCACCGCATCGGAGGTTCTTCCAACAGGGCAATACAACGCTAAAGATGCCAACCCAGCGTGATATTGTTCAGGGCTTGTTGCTATCAATCCAGCGGGACATCATATTGCGATCCCGAAAGCACTCGTCCGGAACCGGACTGCGCTTGATCCGGGCGATGCGTTCCGCGAAAGCCACCTGCTTGGAGCTTGGCCGGGTGTCGCGTACGCGAGGTGCTGACCTCTGCGTGTCGATCCACTGGCTCATCGCGCGCCGATCTTGCTGGATTTCCCATGGCAAAACGACGTTTTGTTGCTCTGCCAACTTGCGTGCATAGGCAAGTTGCTTGGCCGTTGCAGGCAGTGCTGTCTGTGTTTCTGAACTGGCAGATCCGGACATGTGTTCTTCCCTTTGGCAGCGTCACTAAAGAATAGAACAAAAGGGGTTCAAAATCAAGGATATTGTGCAACTGTAAAGATCGCATACTAAATGTGGTGTTGCCGCCGATGGAGGGTAACACGCGTGCTTTTGTTTTCTGACAGGACCATGCAAACGGTGAATTGAGACCCGCGCGCGGCGCGCGGCTCACATTGATCAACTGACAGGGCAGGGGGTCGACGCGCCTCGCGCGCTCACCCCAACCCTGACATTACATCTACTGCGATCGCAGACCGCGGAGCGGTCTGCTGCGCTTGTTTTCCCGAACGTCAGGGGGCCGAAAAGCTCTCGTATCTGATCCGGTCCAGGAGGAAGGCGTGAGGAGAGAGCCGCGTCACAGGCGCGGCTCGCATTTCTCCGTTTTTGTACGCCTCAAGCAGAAATCGTGAAAATCCCGGTTCCTCCCACGCGCCAGCGCGCAGGTCCCTCCCAAATTTGCCCGATTTCAGCCTGACCCCCTGTCCTCGGATCAGATCCGGATCTTTTCCATCGGCCCCCCTCCTTCGCCGGGAAAAACTTGAATGGGTGCGGGTGTCGATGTCAGTCCAGCAGGCGTTCGGGTGAAGCCCTCACCCTTAGCCTGCTGTGTTCATAACAAACCGCAAGCGGCTAGGCCGGGCGCAGATCGGCCACCGCATCACCACGAAAGAGAGGTCCACTATGGCTGCAATCGCAAAACAGACCGAGGAAGCAGGTCAGGTCGATTATGCCCTCATCGCTCAGCAGAATGACGCTTTCCGCAAGCGTCTACCCGAGGGTGGAGAGGGGATCATCGTTCAGACAACCGCTATCGACAATATGGGTTCCAGCTTTGTTGCAGCTTGCCTGAACCAAATCGCCACCTATGACGATTTCAAAGAGGACAACGATCCCCACGGAACCCATGAGATGGGATTTATGGAAGTCATGGGCCACAAGGTCTGGTTCAAGATCGATCTGTACGACGAGAAATATCAGTACGGAACACCCGCGCCGACCGATCTGAGCAAGACGCGCCGTGTCCTGACCATCTTATTCCCAAGCGATTATTGAGTTCGGCAGCAGGGTTTCTCTAACCCGCGCCGAGGCTGGCCTGTCGAGCAGGCCCAAGGGGAGGGCGATGAACGCCCTTCCTCCACCATCACCACAACAGAAAGGAAGGTGAGAATTTGAACCCATACACCATTGAGCGTCAACGTCAGTTGGCTTGGAAGAACCTCAAGAAGGGCGGCCTCTCCACCAAGATCGCCCGCGCCTTCTTGAAGAAACACGCCGCCGCCTAAGCGGCCTCGCTCTACCCCGGAAGGGGTAGGGCACCCTTACCACGAAACTTCACAATGAGAAAAGGGTTACCCCTATGACTAAGCAAACCAATATCACTGCAACCGAGGCCCGCTTTCCGCTGGCATCGCTGACACTTTCCCCCATCAACCCGCGCCAGACCGTACCAGAGGCCGAGATTGTTGAACTGGCGGAATCCATCTGGACTGTTGGCCTGATCCAGAGCATCGCCGGTCTGGCCGACGACAAGGGCGGCGCTGAAATCGTGGCTGGTGGGCGTCGCCTGCGCGCGCTGCAATCTCTGGCTGAACAGCACGACGACCTTGCCGACATCCGCCCGGAACTGGCGAACCCGCTGGTGATGATTGCGCCCGATGTTGAAACCGCCCAGACATGGGCGACTGCGGAGAACATCACGCGCAAGAACCTGTCACCTGCCGAGGAAATCCGCGCCTATGGCAAGATGGACAAGGCCGGTGCGCCCGCCGCTGGCATCGCCCGCGCCTTTGCCGTGACAGAGGGCCATGTTTACAAGCGCTTGAAACTGGCAGGCCTGCCGGAACAGGTGATTGACGCACTTGCTGCCACGGAAATCAACCTTGGCGAGGCGGCTGCGTTTACGATCTGCGACGACGCCGACCTGATTTTGCAAGTGCTGGAACAGGTCCGGAAAGGCCACTTGTCGGAATACCAGATCAAGAACATGCTGAAACCGGATGCGGTCAGCGCGTCGGATCGGCGGGCAAAATATGTTGGTCTGGATGCCTACAAAGAGGCCGGTGGCCGTGTGTCTGGCGATCTGTTCGCCGAAAAGACCCTGCTGGATGATGAGGCAATCCTTGATCAATGCTTCGCCGACAAGCTGGCGGTGGCCGCACGCACAGTCCGTCAGGAACAGGGTTGGAAATGGGCTGAGGTCGTCGATGCGACCTATTTTGGCGGCTACGATATCGACCAGATGAAATGCGCCCGCATCTATGCCGAGCAAGGCGACCTGACCGAGGAACAGGCCGAGCGCTATGACGAACTGGCCGAACTTGCAGAGGCGGAGGTTCTGGACGCGGCAGGCGAAGCCGAGTTGCAGGCGCTGCAAACCATTCTGGACGGAAGCTACTCAGACGTTCAAAAGGATTGCGCCGGGATCATCCTGCATGTCAGCAATTCGGGTGAGTTGAGCGTGATCGAAGGGCTGGTGAAGCCCGAGGACAAAGAGGCGGCGGTTGCTGCGGGCGTACTGGCCGCATCGAAGCACAAGACGTCCGATGCCATCGACACGTCCAGTAAGCCGCGCATGTCTCAGGCGCTGGTTGATGATCTGGCCCGCGTGGTGACAGGTGCGCGCCAACATGCCGCCGTCAACGATCCTGATCTGATCCTTGCCCTGCTGGCCTTTCAGGTTTCAGGCGGTACGAAATACGGCAATCCAATTGGCCTGAATGCAAGCGATGTACCGAACTGGCCAACCACCGAGGGCAGCGGTTACGAATTGGATGAGCGCCTGACGACACCAACCGAATGGGACGGCGATGCCTTTGACCGCGATCTGGCGAAGGCGTTCCGCAAGTTCCGCAAAAAGGGTGACGACCACGTTCAGGCTGAGTTGATCCGGCATCTGGCGGGGCTTCTCAGCGGCGGCGACAAGACGCTGAAAACCCTGATCGACAAAGAGGTCAAGACCGACATTCGCGCAGTCTGGACGCCAACTTTCGACAACTTCTTTAGCCGGATTGCAGGACCATACCTCAACGACATCTGGCGCACCGTTCTGGGTCTCAAGGAGGGCAACTATCAGGTGAACAATTTCGAGAGCCTCAAGGTGGGCGAAAAGCGCAAGAAGATGGATGCGCTGTTCAACGACCCGGAGACCCGTGCGGCGATGAAGCTGAGCAAGGCGGTCGAGAAGCGGATCGCCACATGGGTGCCCGAGGGCATGGTCTAAAAACCGCAGGCGGGGCGCGCAAGCGCCCTGCCACGCCGATGATGTTTCTGCAGGCGGTAACGGGTTGAAAGCGAACGCGGAAAACAGCCGATGGAGGCGGGTTTTCAGTCAGCTTTAGCTTGTATGGAGGGGCAAGGCGATATATATTTATGATAGATACCAAATGGAGGTGACAATGCCAGATACTGCGGTTGCAAAAGTGTTCATGACCGGCCGGTCTCAGGCGGTTCGGTTGCCAAAAGAATTCCGGTTCAAGACAGATGAAGTGCGGATCAGGGCCGAAGGCTCAAAGGTCATTCTTGAACCCATCGAAAACGATTGGGAGTGGTTGGACGAGTTGCACAAGCTGGGTCCGCTCGATGAGGATGCGGCGCAGGCCGCCGAAGAAGATGTACCGCCGCAGGATCGCCCCGAACTGGATGTGTTCAGGTGAAATTCTTGCTCGACACCAACGCCGTCATTGGGATCATCGCGGCCAATAGCAGCCTGATTTCCAGCTTGTCCGAGCATGTTCCAGGTGACTTCGCGGTGCCGTCTGTCGTCATGTATGAGCTCTATTGGGGTGCTTACAAAAGCGCGAAGGTTGCTGAGAATGTGGCGCGTGTGGATGCGCTCAGGTTTGAAGTGCTTGACCTGTCAGCCGCCGATGCGAAAGCCGCTGGCCTGATCCGCGCTGATCTGTACAGGAAAGGCACGCCGATAGGGGCCTATGATTTGTTGATCGCAGGGCAGGCGGTTTCGCGCTCCCTGACGCTCATCACCAACAATGTCAAAGAGTTTCGCCGGATTGAAAATCTGATCTACGAGGACTGGCAATCATGACCAAAGTCACCACGCCACCCGCTGCAGAGAGCACAATCCGCCGCGTGTGGAAATCTGCGCAGATGTATATCGCGTTCCACAAGGACCAGAAAAAGCGCAAACGCGAGGAACCGAAGCTTTGGCCGCCGAAGAACGGCAGCGCATCTCTGCATAGTGATGTCACCGAGCAGGAGGCCATTGTCGTCGTCAAATCCGCTGATCCCGAAGACACCCAGGATGTGCAAATCAAACTGCATCCCAGTCGGATCGTTGTGCGTCGTGATGCCGATAAATGGTGGCAGGGTGTTGCGATGGACGATCATTCGGTGACCGTCCGCATGGCCGACAACACGATCATTGAAATCCGGCATGACGGGTCGATTAAACGCCGGTCCGCCGAGGATGAAACCCATGTTGAAGCGGATGGCAGCATTTTCAAATGGACGCCGCACGCAGAGTCAACGATGACCGGCGACGGGATCGAAATGTCCCGCCGCACCGACGATCGCATTGCGGCAATCACATATGACGGCGTTGTGGATCGGGCCCGCAAGCGCTAAGCTGGCTTCATTACCTCCAGATTTTCCTTCGGTTAGACTGGTGGCCCGCATCGTCGGGCCATTCTTTTGTCATTGTACCGGCGTCGATGTTCCTCTGTTGTCGCTTGGCACCTGGGGTCGTTGCCCCATGTGCCGGCCCGACTGGTCGCTTCGCTGTGACGGCCGCTATTGCGTCCGGTGCATCCCCGAACCGTGGCACCAGGACATCCGCGGCCCACCGCCTCCGCTGATAGAAAAGGGCGACTTGCGCAACCACGCGCTGTACCAATCTCTTGTAGGTCATCCCGTTTCAAGAAGGCCATCAGCTCGCGGATCTGAGCAATGCGCGTGTGATGGATCGACTTGGTTTCGCCGCCATCAGATGTGGATCGGTGCTCAAGCCTTTCACTCGCATCGGCCCCGGTAGTTCGTGCCGTTTCACAGGTCTGACAGTCTTCACTCCGTTGCCAGTGATGATCCTCGCTCCCCGTATTTCTTCAAGATGAACATATGCGAGCAGTCGGGAATGGCGCTGCTGATCTGGCAACAGATCAGCAGCTTCAACGGCTATTTTCCGCAGCCGGACAAGCCCGGCTTTGCATCGCGAAACAAAATAACCGCTGACATCCCCTTAGTGCCCGCAAAAGCCATGTTCATCGAAACACTCAAAAGCGAGGATCTGAAAATGGCAACTCAAACTCTGAAGCTGAATGTCAAAACCGGTGAAAAAGATGGTACGAACTACTGGGACCGCTGCGGGGTTCTCTTCGTAAACACCGACGACGTTTCCGGCGAAATCAAGTCGATCACCGTCAAACACAGCATGTTCCCCGGTGTTGAAATGGTGGCCTTCCCGAAGCGGAACGACGAGGACGGCGTAACCGAATAGCCGAAGGGCAGGGCGGCGCAAGTCGCCCGTTCCTGTGCTCCGGCTTCTGGCCGGAACCAGAGCGCCTGAAGGTGATCTAGATGCTGCCACCGCAGAGCAGTCTTGGGACATGCTTAGCGACGCATCAATAGTAACGCCTGATAGCCTGATCGCGTCGGGTATTCTTGAGTGGGCTTTTCCCAATCAACTGAGTGGCCGGGAGTCAACATAGTGATCAGGGCAAATCACGCGCCTTCAGCGCATGACCGCGTGCTAGGCTCCAGCCGGCCTTACCGGCTTACGCCCCGAACCACACACGCCCATTCTCCCTGCGGCCCGAGTGCTGTGAAACCTGTCTCATCCGAGCCAGCCTTCACCGCGGCCGCAAGTCGTCTGGTCACGTCCGTTTCGGCCCTTCGGGTGACGCCCGTTCGCTTCGCCTTTTGCAAGGACCACGCTCGATAGACATCGAGCAAAGCGCAGACCGACAAGCGGTCTGCGGCGCTTGTTTTCCCGAACGTCAGGGGGCCGAAAAGCTCTCGTATCTGATCCAGCCCAGAGGGAAGGCGCGAAGAGAGACCCGCGCCATGGGCGCGGCTCACATTTCTCTTTCCCATGCGCCTCAAGCAGAAAAACGGCTTTCACGCGCAGAGCGCGCAAACCTTCCGTTTTTCAGCCTGACCCCCAGTCCTCTGATCAGATCCGGATCTTTTCCATCGGCCCCCCTCCTTCGCCGGGAAACACGCGGAGGGGCGAGGGTCGCTGATGTCAGTCCAGCAGGCCGTTTCCTTGGCCTGCTGTGTTCACAACCAACAGCAAGCGGACAGGTCGGGCGCAGATCGGCCACCGCATCACCACAGAGGAACATTCCTGATGACTTACAATCGTTACATGCGGGGCATGTCATGCGGCGGACTGGTGACAGGGGAGGCGTTGACCAACGACCAGCTACGCCATGCTGTCCCGTCAATTTTCGCAACCGAAGGTCACGAGAGCCGATCCGACCGCTTTGTGCCGGTTCCGACCGTAAACGTTCTGGACGGGTTGCGGAAAGAAGGGTTTGACCCGTTCTATGCCCAGCAGGCGAACACCCGTGTACCGGGCAAGGCTGCGTTTACCAAGCACATGCTGAGGCTTCGTCACCGCTCGATCACGAACAGCGATGGCGAGTCCTTCGAAATAGTTCTGGTCAACGCCAATGACGGGACCAGCAGCTATCAGATGATCCCCGGCTATTTCCGGTTTGTCTGCGCCAATGGCCTGATGGTGGGTGATACCTTTAACGAGGTGAAGGTGCGGCACTCGGGAAACGCGGTGTCCGAAGTCATTGAAGGCGCGTTTACCGTTCTGGACGATGCCGAAGAAATCACGGAGCAGGTGCAAGATTTCAAGGCCATCACCGTGAACGACGCGGAACGGAAGATTTTGGCCGAAGCCGCACACCAGTTGCGTTTTCCCGATGCGGCCAAAGAAGGTGGAAAACCTGCGCCGATTGATGCGACACGGTTGCTCAGCACGCGCCGTAACACCGACCGCACCGCCGATCTGTGGACCGCGTTCAACGTGGTTCAGGAAAATGTCATCCGAGGCGGGATTTACGGGCGTGTCCGGACAGCCGATGGGCGGACCCGCCGTCAGCGGACCCGCGCCGTTGCCGGGATCGACCAGAACAAGGCGCTCAATCGCGCGCTTTGGACGCTGACCGAGAAAATGGCCGAACTGAAAGGGGGCGGCGCATGAGCGCCCCCTTTACCGTCCATTGCTCGAACTGCGGCGGGCAGAACGTGAGACGGGACGCCCATGCAGAATGGAACGCAGAGCTACAGCAATGGGAGCTTTCTGCGGTTTATGACGCTTGGGACTGCGACGATTGCGGCCATTCGGTTTCAGTCTATGAGCAGGCCGTTCATGACCCGTCCGAAATCAAGGCGTCAGCATGATTGCGGCGGTCAATGATTTTGTCCGGATCATCAACGAGCTTGACCGATCCAAGCACCGGGACGAGATTTTCCGTGATTTCTGCGAACTGTCCTATTGCGCCTTGGCAAAGCGTGCCTGCCCCGATGAAGCCCAAAGAGACGCGCTTGAGAACCAGTATATGGAGGTGGTCGGGCGCTATCGCAACAAAGACGACATCCGCCGGATGCCCGAACTGCTGGCGATCATGGCGGGCACGATCGGCAACGGTGGGTGTGATTTTCTCGGCATGGTCGCGGGTGAGCTTGGCGTACTGGATGCCAAGCTGGGCCAGTTTTTCACGCCTTATGAAGTGTCGCGCATGATGGCGGAAATGACCTTGACCAATGCCAAAGCGATCATCGAGGCGGAAGGGTTCATAACGATTGACGAACCCGCCGCCGGGGCGGGCGGCATGTTGCTGGCCGTGGCCGATACCATCGAGGGTATGGGCTTTGAATTGGAAACAAGCGTCTGGTTCCGGGCAACCGAGTTGTCACGCGCGACCTATCACATGGCCTACCTGCAACTCACCGCGCGCGGGCTAGCGGGTCAGGTCATTCACGGCAACAGCATCAGTTTGGAAACCTATGCGGGCGCGTACACCGCCGCTGCGCCTGTGTTCTTTGCGGCGAATGGTGATCCGTTTGCGAAGCAACGCGCAGAACGGGAAGCTCAGGCCAATGTTGATGCAGAAAGTGCCGCACAAGAGCAAGCGGCCCGCAAGGAGCGCATTAAAACACTGGGTGATGGCCCGGCAATTCAGGGCGACCAGCTCAGCCTCTTTTGAGGCTGGGCTATTTTTCTCGGAAAGTCGTCTCCGCTGGCGGGGTCGAGGGTTATCCAGTCCGGTCAATTTCAGCCCCGGGCGAAATTGGCCTGACCGAAGCAGGCTGTAAGCAGAGACCCCAAATATCTCCGCGTCAGCCTGTGGTTAACCCTCGGCCAGCGGTGCCCTGACCACCAGCGTGACATTGGAGGTTTGTCACGACAGATCAAACGGGATCAATGTACCTTTCTTTCCTGCATCGTTTTTCTGATCATCTTGGCAATTTCTTTGTCGTTTTCCAACATCACTTGCCGGAACAACCTTCCGACGTTCACACCCGCTCGCAATGCAGGCGGAACATCTTCCAGCAGGTCCAGAAATTCCCTCTCTACTTCACCGCCTTCAAGGGCTGAAACCTGAAACCGGATCGGAGTCCGCACGACACTCTTGGGTTCATTCGTGGCTTTTTTACGCTTGCTCATCGTGCATCCCCATTCAGGTTGTGCCGGATCATGGCCGCAATGGCGGCATCGTTGTCTTGCAGGACCTCTTTGAAAAAGGCTCCAAGGTTAAAGTTTTTCTGGAAGGCGGCAGGTATGTTGGATCGGACCTCTTCCAGTGCCGCCGCAATCTCACTGCCGTCTGAAGTTGATATCTGAACCCTGATCGGTTGCCCAGTGGCACCTAGGTCTTCGGGCTGGGCAGGTTCTTTCTGCTTTGGTTTCGCAGGGGCCGGATTTAACCGTTTTGGTTTTGCGGTCGATGTCCCGTCTGCCACCTGCTCAGTCTTCGCCTCTAAGACAGGCTCAGATTCCGGCTTTGCCTCAGCTGCAGGTTCGGTCTTTTCCCGCTTACTCAGATCCGTCACAGTTGGCGCGATGTCTGACGCAGCTCCGTTTAGCAGGCTGTCTATACTCTTAGGCCGCGACATGTTTGGCCTCGCTTTCTTTCAAGGCCTTCAACACAAAATCAGCGTTGCTCAGCGCCTTTTGGCACCGATCCGCCATACGGCGGGCGTTCGACCTGGCTGACTGCGTATCCGCCTGTTCCATGGCTTCTTCAGCAAAGCCCATCAACTGCCCGATCGTTGTGCCCGTCCGCAGCGCGTCATCCATAGCGGCTGTGTCGGCGATTCCGCCGACACAGTGAAACTGCTTTGCCAGCGCCTGTTTGCCCTTCTGAATTCCGGCTGACTGCGCGACAGATTGCCGGGTGAACACAATCCGAAACTTTTCTTTCGGGTCCGCAGTGCTGCCAATTTGCTGCAAAGCCGCCTCACACGATCTGTATGTGACCAGGATAGGCTTGTATTCTGCCGATGATCCATCAGACGGGCAGAGCACCATGTCGGCAACAGCCATCGCCATCGCGGCGGTCATGCTGGGCTCACCTTTGGTGTCGATCAGCAGGTAGTCAAAGCCCCCCGCCTCTTCGGCCGCAAGAATGTGGGCATAAGCGAGTTTCGCATTTTCTGCGTCTTCCTTGGCAAACTGCCCGGCCTCGATCAGAAGTTCATCGGCGGGGAGCGGCTCCAGCCCGTTATTCGGATTCAACCATTCCGAGAGTGTTCCTTGTGAATCCAGATCAAGGATACGGACACGTTTGCCCTGATGGTGCAAAGCGGAAGCGAAGGCGACGAGCATGGAAGACTTTCCCGCCCCACCTTTGGAGTTTGCGGCTGCATAGATTTTCAATTTGGTCTCCGGGTCTGCGCCCGAAAGCCTCGCCGCGCAGCGGCGTGCCACAAACGGGCTCGCGATTGCAAGTTATCGCGCGACCCGTCACCCGCGCTGAAAACTACGCTATTGCTTTTCTAAGCAATACTCAACCGTCTATAACTAGGAATGCCAAAAGGGTATTGCCAACAGACGTTTGCCATATGCCAGATGGTTGGCGATTATCAGGCATTTGGAACTTGCCAATGGTCCGGTGCCATGTGCCATCTGGCAAAGCCCGCCAGCCAGACGGCGACAGCGTAATGGCATTCGCCATGGAGCAGACGCCGGTCGGTGTGTAGTACGCGGCAAGCGGCTGTGCCTCGCGCTACGGACCGTCTACATCCTACGCTTACTTTGCGGGATAATACAGATTGTGCTATCGACAATCTGTTGGACTTGCAGTCGGCTACCAAATCAACTTAAACTTGAAACACCATACGCGCGGTCTGACGGGGCCACGCACGATTTCTGATCGTGGAGAAAGCCCCGATGCCACAAGGCGTACCCAAATCAGTCACGACAACAATGCGCTTTGATGAGGACGAATTGGCGTTCCTCAAACAACGCAGCAAGGCCATGCAGCTGCGCAGTGTGACAGGATTGGTGCGTGTCTGTATCCGCATAGCCTTTGGTATTCCGTCGAAAGAAGAGTTTCGAACACAGCACTTCAAAGAGCACCTGGTGCAGTTGGTCGGTATGGCGAACAACCTCAACCAGATGACCCGCGCCGCAAATGCCGGGAAGTTTCGCCTTAACAAACGCACCGAAGAACAGATCGAGGCCATGAAAGTCGAGGTTCGGGAATTGCGCCGTCTGATCGAAGACTATTCCGATGCTGCCCATGAACGATCTTTTACCCGTGCGCTGGAAATCGAGCGGTTGGCGGAGAAACAGCGCGCATCACGTGTATCCCCCAGGGCGAAGGCTAGAGTATGACCAGCCTGACCACGGCATATGACCCGGCCTGGGAGGCGCTCTTTGGCGAGTTTCAGCTTATCCCGAACCTGAAACCGCGTCCTGGTCAAAACCCTGCGCGGTCGCGGGGTCGGTCACCGCAATGGCAGAGCTCGTCAGGTGGCGCGGCTAGAATGATTGCCAATGCACTTCTGACCAATCAGGCGGTGGTCAAGGTTGTTCGCGGTGGCGGTGTCACGGCATCCGGCCGTCTGGGCGGCCAGCTGTCCTACATCACACGCAAGGGCACCGTCGAACTGGAGCGTGGCGACACCGGCGAGCTGACGCATGGGATGGAGGGTCTGCGCGACGTCCAGGACGAATGGGCGAAGGACTGGGACCGGATGGACGCCCGGGTCACGAACTACACCTATCACGTCATCCTGTCTTACCCCAAGGACACTGACCGGGAGGCAGCGAAGCAGGCCGCGCGCAGTTTCGGCGCGCGTCTGACGAATGGCGAATACGGCGACCGCTACAAACATGTGATGGCCCATCACGACGACACCGGCCATCCGCATACCCATCTGGTGATCAGCCGGGCAGGGGCGTCTGGCAAGACCCTTCAGTTGAGCCGGTACGGGATCACAACGCAGGATCTGCGTGACCTGCAGGTGGAGACCGCGCGAGACGTTGGCATAGTCCTGACCGCCACCAGCCGGTTCAGCCGCAACCTGCGCCCGGAGCGTGAAAGCAGCGCGCGGGTTCATGCAAGGCGCGACGGCCGGGATCTGCGCGAGCGGCCGGCCCCAGAGCAGCGCAGCGGTTTTCCGTTTTTTGGCATCGGCCGACAGCAAGTCGCCGCGCCGGACCAGCTGCAGGTCATGAGCGATCAACGCAATGCAGACTATGCCGCCCTTGGCGAAACACTCCGGTCGCATCACGCCGGTTTTGAGCAGGGCATTTTCACAACCCAATACCCAGGGCGTGCCGAGACCCTGGGGGCCTTGAGCAAAGCTGTACTCGGCGCAGCTGCAATCCTGGTGACGGACGGGGTTCTGAGATCAGAGGAAATCGACATGAATACGCAAGTCGCCAACCAGATGGATCCGACACAAGCCCCGGCCATCGACGATGAGATGAAGGCCATTGGAACCGATGTCCGTAGGTTTATCACCGGCATGGACGCCAAGGCCGAGGTCATGGAGGACGAAGACAAGCGCAGTCAGACAGAGGCCGCGATTTCACGGGTTCTGCGGGACTATGAGCCGCTTATGGATGAAGAGACCAGGGCGTTCTTTGGCAAGCGGCTGGAACGGGATGACGAAATTGAGGTAGGCCGCGATGACATGGATCCGACACGTCAGCGTCGGGCAGCAGCGCGGGACGCAACAGATCCAACGCGCACACAGCCCATCGGACAGGAGCGGGCAGGCTCAGATGGTCGGGAGCGCGCTGATGCAAACGATCCGCGCAGCGCGGCCACCAATGCGGTGCTGAAGGACGCCGACAGGCAAGTGACCGAGCGGTTCGAAGCGATGGGCATCAATGGCGATCTGGTGCTGTCGCGCATCCGCAATGGCGCCGATGTCGACCGGCAGACGCGCGAGAACTGGTTCGAACGCGATGTTAAGACCTTGGCCAACGCGCATTCACTCAGTGAGAACCAGGCGCGGATCGACATGAAGGCCGCGTACAAAGATGCTTCTGAGATCTACTGCGATGCCCGTGGCGAGATCCGTGACATTAACCGCGCCTTTGCAGAGGGCCGGGGGGACGACTTCCTGCAGGAGAAGATCAAGACCGGCGTTCAGACCGAAATCCAGACCATGAAGGAGCAGGGTTTTGATCGGGCCGCGATCGGTGGACGTTTGCTTGAGATTGAGGACCGGGTGCAGGAGCGTGTGACAGGCCGCTCACCGGATCGTGTCGAGGACGAAGCGCGCCGGGGCCCGGAACGTTCAAGCCAAGCCACAGATGCTCGCGACACCGGTTCAGCGCCGCGACATCCTGATCTGGACGCAGGTGTGCGAGGACAAATTATCGGGACCGGTGACGCGCTCTTCAAAGAAGACGAGAAAGACAGCATGTCGCCTTATGTCGATCTGAAAGTGGACGGCCGGGACAAGCCGTTCCGTGTTTGGGGCGTCGATCTGCCCGACATGATGCAGCGCGAAAACCTCAATATTGGTGACACGGCCACGCTTGCCCATGACGGGTACAAAAGGGTGACGGTCAGCAAGGTTGATCCAGAGACTGGCGAAAAGAAGAGCATCGAGGCAAACCGCCGTGCCTGGAAAGCAACCGACATCGAGCACGCACCGCGTGACAACGATCGGTCGCAGGAACAGCCCGTGTTGCCCGATGTTACGAATGCAAAAGCAGGCGAAAAGACCCAGCAAGACCGTGCTGTTCGGCAGGAGGTCTCCGTTGAAACCGGTGTCACGGGTGTCATCGTTGATGCCAGAGAGGCTCTGGTGCGCCCCGGTGATCCAAACAGCAAATCGTTCTATGTGGATATAAAGGTCGAGGGCAAAGATGAGCCGGAACGGATCTGGGGCACCGCTCTGCAAGACCAGATGGCTCGGAATAACATCTCAATCGGTGACGCCGCCACGTTCGTCAAAGCGGGCAAAGAAGAAGTCACCCGGTCACGCCGGAACCCTGAGACTGACGAGCCGGAACGCGTCAATGTCACCCGCACGGCCTGGGATGTGAAAAACCTTGATCGACAGATTGACCGTGATCCTGCGGTGCAAGAGCAGCGGCGTCGGGAACGGGAAGAACGCGCCAAGGGCGACCGGGGTATCAGCCGATGAGCCGCCATCTGGAAAGTACATTGAATCGGGTGTTCGGAGGGCAATTGCTCTCCGATCCTCTCCTGTCCGAAATCGTCCTGAATCCGGACGGCAGACTCTGGATCGAGCGCAGTGGCGAACCTGCCATGCGTCTGCTGGACGAGCCGATGGGTGAAGATGATGCCGAGGCGCTTGCACATGACCTGGCTGGCGGTAATCCCATATCCAGCAAGACCCCGCTTGCCGGTTCGCAGTTTGAAATCGACGGGTCATTGTGGCGGGCGCAGGTCGCGGTCAAACCCGCTGTTGAGGATGGCGTTGCCTTTGCCCTGCGCCGGGCCGTGGCAAAGCAACTTTCGCTTAATGATCTGATGCAGGGCTTGCCGGATCTGGGCGCCAACATGGATGATCTGAAGTCTGGCGTTGATCCCGCCGATGAGGCTGTTTTCGACGCCTACGAGAACAAAGGTTTTGGTGATTTCCTGAGCGCGGCGGTCAAGGCCAAGTGGAACATCCTTTTGTCGGGCGGGACATCCTCCGGCAAAACGACCTGGTTGCGCGCCTGTCTTGGCGAAGTCGACCACTCAGAGCGGATCATGACCATTGAGGACGTGCTGGAGATCCGACCCAGCCAGCCCAATGCGGTGTCTCTGGTGGTCAACAAGAACGCATCGAGCAGCGATCTATTGAAAGCCTGTCTGCGATTCCGACCGGAGCGGATCATCATGGGGGAGCTGCGCGGTGCCGAAGCCTATGATTTCCTGTCCGCCATCAACTCGGGCCATCCGGGCGGGATTTCCACGCTGCACGCAGCATCACCGGAATCCGCCCTGTCACGCCTGGCTCTGATGGTCATGCAGGCAGATACCGGGCTGACCTATTCCGAAATCCTCGAATATTGCCGCTCGATGATTGACGTGATTGTTCAGTTTCGGAAAACCGGTGATCAGAGGCGGCCGGTTGCCGTCAGAGTGCTGAGGGAGAAAGCGGCATAGGTTTTGAACGTCCGATGGAGAAGTGGCCGAAGGAGGTTTTTTCGGTCGCGCAGATCGCCAGTGGGGTCAAGCCGACGTTCAAGCAACCTGCGGAGAATGGCCGCAAGGAGCCCAGAGTCCCAAATGCTGCGGCCGGCGCAAACAGGTGCGAAGCGCGCATTGCAACCTTTGCTCACGGAAGGAGCCGACCTAAAGCTGCCTTTCATTGACTAGCCGAGGTGCTGCGGTTACAGCCCGCTTTCCCGACATTTGATCAGCCGCACCTAATTGGTCCAGTTTGATTGTTAGTGTATCACCGGCCTCTGGTCCATCAGGGCGACGGTTTCCGCCAAAAGGTGCGGAACCGCATCAAATAGTTGAGCTATTTAGAACCGTTGCCCGACGTAGATGTAGAGTTGATCTTCGCTGTCATTGTTGCGTGCCCAGTCGACAGACAGATCAACCGGGAATTTCTTGGACACCCGATAGCGCACACCCAAACCGGCCGCAGAATGAGTTCCGCCTGCGGACAGGTTTGAAAAGCTGTCCCCGGACTGGCCAGCTCCGGCAAACGCAACGGCTCCGAAACGGTCAGTGAATCGGTGCCGGTATTCCACCTGTAACGACGCCGAGCGCAGGTTCAGAAACTGCGTGACAGGAAAGCCGCGGAACGCGTCCGTTGCACCCAGTGAACATTGGTCAAAGAATGGTGTATCATCGCTGGCCGCACAGGTGGATGCGCGGACGGCAATGACCCCGTTTGTGATCGGGTTGAAATAGTGGCTATAGTTCACGAACCCCTTGGAGTAGTCTCCAGTAAGACCTTCAAGCGTATAACTGTGCGAGACCTGCGCCTTGAGGTTGAAGCCCTGCGTAGGATAGATCGTATCGTCGCGCCGGTCCCATTCTACCACCAACGCCGGCGAGATGATCTCCATATTCAAAAACTGATCGAAAGGAGGTGGGATCTGAAATCCCGACCCGCCGGGAGAGATGGACGTATCCAGATAGCGTGTTGCGAAACCAATCGAAAAATCCGGCGAAATGCCATAAGACAGCTCGGCCCGTATGATGCGGCCGTTCTGTCGAACCGGCAGTTCCCCCAAGGTCGTGAACAGGTCGTAGTTGATGTTGGCATCCGCAAACAATGTCTCGATCTGCCAGCGGTTGTTGTTGAAGGCAAAATTGGCGGCCAACCCATAGGCTTCGCTTCCATTGCTGGTGCGCAAAGCTGCCACGCCGATCCCCGACGGTTTGGATCCTTCGTCCAATGTGAACAGGTACCCGGCGACGAGGGTCAGGCCCGATCCGAGCGTCGGGTCCGAGGTTGGGATTGGAACCGCAACCAGCGACCCGTTGCGAAAGCCGACCGCCTCTTCTTCCTGCGCCGTATCGAACGGTTCGACACCCGGCTCGATTGTAACTGAACCCGCCATTGCAGCGTCCGACAGCACGGACAGAAAGATCAGGGCACAGAGAGATATTAAAAACGGAGCTTTGTTTCTAAGCCTTGTCATGTCGACCCCTGCGTCTGCGCTGTGCGATCTGTTTGCGTCACAACCAGACACAATTCAGCGCCTGTCAGGGTAGTCGCTACATCTGCGTTCAGCGCTTTGGTCAATTGATCCATCTCTTCGGCACGAACGAGCCGGGCCGGATCGTAATATGCGATGGCTAGATATGACCGCCCGGTTCTAGTGAGCGTCAGGTCGCGTAGGATGCCGCCGTCCCTTTGGAGAGAACCGCGAATAGCACGCCGCGCGCTGGCAAGGTCTTTCGGTTGTGCCGTGACACCCGCGAGTTCGGCCAACCCGGCCAGAAAGTCCCTGAAATACTGCGCCAGAACTGTGACGCACAAGATCACAACAACAATTGAATCTCCGACGGGTGCGATGGGTGCCAAAAAACCGTCGCTGAAGTAGCTGATGCCCAGCAGGCCCACCGCGGCAGCCGCGGTAACCAGTCCGTCAAACGCGGCGGCCTGCGCCTCGAGTTTCAACAAACCACTTTTGCGGCCCGTGCGTGCCCAGCACCACCAGTGGATTCCAGAAAGAGCCAGGCACAGCGCGCCAACCGCAACAAAATAAGGCAGCATGGGTCCAAAGTTCAGTTCCGGTTGTGGCTCCCCGTTGAGGTATCCGAGGAGGCTCAGAACGGCATTTACCATCGCGAAAAGCACCAATCCGAACAGGGTTAGCGCCCGAAAGGTGACAAAAATCGCCTCATCTGCGGCATAGCCATAGGGGCGGAACTTATCGGGCTGGCGCGCGATCCGTTGGGCAACGCGCAGACCCAGAAAAGCTGCCACGAAACCAATCAGGGAAAACAAACCGTCCAGCTGGATGGCCTGCGACTGCGACAGATACCCTGTAAAAAGGCCCATGCCGCACATTATCAGGTTGCCACCCATTCCCATGATCATCGCACGGCGCTCCAAGATCTGTGTTTTGTCCGGCGACAATTGAGATATCGAAGAGGGCATAAGGTTCACGTCCTGAGTGTGTGGTCTTGGTAGCGGGGCGCCATTACCAGCTAATGCGGAGCCTGTTCGATTTGAAAAAGCCATTTTCTGCCAACATTGCGAAACCCTGCGCGTTGCGCCTCGGTTGCACATGTATCAATCGCAGAGAAATATGCCCGGAACTGTCCTCGGTGTGTCGGGTTGGCAAAAATCGGCTTTTTTGTGCGCGTTGGTCGCGCGTAAGGTCGGTCGGATCGTCCCCGACCCTGCAGTCTGTCAGCGGTCCCAACGGAAACTGGTTTGTATTGAATTTGCGTGACTACATTCTTGGCCCTTTGCTGTCCGTGATGGCTGTGGCCCTGACAAACGCGGCAAATGCTCAAAACGGCCCGGATCGCACGGTTTCGACCCCGATTGGCGCGTCTGTTCAGTTCGGCAATGTCGAGCAGAATGTCGCGCGGCTTGACGCCACCCGAGAGGGGGGCTTTCGAACCCGTTTCGGCATCGGGCCAATACAAAAACTGCTGCACCCCTTGAATACAACCCGCGCACGGTGGGAGGATCAACATGGGCTCAGCTTCGCCCTGCAATATTCACCGATTCTGCACCAAAGCAGCCGGGGCGGTGAAAATGGGCGAACATTGAATGATGCCATCGATGTTTTCCTGCGCTGGGACGGCGCGGTCGATACCGGCGCTTATAAGGGATCGCTTGATGTCTTTGCCTATCGCCGCAGGGATGACTTTCTTTCGACCAACACGGCCCGGTTTAACGCCGCGCGCGGCAACTTGCAGGGGCCAAGCGATGCCAATGTCGAAGGATCGTTTACATCGGTGTCGCAACTGTCGTGGGAGTCACTGTTCTTTGATGGCGCGCTGGATATTACGGTCGGCCAGTTGTTCATTCCAGCGCTGGTTGATGAAAACGATACACTGGGCAATGACCGCCTGTCCTTTATGGCCGAGCCGCTGTCCAACAACCCCGCGCACGTCCTGCCCGAAGGAGATGCCGGTCTTGGTGTCGGAATTTGGGTGACGCCGTCCGATCAGTTTTACATCGGCGCGGTAGTGTCTCAGGCAAATGCAAACGGCGAATATCCCGACTTTGGCGCGTTTGACGGGGATTGGCTGACCGTCGCGGAACTGGGCTGGACGCCGGATTTCCCGACGCTTGGCCGGGGGCACTACAGGCTGACCTATACGCATATCGATCTGCCCGGTCCAGGCCCGTCCAGCAGCGAAAGCTGGTCCTTCAGCGCGGAACAGGCAATGGGCGAAGGAAAAACACTCGCCCTGCGCGCTGGTACAAATGATGGCAACCGAAACGACATTCGCCGTCTGGTCAGTGGCGGTTTGGTTTTCGACGATGTGTTCGGATATGAGACGGACGCCATCGGCATTGGTGCATTTTGGGCCGAACCCGACGACAGCAACATGCGCGACGAATACGGGGCCGAGTTATTCTGGCGCATTCAACTGACCAACAGCACGCAATTCACCCCGGATATCCAGCTTTGGCGGCCCTCGGATCAGAGCAATGATGGGATAGAAGCTATCGTCAGCTTTCGCCTGACGATTTCCATCTGAAGTATCACCGCTTGACAGACGGGCGCACCATCAAACCTGGCATGTTGCACGTGACCTGACATGGCGTCGTCGCGATCACGACGATGCAAACTGATCATTAACATAAATTGAGATTAATGTTACGAGGATCGCTAAGTTACTCAAACGAAGCCCAAATTGGTACGCGACCTTGGACATTCAGTGGCAATATACAATCAATGAAATTGAAGCCGTCTTTGATCCGACACCGGATTGGGACTTTGAGCTTATCCAGCTGGATGTCGGATCGCTGGGATATCGCGCCAGCGAAGCGCTCTATCCAGGTTTGGCCATTCGTTATGAGACGATGGCAAAACCGCTGCGCAGCTTGCAGCAGCTCAAGAAAAAGGGCTTTTTCGCCGGTGTCATCCTGACCTCTTCCAAGCCGGTGCTCTGGAAGGGATGCGAGGTCAGCGATGACCTTGCGCTTGTATTTGGAAATACTGATCATGACATGGTTCTACCGGCGCAGTCTGTTGTTCTGACGATCGAGATTGACTGGTATCTGGCCCATGCGGCGGGTTTGGCCGGGTTGGAGCCCGGCTTATGGCAGTGTGACCCGTCCGAAATCCGCGCCTTTATTGACCTGTGCGATGCCCTGGCCAGACGACAGGGACAGGAAAATCCCTGCCAATCAGCGCAGCAGGCAGCCTGCACAAAAGTGATGTCCAGATTTCTGGCAATGCTGCTGCGACCGACACAAACCCGCCCCTCTCGCCAGTATGGCATCATGAGCAAAGCCGAGGAATTCGCCAACCGTCTGGGTTGGTGCGAAAGTGTCGCCATAGATAGCCTGGCGGACGCCATCGACGTGCCCCGCCGTACACTGCACCGATCCTTCAAAGAGCTTTATGGCATGGGGCCGCAAGGTTACCTTCGGCTGGTCCGTTTGCATATGTTCCGCGAGGCTTTGCTGACCGGCGATCATACAGGTATCGCCGATGCAGCGTTGGGTGCTGGGTTTCAGCATTTCGGGCGCGCAGCGCAGTATTATCACAAGCAGTTTGGCGAGTTACCCAAACAAACTCTAAGGCGATCACTCGGCAGCTAAGTTCAACATAACCGGCTTACGGCCAGATCAGCGTGACAGCAAATTTGAATTGGCTTTCGAGACCACCCTCTGGACGCTCTACCATCTTGTAGTAGCCCATGCTGACATCAATGGCAGATCCATTATCACGGGGAAACGTCTTGCCAGCTGTAAGTCCCAGAGGGATCTGCCAACGATTACCAGAAGAAGCCTCCCAGTTATATGTGAGTGAATTCGAGTAGCCGAAATAGCTGCCACCCAGCAGATCACTATTGTAGATCAACACGGGGTTGATGGTGGCGACGCTGTAGTCGTCCTGCCCCCAATGCTGACCGACAATCGTGGCATAACTCCATCGCCCGGAAAAGCCGGTCACCACGGCACTTATACCGCCACCCCAGCCCGGCCCCGCCAGGTCGTCACGCGTTCTGGTGCGGAGAGAAACTTGCGGGCCGATACCGAACTTCAGGTCGCGATCTGACTTTGGAGAGAGAAAAGCCTGAACGATGCTGTCGCTGAGACCTGTGGTGTAACTGGACTGCCCCCGAGGTTCTGACCCCAACGGAGGGAGGACAACCCCGTCACGCACCCCGACAACAGGCACGATTCCGCGGAGGATGACGTTGTAGCGCCCCTCTGTTGGCAGCGAGTAGACTGGCTGAACCTGTGTCGCATAACTCTGCGGGTCTCGGTCATTGTCAAAGCCAACAGTGTTATCCAAAACAACTGCCCGAATGCTGGCCAGCGGGTCCTGGGCCTTGCGCGCAAGTTGGCATTGTTGGTCACAGCTGCCATCGGCAACTGCGATTGAAGGTTCGACGCACAGAGCGGACAGAGCCATCACTGGCGGGATCAGGAAAGTCGATAGTTTCATGGCTGAGTCCGATTTTCGAGAGGATAGATGAAGGGGGTCAACGAGCCCACGCAGCGTGTAGGAAATCTGCCATATCTGCCCAGGCAACACCGGATTCAGGCAAAGCGGTTGAGGTCTGGAAAACGTGCCACATTCCCTCATAGACGATCAGTTCAACGGGCACCCCCGCGTCCAGCAGCCTGCGTTGAAGCCTCGCCGCATCGCTCAGGAACAGATCGCGGGCTCCGGTAGTCAGAAGGATGGGCGGCAGACCGGGTTTGATCGGACCGTAGATCGGGGACGGTCCGGGGTCATCCAAAGGCAGATCACCCGCATATTCTCTGGCCGCAGCTGCAAGGCTGATCGGATAATCGATGATCGGATCCTGCCCGGACATCACCATGTAGCTGTCCCCGGCCCCTGACACATCGGTCCAGGGTGACAACAGCGCAGCGGCTGCGGGCATATCCAACCTCTCGGCCTGAATCTGCTGTAGGGTCGACAGGATCAGACCACCACCCGCGCTGTCACCGTAAAAGGCCAACTGGTCCGAGGGGTATTCGGTCAGCAATTCTCGGTAAACCGCCATCACACGGTCGCGCGACGCAGGAAACGGAGCTTGCCAGGCAAGAGGATACCGTACCGAAAGAATACGCACACCAACCGCCTGCGCCGCCGCCAGAGAGCTGGTCTGCGCTGTTTCGGGCGAAAAAAACACATGTGCGCCGCCATGCACGTGGATCAGCAGGTGATCCTCCAGCGCAGGGTTTAGATTGGACGGTGTGATCAGCAGATGATCCGCCCCATCAAGCGTGCGTGTCTCAACAGTTGCCGGGAATTGCTGAAGTGCTGCAGCGACGGCCTCGGCGGTGCCTTCGGTTAGAGCTTGAAAAGCTTCCGCATAGCTCAGCCCGTCCAAGGTGGGATCGCGCCCCGGATCAAGCGCCTGCAATTCCGCTGCTGCCTGCGCGCTGATTGTTGTCGGCGGCGTAACATCCAGAGCGGCAACCGAAGTTGCAAGGCCCGCTATGCCAGCGAAGCTGGCGGCCGCTGAAGTCCTCTGTTTCATCGCTCAACCCTCGAACATAGATTTACCATTTTATTTGGGCCGGGCAGCGGCCCACTGGGTGCAGGCCGGTGCAAAACGCATCAGGAAGTAAAGCGTTTTAAAACATTATGGGTGATCTGCTCAGTCGTACGATCCCGCCATTTCAGGCCCAGGAACCAATAGACCGTTCCTGCGCAGAAAATCTCGCCGTTTCCCTTGGGGGCGGTGACAATCTGGGCAGAGCCATAGCGGTACTTCTTGACGGTGTCCTCGTCTGTTTTGCCTTCAACCATATCCGCCCATTTGGTGGCAAAAAAGTCATCGCCCAAAACCATTGAAACAACCGCGCTGCCAGGCCCACCAGCGTCATATTGGTCAACCATTGACGGGGTCACTGCCAGAATTTCAGTGCCCTCAAGCGGGAAGTTCACATCGCTCGGACGCGGAAGCCCGTACTCGATCACATAGTCCACCGCGTCAGTTTCGTAACCGACTATCCCCTCTTCCATGCCGAAGGTGTCGCCATAGACCAGCCCCGTATCGTCGAATACCCAATGGCCGGGGCGATAGACCGTGAAGCCGCCGCTTGAACGTGGTGAGCCACCATCGTAGGTCGCATAAATCCCCTGCATGCCGTTGACACTGAATGACTGAGCCATCGGACGTCCAACGTCTTTGTGATCCCAAAGCGTTGCAAGCAGATGCCCTTTTTCTGGATCGCCTTTCACCGGATCATTGTCGAGTCCAAGCTTATAGCAAACCTGCTGCCGCCCGTCGCGTTCCATCCGAACCTGCCAAAGCATGTTGGCACCGAACCGGGCAAGTTTGCCACCCTGTTCCACAAACGCATCCAATGTATCGCGCTGACCCCAGGACCAGTATTCGTCATGCCCAGCAATGACCATGCAGTCATACCCATCCAAAACCCCCGGCACGTTTTCCAGGTCGTATTGGTCGATGTACTCCATTTCATAGCCGTTTTCTTCGGCCCATACGGCAAAAGGTCTGTTGTCAACAGCCCAACCTGCCGAGTTCGCACCCCAACCATAACCCATCATGATTGCATAACCATTTGTTGGTTGGCCGGTGTAGTGTCGTTCATGCTTGTATCGCATCTGCTCGGGCTTTGTGGACAGATAGGGATAGTTCGCCGGAGCGACCCAGAACCCGCGCTCGAAAGGGCGATCCAATGACAAATGCGTTCCCGGGCCAACGCCATCTTCACCGTGGATACCCAGATAGCTGTTGGCACCACCCCAGCAATTATAGGCGGTCCAGGTGCCCGTGGTCAGCATGAACACGATTTTTGATTTCTTGGGACCGCGCACCACGAAACCAGCCTCGCAAACCTGAGTTTCGTCACCTCTTTTGGCACGAAGCTCGACAATATAAACGCCGGACCGCCAGGATGGGTCCACTGGTATCTCGGCCAGAACCGGCCATCCGCAACCGTTTTCGTATGCATCAAGCGGGGTTTCTGTGAAAACTCCGTCAACCCCTGTCATCTCGGCTACGACTTCGCGTTCAGGGCCATCACGCCAAACGGTATAGTCAAAAGTCTCAGCTGTCGTGGTAACATGTAACTTGGCCGTTTCACCGGCAACATAGCTTTGCGCACCGGCATAGGCATAGATCTCGAGGTAATTCGAATCGTTCGCTGACATCTCGTAAAATGCCAGGTCAAACGCGCGCCATCCCTGCGGCATGCGCATGGTTGCCGGGCCCGTCGACAATGGCGCAGGATCAATCAGGCCCGTTGTCTCAGAGGCCTGTGCTGCAAAGGGCAAAGCCGCGCCAGCAGCCAAAAGTTTGCGCCGCGTAGAATCAACTGCCTCACTTTCCGCAACTGTTCCTTTTCGATTTTCTTCATCATTTGGCTTGGTGGACATAGTTCTAACTTTCTCTTCTTGGAAGTTTAGGTCATGCGCCGCAAACGCCAGCCGCATTGGTCCGGTTTTCCTGGACATTCATGTGACTGGCGTTTTCGTTCGTGAAACGGGCTTACCCTTCGGTCTTCAGAAGATCCTGGTACCAATCGCCTGGGTGCTTCTCGACCTTGTGCAGACCATCCTCTGCCAAAGCAGGGAACGGGGTTGGATCAAGGAAGCGGCGGATCACGTTCCCAGTGATGCGCGCCACATCGTTCTGACGGTCGTTTTCATGCAGTGACCCGCACCACGAAATAGACGAGGATGAGAATACCGCGCCACCATTGGGGCCTTCAAAAAAGACGATATCTGCGCGGGTGGTTGTTTCTCGTTCGGGGGCAGGGCTATGTGACAGGTTCAGCGCCATGGTGCCCATCTGGGTTTCTTCGATCAGACCCGGGATCGCGTTCGAGCTGCCAATGATCAACGCGTGCCGGGGCGTGCCAAGATCGAAGTCGGCCTTGTCGAACTCATACCCGCAAGCGCCGGGCTGATTGTTGTCCACGCCGTAGGCGCCAAAATTCTCACCCTCGGTACAGCCGTCAAAGATCCACGATGCGCGCGGGTTATTAGCATCAGCGGTCCTGTGGAAATCGGTACAGCCTGTAAACACCATGCCCGACATGTTGACGCCAAAGACGGTTTCAAGTCGTCGATCGCTTTCCCAGAAACCACCACCGCGCAGGCCGTTTTCCATCACCCGTTCAGACCAGAGCGTGTTCTTGCGGTACTCGATCGCGCCTTGCGCGCTGGGATGAGGGCTGATCGACCAGAACCAGCCATTGCCACCCAGATACATCATGCGTCCGCCCTGCGCCTGATACTCGACGACGGCATCCCATTCTGCGTGGCTGACGTATTCGGGATGCGCCCCGGTGATCACACAGTCATAGCCTTCAAGCAGCGATACACCTTCCCGATGCAACAGTTCATCGGTCAGGATGTCGACCTCGATCCCTTCCTTGTCGAGGAAATCAAGCAGGTGCGTATCAAGCGTGAAGTTATAAGCGTTCCAACCGGGTTTGAGGTTCAGCATCGGCCGCAAATACGAGGCATAGTTACACGATGTGCCATCCAGATGAGTGTTGTAGAACCCGTAGACATATTCGCGGTTGTTGACGATGAAACTCAGGTCATCCTGATTGGCAGGAATACCCGAAAACGCATCGGGTTGTAGTACCGCATACAGCATGTTGGTGTAGGCCAGCATGTTGTATTCCGCGATGTGCAACGCCAACTTCGCGGTCCGCTTGCCCTTGGGCGGGCTAACGAAAAAGGTGATATATTCAACAAAATCACCCTGTTTCAACCGCGCTGCATAGCAGCCTGAGGGCAGATCGGACGGGATGGTGTAGGCAAAGCTGGTCTGCCATTCCGCATCATGCAGGTCGTCGGCGTGAAAGTGCATCGCATCAAAGGGCGTGGCGTCCTTGGTCCAGTCCTGCGATTTGAAATCCGAAAACGGGCCGAACACCGCTCGCAGCGGGGTGTTGACCACCTCGGCCTCCAAGCGGCTTGAGGACAGATCGGTGGTGGCCAGTGTACCGATGCCCTGACTGAAATCCAAATCCAACACTGCACGTGCGGCCAGATCCCCCGGCAATTCTTCGGCGCGCAACCGATCGATATCCGCGCCCCACAACGCGCCGCTGATCACGCGAGGATCAGCGAGGCGCCCGGTAAATGCCCCCGCGGCCACATTGTGCCGCCCGGTGCCGGGACCGCCATCCGCAGCGGCCACGCGCAGCAGTCCGGCCTGCGGCACGGGGCCGGAAAACGAAGTCTCACCCACTTGGCGGCGGGCCGAGAACCGATCACCGGCGCTTATTGGTGTATCTTGGAGGATGACCCTCAGTAATCCGGCATGCGCGTCATACACCCCAGCCACATAGGCAAAATCCCATTGGCGCACCGAGCCCTGCGTGGTGGCCTTGGTCACATTTCCCTTATCGGCCACCAGAAAGCTGACGCGCCCGTCTTCTTCCAACAGCAGCGCCCAGCCAGTGTGCGAAACCGCGTCATAGCGCGACAGGATGTATTGTTCGGCCACTGTGCCACCGATACTGGGCGAGGTGATATAGGCCGCGTTCGGATCAACCTCTTCACTGAAGTCACCGGGCAGGAAGGTAGGTAGGACATAAGCGCCGACTGTAAAGCTGGTCAGCCGGTCCAGCGCTGTTGCGTCAGCGACCTCGACATATGACCCATTGTTGAGCGGTTGCGCGAAGCCATCATAGGTGCCAGAAAAATCGGCATCAACCGGGCGCAGATCAAAACGGTCTTTGTAGACGGACAGGTTGTCGGCGTTGTAGATGCGGACCAGATCAGCCTCAAAACTGTCGTTGTTGAAGGCGCTGACCTTGAATTCAACCCGATCTCCGGGGCGGCAGCTGAGCCGGGAGGGATACCCTATCAATGTCCGTTCTGGCCCCGGCTCAGCCTGTTGGGCCGCAACCTTGGTCGCAACGGTAGTCGCGGCGGTACTCAGCATTGCTGGCGATGCGGCCATACTCATGGACGCTTTCAAAAAGCCGCGGCGGCTAAGTTGGTCAGTTTTCGAAGCAGAGGTTTTTTGGATCATGGCGATTTGTCCAGCTGGATTGCAGTACGTTTGGCGCATTGGCCGAGCGCTCCGCAAAAAATCACATTCCGTCAATGCTTTAAAAGCCAGTTTCTGCCAATATGAGAACTATCAGAACAAACGCTGACTACGATTTGCGATAAGTTTGTTGTCGAACAATATCATCCCGAGCACTCTGTAGTTGCCATTCGCTGAATCTGCAGCATTAGATATTGGGCGAACTAGTGGTTTTCAGCATTCTCAGCCCTTTGCGCCCAGTACAGCATTTTATGTTTTTGAGTTCAAAGCCAACCATCAGCTGCGGCTTTGAACTCATCTGTGAACGTCCGTCTCGATTGTCCCAATCCATGCTCCTTTCGTGGAAAGAGGTACTTTACCCCGGTGTCCGGGAACAGGGACGAAGTCCAAATGTCTGCTTTGACGATCCGCTCAGTTTCATGCTGCAAAGCGTCGAATTCGAACTTTCCGCCCTGGGGGTAGGAAACCGATGGCGCGATGCGCAGATTTCAGCCCTTCAGACTCTGGGCACGAATTCACGCTCCGTCCGCTTCTTGCCAGTTCATGCCCCACGCAGCGAATGGCCGCTGCTTTTCATGTTTTCGCCGCTGAACAGCGGCATCAACCTGTTGACCAGCTCGTCAGGTGAGAGCCGATATGCCAGGTCGGCAAGTTCGGGCTCACTGTCCGGGCTGACTGGTGCCAGGTTCAGGAGGTTGCCGAGGTTGTCCGCAAAGCTTGGTGCTTTCACCGTTTCAATTGCCTGCGTTAGCTCGCGGTCCTCGGCTGTTTCTTCGTCATCCGCCGTCTCGCGCGGATCTTCGAAATACCCGTAACCGGCCACGCCATAATCAAGATACTCATCATGTTCTGGTGGATCGTTTGAGCGTGGTCCAGTGACAGCCGCACTCTGCGACAAGGGCGGTTTGGTGACAGGCTCAGTCTCCGGTTCTTCGGCCTCAGCCGATTTTGCCGACCCGGCACTTTTCAGGAACTCATCATACCGGGTCACAACGCCATCCTTGACCGTGGGCACATCCGGCCAGGGCTTGCCGTTTTGACTGTCATTGAGCGCTTTGAACCGATGGTCCTTGAAATAGGATACCCGGTTCGTTCGGATCGGGAACATACCCTTGCCGGTGATAATGACCTCTTCCTTGCCCAAACGGCCGATTTCTTCCGGGGTGAGCAGCGCCCGGCTTTTTTCAGACCAGCTTTCCGACCGACCGGGTTCTTTCGACCAGTTGCGCCCCGAGACGGATTTTTGCGTCACGGTCTTGTTGCCAAGCGCTTTGGATAGCTTTTGCTTGGTCTCTTCGGAATTGGGGGTCAGCCACACATGCAAATGCGAACTCTCGGTCAGGATTTCTTCGCCAGCCTGCCCATAGTGTTCCCGAAGTGACGCCGGCGATTGTACAATCAGGCACAAGCGGCCGCCATAGCCGGGCAGGGTGGTCACAGCATCGAGAACGCCCTGCATTTTCCCCAGCGAATGAAACTCATCGATCAGGAACAGAACGGGCAGGAAATCTTCACCCGAGGCCATCAGCCGGCGACGCAGCGCGTTGATGGCGCATTGGATGAACAGACGCACCAAAGGCCGCGACACCTGCTTATGCGCTTCCGGAATCGAGATGTAGCAGGTTTGAGGCTCCCAACGCATCGATTCAAAGTCGAAATCATTGGTCTTTGTCGCGCGCACGATTGCAGGGTTGCGCCACGCGTTCAGACCCCCGCCCATCAGGACCGACAGGTAGATCCCCAACTGCTTGTTGTCCTGACCCGCCATCCGCAACATCGCGCCCTTTGACACCGGATCCGGCGCACGCGGGGCAAGAGCAGCAAACATGCCCTTGTAATCCGGTATCTCATCATCGCCCGCCACTTCCGGCGTCAACACCTGCAGGACACGGCCGAGCGACGGTTCAGGCTCATGGCAGACGATAGCCGCCGCGGCCTCAAAGATTTCCTGCGCATCTTCCATCAAGGACGCCTCAGCGCCGGTTGAACTTTTGGGGGCCAACAGCGCGGCACTGATTTCCGAGATCCGCACGAGCCGGTCTTCAAGGTCCGGCATTGCCGCAATCTCGATCAACGGGTTGAAGCTGTGTGACCGGCCGATAAGGGAACCGTCCGGATTGTTGGGGAACTGCACATCGAAAGGGGACAGGACACGTACTTTGTCGCCCTTTGCCAATCGCCGTCGCGATGTGGTTTCAAAAAGTTCACCTTTCACATCGTAGACGATGAGAGAGCCGGGGTAGTCGAGCAGGGTGGGGACAACGATACCAACACCTTTACCGGATCGAGGCGGACCCGAGACCAGCACCGTGCCCTGGTCATCCGTATGGGCGCGCAGGTGAGGGGCTTTCTTCTCCGGTTTGCCCAACTTGCCCAGCACCAGGCCCCAATCACTGATCAGACGCGCTGCGCGGATCTCTTTGGTCGTCGCCCAACGCGCATCCCCATGCGCATCAGTCGCGGTCACCCCAAACACCATGCCACCGAACAGATAGGCCAGGCCGGCTCCGGTCATCAGCCCGAGCGTGATACCACCCCAAAGCACCAGGTCCCAATCCTTCTGGTGCAGACTGTTGCGCTGGCTGAGCAGGAGCCAAGGCCGCCATGTTTCAATGTCACCATTCACTTTCCACGCAATCAGAAGCGCGGCCCAAAGCGGGATGCTGATGACGCCAGCAGCAATCGTATACGGGAGGTGGGTTTTTGCCTGTATGGTGCTCATGGCTGTCTCCTTCAGGGCAAGAATGTCGGGGCGCAGGCTTCAAAACACAGCGGGGCACAACGCTGTTGAGCTCCGCCTTTGGGTCACTGATCAGGCGTCACAGGTACAAATCCCGCGAGACGAACACGTTGATATTCTCGCCCTGGTCCACCCAGATCGTTGGCGGGATCGACAGATATTCCTCGAAGGCATCCTGACCGGAATTCGCAAAGCCATCGGTGCCGGTGGACAGATCGGTCTCGCTCAGAGTGCGGTTTCCGAAGCTCGAAATCCCCGAGAAAATCGAGATAAAGAATGCTGCTTCAAACTTGAGTCCAAAGTGGTGCTGGACGTTGCCAGTAAGACCGGCGCGGCCGAGACCATCTACGCCGCGTGATCCAATCATGACAGAGCGTTGATCCGTCGTGATAACCCGGTTCCAGGCCACCAGAACCCGGCGCTGACCAAGGGAGATATCCGACGAGTATTCACCAATCAGCGTTGACCCTTTGGGTATCAGGATCGTTGTGGCATCCGCCGACCACACGTCCCGGCTTATCGTGGCTTTCAATTCACCGGGAAGATCGGACGATATCGCTGTATCCAGAATGGCCGGAATCATGGTTCCTTGCGTGATCAAACGATGCACATCCTGCAACTGAACCGCCCGCGCTGTCTGGACGGTACGAGACGCGGCGGCATCGAGGAAATCGTTGCCCGTGCTTATATTCGACTTGTCACCAGTACCCGCCCCGGCAGCACTGCGCCCCAGGCTATTGGTCAAAGGCTGGGTCAACCGGTCTTCTTCAGCCTGAACCGCAGCCTCTGCCGCATCGCCTTCCTGTGCCGGTTCAGACGCTTGGCCCGGTTCTGTAATCGGCCGGTTGGCCTGAATCCGCGCGAGCAGTTCCCGTTGCCGCCGTTCATCGGCCAGCCGATCCTCTTCCAGCTTCTTCAGGAACGCCTCAAGGGCCCTTTCTTGCCGTTCGGTGCGTTCTTCGAGCGCTGCAAGGGCAGCAGCGTCCAGATCCGAAGCCGGCATTTGCGGGGCAGGCTCCGTCACAGGTTCCTCTTCCTGCGCCGCATTAATTAACTCGCGCAGTTCGGCCAGCTCAGCCTCAAGCAAGGCAACGCGTGGGTCTGGCTCTTGTTCGACCTGGGGCAAAGGTTCCGTTGGCACGGCTCCAAATAGGGCGCCCCCCTGATTGCGCTGATCCGGCGTCTCGTTGACTTCTGGAATGATGCTGCCGCGTCGGCCGGTCTCATCCCCGCCGCTGTTGATCCAGAAAAACAGGCCAACAAAGGCAGTGAATGCACCGATGCCGAGTATCATGGGCAGGTTTGGGCCGCGATTTTCTTCCTCAGAGCCTTCGATGCGGTTCTCAAGCAGTTTATTTTTCTGTGCCATCAGCGGTTTTCCCCACCTTGACTTGCATTGCGCTGTGGCGTGGATGACGAAACCCTGCGGGGCTTATTCGGGTCGCGGTTCTGGTCGATTTCATAGAGGGGGATATTGAACACGCAGACCACATAAGGCCCGTCGCGAAGGACCAGGCGCGGATAAACACCGGTCACAACAATGGTGCCGTCCGCCAGATCCGTTGAGTTGACCAAACGTTCACGCCCTTTTGCGTCCATGGCAAAGACGGCAGGCCGTACGCTTTGATGTTTCAGGCGCAGATAGGTCTTGCGCCCGTCGTCAAAAGCCACTTCCGGCCGCAGCAACCTGTCACCGCTTGCGCTGTATTGCAGATTGGCAGGCCGTCCGGTGGTGTTGAATGCAGCCTGGATGTTTCCGGCCTGTCGCGGCTTGAATCCCTTTTTCTGATCCGGATAGCTGAATCGATAGAGAAATCCGACATTATCAGGTGGCCCGGCTTCATGCGCCTGAAGGAGAAATACATAGCTGCGCAGGTTGGTTTGCAAAATGAGGTTGCTCGCCTGCGAAGTGGCATGTTTGGCCTTCAGGACAAAGCCGTTGCCGACCGTCAACGGGATGAAGTCCCAGGTCTTGGGATCGCCACGGACCTCATCAACCATCTGTTCACCAGCTTCGAGGTGAATGCTGAGTGCATATCCCCGTGAAACATTGATCTTGTAAACCTCGTCAGGGTGGTAAACGAGGGTGCGCACGCGCGCGTCCGTGCGGGTGCCCCGCCCTTGTTGTTCAGCTGAAACAGAGGCCGCGCCAAGCGCCAGCATCACAGCCACAGTGCAAATAAAACGCAGCATTATCGCGCCTCCTCATCCAGTCGGTAATTGGCGACACAAAAGCCGGTTGGGTTGTTCCAACGCTCTTCCAGTGTCATGTTTCCGGTGCGGTCGAACTCGTACGCTATCGTCACCACGAAATTCCGCGTTGAGACCGGAGCGCCCTGTTGTGCGCGAGCGCTTTTTGTCATGCGCAGCGTGGCCGAGTATCCGTTGTTCAGTGTGACAGACCGAATGCGGACATCGACGCGGCCATAGCTGCCGTAGATGTTCATGGGGCTGTTGGGATTGTCCTCGTCATAGAGCGCCGCCAGATCCTCTGCGGCCCCGCCACAGGTTCGCCGATACACATCAGTCAGCCGGTCGCGCTGATCGTGCGCATCATAGGTTTCCCGATCCCGCGCATACTGAAACAACAGCGCCTGCGTGACGTACTCATCATCGTCCAGCGTCAGATCTCCCAGACGGGATTCCACATTGACCAGGCCGGTATGTTTGTCGACCGTCATTGTGATGGGCACGACCTGTTTGAGCGGAGCCAAACCCATGACGGCCGCAACGCCCATAACTCCGACCAGTGCGCCAACACCGGCCACGATATAGGCGATCCGCGCCCTGCGCCGCATCGACAGATACATCTCATCTTCCCAGCGGTCGTGACCGTCGTGAATGGTGGTGGTATCGGGCAGGGGTGAGCCCTGATACTGCCCGTCAGAATTGAGCGGATCGGGCCTCAAATCTGCTGCTGCATGTTTCATCTGGTGACTCCTCGTCTGTTGCAGGGCCAGCCCGCCAGTGTTTTCAATTGGTTAGGGCACTTTCTGGGATCACTGAGATCTGGTTGTCTGAGTTCGCGTTCGACCCGCAGGGGAGAGGCAGCGAAGGAAGCCTCAATCAAACCAGAAAGTGCAATTAGATCAGTTTCCGCGCCGTCGTGCGTCTTCGGCCATGCGCTCGGCTCCACGCCTTACAGAATCCCGAATGCGCTGGTTGTTTGCCTCTGTTGCGGATGGCCTGTCGGCTTCATTCGCTGCACTGGCCCGCTGGTTGGAGACGTCGCTTAGGTTGTTGCCGCCCGAGTTTGCGCCCGTCAGCTGGCCGCCAAGAAGTTTGGCACCATGTTCGCCAGCGCCTCTGATCTGAGACTCTCCGAGGCTTAATGCTGCACCCCCGATCCGTTGTGCAATCATTGGACAGATCAGCAGCAGCCCGGCTGTAATCCCGCTGATTCCAGCCAGTTTGAACATCTCAAGAGGGATGTCCGCTCCGGAAAGAACGCCATTTGAAACAGATTCCGAAACATCCTCTGTGGCGGCCAGAGCAATACCCATTACGCCAAAAAGCAGGACCTGGAACAAAACCAGCATGGTTATTCCACGCACCCAGCCGTTGAAGATTTCTGCTGAGCTACGAAGGTAGGCCCAGACGGCCAACACCGGGAAAATCGCCAGAAGTATCGCCAGCAGAACCTTGGAAGAAACGAGCAAAGCCAGAGCAACAATGATCATCACAAGGATGAAAAACGCCGCAAGCAAAGCCATAAGAACTACGCCAAGTGCATCACCACCAAGGTAATCTGTCACCCCATACGACCCTAATGCAGTCGTGATGTTTCTGAACGATGTGTCAGCAACATCAGCAAAAGCAGAGGCGACACCACCCGCATCGCCGCGTCCTCCGAAGCTGCCGATGATTGTGTTGCCGACATTGACGGGGAATTGCGTGATAAATGGATAAATGTACTGGGTCCAGAGCGCTCCACCCGAAACAGCCAGATAAAACAATGAGAACCGAAATGCGAAGGTAATAAAGCCGTCGAGGGAAAAACTGCCCCGGAATCCGGCTGTGACCGCCCAGACCGCAAGTGCGCCACCAGCTAGGAGGGTCAGGAATTCAGCGCTTGGGGTAGCAAGCGCCTGAAACACTTGCTGCGATCCACCGTTTATGAGTCTGTCAAAGCTCTGATCAGTACCAACAAGGAAATCTCTGATGCTCATGACCCATCATTCCTTTTTCTGTATTTCAGGATGCAGTCTTTCATGGCTCGCTCTGCTTCTGAGAAGGCATTCGATGCGAGTCCGTATTGTTCAGAAATCTCTTCTACGGACATGCTCATCAGATCGTCGTCGATTTCGATTTCTTCTGTGATACGCACGTCCAATTCCGGCATGGGTTCACCGGCTGCAAAAGCGGCTTCGCACTCTTCAGCGAATGCGAACCTGACCTCGCCTGCCTTGCGAGTGAGAGATGCGCGACGAGCATCCGACAACCGCGACTTTTCCCGCTTTTCATCCGCCGTCAAAGCAAGTGCTGGCTGCACCGCTGCAAGAGGAGTGGCGACGAAAGCAGCGATGAGTAGGGCGTGAGTGGGAATGCGCATCAGTTTGATCCTTCAGGTCTGTACGCCTGACGCGCGACGGTATCCTGACCGCGCAGACGCTGGTTTACGATTGCGGCATCCAACTGACCTTGTGCGGAGAGGGTCTGCAACAAAGTGGCGAGCATCATGCCGTTCTCAATCGCTATGCGTGTGTTCAGATCAATGCTAGCTTTCAGATCATCGGTCGCGGAAATCTGCTCACGATAACCGTCGTACCGCTCCATCGCTTCGCCGGCTCCGGCAAAACCTTCCTCTGCAATTGCCAGCCCGGCCATGCTCGATCCGGAGACCAGATCATGTGACCTTGTGGCCGGATCTTCCGCCGAACGTCCCAGTGCCTGCAGCCCGCTCAGCGGCTGGAAGTCGACTTTCAGTTCTTCCATATGGTTGCTCAGCCGGTTGTTCACCGACTTGCCGGTCATCGACAGCGTGGACAGCGACGAGGACAGCTTGCGCGGAGTGATATCGCCGTTAAACAGGTTGCCGATCGTTTCCCGGGCGCCGGTTATGGCATTGTGCGTCGCTCGCGCCTGGCGCAATTGCTCCTGAAGCTCGTTCAGCTGCAACTGGGCGTTATCCAGAATCTCGGTGTTCAGACCAACCATTTCGCCGCTGGAATTCAGCAGCGCGATCAATTCCGCATGTTCTGCTGCACTGAAGGTTGGAACACCCTGTGCCTTGGCTGTGTCAGTGGTCCCGACAAATCCGGCCAGCGCAATCGCAACAGCCGCGGCGGTGCTTTTAAGAATGGTCTTCATTGTCTTTTCCTTTCAGGGGAGGGGTCAGATTTTGCCGGCGCTGAGCGGAAGGGTGGTGGCGAGGCCGGTTTGGGGGACCGGCTCAGCGTCAGCGATGTTGCAATTGGCCTTCAGCTCGCGGGGCGGATCGAGAGCATCACCGGTAATGGTGCAGGCTCCGAAAAGCGGCAGTCCAAAGGCAACAAAAACAAGTTGGCGGATCATTGGGAGGTCTCCTCAAGGGGCTTGGGGGTCATGAAGGCATCAAGCCAGCCGTCTTCGCCGTACTCGGCGCGCAGCTGATCCATCTCGGCAACGCTGTCGCCTGTGGCGGACAAGACCCGATAGAACTGTTCGGGAAGCTCAAGCCGTGTCGAGACAACGGCTGACCCGTCTCCGTCATTGATCAGCACCAGACGGGATTTGGGTGGCATGGATGAAATCGCGCTGAATTCGGCTTCCGTCAGCCGGAATGCATCAACATAGGTCGTGCGGTCGGCCTTCGGGTTGGCAAAGAAGATGCGGTTTTCAGTCGACTGGATCAGCGTGTCCGAGATTGAGGATTTGGCCGCATCTGAGGTCTCCTGGGTCATGAACACCAGAATGCCATCCAGCTTTCGGATGGTTTTGATCCAGTCCTGGATACGGGGACCAAAGCGCGGATCGTCAAATAGCGCCCATGCCTCATCAACCATGATGATCAGCGGTTTGCCTTCAGCCAGTTTGCGCTCGATCCGGTAGAACAGGTAATCCAGCAGGGGCAGCCGGATATCAGAAGCCTTGAGCAGCGCCGTCATGTCAAAAGCGGTTACGGCTTGATCCAGGCTGAAACTATCCTCAGTGTTGTCGAACAGCCATTCGCGACTACCGGACCCATGCCACTTGCTAAGCGCATCGAGCAGCTGCACCGGCGCGTCCGCATCATCGACAGACCGCAGCGTGTCGGCAAAATCCGAGAATGTGCGCAGGGCAGGATCACCAGACGCAAGGCGCCTCAGACCTGTGGCGATGCGCCGTTCCTGTTCTGGCGTCAGCTTTTCCGCACCGGTCAGGCGTTGAATGAAGCCCTCAAGCCATTCGATCCCAACTTCATCGGTCGCAACAGCAAACGGATTGAAGCCGAGGTTCATGCCGGATTTGAGCTGAAGGTATGTGCCGCCAATCGCCCGGATGAAGGTCTCGGACCCGCGATCCTTGTCAAAGGCGATGAGATGCGGGTGTTCGGGCAACCGGTAGCAGCTGGACATCAGGAAGTTGGCCAGCAGGGTTTTGCCTTCACCGGTCGCCCCAAAGATTGCTGTGGTTCCTGGCCCCTTGGATTTGTCAGAGCCTTCGCGGTGGAAGGAGAACCAATAGGGCGTACCGCCCAGCGTTCGGAACGCCGCCACAGGCCCGCCCCAGCGCAGTCTTTCCCGCGATCCGGTCGGCCAGGAATGCAGGTTGGCGAAATCGGCAAAGTTCTTGTCGGAGACAAAGCGTTTTTTGCTGCGGGTCTGATAGGCGAAGTTGCCGGGCAGCTGCGCCCACCAGGCCGCCTCTAACCCGATGTCTTCGCGCCGCGTGCGCAGATCCGCGCCCGTCAGACAGGAATTCACCCGCGTGGCGGCGTCTTCCATCTCCTCGCGCGTATTGCCGAGAACAGATACCGTGAAGTGATGCCGCCCGATGGACATGGAACGGGACGCAACCGCGTCGCGTGCCTCTTTCAAGTCTTTCTGCAGGGTTTCCGCTTCATCGCCAGCATCCTTCATGCCCCGTTCTGCATCACGGATTTTAGCGCCGCCTGACACGCGATCCATCGGCGCATAGCATTGGGTGGCAATGAACTCGCAGCGTTCCCCTAGGAGCTCATCGAACATGTAGTATTTCGACCGTTCAGGATAGGCGTTGACCGCAAAGACAGCCGCAAACCGATCCTTGTCTCCGCCCGGTGACAGGCTGTGAACATGGTCTTTGCGGAATGTGATACGCCCGTTTGGCACAGCATCGGCCAGACGGGTCCAGACAGCTGGGGCTTTTTGCCAAATCCCGCTTTGCAGCATCGACAGGTATGACAAGGTGCGGCTGCGATCCGCCTCTGTTCCGGTGAGCCTGCGCGCACCGAATACCGACAGATCCCGCATAGCCTGTTCCGCGGCCACGTGCAGGGCTTTGCGGTTCTTTTCGCGGGCAGCACTTGTGGCCGGATCTGTTGTCGCAGAGCGCAGAGACCGCAACCCGGCATCTAGCAGCCGCTTGCCGCTGGTGTAAGGGCGTCGAACGATCGTCAGGAAGTGGCGCAGCTCATAGGTTTCGTCCTGATCCAGCTGGGCGCGATAGTGGCGGTCCAGGTCTTCGGAAAAGCCGGGGCCGTTTACGGGGGGCAGCGTGTCGGACAGCTTCACTTTGGTGCGAATGATATGGCTATAGAAAGCCGTCCGATTGTCTTCAAAGCTGGAGGCTAGCCGGGCGAGCGTATTATTGGCAGCCTTGATCGCTGCCCGATCAGCGGTTTCGTGGATGAACCCGGTGAGCTCCAATACCGCCAACAGATCCCCGTTGCGTGTCGTGAACGTCCCGTCCGGCAGGAAACGCACGAACGGTATATGCGTGGTGGCGGGGACCTCTCGCGCGGCGCGGCGCGCTGACGGCATGGCCTTTTGAATCTCCGGGTGCATATTCATGTCAGTCTCCGGCGTAAGAATTGCCGCCCCAGTAGGGCTTGTTCGAGGTGAACAGTTTGCAGTCAGCCATGGTGGCGACATGATCCGGCAGGTATGGATCGACGCTCACGACCCAGCGGGCAGCGGCATAAGACGGGGCGATGGCGAGCAATCCCCAGAAGCCCAAAAAGCCCTGTGTCATGATGAACGTCATCAGGGGAATGCTGAGCGCCACAATGTGAAATGTCATCGGCATCCCGGCCCGTTCAGAGGGCCGGGTGATCGCTTGGAATATGCGGTTATCGTCGCTCATCAGGTCGCAAAGCCCTGAATGGCTTCGGCAATGCCAAACGCACCGTAGAAAATACCCAGCACGACGAGGATGACGAAGAAATGGCCCCATGTAACCGGCACACGTGGGCTGGCGGCCGAAATCCCGGCAAGCGCGATCGCCGCCCCGCCGAGCAGAATACCATTGGCGCCCGTCACAAAGGTCCGGATCTGGGTCAGGATGGACACCGGCGCGTCAAACAGCGATTGCGCCAAGGCCGGGCTGCTGAACGCCACGAATGCCAGCAATGTCAGCAGTGCGACGTTTTGAGGGTTGCGATTCATGTAAGATAGTCTCCTTGAACTGAGAGGATCAGGCGTCGGGCGGCAGCCCGGCCCCTTCGAGAACGGTTGCGACGTAGTGGGTGGTCTCCGAATAGGGCGGGACGCCTTCATAGCGTTCGACGGCACCAGGTCCGGCGTTGTATGCGGCCAGCGCCAGCCGCCATGTGCCGAATTTCAGGAACATCGCCTTGAGATACCGCGCGCCGCCATCGAGGTTTTGCACCGGGTCATGCGGATCGACACCAAGGGCGGCGGCTGTTGGCGGCATCAGCTGGGCTAAGCCGAGTGCGCCTTTGGGACTGACCGCATTGGCGTTCCAGCGGCTTTCCTGATGAACCAGCGCATGAAACAGTGGCACCGGAACACCGTGGCGTTTTGCGGCGCGCTCTGCTTCATCGGCCCATTCGCCCTTGGCACGCGAATTTGCGTTCCGTGATACGACCTGTTCAGAATTGCTGCCATCCTCATAGTGCAAGCAAACCATTGCACCTGCCCGGAATGACGGTTCCAGGCAGGTGCGGGCGGGGGCGGTCACACACAGCAAGCGCCCTCCACTCAAAATCGGGCCATCGCGATCCGCACACATTGCGGCCTCGTCATTCTGAGCGAATGCCGGGGCTGCAACTGTTGTCAGAAAAACAAGAGAGACGAGTGCGGCTTTAGCCATGGTCGCTTGCTCCCTTGGGAAGAATGGGGCTATCCCAAATCGTGTCGCGCTCATCGCCCGATGCGCGGGGCTCGACTACCGGTGATGGCCTCACACTCTGACCGGTAGCGCCCCCTTCCGGTGGTCGGGAGTGATGGTTGGAGGAGGACGCGCCACGATGCGGGAACGGGCGCATCGGCCCATCGTCAAACCAGCACCAGCTCGCATACCGGCCTTCTGCAGAGGCTTTGGTGAGAAGCGCTAGCGCCCCGGCATCGTCGGGATTGTCGGCAACAAAGACGGCAATCGGATCTGTGGTATCCAGCAGCACGGCCGATGCGATCGGCGCGTTCAGCCGGAGGTTGAACCGCATCTGTTTCTGAAAGGCACGGGACTGTTCGGTCAGCGCTTTCAGCACTTCCAACTCGCGCAGGCTTTCGAATGGTATCCAATTATCCGTAACCAGCATCATGCCAATCTCATGCAGAACCGGATAACCCGCCTTTGCGATGGAAAAGCTGGCGATCAGGATGGCATGACCAGACCCCATCGCTTCAAGAAGGAGCAGCTGTTCCCCGAACACCTTGTCGAATTTCCTGGACAGATCTTCATCGGCAAAGAACGCGCAATCGGGGGCGTGTTTGAAGATAAACCGCGCCCCGTGTGGCGTGGTTTCCTTGCCCTTGTATTCTGCGACGACCAGGCCAAACGGAGTTGCGCCGCGACCAGCTGGCCGCAGATCTGCAAAGAGCCGGTTTCGTCTGGCTGCTATCTCACCTTTGTTCTCAGGCTTGAAGTATTCCGGCACATAGAGAATGCCGGACAAATCGAGCCCTTTGACGATCTTGTCCGCTGCGGCCCGGCGCAGGGCGTGATGGATCACCCTCCAGAATCGCTTTCCTTCCATTCTCGGATACCACTTGCCCAGGTCCGCCTCATGCCAGAGGAAGTGCAGAACGCTTGTGATCGTCAGCTTGCGCGGTGCGGCCTTGGCCTCGGTTGGCTTTGCACCGCTCTGTTCTGGTGCGGTCCGGCTATTGCTGTTCTTGCGCAGCGGAAAGCCCAGTTTGAGCGTCGTGGTGCCATCGTCAGGATCTTCGGTGATGGCCGACGCCTGAACCTGTGCTAGCCCCGAGAGTTCTTCAGATGGCAGGAAGGACGGGCAATCAATCGCATGATCCGATCCGGTACCCGGCATCCGTTTGACGATGAATTTGTCAGCGGTCGCCGCGATATACATCTCTGGGGAAGGTGAACGGCACCCGCATTGAACGCGTGTGCCGGCACTGTGCGCGACCGTCAGGGCGCGCTGACCCGCTTCGCTGTCGACCACCAAGGGACTGCCGTTCAGAAACAGGGTCATTCTGGCACTCCCACGTCGCTTGGAAGCATGGTGACAAATTCGTGATCGGATTTGATTTCGTATTGGTTTGAATGGTTTGCGCTCTGTAGTCTTTCTGAAGCCGTACCTGGTGGATTGCAGGTCGCGGTTGTGCGGTGAATACAGGTCTGCCTGGACCTCACCACACTCTCTCTTCGGTGTAGCACCACATGCATCGAAGAGAGGTCATCTAGGAGGTTGCCGCGTGTTGGCGCGATACCGCCGTCGGGAACTAGGATATCAAATTTACCATAAAACGGATTACACGGGACACAGCAACGGGGCTTGCAGGCGTTTGACAGCCTACAGGCTATTGGATCGACGAATGGTTCTAAAACCGGCCAGAGCTGCGGTCTCTCAGTCGAAGTCATTTTAATTGACTCCGACGCATAGCTGTCCTTTTTAGGAACAGCGTCGGGGTTTGCTGTTTTCTTCATCGTTACGGTTTTCTCTTGATGCGCGAGAATTGCCCCGGATGGCTTTGGGGCGTCTCTGGCCCTGTCAGTTGTTGGCGCAACCGACAGGGCCGTTAACTGCTCGATCTAGTTTTCTTCCTCCTGCAGTATTCTTGTTTCCAGTCTTTCAGTTTACGGGCACCAGGACAGGCGTTTGCCGCCCCAATATTCGCGTGCGAGACCCTCAGAAATCAAAGTGACCCCAACATCGTGCCCGTCCACACGACCGACCGCCAGGAAGCGGCCATGTCTGTCGACGTCGTCTTCGATTTCAAGGTCGATGATCCCGGCCGTTTGGATGAGTTCCGTGAGCCGTTTCGTGGCTTTCAAACCCAAAGTTTTTTCGGCGGCACACTGTGGTCGGAAAGTTTCGGGGGTATCGAAACCCACAAGACGATAGCTGTCACCGCCATAGTCAATTGTATCGCCGTCAATGACGATCAATTTGGCGGCGGGCACCTTCAATGTCGAATTCCGATGCCCGATCAGATCCGCCAGGATCGCCGCACCGACTAGCAATGCTATCAATGAAAGAGCCACTTTCATCCGGCTTGCCCTCCCGTCGAAATAGCAAAACCAGACTGGTGAGAGGCTCGACCCAAATTGCCCATTGGCAGGGCCTTACTACTCCGGTTCTCGGAACGAACTGAAGGCAGTGCGACGTCAGTCCTCGTTTTCTTCCTTGTCGAAATCCAGGTTGATCTGCCCCCGCACACCATCTGTCGTGATGGTAAGATCGTTGTGGAGAGTAATGTCGCTGCCCTGTCTGAAGCGGCTGTGAAAATTGAAGAGACCCGGAAATAGTGACAGTCTTCTGGGCACAACCCCTTGGGACGTCGCCCTCTCCGAGATGAGGACGTTGTCCTTACCGTCATAGCGGTAGATGCAAATGTATTGCGGACGTCCATTTTGCCCCAGCTCGACTAGGTCATACCGAAACTCATAGTCCTTACCAGATGCATCAAGGTCACGTGCTTCACCTTGGGTGATCAATGGAAAGTTCTTTCTGTGCGGCATGGTCGTCCCCCTATAGGACGACTTCTTGCATTCTTTCGAATTCTCCGAAAGTTCTGATCTGGTAATTTCAATACTGCAAAATTTAAAATTTGCAAAACAGAAAATATGATGATCTAACTTTTTTGCAGAAATCAGCGCAAACGATCCACGAAATCACGTTGCTCGAAAGGACCACACCATGTTTCGATTGAAGCTACTGGGATGCACATCTGCTATCGCTCTTGGATTCACTGCTCCGGCTTACGCCTACCCAATCGACTGTGCGATTTTCTTATGCCTTGCTGGAGGGTGGCCCAGTTCACCTGATTGCAATGCGGCTCGGGCTGAGTTCATCCGGCGTATCACCCCCCTGCCGGTTGAACCGCCGCTTCAGCTCTGGCGATGCCCAATGGGCGCAACCTCGGGTTCTTCCAACATGTCACCCATGCAGCGTCTCGATGCCATCAGATCATCAAGTGCCAATCCGCTTCCAGAACTGCCTGGGCAGAACGGTGGGACACCCTACTTAGTAGATGTCACTTACTCTCGGGACTCTTGGTCAATGCTCGATGTCCCCGATGCCTTGAAATGGCCGCCGCTTGGAACATGGGAAACACCGTTGGCAACTATCGGCGCTGGGTCCCCTGTCCTTCCCGACCCCAAGCTGGCAAACGTGAATCTATCATCTCCCGATTTCGATGTGGTCCGATCGATCCGCGTTTGGGACGTCCGCCACTACAGCTATCAGCGCTGGTTTCGGGATGATGAGCAATGCCACGTATCTCTGGATATGATGGTTGGGACATATGACGAAAACGCCAGTTTCAGCTGGTCCGACCGCGCGCCTGGCCCGCGTCCTGCGTGGCTACCTTTGCGGCGACAATGTCCGAGCTACTACCGCGGTGTTGGTGTCGAATGGTCGGACAGTTTTGGCCGCTACGACTACGTGCTCGTGCCATACTAGCGAACACACACGGTAGCTATCTGAACGCGGCCAGAACACGGCAAACCTACGAGGTCGACGCTATCGGCATGTCTTTGTTTGTTGAGCCGAAAAGTTCACAAATTTGAGCCAACACTTTTTCGCGAACACTTGGCACCTCATACAAGACGTCGTGTCTCGCGTTTTGCATCAGCTCCAATTTCCCATTGGGCCAGCCTGCCATTCTCTCCTTGATTGCGGGGATTGCGACGATTTCATCCTCAGCGCCACAGAACGTGAGACATGGAATGCTAGGAGACTTCAGCTTAGAAAGTGCTCGAGTTTCTTTGAGGGCCTGGAACAACCAGGACATAGTTGGTCCGCCAATCTGCTGGTCAGGCAGAGATTCAGAAACGTTCCGATAATACTGGTACATATCAGGGTCATGTGTCAGTCGGTTGTCGTCGAAATCCGTTGTCAGCACATAGCTCTCGCCACGGGTGCCGGGGGCATAGGTGGCACCTTTTCCAAGAGCTTGAAACGCGCCTGACAGAGGCCACGCTCCGAGCCGTTGCAGTGTCGGCAAGTTAATGTCCCACAGGGGGGCCGTGAACGCGCATGCTGAAACTGGAAGACCTTCGATTATCGCACGCAGACCGACGCATGCGCCCAGAGAGTGCCCGACGAGGTACCAAGGCTGCGGCAAGTTGAGTGACTTGGCCGCATCGACCGCAGCAGCAACATCCTTCTGGTAGTCAGAGAACCTGACGACATGGCCCATCATCGGATCTTCAGTGAGCCTGTCGGAAAGTCCCTGGCCGCGCCAGTCAACTGCGAAGGCAGTATAGCCAGCGCGATGCAGATACTCCACGGTTCGTCCGTATTTTTCGATGTTTTCCGTTCTCCCCTGAAACAGGAATACAGTGCCCTTGGAGGATTTTTCGGTTGGCCAATGAGCCACCCTGAGACGAATACTGTCATCGGCATGCGCCCAATAGGCGCGCACATCGGGTGGGCCTTCTGCGACATCCGGATGAATGGGGGCTTTATCCAGAACAATCGTCTTAAGCATCTAATTCTCTCGTTTTTGTTGCGTTCAGCCGACCCAAGGTGGGACGTGTAAGGAAACATGCAGCCAAGACTAGGGCGGCAATCACAATGATCGTGAAGCCGGGAAACATACCAATTAGCATATAGGTCACCGTCAACAGGAGCAGGATCCCGTACATCGCCATCAAGGACAATCTTTCCGCGTTCTCGCCATTCAGCTCGCCCAGGTTCTTGACCGCTTTACGTATTCTGGCGGTGCAGATCACAAACACTGCGAAAATCACAAGCAGACAGAAGAAGCTGTAATAGAAACCCGGCACATTCTGATGGAATCCGTACCCGTTATATTGAGGGACGCTACTCCGAAAAGGGGCTCGCAGATCGGCAGCCAGCCAATGAACGATGTCCCTGCTGTCCGAGAGCAGGTAGCTGGCCTGAAGCTTCATCAAGATGGTGATCATAAGGCCCAATGAACAACACCGGAAAACCCCAACGATTAACTCTTCGCCGATCCTTGCAAGATGCTGGCGCTGATCGGCAGCCCCGTCGTGGGCGAGGTTCGTAGAAAAATCGACGAAATCATCGGTGAGCGTATAGAGGACGATCAAGCCGGCAAAGAACAGATAGGACCCAAAGGCATTCAGCAGAAAGACGAGCCCGGAGAAAACAATGGCGTTCGGAAGTGAAACCAGATCAGGTTGGAAGATCGCAATTCTTCCCCAGTCCACCGGCCAGTTCCCTACGTTCCCAGTTAGCAATGGGATCAGGTGTGTTTCCACCCAGTTGAAAGCTGAGGCTATCAAAACGGTCACGACAAACACTGCCCAATAGACATAGGACATCGTTGTAACCCTGCTTGCCCAGCGTGTTCGTGGCGACTTGGAGCGCAACTTCGTTACTAAGTCAGTTCGCCATTCTTCTTTCCACTGCTTTAACAGATTGATCAACACGGCGAAGTAGATTGGCAAAAGTACAAGGAAAACAACTGTCCAATTCGGGGCCCACAAAAAACCAACTTGCTTTGTCGTTCCTGACGGAAGTTCGAATAGAATGCTGTGGATGTTTAGTGAAAACGACATCAGCCCCAAAGCGGTGGCGGCGGCGAACACGACGGCAGGCAAGCCCAATGAAGAACGAGAACTGAACATCGCCTCCGTTCGCCCGGCCAACCCCGGGATATTCGCCGGCTCCACCCTCTTGTCGCGGTTCCCTGTATTCGCAATCGCATCTCGATCGCCGTCCTTGGAAGCAACATCAGAGTGGTTCGCTCCGCGCTTTTGAGCACTCCGCGTCTCTCTTCGCTTTGCTGCCAATCGTCTGTTGGCAGCGTTGAGTTCCGCCCTCCACGCCGTGATGGCCTCAGGATTGTCACAACCAAAGATGCGCGCCAGCCAATGAATGTTGTCCGCGCTAATACCTTTGTCATTGTCCTGAAACCAATGCTGGACGGTCCGAAGGTCTACGCCCATTTTGTTGGACTCGAATTGAGAGATCGTGCTGGCAAGAAGCTCTGGCGTCCAGGAGCCGACAGGCAATCCGGTCTCGTCAGTCGGTAGACCAGCGCCGACTGACATCAAGTACTTAAAGAGCTCTTTGATGTCGCTGCCGTTTTTCGGCGGAGGAACAAAATATTTCCCGCGCTTGGTCAATGGCTTCCACGCTTTCGTTTCGTTCCATTTCGTCCTGTGTCGTTTTGTTTCGTGCGATTGTCAACGAACCGAGATACTCAGCTATAAGTTGAGCAATATCCCGCTTCATATCCCGGGGTGGATCGCAAAATCGAACAGTCGAAAGTCCCCTACCCTTCGCTTAACGCTGGGTTTTGAGGAATGGGCCTGCAGGTTACCAAGGAACGAAAATGCAGACACAGCAAACAAGCGAGCGCGCGAAAAGAGCCGAACCGATCATTGAGGTGCAGGATGCCCACACTGGCAAAACAGTGGTGCTTGTCTATGCGTGGAACAACGGACAGGTAAGCGTCGCATCCGACAGTGGGTTGAAGGTGGTAGAGCTATCTCCCACAGCGCGCCTTCGTCTTTGAGAAACTAGCTCATTCTGCTGCTGCAATGGCAAAAGACGTACAATTTACATAATTTCACTTACGCGCCTAGCAACACAACGCAAACTGGGTCGGCCCTCCTGAGTTGCGCAAGCGCGTCTTCAAGCGGTTGATGCCAAAATACGTTAAGTAGGTTTGCGATATTCGATTTGACGCAGCAATTGTTCCAGTTCACACCGTCCGAACTGGAACTCATCCAAGCATTGCCCAACAAGTTCGATGGTTGAGCCGTTGAAGACACGCTTGCGGAGATCCTTGAGCGCAATGAGCTGGTAGCTTTCCCGCTCGGTCGTCGGGCTATATGCCAAACTCCGACCTGTCATTCTGCTCGTGACAAAGCCCTTTTTGTCCATAATTTTTAGAAAAGTCGCGACCGTCGTGAGTTTCCTCGCTTCTCTTTGAGGTAGTTTCTCGACCACCTCTTTGACGGTGGCCTCACCACAATTCCAAAGAACGTTCATGATCACGATCTCAACGTCTGTCATCAATTTTGGCTTGCGTTCTGAACTTTTGGGACGTCCGCGCTGCAAAGTCATCCTCGTGTTCTGTCTCTGGCCCGAACGTGAAACCCTTGGGCGATGTAGTCTCCGACAAAGTAGATCAACAAAATGCCTGTTGGGAAAGAGGTAATGGTCATCGCCAGAACCAAACAAATGTCAGTTGTGGTACCGAAGAGGCCTTCGACTACCATTGCGATAGGCTTGCTGCCAGCGGTCGTCAGAAGTCGCGCGAAAACAACTTCTGTCGCCCATTTCTTCGCCGACCATAGCGGCCAATACGCCGGAGAATTCGCAGCGGCGATGGAAAATATAGTTTGTGGTTACGTCCAACTTTTTCTGTGTCTCTGCTCGAACACTCTCTATTTCAAGAATTCAAAGCACATCGCCTGGATCAAGTTTTTGAGACTATTTGAGATTGCATTGCAGACCGTGCCGGTATTTTGCAGCAAGGTAAGACGATTTCGGTCGCTATCTGCGCTTCGACGTTCGTTGAGTAGGAGCAGAATGAAGGTCATTGAGTTCTAAGTCAGCTGTATAACTCGCGGCCGTCAAAACTGAAGAACGCCGCGCGCGGACCCGCATCGTTAAGAACTTCCATCCGTCAACGGTTTCCAATCGACTCCATAGCGTCGCCTCATTCGCTCTTCGAAGTAGTCTCGAAGTATCGGCATGCTCTCGGCAAGCTTCATGAATTCATCGCGACCGAGCACCAGAACTTTGCTGTCTTCAACCGCCTTTACCGTTCCTGCCCGACAATCATCTCCAAGCATGATCCTTTCACCGAAATGATCCCCCTCATTGAGTACAGACGTCTTCATCGCTCCTGTCTGGGAGTCGTTGTAAGTGAGTTCCATTTTTCCGCGTATGATTGTGTAGATGCCGTCCGTGCGATTGCCTTTCTCGAAGACCCGATCACCCGCTCTGTAATGAACGTAGCGCGCGCTTACCGTTTTCGGAGGAGTCGTCTGAACCACGGACCTGGGGCTTATGGCATCCAGAAACCAATTTAGAAGGACTCTGATCTTCGTTCCGAAGCCGGGCAGGAAGAACACGTAGTAAGCGCGCCACAAAAGCCACGCCAACAAGCCCGAAAAGTTCATCCCCCAGACTTGAGCGACCCCCCGGCGAGCGCCCAAAGAGGCCAACGATCCTTGCGAAGAATACTCAAAGTTAGAGGTTTCACGGTCGCTAAGCGTAGATTGAATATTCTTGGCGATGGTAACGGCTTCGCGAACCGCAAATTGCGCTGTCGGAGGGGCGAAATCGCTGCGAAGCTCTGGCTCGTCTATCATTGGGATTAACGCGCAGTCACCCAAAGCCCAGACGCCAGTTTGGCCTTTGACTGAGAGGTTTCGCTCTACCGCGATCCGCCCATGTTGCTTCGGAAGATCCATTTTGGAAACGATTTGCGCAGGCGCATTCCCAATGGTTGCAACTATGGTACGCGTATGGATTTCAATCCCATTAGTCGTAAACATCCGTGTGCCCGTCGCAGAGGCGACTCCGGTGTTAAGCAATACTTCAATTCCGCGTTTCTCCAATTGCGCCTTTGCGTAGCTACCCAAACTCTCAGGCAACTCGCTTAGGATGCGATCAGCAAATTCAACTACGACCACACGAATTTCGTCAGCTGATATGTGTGGGTAGTATTTCAGCGAGCGGTCAATCAGCTCTTTCATCTCCCCAACGGTTTCTATGCCTGAGAACCCGGCACCAATGACGCAAAAGGTGAGCGCTTCCTTTTTGACCTCTGGAAGTTGAGTAATGTCCGCGTGCTCAAGCTTCTCGATAACGTGGGAACGTAAGCGTTCCGCGTCACCCAGTGTTTTCATTGTAAGAGCGTGATCCGCCAACCCGGGAGTTCCACTAAGATCCACGGACTGGCCCAGGGCGATGACCAAGTGATCATACGGAACGACCGTGGGTCGTCGTTGCACACCTTGAAATACAACGACATGATTCTTCTCAAAGTCCACCCGATGCACGCGCGCTTTGCGCACGGCAACGTTTTTCAAAAGAAACCGAAGGGGCGACACAGCGTGAGGAGCCGTGATCGAGCCCGCTGCAACCTCCGGCAGAAGTGGCTGAAAAACAAAGAAATTCTGGTCGTTGATTAGTTCAACGATGGCATCTTCCTTCAGGCGCTTCTTTATCTCGCGCGCCGAGAAGAGCCCTCCAAAGCCGCCGCCAAGAATAACTATTCGAAGTGTCATCTAATTACCTCCAAATCCTAGCATCAGAGTTTTCTGCCCAAAGCGAACTATCGTCTTGTTTGAAGCCTCGGCCGCACTGGTTCCGATTATTGGCGCGCTGTTAGCAGCACCCGGTCAATTGCTGCTTTCCCCCTACGTGCCGGCTGAAAGGAGGAGCGACTTTCCCGACATTTCGGCTGGTTGCTCTACACCGAGAAGTTCCAGGACAGTTGGAGCTATGTCCGCCAGTCGCCCACCGTTCTTCAATCGGGCTTCGCTTGGCCCGTTCACGAGACAGATGGGCACCGGATTGATGGTATGGGCCGTGTGGGGAGCACCGGTTTCCGGATCCTGCATGACTTCGCAATTTCCATGGTCTGCAGTGACCAATACGGATGCCATTGAAGCAGAACTGGCATCCAAAATTCTTTCAAGTCCCCTATCAACTGCCTCGCAGGCCTTGATAGCAGCATCCAACTTGCCGGAGTGACCAACCATATCTGGGTTTGCGAAGTTTACCACTACGAGATCGTAGTTCCTTGATGCAATGGCCTCACATACAGAAATTGCCACCTGTTCCGCAGCCATTTCGGGAATAAGGTCATATGTGGCCACGTCTGGACTAGGCTGAAGAACACGTTCTTCGCCGAGGAATGGCTCTTCAATGCCTCCATTAAGGAAGAAGGTGACGTGCGCATACTTTTCAGTTTCTGCTATCCTAATTTGCTTAAGGCCAGCCTTAGAGACGCATTCACCCAAGGTTTGTCGTATTACCGGCTCGGGGAAAAGCGTCGAAAGAAAGATCTCGTGCTTGTCAGAGTACTTTACCAAGCCCCCTAAAAAGGAGAGGATTGGCCTCGTTGTTAAGTCCACGCCTGGTGCATAGTTGTCCCCGAAAAAGGTAGAGATTTGACGGACGCGATCGGCACGGAAGTTCATGAACAACAGTGCGTCGCGGTCCTTTATTCCAGCAAAACCGTCAACGCGCGCGGGAACAATGAACTCATCCAGTATTCCGTTTGCATAAGAAGCACTGATCAGATCATGCGCACAAGGGAACACCTCCCCTCCACCGCACATTACATCGTAGGTGAGTCTGGTGCGGTCCCAGTTTTCATTTCGATCCATGGCATAGTAGCGGCCGCCGATGGTCGCCACCTCAACCCCAGGATTTATCTCCGCTTCTAACGCCGCAAGGTAATGCAGTGCAGATTTTGGAGCGACATCCCGACCATCTGTGGCCACATGCAAGCGAACTGTTAGCCCAACTTCAGCTAAGGTGTTCGCCATTTTGATCAGATGGCTTTGGTGCCCATGAACACCGCCGTCCGACAAAATACCAAACAAATGAATTGTTCTGGTTTGGCTTGTAACCTCACTGATGAAATCCTTGATTTCAGGAATTTCTCTACAATTGGCGCTTTCAAAAACCTTGTTGAGGCGAGGAAGGTCCATCTCTACTACACGGCCGGCACCTATATTGGTGTGGCCTACCTCAGAGTTGCCCATCTGGCCAGATGGAAGGCCTACGTCTTCGCCATGTGCTATGAGTTGCGTAAACGGATAGTTTGCGAACGCTGCATCGACTGTAGGCGTACTCGCAAGACGTATTGCGTTAAATTGTTCATCAGCGCGCAAACCCCACCCATCCAAGATAGCCAATACGACAGTGTTGCCGGAATCAGAATTTCTAGTATTGACCATTAACTTCACTCCAGTTCGACCAGTAGGTCCTTTGCGTCAATCTGGCCACCCGGCTGAACGTGGACGGCCTTGACCACAGCGTCGCGCTCGGCATGGATGCCGGTTTCCATCTTCATCGCCTCGATGGTCAGCAGCAGGTCGCCCTCGTGCACGTCCTGACCGGCGCTGACCGCAACGGTGGCAACGACACCCGGCATCGGTGCGCCGATATGGTTTGCGTTGCCAGCTTCGGCCTTGGGCCGTTGCGCTGTCGACGCTTTGACCAGACGGTTCGGCACCCGGATCACGCGGGGCTGGCCGTTGAGTTCGAAGAATACTTTGACTTCGCCTTTCTCATCGGTCTCGCCAATGGCCTGACAGCGGATTTCCAGCGTCTTGCCCGGGTCGATCTCGGCGGTGATTTCTTCACCCGGCTCCATGCCGTAGAAGAAGGTGCGCGTTGGAAGAGTTCGGACCGGGCCGTAGGTCCGGTGGCGGCCCATGTAATCCAGGAACACCTTGGGGTACATAAGATAGCCGTTCAGGTCTTCGTCATCGACCTCTTTGCCTTCCATCTGCTTGGACAGATCGGCGCGGGTGGCCTCCAGATCAACCGCAGGCACGTCTTTGCCGGGGCGGTCGGTGTTGGGGGCTTCGTCTTTCAGAACCTTTTTGATGATCGTGTCAGGGAAGCCACCCGGAGGCTGACCCAGATTGCCGCGCATCATATCGACGACCGAGTCGGGGAAGGCCACGTCCGTTGTCGGGTTCTCAACATCGTCGCGGGTCAGGCCCTGGCTGACCATCATCAGCGCCATGTCACCAACAACCTTGGATGAGGGCGTTACCTTGACGATATCACCGAACATCTGGTTCACGTCAGCATACATCTGGGCAACCTCGTGCCAGCGTTCCTCAAGCCCCAAGGACCGCGCCTGTGCCTTGAGGTTTGTGAACTGGCCGCCGGGCATTTCGTGCAAGTAAACCTCGGAGGCCGGGGCCTGCAGGCTGGATTCGAACGCCGCGTACTGGCCGCGCACGGCCTCGAAATAATCGCTGATCTCGCGGATCGCCTTGATGTCCAATCCGGTGTCACGCTCGGTATGGCGCAGGGCCTCGACCACGGTGCCCAGCGTTGCCTGGCTGGTGTTGCCCGAGAAGCTGTCCATCGCGCAATCCACCGCGTGCACACCCGCCTCGGAGGCCGCCAGAAGGGTGGCACTGGCGATGCCTGCGGGGGCGGGTGTGTGGAAGTGGATCGGCAGGCCGACCTCTTCCTTTAGCGCCCGGATCAGAACACGGGCCGAGGCCGGTTTCAGCAGACCGGCCATATCTTTCAGACCCAGCACATGCGCGCCTGCGTCGCGCAGTTCCTTCGCCATGCCGACATAGTATTTCAGGTCATACTTGGCGCGATCCGGATCGAGGATATCCCCGGTGTAACAAACGGTGCCTTCACAGATCTTACCGTTCTCGACCACCGCATCCATGGCCACGCGCATGTTCTCGACCCAGTTCAGCGAGTCGAAGACGCGGAACACGTCGATATTCTGCGACGCCTGACGGACAAACTCCTGCACCACGTTGTCGGGATAATTGGTATATCCGACGCCATTGGCCCCGCGCAGCAGCATCTGGGTCATCAGGTTCGGCATCCCTTCGCGCAGGTCGCGCAGGCGTTGCCACGGGCATTCCTGCAGGAACCGATAGGCCACATCAAAGGTCGCACCGCCCCAGCATTCAACGCTGAACAACTGCGGCAGGTTCGCCGCATAGCTAGGCGCGACCTTGATCATGTCGATCGACCGCATCCGGGTGGCCAGCAGCGACTGGTGGCCGTCCCGCATTGTGGTGTCGGTGATCAGCAACTGCCGCTGCGCCTTCATCCAATCGGCCACGGCCTGCGGGCCTTTCTGCTCCAGCAGGTTGCGGGTGCCCATTTTGGGCTCACCCTTCAACGCTGGGGGCTTGGCCTCTTTCAGGTCCGGCCGGGGCATCGGGCGGTCCTTGGTTTCAGGATGCCCGTTCACCGAGATGTCGGCGATATAGGTCAGAACCTTGGTGCCCCGGTCGCGGCGTTTTTTGAACTGGAACAGGTCTGCCGTCTCGTCGATAAACTTGGTGGTGTATTCATTCGACAGGAAAGTCGGGTGTTTCAGCAGGTTCTCGACAAAGGCGATGTTGGTGGAAACGCCGCGCACACGGAATTCGCGCAGCGCACGGTCCATCCGTGCAATCGCTTTTTCGGGAGTCGGAGCCCACGCGGTCACTTTGGTCAGCAGCGAGTCATAATATCTGGTGATTACCCCGCCCGCATAAGCGGTGCCGCCATCCAGACGAATGCCCATGCCGGTGGCCGAGCGATAGGCGGTGATGCGGCCATAATCGGGGATGAAGTTGTTCAGCGGGTCCTCGGTGGTCACGCGTGTTTGCAGGGCGTGGCCGTTCAGGCGGATGTCGTCCTGGCTGGCTTTGCCGGTGGCTTCGGCCAGGGTCTTGCCTTCGGCGATCAGAATCTGCGCCTGAACGATATCGATGCCGGTGACTTCTTCAGTGACGGTATGTTCCACCTGCACGCGCGGATTGACCTCGATGAAGTAGAACTTGCCGGTGTTCATATCCATCAGGAATTCGACCGTGCCCGCGCATTCATAGTTCACATGGGCGCAGATGCGGCGGCCCAGCTCGCAGATTTCGGCACGCTGCTCTTCCGACAGATACGGGGCAGGCGCGCGTTCCACAACTTTCTGGTTGCGGCGCTGGACCGAGCAGTCGCGTTCATACAGGTGATAAATCTCGCCATGTTTGTCGCCCAGAATCTGCACCTCGACATGGCGGGCGCGGGTGATCATCTTTTCCAGATACCCTTCGCCATTGCCAAATGCGGCTTCAGCCTCGCGGCGACCTTCCAGAACCTTCTCTTCCAGCTCATCTTCGGACAGGATCGGGCGCATCCCGCGTCCACCGCCACCCCAGGACGCTTTCAGCATCAGCGGATAGCCGATCTCGGCGGCTTCTTTGCGAATGGTATCCATGTCATCGCCCAGAACCTCGGTCGCGGGGATGACCGGAACGTCTGCGGCAATTGCCACCTTCCGCGCGCTGGCCTTGTCGCCAAGCGCGCGCATTGTTTCGGCCTTGGGACCAATGAAGGTGATGCCGTTTTGCACACAGGCGTCCACGAAATCGGGGTTTTCTGACAACAGGCCATAGCCGGGATGGATCGCGTCTGCGCCACATTCCTTGGCGACACGGATGATTTCATCAATGCTCAGATAGGCGGCAACCGGCCCCATTCCTTCGCCAATCCGATAAGCCTCATCCGCTTTGAACCGGTGCAGGCCCAGCTTATCTTCTTCGGCAAAGACAGCCACGGTGCGTTTGCCCATCTCATTCGCGGCGCGCATGACGCGGATGGCAATCTCGCCCCGATTGGCGATCAGGATCTTTTTGAAACTCATCAGTTCAATTGTTCCAGATTAGGGAGTGTCAGGAGACTGTCGATAGGATCGACAAACCAGGTAATTTTTTGCCTTCAAGCCACTCTAGGAAAGCGCCACCACCTGTACTGCAGAACGTGAAATCATCTGAGACACCGGCCTTTGCCAGTAAGGCGAGCGTGTCTCCACCCCCAGCAACAGCTTTCAGTTCACCAGATGCGCAACGGTTCGCAACAAACTTCGCGACTTCGACGGATGCGATTTCGAACGGAATTATTTCGAAAGCACCAAGCGGACCATTCCACAGCAACGTTTTGGCTGAGGAGACGATGCCCTTTATCGAAGCCATGCTCGTAGGACCAAAGTCCAATATCATCGCAGACTCACCAACGTCCTTTATGTCGCAAACGAGCGCCTTGTCCGTGCTGGCAAAAGTATGGTGGGTAGCTACGTCTGTTGGGAGGACAAGGGCGCAATCAAACGAGTCAGCAAATTGCATGATCTCCCGCGCAGTCGACAATTGATCATCTTCAACCAGCGAAGAGCCAATCTCATACCCGATAGCTTTGAGGAACGTATTGGCCATTCCACCACCGACGATCAGTGTATCTGTCTTGGGTATCAGGTTTCGAAGAACGTCAATTTTGGTTGAAACTTTGGCACCGCCAACAATCGCGACGCACGGGCGACCAATTGTTGCAAGCGTTGCGTTCAGTGCGTCCAACTCATCAGCCAGTGAAAAACCCGCGAAGCTTGGCAAAAAGCTTGCCAGTCCGGTCACAGTCGTGTGGTTTCTGTGCGAGACGGAAAACGCATCTAAGCAAAAACAATCACCCAATTCCGCAATCGCACGGCTCAGCGTCTGGTCACCGGTAGTCTCTCCTGAGAAAAATCGAGTGTTATCGACGAGTAATACGTCGGCGATCTCTTGCTGGGCGTTCAAACTTGCAAGCGGTAGCTCGCCCCGGTGATCAAGTAGCTCACAGCTAAGCGCGAGCTTGTCCCGAATTTGCGGCAACAGTTCTTTGAAGGAGAGCTGTGGGTCATATTGGCCAGCAGGTCGCCCGAAGTGTGACAGAAGAACAACCTGCCCGCCACGGTCGATGATATGTCGGATTGTCGGCGTACAACGTTCGAGCCGGGTCCAATCGGAAACCAACCCATCTTGAACCGGCAAGTTCAAATCAGCCCTCATTAGGACGCGTTTGTCACTCAGGGTGACGCCATCAATGCGCTTAATAGGCGAAGTCATCTTGCTCACCTCTGGGCTTTACTCAGTGTTTCGGATGAGACGGTCCCGATACCCTTGAACGACGCCGGGTCAAGTGACGCACCGCCGACGAGAAAACCATCGACGTTGCGAATTGCCGCGAGATCGGCCGCAGAATCCGGCTTCACCGAGCCTCCGTAGAGAACTGGTAAAGGCACAAGGTTCTCTTTTAGCCACGCGGCGATAGCATCATGGGCTTCACGCACCTGATCTTCTGACGCCGACTTGCCGCTCCCAATTGCCCAGACAGGCTCGTACGCAATGACGGCTTCCCCTAACTGTAAGTTTGAGGGCGTAGACGCTGCCAGTTGATCCAATATTACATCAAGATGTCTGCCGTCTTCGCGATCAGCAGAGCATTCGCCGACACAGATGATAGGAACCAAGCCACCAGTTATAGCGGCATCGGCTTTGCTGTTAACCTCTTCGTCAGTCTCAGAAAAGCCTGTTCTGCGCTCGGAGTGACCAACAATGACCCATTTGGCACCTGCTTCCACCAGCATGGTGGAAGAGACTTCGCCAGTGAAGGCTCCTGATGGATGACTGCTACAGTTTTGCCCACCAATTTCGATATTGTGGTCCGCCAATGCATCAACTGCATTTGGAATAATAACAGAGGGTAGACACAGAACTTGTGTGCAACCTGCGGGTGCCGTCGTTTCTAGATCACATGCGAACTTGTGTAACAGTTCTCGCGTGCCGTTCATCTTCCAGTTTCCGATGACCAGAAACGGCTCAGTTTGAGCTGTATTTTTCATCTGGTCACGCCTTCAAAACAGAGCGACCGGCATACAATGCGCTCTCACCAAGAGTTTCTTCAATTCGCAAAAGCTGATTGTACTTGGCCAGACGATCAGATCGCGAAAGCGAGCCAGTTTTAATCTGGCCGCAATTGGTTGCAACGGCCAAGTCGGAGATTGTTGTATCTTCAGTCTCTCCAGACCGGTGAGACATGACATTCGTGTAGCGCGCGCGATGTGCCATCTCTACGGCTTGCAATGTCTCGGTCAGGGATCCGATTTGATTGACCTTTACAAGCATTGAGTTGGCAACGCCTTGACTAATGCCATCCGCCAATCGCGCAGGATTAGTCACAAAAAGGTCATCTCCAACAAGCTGAACATTCTGACCGATTTTGTCAGTGAGGAGTTTCCATCCCTCCCAATCGTCTTCGGCCATGCCGTCTTCAATGGAGATAATCGGGTAGTCATCACAGAGTGCCGCAAGATAGTCTGCGTTCTCCGCCGAAGTGAGGGAAACACCCTCGCCATTCATCTCGTATTTGCCGTCGACATAGTATTCTGTCGAGGCGCAGTCGAGCGCGAGGAAGATGTCCTTCCCTAGACCATAGCCAGCCTTTTCTACGGCAGTATTGATAAAATCCAGCGCGAGCCGCGTCGAGGGAAGCGCCGGTGCAAAGCCGCCTTCGTCTCCAATTCCAGTGTTGTAACCAGCCGAGGACAACTCTTTTTTCAAGACATGAAACACCTCGGAGCCCATGCGAATAGCTTCGCTGATATTCTGCGCAGAAACGGGCATGATCATGAATTCTTGAATATCGATTGGGTTATCAGCGTGCTCCCCGCCATTGATGATGTTCATCATTGGTACAGGCAACACACGGGTGGAAGTACCGCCCACATACCTAAACAACGGTTGACCGGTATGCTCCGCCGCGGCTTTTGCGCATGCAAGGGATACCCCAAGGATAGCGTTTGCGCCTAGTCTACCCTTGTTTGACGTGCCATCGAGATCAATCATAATTTGGTCGATGGCAACTTGGTCAGTAGCTTCTGCGCCAAGCAAAGCGTCAGATATCTCACCATTAACAGAAGCGACCGCTTGCGTGACGCCTTTGCCCAAATAGCGGGTTTTGTCTCCATCACGCTTTTCGACAGCCTCGTGTGCGCCAGTTGAAGCGCCAGATGGTACAGCTGCCCGACCGAAACTACCATCTACCAGAAGCACATCCACCTCAACCGTCGGATTGCCCCGACTATCCAGAATCTCACGGGCGTTAATCTTTGAAATTTGGCTCATATTCTCGTCCTCAAATAAGCTTGCCCATCGCGACAGCAGTATCCGCCATGCGGTTCGAAAAGCCCCATTCGTTGTCGTACCAACTCAAAATTCGGCACATATTACCGTCCAAGATTTTCGTCTGGTCGGTTGCGAAGATGGATGAATGCGGATCATGGTTGAAATCTTGGCTCACTAGCTTTTCGTCGGTGACACCTAGAATGCCCTTCAAAGAGCCGTTCGCCGCAGATCGAATGGCTTCGTTAATTTCTTCGACACTCGTCTCACGCACAGCTTCAAAAGTCAGATCGACCACTGAAACGTTCGGTGTGGGTACACGGATTGCTACGCCATCGAGCTTTCCATTCAGATCGGGCAAGACTAAGCCAACAGCCTTAGCGGCGCCGGTTGAGGTCGGGATCATGCTCATGGCCGCCGCACGAGCGCGGTACAGGTCCTTGTGCATCGTATCGAGGGTCGGTTGGTCGCCTGTGTAGCTGTGAATGGTTGTCATAAAGCCTTTGGCGATACCAACGGTCTCATTCAGTACCTTTGCGACTGGAGACAAGCAGTTTGTGGTGCAAGACGCATTCGAAACCACGACGTCCTCTGATGAAAGCGTGTCGTGGTTGACCCCAAACACAATTGTTTTGTCGGCGTCCTTTCCGGGAGCAGAGATCAATACACGTTTTGACCCGTTGTCGAGGTGAGCTTGGCACGCTTCCTTTGACGTGAAAATTCCAGTGCATTCGAGCACAACATCGACCCCGCTCCACGGCAGTTCAGCCGGATTCCGGATGGCGGTCACGTCCATCGGCCCGCGTCCAACGTCGATAGTGGAATCGGTTGCTTTGACCTCTCCATTGAAGCGGCCGTGCACGCTATCATACTTCATCAAGTGTGCATTGGTCTCGACAGGACCAAGGTCATTGATTGCAACGACCTCTAAGTCCGTCCGGCCAGCTTCGACAATGGCCCGAAGAACATTTCGTCCGATCCTGCCAAAGCCGTTGATTGCTACCGTAGTCATGGCGTTCTCCTTTTAGCGCTAACATTACTGCGCAAATCAAACTCTCCAAACTCGGAGAATGTTGGTGGTTCCGGCGTCCTCAATCGGAACGCCTGCGGTAAAAACGATCTCGTCGCCTGTTGCGGCCAGACCATGCGAGAGACACTGCTCACAAGCGAATATGCCTGCTTCTTTGAAGCGCGATGCTTGCGGAACAACGATGCTTTGAAGCCCCCAAACCAAACAGAGCTGCCGCGCGGTTTGTTCGCTTGGGGTTAAAGCAAGAACAGGTTTACTCGGTTTCTCACGTGCCACGAGGAACGCGGTCGTGCCGGATTGAGTAAAGCAACAAATAGCTGAAATACGAGCGCGGTCTGAAATCTCCCGGGCCGCAGCTGCAATAGCGTGAGACGTATCTATCTCTATCTCGTCAGGCTCACGTACTGCCATGAGCTCTGCATACTTGGGGTCTGACTCAGTTTCTCTTGCAACGGCCGACATGACGCTCACGGCCTCGCAGGGAAACTGCCCGGCTGCTGTCTCCGCCGACAGCATAACAGCGTCTGCGCCGTCATAGATTGCAGTTGCTACGTCGGAGACCTCAGCCCGTGTCGGTACGGGGGCATCGATCATGCTCTCAAGCATTTGCGTCGCAACGATGACTGGCTTACCTGCCGCCCGAGCCTTGGCGACAAGACTTCGCTGAACCCGAGGAACTTCTTGGACGGGGAGTTCGACACCGAGATCCCCCCTCGCGACCATAATGCCATCCGAAACTTCAAGAATTTTATCAAAATTGTCGACTGCGAGCGGTTTCTCGATTTTTGCAATGGTCCTTGCCCTGCCCTTCACGAGATCAGCGGCTTCTTCTACGTCTGCTGCTTTCTGGACGAAGGACAAGGCCAACCAATCCACGCCGAGATTACAAACGAATTCCAGATCGCTTCGGTCCTTGGTGCTCAGGGCGCTTAGTGGAAGCAAAACATCCGGTAGGTTTACCCCTTTCCGATCTGAGATCTGCCCCCCAACCAATACTTCACATTGAGCCGCGGTGTTGTTGCATTCACGAACAACCAACCGAAGCTTCCCGTCATTCACAAGAATGGTCGAGCCAGGCTTCAATGCTTCAAGAATCTCAGGATGGGGAAGCTGAACCCGCTCAGAATCCCCTGGCTTAGGGTCATTGTCGAAAGTAAAAGTGCTGCCAACAGTCAATTCGTGGGCACTTCCCTCAAAAACTCCGCAGCGGATTTTCGGCCCTTGGAGGTCGGCTAAAATTCCGATTGGCTGGCCGAGTTCATTCTCGACCTCTCGAATAGTTGCATGGGTCTTTTCGATGGTTTCCTGGTCACCGTGGCTCATGTTCAGTCGAAAAACATTCGCTCCGTGCTCAACCAGGGATTTGATTACTTCCTTGTCCCGCGACGCTGGACCTAAGGTCGCGACAATCTTTGTGTTTGTACGATTGTTAGTCATCTCTCTCTCGCTTCAGTAAGCTGCATCAAGAATTTCTCGGAAATCCGCTTTTCTTAGCGGCACGGCGTTCTTTGTGCTTGAAGAGGCAAAAACTGCTGCCTCTGCGATTTCATCAAAGTCGGCCTTGTCGGTTGAATAGTCCCGCAACCGCGGGACGCGATTCCGATTCAGCCAAGCCTCAAAACCAGAAAGCTCATTTTTGCCAAGCGGTTCTGAGAAAGTTTCAGCCAAAGCTTCGATGCTGCTTTCAATTTTACGAAGCGTCTCAGACCCGATCTGAGCAACAGAACGGTTCTGAATCAAAACAGGTCCTAGTAGTCGTCCACACAAGAGGCCATGTGGTGCTTTAAGCCTGCTCCCTAAAACTGCTGCCAATCCGTGCGCGGCACCAAGGCCCCCATTGGAAAGAGCCAGACCACTGCTCAAACTCACCCACCCCATTTGTGTCCAGGAGTCTTGGTCACCCCTTTCGACAACTTTGCGGACAGCCCATGCTCCCAATCGTATATTGGGTTCCGTGATTGCTTCGGTGAATGGCGACGACAGACGGGACGTGTAGGCCTCAATGGTTTGTGTGACCGCATCGAGACCAGCCCCTATGGCTACAGCTTTTGGAGCGGAAGAAAGCAATGCAGGGTCGACCAAAGCAAATGACGGGAAGAGGCGTAGACCTCTGAGGCTGGCTTTTGAATTCGACACATCTAACACGGCGTTATTTGTGACTTCCGCACCTGTTCCCGCAGTTGTTGGAATGGCTACTAGTACTATTGAGGCGTCGGCCTGCAAGTCCGCCTGATCAACTGTCGCAATGTCTTCAGGGAGTTTAGCGCCAAGCTCCAGACAAAATCGAAGTGCCTTTGCCGTATCCAATACGGAGCCTCCGCCACAGGCTATGATCGCACAGCATTCTTTTCCAGCCACCTTATCAAGGGCCGAATTGACTGTCGCAACGCTAGGCTCTGAGGTAACCGAAATCTGATGGACAACAACACCGTGTTTCTCAAGGTCCTTTTTGATTGGAAGAGAGTTTGTCTCGGATTTCCCACGCACCATCAACACGGCATCCGTAGGATTTGGCAGAACCGATTTCAGCGCCTGTGAGACACCCACACCAAAATGTACCGAGGTTGGCGTATTGATATGAAAGTGCGGCGCCATCTAGAACGCCAAGGTGCAATCGACCGCGCGTTTCCACGCACCGTACTTTCTTGCACGCGTCTTTTGATCCATCAAGGGCACAAACTCGCGCTCGAGTGCCCAGTGTTTGGCGAATTCTTCCCTTTCAGGCATCGCGCCGACATGCATGCCTGCAAGCCACGCAACTCCAAGAGCTGTTGTCTCAAGAATCTGAGGCCTGTCTACTGGTCCATCGATGATATCTGCTAGAAACTGCATCGCCCAATCAGACGCACTCATGCCTCCGTCTACGCGAAGCACGGCGTTGTCTACCTTGGCCCCAATGTCAGAAGTCATTGCTTCAAGCAGATCGCGTGTTTGGAATGCCACGCTCTCTAACGCGGCTTTCGCTAACTCGTTGGGCCCGGAGTTTCGGGTAAGTCCGAATACAGATCCACGGCAATCAGGCTTCCAATATGGGGCACCTAACCCGGTGAAAGCCGGTACCAAAACGACATTCTGCGTCGGGTCTGCTTTTTCAGCTAAAGCCTGCGTTTCAGAGGCCTCATGGATAATCCGAAGACCGTCCCGTAGCCATTGGACAACTGCACCGGCGATAAAAATTGAACCTTCCAGCGCATATGTAGGCTGGCCGTTCAGTTGATATGCGATTGTGGTCAGTAGTCGGTTTTTCGATTGCACCGGAGTGTTCCCGGTGTTCAGCAGTGCAAAGCAGCCTGTACCATATGTAGCTTTCAACATACCTGGTTCGAAGCAAGCTTGTCCGAGCGTGGCAGCTTGTTGATCGCCTGCTACACCACAAATTGGGATTTCGCGACCGAATAGATCAGCGCGGCTCAAACCAAAGTCTGCAGCGCTATCCTTGACTTCAGGTAGCATCTCCATCGGTATGTCGAAAAGAGCACAAATCGTGCTGCTCCAACGACCTTTGCGAATGTCATAGAGCATGGTGCGGGCAGCATTTGTCGCGTCGGTTGCATGCACCTTTCCGCCGGTCAGTTTCCAGATCAGGAATGTATCCACCGTACCGAATAGCAGTTCGCCCCGGCGTGCCCGTTCGCGAGCGCCATCAACGTGATCGAGAATCCACTTGAGCTTTGTTGAAGAAAAGTAAGGATCAATCAGAAGGCCAGTCCGGTCGGCAAACATATCGCTGTGACCAGCTGCTCGCAGTTGCTCGCAGTAGTTGGAAGTTCGGCGGTCTTGCCAAACAATGGCATTGTAGATCGGTTGGCCAGTTGCTTTGTCCCATACTATGGTGGTTTCGCGCTGGTTTGTTATACCGATTGAAACAATGTCTTTTGGATCAACACCAGCACGTTCAATTACGGCGCGGCACGTCCCAGCTGATGAGGCCCACAAATCGTCAGGTACATGCTCAACCCAACCCGACTGCGGGAAGTGTTGATCAAACTCATCTTGCGAAGTAGCTACTACTTTCAACGTTTCGTCAAAGATGATTGCGCGGGTCGAGGTTGTCCCTTGGTCAACTGCGAGTACGTATTTCATTGGGTTTGCCTTGGTCAATTGGCCGCAAAAAAGGGGAGCGGTGGTTAAACCGCCCGAGTTGGGCTCGGGGAGAGCCATCAGGAGTATGGAAGAGTAAGTTGGTGGCACGGGGCGCCTTCGCGCCCCGCACCGGGGAGGAACCCTGAGCTTACTGCCAGGACTTGATCAGTTCGTCATAAGAGACGGTTTTCGGATCTTCGTCCTCGTTTTCGATCATCGGATAAGGAGCGCCCGGCTGGGAGAACCAGTACCCCGGATCCTGTTCGTCATTCATGACAGGTCCGAGATCGCCTTGGACGCCGGCGCGCTCCAAACGCTCAAGAACGCGTTCCTGGTCAGCACACAACGCATCCAGGGCTTCTTGAGGCGTTTTTGCGCCCGACATCGCGTCACCAATGTTCTGCCACCACAGCTGCGCCAGCTTGGGATAGTCAGGAACGTTGGTTCCGGTCGGTGACCACTGAACCCGAGCCGGCGAACGGTAGAATTCGATCAATCCACCCAGCTTGTCTGCACGTTCTGTAAAGTGGTCACTATCGATGGTGCTTTCACGAATGAACGTCAGACCAACATCGGATTTTTTCAGATCGACGGTTTTCGACACAACGAACTGAGCGTACAGCCACGCGGCCTTGGCGCGATCTTCCGGGGTCGACTTCATCAGGGTCCAGGAACCGGCGTCCTGATAGCCGATCTTCTGACCTTCTTTCCAGTACACACCGTGCGGAGACGGCGCCATGCGCCATTTCGGCGTGCCATCTTCGTTCATGACCGGCAGGTCAGGTTCGACGGTGGCGGCGGTGAAGGCTGTGTACCAGAACATCTGCTGGGCAATGTTGCCCTGCGCTGGGATCGGTCCGGCCTCGGAGAAGGTCATGCCTGCCGCTGCGGGGGGCGAGTATTTCTCCAGCCATTCAATCGCCTTGGCCACAGCATAGACAGCCGCCGGAGAGTTCGTCGCGCCACCACGGGTAACACAAGATCCGACCGGCTGCGAGTTTTCGTTGACGCGAATGCCCCATTCGTCGACCGGCAGCCCGTTGGGTTCACCAACGTCACCCACGCCAGCCATCGACAGCCAGGCATCGGTATAGCGCCAACCCAGCGACGGGTCTTTCTTGCCGTAGTCCATGTTGCCAAAGACTTCGCCTTCAACACCCAGATGGCTCAGATCGCGACCGGTAAAGAACTCAGCAATGTCCTCATACGCCGACCAGTTGACCGGAACGCCAAGATCATAACCATAGGCTGCTTTAAAGTCCGCCTTGTTCTTTTCGTCGTTGAACCAGTCGTAGCGGAACCAGTAAAGGTTCGCAAATTGCTGGGTCGGCAGCTGATAGAGTTTTCCGTCAGGACCTGTGGTAAAGCTGGTTCCGATGAAATCCTCAACATCCAGGGTTGGGAGGGTAACATCCTTACCCTCAAACGCCATCCAGTCGGTCAGGTTACGCACCTGCTGATAGCGCCAATGGGTACCGATCAAGTCGGAGTCGTTGATATAGGCGTCATAGATGTTTTCACCCGACTGCATTTGCGTCTGCAGTTTCTCAACAACGTCACCTTCGCCAATGAGGTCGTGTGTAACCTTGATGCCCGTGATTGCCTCAAAGGCAGGAGCGAGGACTTCACTTTCGTATTGGTGGGTTGCGATCGTTTCGGAAACAACCTTGATGTCCATGCCAGCGAAAGGCTTGGCAGCATCGACGAAGAACTGCATCTCGGCTTCTTGTTCTTCACGCGACAGAACAGACAGATCGCCGATCTCCGCGTCTAGGAACGCCTTTGCAGCGTCCATGTCGGCGAAGGCGGGAGCACTTGTCAGTCCAAGTGCCAGCGCCACCGCTGTGCTTGATTTGAGCATGTAGTTCATTATTTCCTCCCTATTGCGGAAACGACTTTTAAAACTGAGTTCCCAGAGCCCACCAAGGCCAAGGTCCTCCTACAACGTTCACACCCAGCGGAAGACCGCGACGGCATAAACGAGGCAGACGATAAGCGCGTAAGGTTGATTTGCGCCGATGAGTCCCAGCCAAGCCAGATTGATAAAGGCCGAGCCGAGAAGTGTGATGAAAAGACGATCCCCTCTTGTCGTCTCCATTCCCAAAACACCTTTGCGCGGTGTTTCTGGGAATTTGATCGCCAGTACAGTGAAGATCACCAGTGTGGTTGCAATGAAGCCAAAGAACAGTGCAGTCGGTACGGTCCAAGCCATCCAGTCCATATCTCGAGTCCTCCGGTCTGAGTTAAACGCGGCCCAGGGCGAAACCCTTGGCGATGTAGTTGCGTACGAAGTAGATAACCAAGGCGCCAGGAACGAGCGTCAGCACACCCGCTGCCGCCAACACACCCCAATCGATCCCTGCCGCACCCTGGGTGCGCGTCATGATCGCAGCGATCGGTTTGGCGTCTACAGTGGTCAATGTGCGGCTGAGCAGCAGTTCCACCCACGAGAACATGAAGCAGAAGAATGCCGCTACGCCGATACCCGAGGAAATAAGCGGCATGAAGATCTTCACAAAGAACTTCCCGAACGAGTATCCGTCGATATAGGCCGTCTCATCAATTTCTTTGGGCACGCCGCGCATGAACCCTTCGAGGATCCAGACCGCCAGGGGAACATTGAACAGACAATGCGCCAGGGCCACCGCAATATGCGTGTCAAACAGACCCACCGACGAATAGAGCTGAAAGAACGGCAGTGCGAAAACCGCAGGTGGTGCCATCCGGTTTGTCAGCAGCCAGAAGAACAGGTGTTTGTCCCCCATAAAGGTGTACCGGCTGAACGCATAAGCTGCGGGCAATGCGACGGTCAGGCTGATCACGGTGTTCAGAACCACATAGATCATTGAATTGATGTAGCCTGAATACCACGCCGGATCCGAAAGGATCGTGGCATAGTTAGCGAAGGTCAGATCGTTCGGCCACAGAGTGAATGTGTTCAGGATTTCGGTGTTCGATTTCAAGCTCATATTGATCAGCCAATAGATCGGCAGCATCAGAAAGAGCAGGTACAAGGTCATTACGATCGTTGAACCTTTGACTCGCGCCCGAGGTGCTTTTCGGGCTGAAACGGTCAACGATGTTGCGTTTGCAGATACATCAGCCATGGATCAAACTCCCTTTTTGTCCATGGTGGTCATGACGGTGTAGAACACATATGCCAGCGTCAGGATCACAAGGTTGTACATGATTGAGAATGCTGCCGCCGGACCAAGGTCAAACTGCCCAAGAGCCATCTTCACAAGGTCAATCGAAAGCAATGTGGTCGCGTTACCGGGTCCACCGCCTGTGACCACGAATGGTTCGGTGTAGATCATGAAGCTGTCCATGAACCGCAGCAGCACCGCGATCATCAGCACGCCCATCATCTTCGGAAGCTCTATGTAGCGAAATACATTCCAGCGCGATGCCTGGTCGATCTTTGCGGCCTGATAATACGCGTCCGGGATGGATTTCAGACCCGCGAAGGCAAGCAGCGCCACCAATGAGGTCCAGTGCCAGACATCCATGACGATGATCGTGGCCCATGCGGCAAAAATATTCTGCGTGTAGTTGTAGTTGATGCCAAGCGCATCCAGCGTATAGCCGAGCAGTCCGATATCAACGCGTCCGAAAATCTGCCAGATGGTGCCGACCACGTTCCATGGGATCAACAGTGGCAGCGACATCAGAACCAGACAGAAACTGGACCAGAATCCGCTTTTGGGCATATTCAGGGCTACAAAGATCCCCAGCGGTATCTCGATCGCGAGAATGATCCCCGAGAACATCAATTGACGCCAGAACGCGGACCAAAGGCGGTCTGAGTTCAGCATTTCTTCGAACCAGTCGAGACCGGCCCAGAAAAATTCGTTGTTCCCAAAGGTATCCTGTACCGAGTAGTTGACCACGGTCATCAGCGGGATAACCGCGGAGAAAGCGACCAGTACCAGAACCGGAAGAACCAGAAACCAAGCCTTGTGATTGACTGTCTTTTCCATCAGGCGGCCTCCCCTTCCTTCAACCAGTCGTTTTCGTAAACATTCACTTTTGCCGGGTCGAAGATCACCCGATTCATATCCGGCGAAATCGACGTGTCTTCGTTCGCGACAATGTTGATGTCTTTTCCGAATAGGTCTGCGCGCACGATTTTGTGCCGACCGACATCCTCAACCCGCCTGACCTTGACAGGCAGTCCTTCGCCGTCAGTAAGCGTCACAAATTCCGGCCGAACGCCGATCTCAACTTTGCCCTGCATCGAGGCATAAGACTGGCCCAGACCAACCGATACACCGTGGATATTGGCCATATTGCCTTCGACATCGGCCGAGATCACATTCATCCCCGGCGATCCGATGAAATAGCCGACAAATGTATGTTCGGGCTTTTCAAACAGCTCTTCCGGCGTGCCAATCTGAACAACGCGCCCGTCGTACATGACAACGACCTTGTCGGCAAAAGTAAGCGCCTCGGTCTGGTCATGGGTCACGTAGATCATGGTGTGACCGAATTCATGATGCAGGGATTTCAGCTGGGTGCGCAGTTCCCACTTCATATGAGGGTCAATCACCGTCAGCGGCTCATCAAAAAGCAACGCGTTGACATCCTCGCGCACCATACCGCGACCCAGCGAGATCTTTTGCTTTGCGTCCGCCGTAAGGCCGCGCGCGCGGCGGTCCAGCTCGTGCTCCATTCCGATCATCGCGCCGATCTGCTGCACACGTTCTGCGATATACTGCGGGCTTTCACCACGGTTTTTCAGCGGAAACGCAAGGTTATCGCGCACCGTCATGGTGTCATAAACCACCGGGAATTGGAAAACCTGCGCAATGTTCCGTTCTGCTGTAGTTGCGGCGGTAACGTCCACATCGTCAAACAGGATGCGCCCCTGGCTGGGGTGCAAAAGGCCCGAGATGATATTCAAAAGGGTCGACTTGCCACAGCCCGAAGACCCAAGCAGGGCATATGCCTCACCATCGGCCCAAACGTGGTTCAGTTCTTTCAGCGCAAAGTCATCTTCAGACTTTGGGTTCGGAAAGTATGAATGCGCCAGATTATCCAGTGTTATTTTAGCCATCGTCCCCCTCCTTACGCGGCCAGAGCGTACGACGCGGGAGAAACCAGATCGCCGTTTTCGCTGAAGATATAAACATGACTTGGGTCCAGATAGACCGTGAGTGGTGCGCCAATTTCCAGGTCGTGCACGCCATGCACCAGGCCGACCCATTTTTCGCCGTGATGATCCAGATGCACAAAGGTCTCGGAGCCGGTAAGTTCGGTCACCATAAGCCGCGTCTCAAAGCTCATGGCACTTGCCGTGTGCGATAGGATTTCAACGTGGTTGGGACGGAAACCCGCGATGTAGCGCCCATCCGACAAATCCGCCATGGGGCCGACTGCTGGCGCAGATTGCCCATCGCCGAACATGATACGCTGTCCGGTTTTGCTGACGTTCAGGAAATTCATTGGTGGATCGCTGAAAACACGCGCGGTCGTTGCGTCGACAGGCTGCCTGTAAACGGTCGGCGTCAGACCAAATTGAGTTACGCGACCTTCCCAAAGCGCCGCGGTATTACCACCCAGCAAAAGAGCTTCTTCCGGCTCGGTGGTTGCATACACAAAGATGGCCCCGGATTCTTCAAAAATCTTCGGAATCTCAACGCGCAGTTCTTCGCGGAGTTTGTAGTCAAGATTCGCAAGTGGTTCATCTAGCAACACAAGGCCCGCGTCTTTGACCAGAGCCCTGGCCAAAGCACATCTTTGTTGCTGACCGCCGGATAGCTCAAGCGGTTTGCGGTCAAGCATCGGAGTAAGTTGCATAAGCTCTGCCGATTTTTGAACTGCCCGATCGATTTCGCCCTTGTTTTTGCCCATCAATTTGAGTGGTGAAGCGATGTTATCGTAAACAGTCATCGATGGGTAATTGATGAACTGTTGGTAAACCATCGCGACATGTCGGTCCTGAACCTTCATGTCGGTAACGTCCTTACCTTCCCAAATAATTTTGCCGGTTGCAGGTTTATCAAGACCCGCCATAAGACGCATCAGGGAGGTTTTGCCGGACAACGTGGGGCCCAAGAGAACGTTCATGGTACCTTTTTCCAGCGTAAGATCAGTTTCGTAGATGTGCGTTTGGCCATTCACGACCTTCGAAACGCCTTTCAATTCGAGCGACATTTGCTAAAACCCCTCCCCTATTCTGCAGCTGCCGTGGACGCAGCTAATGCGCGCGCGGTCATCCATTTATCGAGTTCTGTGATTTGCTCTGACGTCATTCGAAGCCCGAGTTTACTTCTGCGCCAAGCGACGTCCGCTGCGCGTTGCGCATATTCTTTGTCCATGAGCCATACGACCTCGGCTTCAGTCAACGAAGCGCCAAAATTACGCCCAAGGTCCTCAGACACTTTGGCATTGCTCAATATTTTTTTTGCATCGGTGCCATATGCTCGTACCAACCGAAGCGCCCAGCGTTGGTCGATGAAATCGAACTGGTCGCGAAGTTGCTTGACTAAGGTTTCCACCCCATCGACCGGGAAGTCGCCGCCGGGCATCGATACACCCGCTGTCCAAGGCTCGCCTGTAAAAGCGAGCTCTCTCTCGATTTCTTCCATCGCGCTTTCGGCGAGGCAGCGGTACGTGGTGATTTTGCCACCGAAAACGTTCAGTGCAGGAGCGCCGCGGGACTTATCGACCTTTAGAACATAATCCCGCGTCGCCGCCGTCGCACTGTCTGCACCATCATCATAGAGAGGGCGAACCCCTGAATAGTTCCAGACGACATCTTCTGTCGTGATCGGTTTAGCAATGTAGTGGTTGATGAACTGGATCAAGTAATCGCGTTCTTCATCAGTGCATTCTGGCTTCTCAGATGGATCGGTGTGTTCGACATCCGTTGTTCCGATGAGTGTAAAATCCGTTTCGTAGGGGATGGCGAAAATAATTCGACCATCGGTACCTTGAAAAAAATAGCACTTGTCGTGGTCAAATAGCTTCTTTGTCACGATGTGACTGCCGCGTACCAATCGAACGCCCGCCGAACTGTTGCTCTTCAAAGTGCCGCGAAGGACGTCCCCAACCCAAGGCCCCGCAGCATTCACTACCATCTTTGCAGTGCGCATAGTTTTGCTGCCAGAGTTCGAATTCTTCAGGGTGACCTTCCAACGGCCATTGGAAACATCCGTTGATACAACTTTCTCCCGCGTGAGGATATCCGCGCCTCTTTTTTCTGCATCTCGCGCATTGAGAACAACCAGACGCGAATCTTCGACCCAACAATCGGAGTATTCAAATGCTCTTTTGAATTTGTCGTTCAGCGGAGCACCTTCGGGCGCCGAACTCAGGTCGAGGCTGACCGTGCCCGGTAGGATTTCGCGACCACCGAGATTGTCGTATAGAAACAAGCCCAAGCGGATAAGCCAAGCAGGGCGACGGCCCTTCATCCACGGCATTGCTGTGCTGAGCAACTTAGACGTTGGGGTCGTAGAGTCGAACCGCATATCCCCGTGATAAGGAAGCACAAACCGCATTGGCCATGAAATATGTGGCATCGCCTTTAGCAACACTTCTCTTTCGATCAGAGCCTCGCGCACAAGCCGAAATTCGAAGTATTCAAGATAGCGGAGCCCGCCATGGAAAAGTTTGGTCGAAGATGCCGAAGTCGCGCCGCCAAGGTCGTTCATTTCCACGAGGCAAACTTTTAGCCCTCGGCCAGCGGCGTCGCGGGCAATCCCGCATCCGTTAATACCTCCGCCGATGACCAACAGGTCATAGTCTGTTTGCATGGTGATCCTCCCAATGCGGTTCTCCAGACCGCCAATACTTTTGACCAGAAAACGCACGCAAATGGAAGGATTTTCTTTTCGTTTTCTTTCTTTTCTTGTTATCTATTTGAATAAATTATTATTTTTTGCTAACTATCTATCCGAAAGCGTGCGCGAACGCCTTTGTCGCCGATTCGAAGTCAAAACGAACGCCGATGTTCGCGAAACGCAAGCAAACAAACTATGTTCGACCAAGAATAGGGAGGCACAATGGTTCAGACATTGCGAAAGCCTGAAATAATCGAGATCGCTAGGCGAGAAGGCAGAGTGACCGTCGACCGGTTGGTTGAGTACTTTGGAGTAACGCCGCAAACGATTAGAAAAGACCTCACAGAACTGGCAGATTCTGGCCAACTCGAACGCGTTCACGGAGGCGCCATACTCCCATCGACCACGATGAACATTGGGTATATGGAACGGCAGGAGCTGAATCAGCCTTCCAAGGTCGATATCGCTAGAGAATGCGTGAAACACATTCCGAACGATTGTTCGTTGTTCTTGAACATCGGAACGACCACTGAAGCAGTAGCCACAGAGTTGCGACGGCATACTGGGTTGCTAGTTGTGACTAACAATCTCAACATCGCAAACAAGCTGTCGCATGATTCAAGTGTTGATGTTGTGGTGACTGGTGGTGATTTACGAAAGTCTGATGGAGGTCTTGTGGGTGCAGTTGCGCGAGAAACGATTTCAAGGTTTCGCTTTGACTTCGCAATTGTCGGATGCTCCGCTCTCCACCCAGAGGGTGACATTTTGGATTTTGACACCCGTGAAGTAGGCGTAAGCCAAACAATCATAGGGCGAAGTGACAAAGTTTTCCTAGTCGCAGACATCTCAAAATTCGAACGAAAAGCGCCGATCAAGATAGCTGGATTGCCTGAAATCGACATGTTCGTAACAGATGACTACCCACCTGCAAAGTTTTCGGAAGCATGCAGGAACTATGACACTCAGTTAATCGTGGCCAAGGACCGCTGATCCATCTAGCGCATAGACTTGAACGATAATGGCCACCGCTTTGAAAAGGCCAACCAGTTTGACCTGCCCCCCATGAAATCCCTCGCCATGATGTAGAGTCTGCCCAACCATTGTTCTGCTCCCCAACATTGGACCGCTGGTGCTCTGCCCCCTGAAAACTGGATCGTTTGCGGCTAGAGTTTTCCGCTAGATTTCCCTGGCTGGGAGAGGAGCGGAATCGCATGAAAGCATCGAAGTTCACGGAGGCGCAGAAGGCCTTCATCCTGAAGCAGGGCGAGCAA
>NZ_JBMIRT010000028.1:0-16997 GCF_049195285.1 Ruegeria sp. MALMAid1280 | reverse complement strand
AATCTGTTCCTGGCTCAGGCGGAAGCTTTCCGGCGAGTAATTGTCGAACTTCTCCGACAGTTCGCGTACTGCCGCATCTCCGCGGGTTTCGATGTCCTTCAGCGTCGCCTCGACCACGGCGCGGGTCCTGGCGTCATCCTCTGCCCGGTCGGCCTCGGGTTTGCCGCGTTTGAGATACTCAATTGCCATTGTCTAAACCCTTTTATTCAGGACGAGGAGCAGTTTTCTCACCACGGTCGTAGGCTTCCCAGCCTTCGCCGTTGAAGATATCGACGCCCAACTGCGCGGCGACATGGGCAAAATCGACGTTCACCCAGTTGTCGACGATCTTGCCATCCACCACTTTCCAGAAATCCATATAGCGAATCTCGACCCGTTTGCCGGTGGGTGCGATGCCCAGAAACTCGCCGGAATGGGTGGCTTCTTGCCGGCCAAAGGCCGCGGCCCACTCACCCATGTAAAGGCGCGCTTCGTCGATGCAGGTCTTGTCCGAGAACGCCGCCTGGAACGGACGTTGCCAGTTGTCCTGAAACTCTTTCAGGCCGGTTTTGGTACCACAGCCCTGGTTGCCCAGCCAGCGGAAACCTTCCGAGAAGAACTCGCCGATATCGTTGATGCGGTGGTCGTTCAGACCGTCCACCATGGTTTCGATGACACGCCGGGTGTCTTCGGTTTTGCTCATGTCCGTGTCGCGGGTCAGAACCGCTTGTTCGGGACGAGAACCTTTCATTTTCTATCCTTTCAGATCGCAAGAGTGTGTGAGGGGCGACAAACCCCGTTTCACAAAAAGTCCCTCGGCATTCTGTTCAGCGCCGAATGGCGCGAGACTGCTCATCACCCTTTCACCGCCCCTGCGGTCAGGCCGCTGACGATCTGGCGCTGGAAGATCAGGACAAGGAAGATCAGCGGCGCGGTGATCGACACGGCGGCGGCCACGGCGACAACCTGATCGGTCGTGGTGGTTTCGCGGTTGAACATGCCAACAATGGCCGGAACCATGGTCTGGTTCTGCGCATCCAGCAGCAATGAGGTCACAAGGATGTCATTGTAGGCCAGCAGGAAACTGAACAGCCCGGTGGTGATCACCCCCGGCCACATCACCGGCATGATCACCCGGCGGAAGGCCTGAAAATGGTTGCACCCGTCCACACGCGCGGCCTCGTCCAATTCCGCCGGAATGTTCTGGAAGAAGGAGCGCAGCATCCAGATCGTAAACGGTTGGTTGATCGCCACCAGCACCGCGATTACGGCGAAGGGCTTACCATAGAGCGTTGGTGCATTTTCGCCCAGGATCGGCGCCAGCCATTCCGACGAACTGATGAAAACCGGCAGGTAACTTGCCACCAGCGCCGAGGGCGGCAGTGCGCGGAAGATCAGCGCGACAATCAGCAGCCAAAACGCCAGGTTCGAACCCGACCGCGCCAAACCATACCCCGCCAGCGTTCCAACCGAGAGCGACAGGACAACGACACCCGTGGTCACAATCAACGAGTTCTTGAAGTTGTTCGAGAAACCTCGGTCGATCCAGACAGTTTGGTAGTGTTCGGTCGTCAGGCCCAGAATGTCGCGCCCCAACGGTCCGAAGAGGGGGTTCAATACGCTCAGAATAGCAGGCAGGATCACAAAGAACACGACCAGAAAGCCCACGGCCGCAGCCAGAATACCGATCACCCAGCCAAACCATTCCTGCCCTTCCTTGGTATAGGCTTTTATCATCGCGGGCATCTTTTTGCTCACCAAAGCGATGGTGCCCCAAATCACCGCGATCCCCAGAATGATATCCAGCAGCGACAATCCGTTGCCGTTGGACAGTGTAGTCGGCCCGACGATCACGTTCAGGGCGTTACTGTCGAAGGCATCAACCGGGGATTTGAAGCTCATCACTGTGATCCAGAAGATCGGGAAGATGGCAACAAGGCACCAGAAAGCCAGAAAGATATTCGAGGTCAGCCGCAGGCTGAGCGGTTGGCGAAGCGCACGCGAGGACATTCAGTGACCTCCTTTGTGATCGCGCCATGTCCGGCGCAGCGGGAAGATAAGCAGGATGGCAATACCGATCATGGTCAGCATGGCGCTGGCCGAAGCCCGGCTGATCGAGCGGTTGCCCGCCTGATCGGGCACCAGGAAATCATAGGTCAGCCACTGCAGTGAGATGACATAGCCCTGGCTGGCGAAACCGACGATCTCTTCGAACACCCGGTAGCTGTCCATCAGGTGGATCATCGACACGAAAATGATCAGCGGCATCAGGTGCGGGATCACGATGTATTTCATCCGTTGCCAACGGGTGGCCCCGTCGATCACGGCGCTTTCCAGACTATCCTGATTGACGGTCTGCAGACCGGCATAGAACACGATGGCGGCAAAGGGTGCCACGTGCCACACGCGGTAAAGCATCATCAGGATTTCGATGGTCCACGCCTGCGCAAACAGGGCGATGTCGCGGTTCAGCCACCATTCGATCAGCGCGGTCAGGATTCCATCGCCCCGGAACAGCCAGTTGATCGACAACACCCCGATCACCGGCGTGATGATGAAGGGCAGCAGCGAGATGAAGATCACCGGCCCGCGTATCGCCTGAGCGGCATTGTTGATCATGACCGCAATGCCCAGCCCGCAGACGATGACTAAGGGCAAGGTGATCAGGGTGAAGGTCAGGGTGAACCGCAACGCCTTCCAGAAATCAATCGTTGTCAACGCGCTTATGCTGCCATCTCTGATCGCGCGCCAGGCCCGTTCAGGTTCCAACACGTTGCGATAGCTTTGCAGCCCCACATACTGGGTCTGGGTGATGACCTCGCCATGTTCGTCCAGCTTCGGTTGCGACTTCAGCTCAGTCGTACAGGTCTGGGTCAGGAAACCGGGGGTGCAGGTTTCCACTTCGACCGTCTCATAAATCGGCTGGGTGATGTAAAAGCTCTGCTTGAACACGCTGACCAGTGGGAAAGCGATGAAGAGAAGCATCATAAAGACAGAAGGGCCAACAAAGGCGGCAAATGTCCGGAAATTCATGGCTCTGCCTTTCTCATGGTTCTCAAGGGGTCGGGAGGGGATGGGAGGGCCGGAACCCTCCCCCCGAGGAGGATCAGTTGTTGATCAGGCCGGCTTCTTTGGCGGCGGTCACATACGCGGCCTCGATATCGGCCAGAGTGGTCGGCGCATCCTTGGCACCGGTCAGATAGTCGGCCAGACCGTTGCCCAGCGCGCTGTGCAGAACGCCCATCGGGGCCGACGCAGGGTACGCCTTGGCACCGTTTTCTGCCGACGCTGCGGCACCGGCTGCCAGATCACCCGGCGTGTAGGCGGGGCTCAGCCAGACGGCGACGTCGTTGTTGGCGCTCACCATGTCACCGTCGATGCCTTCCATAACCAGACGGAACGCGGCATCCGCTTCTTCGTCGCTCATGTTTGCTGCCAGAACGACACCATCCCACCAGATGGTGGTCGAAGGCGCAGCCGCACCCATCGGCGCCGACGCCATGGTCACTTTGCCGACAACCTGGCTTTCGGCTTCGTCGTTCATCGCCGCGGCACGGCTGGCCCACAGGTTCGCCATGGCGATCTTGCCCTGCTGGAACTGCTGCTGAACATAGGTCGAGTCGGATACCAGGAATTCCGGGTCCATGAATTCGGTCATCGCCTTCATGGTCTCAAGCGCTTTGACGCCCTGTTCGTTGTTGATCGAGGGCATGTTGCCTTCACCAAAGAACTGACCGCCTTCGCCCATGTACATGTTGACGAATTCCTGGGCCAGGTTCCATCCGGTCTTGAAGGTACCGCCGATCGGGTACTCCATGACGCCGGCGTCCTTGATCTTGGCAGCGGCGGCCAGAACGTCGTCATAGGTTTTGGGTTCTTCAATGCCCAGATCGGCCAGAACGTCGTCGCGATACATCAGGTGCTGTGCGTTCACCATCATGGCAATCGCCATGACCTTGCCGTCCACCTTGATCAGTTGGTTCGGCAGCAGATCCTGACCGTATTTCGCGACCAGATCATCCAGCGGACGCAGCGAACCTGCGTTCAGCAGCGGGATCATGGTCTCGTTGGCAACGCCACCGATCTGATACAGTGAAGGGTTTGCAGCAAAGGCCTCGGGCTGCTTCTCGCGGAATTCCTGGTCCAGCGAGGCGCTGAAGTTGCCGCATTCGGCCATCGCGTCGGTGACGGCTTTCCAGGCCTCGAAACCAGCCGAAAGCGATTTCAGCGGCACTTCGTTTTCATACGCACATTCGGCCCATACGCCGGTTGCTGCGAGGGACATGGCGCCTGCCATGAAGAGTGATTTGAGTTTCATGCGTTTCTCCCTGTCAGGATCGGTCCGTCGTCGACGTCCGGACCGCTGTTATGCCCGAATGGGCTGCTTGTGGGATTGCTCCCCGATCCGCGCACCGCTTTCAGCTTCAAAGAGGTGACAGATTTCCGTCGGCACCGAGAACGAGACCATCTCGCCAATCTCGGCGCGGAAGGCTTTATCGGCTTTGACCGATACCAGAGCACCGCCGACCCGGACCGAGATCATGGTCGCGTCGCCCAGCAATTCCAGCGTGTAAATCGGTGCGGTGATCTGGCCCTGCCCTTCGGCAAGGCTGGCATCCTCGGCGCGGAAACCCAGCGTCATCGGGCCGTCCGGCGCATCGACTGGAATTTCCACATGCTCGGCGCGGAACACGCCGGCCGAGACCTGACCGTCCATCAGGTTCATCGCCGGTGAGCCGATGAAGCTGGCGACAAACGTGTTCGCCGGGCGGTCATAAATCTCGGTCGGGCTGCCGACCTGCTGCACCACGCCTTTTTTCATGACCACAACACGATCGGCCAGAGTCATCGCTTCGATCTGGTCATGGGTCACATAGATGGTGGTCACCGCCAGCTCGTGGCTGAGATTCTTGATCTGCGCTCGGGTCGAAACCCGCAGCTTGGCATCGAGGTTCGACAGTGGTTCGTCCATCAGGAACACATTGGGTTCACGGACGATGGCCCGGGCCAGAGCCACACGCTGCCGCTGACCGCCGGACAGTTCGGCGGGTTTGCGGTGCAGGAACTCGTCCAGCTCGACCATTGCGCTGGCACGGCGCACCTTTTCATCGTGGGTGGCCGGGTCGATACCGCGCACTTTCAGCGGAAAGCGGATGTTCTCATAGACGTTCATGTTCGGGTAGAGCGCGTAGCTCTGGAACACCATCGCCACATCGCGGTCCTTGGGCTCAAGATCGTTGACCACTTTGCCATCGACCAGAATCTCGCCCTCGGTGACGTCTTCCAGACCGGCGATCATCCTCATCGTGGTGGTCTTGCCGCAACCGGACGGGCCCAACAGCACCAGAAACTCGCGGTCCGCGATGGTCAGGTCGAAATTGTGGACCCCGACAAATGACCCCCAGCGTTTGCCGACGTTGCGCAGTTGAATTTCCGCCATGGTGCCCCCTGCAAGGATTCGCTTTGCATACGTTTGCAAAACTGTATTCTTCAGTAATCATTTATGGCAAGACTTTTTTGCATACGTATGCAAAAAAGTTCCTAACCAGCGATTCTCAATTGCTTAAATCCGAAGCTAACCATCAGAAAAGCAGTGCAAACGTGAGCTTTCAGAAAGAAAAAACACTCGTCTCCTCGTTCTACGAGGCCCTCGACTCATCAAGCGAAACGAATCTGCCTGACGTTCTTGGGCAGTTCTGCGCTGAAGAATTGCTGTGGCGCGGCTTTCATCCGTTCGACGAAATAACCGGCGCAGACGCGGTGGCACGGACGTTTTGGCAACCGTTGAGAACCAGCCTGAAACGGATGCAGCGCCGGCAGGATGTCTTTTTCGCGGGCACCAACTCTCTGGAACCGGGCGCGGATGTCTGGGTGGTTTCGATGGGTCATCTGATGGGCCTGTTTGATGCGCCATGGTTGGGGATTCGCCCCACCGGCAAAATGGCCTTTCTGCGCTATTGCGAGTTTCATCGGATCGCGGGCGGCAAGATCGTCGAAACGGCGATGTATTTCGACATCCCTCATCTGATGGTTCAGGCCGGACAAAACCCGTTTTCGCCACAAACTGCAGCGCATCTGATCCAACCCGGGCCCTTGACCCATGACGGTCTGCTGACCGAGGATCAGCCCGAGGAAGAAGGTCGCAAGACACTGGCGGCGATCAACGCGATGATCCCGGACCTTGGCCAGTGGAACAGCGGCCTGTCGCTTGAGGACGAGTTAGCCCGCACATGGCATGACGACATGATCTGGTGGGGCCCCGAAGGGATCGGCGCCACCTACACGATTGAACGCTATGCCAAGCAGCATTTCGGCCCGTTCCGCGCATCATTCACCGACCGCTCCAAGACCAAACATATCTGCCGACTGGCCGAGGGGCATTATGGCGGTTTTTTTGGCTGGCCGAATTTCACCGCCGTACCCACGGGTGGTTTCATGGGCATGCCCGCGACCGGCACACCCGGCGAATTCCGGGTGATCGACATCTATCGCCGCGCGGGGGACAAACTGGCCGAAAACTGGATTTTCATCGACCTTTTGCATTTTTGGAAACAGCAGGGCGTCGACATATTGGCTCGCGCAACAGGGATTGAAACGCCATGAGGTCGATGCGCATCATCACCTGTGGGACCTGGACGCTGTTGAATACCCATGGCTGATGGAAAAGGGCGCGGTACGGTTCTTTGGCGATCCGGCTCCGATTCAGCGCAACTATCTGCTGCCCGAGTTTCGCGCAGATGCGGGGGCCGCAGGGTTTTCGGCTTCGGTCCATATTCAGGTCGGTGCTGCCGATCCCTGGACCGAGGCGCAATGGGTGCAGTCCGTCGCCGATCAGTTTCCCGACTGGCCGTTGGTGCAGGTCGCCTTTTGTGACCTGACCGCGGACAACCTGACCGAACAGCTGGACCGGCTGCAATCCCTGCCCTCGCTGCGCGGTGTGCGCCAGATCATTGGTCGCGCCCCGGGTGAGGATAAGGTCTCGGGCACCAACGATCTGCTGGACAACCCGAAATTTCTGGCCGGGATGAATCAACTTGGCGATCGCGGCCTGTCCTTTGACCTGCAATTGCTGCCCGAATTGATGGAGCGGACCGCCGCCGTTTTGGCACAAGCACCCTCAACGCAGGTGGCTCTGTGCCATGCCGGGTCACCGCATGACCGATCCGAACGGGGGTTGGAAGGCTGGTCCAAAGCGTTGCAGTCTGTCTCAGCGCTGCCGCAAGTGACCTGCAAACTCTCGGGCCTCGGCATGTTCGATCACAATTGGAGCACCGACAGCGTCAGGCCCATCGTCGAGACCTGCCTGACCCAGTTCGGGCCTGATCGGTGCATGTTCGGGTCGAATTTTCCGGTCGACAGCCTGTCATCCAACTACGCGGATCTGATCGCCAGACACAAAGCCTTGGTCCCCGACGCCGATCATGATCTTGTATTCGGACTCACCGCGCAGCAGTTCTATCAGATTTAGCAGGCAGGGTGTCCTGCCGGTCAGGGCACCGATTGCTCGGACACGATTTCGCCAAACCGGGTGAAGAACTTGCCCGACAGCTTTTTGGCGGTCCCCGAGATCAGGCGGCTGCCCAACTGGGCGATCTTGCCGCCGACTTCGACCTTGGCGGTGTAAGACAGCACCGTCTCATCGCCGTCTTCGGTCAGCGTCACGTCGGCGCCACCCTTGGCAAAGCCCGCTGCCCCGCCCTTGCCTTCGCCGGACAGGGAAAACCCGTCGGGGGCATTCGATGTGTCCAGCGCGACCTCGCCGGCGAACTTTGCCTTGACCGGGCCAATCTTGAGGACAACCTTGGCCACAAGCTCATCGGGCGCGTTCTGGGTCAGCTCCTCGCAGCCCGGAATGCACTCCTGCAGGATCTCGGGATTGTTCAGGGCTTGGTACACGACATCCCGCGGTGCCGAGATGCGGATTTCATCACTCAGGTCCATGCGCGCTTCCTCTGATCGGTGACTTGCCTTGTTCAGCAAAGTTACAGGTTCCGCCGCATCTTTCCAGAGTCTGTTTCGGCGCCGCCAATCCCCGACCGGCGGCGCCCGATGTGTCAGTCGCTGATCGCGCCTTCCTCATCCTTGCGCTGGTGCATCTTGGCCTTGACCCGTGCGCCCACGATCAGCGGCAGGACAAAGCCGATGATGGCGATGGCCCAAAGGGCAATGGACAGCGGGCTGTCGATCAGGGTCCACCAGTTGCCGTTGTCGATGGTCACCGCGCGGCGCAGGTTGTTCTCCATCGAATTGCCCAGCAGCGTACCCAGAATGATCGGCACCAGCGGCACGTCCAGCTTGCGCAGGACCCAGCCCATGACGCCAAACCCGATCATCACCAGCAGATCAAAGCTGGACCCCGAAATGCCGTAGATACCCACAAAGCTGACCATTGCCACAATCGGCATCAGGATACGCGAGGGGATCATCAGCACGCGGGTGAACAGCCCAACCATCGGGATGTTCATCGCCAGCAGCATGAAGTTGGCGATGAACAGCGCCGCGATCAGGCCCCAGACCACATCCGGGTTCTGCGTGAACAGCAACGGACCGGGGGTGATGTTCAGCGCCAGCAGAACCGCCAGCAACACGGCCGTGGTGCCCGACCCCGGCACGCCCAGCGCCAGCATCGGCACCAAGGCTCCGCCCGCAGCCGCGTTGTTCCCGGCCTCGGGGGCCGCCACGCCGCGGGGATCGCCGGTGCCAAAGGTGTTTTCCTTATCGACCAGCCGTTTCTCCATCGAGTACGAGATGAACGAGCCCAGCGACGCACCCGCCCCCGGCAGCACCCCCGCGATAAAGCCCAGGAACGAGGTCCGCAGCATGGTTGGCGTGCATTTCCTGACCATCGACATCGGCGGATAGAGGCGACCGATATTCAGCTTGCGCCCCTCGGCGTCCGACCCGCCATGGCGGTGTTCGAGGAAGATGAACACTTCGGACAGGGCGAACAGACCAACGATGGCAACTAGGAAGTCCAGCCCGTCATACAGATGCACCTCGCCAAAGGTGAAACGCGGCACGCCGGTTTGGGTATCCACCCCGATGGTCGCCAACCCAAGGCCAAGCGCGGCGGCGAAGGCGGATTTGGCTTGGTTGGTCGAGGACACCCCGCCCAGCGTCATGAAGGCCAGCGCGAACAGGGCGAAATATTCCGCCGGTCCGAACAGCAGCGCGATCTTAACCAGCTGCGGTGCCAGGAATATCAAGCCCCAGGTGGCCAGAAACGCGCCCACAAAGGATGCGATACCGGACAGCGACAGCGCCTCACCGGCAAAGCCTTTTTTAGCCATCGGATGCCCGTCGAGACAGGTCATCATCGCAGGTTCATCTCCGGGGATGTTCAGTAGGATCGAGGATATCCGCCCCCCGTACATTGCCCCGTAATAGACACTGGTCAGCAGGATCAGCGACGGTGTCGCACCCAGCCCCAGCGTGAACGCCAGCGGGATCAGAATGGCCACACCGTTCGACGGACCCAGACCGGGCAATGCGCCCATGATCGTACCCAGAAAACAGCCCAAAAGGGCCAGCATCAGGTTCTGCCATGTCAGCGCGATGGCGAAACCGTCTCCGAGGGATGCAAGAGTTTCCATGATGTTTCCTCAGAAGCCCAGCGGGCCGCGGGCCAGCGAAAGGCCCAGAACCAGATGGAAGATGACGTAGATTCCGACGGACGTGCCGATGCCCACCAGCACGCTTTCAATCGGGCCAGAGCCCAGACGCCAGGCCAGATAGGCGGCGGCAAAAGCGGTGGCGATGACAAAGCCAATTTCAGGCAACAGTTCAGCGTAAAGGATCATCATCACCACTGCCGCGCCGACCTCGACCAGACGGCCCAGCGCGGGCCATTCGGGTTCAGCATCCGGGCGGATGGCGATGACAAGGCTCGACAGGCCCAGAATGGCGGCGATGATCAGCGGGAAGGCTTTGGGTCCGACGGCATCGGACAGAAAGCTTTCCTCAATCGCCAATGCGGAAAAGGCAAATCCGATGGCGATAAGCAGTCCGACAACTCCGAAGATACGGTCACTCATCGGTGTCTCCTATTGTTCGGGTAAATGGGTGGATCCGGGCACGGTTCGGTGGTGCGGTGCCCGGATCACTGTGAGTGGTGTTACTTGATGATCCCGATCTCTTTCGAGATGGTCTGAATCTGACCCACGGATTCAGCAACAAAGTCCTGGAAGGCCGCGCCCTGCAGGTCCAGCGGGGCCAGACCGTTGGCGGCCATGACCTCTTTCCATTCGTCCGAGGCGTAAAGATCACCGATCTTGCCGACCCAGTCATCATAGGCATCATCGGTCATGCCACCGGGGGCGTAGAAACCGCGCCAGTTAGCACCGATGGCGTCAACGCCCTGTTCCTTGGCGGTCGGGAAGTCGGCAAACTCACCGGGCAAGCGGTCGGGGGCCAGCACCGCGATCACCTTGATGTCACCGGAATCCACGAAACCCTTGGCCTCGGAGATGTCACCGGTGAAGGCCTGGACCGATCCGGCCAGCAGCTGGGTCACCGCCTCGCCACCGCCGTCAAAGGCGATATATTTGACCGAGCGCACATCCTCGATACCATAGGCATTGGCCGCGATCAGAACCTTCAGGTGGTCCCAGCCCCCCACGGCCGATCCGCCTGCAACCGACACCGAGGCCGGGTCTGCTTTGATCTGGTCCAGAAGCTCGGGCAGCGTGTTGACGGCGCTGTCAGCTGCCACGGCGATCACGCCATAATCGGCCCCAATGGCCGCAAGCCAACGCACCTGATCCATGGTGTTGCCCGGATAGGCGCCTTGCGCCAGACGGGTGGCCGTCGCCGCGCTGGCCGCAACGATCAGCTCGTTATCCTCACCGCGCTTGTTCACCACTTCGGCAAACGCCACGCCACCGCCGCCACCGGCAAGGTTCACAACCTGCATGGTCTGGTCTATCAGGCCCAGATCCTGCAGCGACTTACCCACCTGACGGCAGGTGAAATCCCAGCCACCGCCGGGGTTGGCGGGGGCAATACATTCCTGAGCACTTGCAGCAACGCCGGACAGGGCAAAGACGGCAGCCGCAATTGCGCCACTGGTTCCAAATAGTTTCATTCGTTCCTCCTCCTAGGGTCTTTCTAGGTCGCGCGCGCGACCGAAACCGATCCCCGCCAAGGCCGGGGCCTTTCGTGCGGGTTCATTCTGTGTAACGAATAAGCCTGTCACGAACCTGTCACGCCAAACGGGCCAAGGGGGCGAAGGGGTCATGCGCGTTTTGATGATCGAAGATGCCGAGGATCTGGCCGAGGGCGTCGTGGCCCATCTGGCCCGATCCGGCGTGGTGTGCGATCTGGCGACCACCGTGGAATCGGCCGGCGATTTCTGCGCGGTGCAAAGCTATGACGCCATGCTGCTGGACATCAACTTGCCCGACGGGTCGGGTCTGAATTTCCTGGGCAAGATCCGCGCCTCGGGCGACCGCACGCCGGTGCTGATGCTGACGGCGCTGACCTCGGTCGAGGATCGCGTCGCCGCCCTGGACAAGGGTGCCGACGATTATCTGGGCAAGCCTTTCGATCAACGAGAGCTTGAGGCCCGGCTGCGCGCCCTCGTCCGCCGCGATGCCGACCGCAAGAGTGAACAGATCACGCTGGGGCCGCTGATCTACGCCCCCAAGGACCGCAGCGCCACGCTGGACGGAAAACGCCTGACCCTGACCGCGCGCGAGGCCGCCGTGCTGGACGCGCTGATCCGGCATGAGGGGCAGTTCCTGTCAAAAACGCGGCTGTATGACTCTCTTTACGGGTTCGAGGACGCCGACGTGGGTGAAAACGCGATCGAGCTATACATCGCCCGGCTGCGCAAGAAGTTCGCCGGCAGCACGGTCAGCATCACCACCCAGCGCGGGGTCGGGTATCGGATCGGTCTGGATGGCTAGGCCGCACCTGCCCCACAGCCTGACAGCGCGGGTTCTCAGCGCAGTGCTGCTGATCCTGATACTCGGCGGCTGTCTGGTGGCACTGTCGATCTGGGCCAATGGTCGGCTGGCGGCGCGGCAGGCCTACGACCGGCTGCTGCTGGGCGCGGCCACGGATATCGCGGAATCCGTACGCATTCAGGACGGAGAACCGTTCGTCGACCTGCCGGTCTCGGCCTTTCAACTGCTGGCACAGGCCCCCGATGACCGGATATTCTATGCGGTGCAGGTGCCCGGTGGCCCGTTCATCACCGGGCTGGATCGCGATACGGTAATTGAATTACCGCAACAACCCGGCGCCGTGCCCTTCTATTTCACCGCCGACCTGAACGGAGAGCCCGCCCGCTTCGTCCGCGTGGCCCGCCTGTTTGCCGAGCGGGAGTTCTCGGGCGAAGTCGAGGTGCTGGTCGGCCAGACGCTGCGCGCGCGTCAGATGATGACCGCCGGACTGATGCGCGACGCGCTGCTGCCGATGGCCGTCGCGGGGATTTTGCTGCTGATCATGTCGTGGTTCGTCACCCGATCCGCCCTGCGCCCGCTTGAGGCGCTGTCCGACGATCTCACCCGCCGCGACCCGCATGACCTGACGCCGATGGCCAGCGACGGGCTGCCGCGCGAGCTGCAGGTGATGCTGACCGCAATGAACCGTTTCATGGGGCGGCTCGACCGGCAGGTGGACACGATGCGCAACCTGATCGCCGACACGGCCCATCAGCTGCGCACCCCGGTCGCCGCCATCCGGGTGCAGGCCGAGATCGCGCAGGACGACCCCGATGCCCCGGTCCGCGCACGCGCTCTGGACCGGTTGCTGAGGCGGACGCGGTCTCTTGGCACCCTGCTGGACCAGCTGCTGTCCCGCGCCATGGTGATCCACCGCATCGACAGCGCCCCCCGCCGCCCTGTTGACCTGCGCGAGGTGGCGCTGGACGTACTGGAACAGAGCGGTCACGAACTGGTCGCCCCCGGCGTCGAAGTGCGGCTGGAGATCGGAGAATCCCCGGTGCTGGTGAACGCGGATGCCTTTTCCCTTGGCGAGGCGGCCAAGAACCTGCTGGGCAATGCGCTGCGGCATGGCGAACCCCCTGTCAGCATCGGCGCAACGCAAGAAGGTTCCCGCGCCGTTCTGTGGGTGCGCGATCACGGACCCGGGCCCGCTACACCCATTGCCGATCACATTGGAGACCGGTTCAACCGCACCACCGGATCCGGCGAGGACAGCAGCGGCCTAGGTCTGTCGATCGTGAAATCCACCGCCGAGGCCTTTGACGGCACGGTTGAGATGGCCCGCAACGATACCGGATTTCGAGCAGCTCTCAGCTTTCCAACCACAAGGGGGATGGAATGATCCGCACCTTTTTGATCTGCCTTCTGTTTGCCCTGCCCGGCACCCTGCAGGCGCAGGAAGCCACGGCCAGCTTCGGTAGCGGCAATGATACGATGCTGATCCGGTCGACCACCGATATTGCCATCATCGCCCCGGTGCTGGACCGCTTTGCCGAACTGAACCCCGACCTGCGGATCACCTACGAACAATGGGGTTCGAACGCGCTGTTCCAACACAGCCGCACAGTCTGCAAAGGCGGTCAGAACCCCGCTGATGTGGTGTTTTCCTCGGCCATTCAGCAGATGGTGTGGCTGGTCAATTCCGCCTGCGCGCACCGCTACCGTTCCCCCCGGACCGAGGCCCTGCCGGACGCACGGCGTTGGCGGGATGAGCTGTGGGGCATCACCACCGAACCTGCCGTCATCGCCTATAACAAAGCCCTGCTGGACGATCAGCACGTCCCCCGCAACCGCTTTGCCCTGTTGGACGCGATGCGCACGCAGCCCGATCTGCTGCGGGGTCGGGTGGCGACCTATGATATTGCGGCATCCGGTCTGGGATACCTGTTCGCCTATGGTGACAGTCTTGAGGCCACGACCTTTGGTTCCCTGATCGAAGGCTTCGCCCGCATCGACGCCGTGGCCACCTGCTGTTCATCCGAGATCATCCGCGACGTGGCCGAGGGGCGGTTCCTGATCGCCTACAACGTTCTGGGGTCCTACGTGGCCAATGCCGATGCGCCGGGCGTGGGGGTGATCCTGCCCGAGGATTACACGCTGGTCCTGTCCCGCGCCTTCATGATCCCGGCGCAGGCGGGCAACAAGGACGCCGCAACCGGGTTTCTGGATTTCCTCTTGTCACCCGAAGCGCAAAACCTGCTGGCGGCCTCGGGCCTAGTGGCCCAGATGGACGCGGTCGAGACCGGCCTGACCCCCAGCGCCCGCCGCTTTATTGCGTTGTCCCCGGCGCTGCTGGTCGCGCGGGACCAGAATCGCCGGGCAGAGCTGTTCAAGCTGTGGAACGCTGCCTTTGACGTGGAAACTGCGCGCTAGGCCCGTTTCTCGACCACCGGCTCTCCCTCGGCATTGACCGCCGGCTCGACATCGGGCCGGACCGGTTCCGCCTCCATCTCGATGACCTCAGGCTCGACCGTCTCCTCGACCTCTTCGGTTTCGGGCTCCGGCTCGGGTTCCGGTTCCTGCTGGTCCTCAAGCGCGCCGACGATCAGCGGCAGCATGTGAACGCCGGTGGCCGTTGCGATCTCGGGGGTTTGCGGGGTTTGCCAGCTAAGCGTGTCAAAGCTGCCGCAGTTTTGACAGACCGGACCCCATTCTGGCTGAATGTCGTGGCAGTTGTCGCAGACCCATTGCGGCCCGCGCGGCGCGTTCAGCGCCTTGGCCAGCCAGCCCTGCACCACGGCATCCGAGGCGCCCTCGCCCCGCTCAATCGCCGCCATCAGCGTATAGGCACGCGCATCGGCCTGTTTTTCCACCACATCGCCTAGCGCCCGGCGGGCTTCGGGGAAATCCTCGGCGACGATGTTCAGCTCGGCAAGGATCAGACGGGTTTCCGGATTCTCAGGATGAATGCGGGTCAGCGCCGTAAAGCGTTTGATCCGTGCCTGGGGCGTTTCATCCGGTGCAATTTCGGCAAAGACATGGGCCAGATCGGGATGAGGCTGCACCTCCCAAGCTTTTTTCAGGATTTTGGTCGCGGCGCGCGGTTTTCCCTTTTCGATATAGGCCCGCGCGGCCATGGCGGCGGCGGGCACCAGATCGGGTGACAGGCGGTTGGCCTCGATTGCATGTTCCCGCTGTTCGACCGTGGCGCCTTCGGCCAGAATATCCTTGGCCTCGGACAGGGCCAGAACCGCATCGCGGCGCTTGAACACGTCACGCGGCAGGTGACCGGCCTTCAGCTTGGCGGTCAGGGTCGAGCGCGCGCCGCTCCAGTCCTGCGATTTGGTTTGCAGACCCAGCAAAATGTCCTGAGTTTCAGCATGGCGTGGTTTGATCGCCAGTGCCTTTTCGGCCAACTTGCGAGCGGTGTCATCGTCGCCCTCGGCCAGTTTCTGTTTCATGATGCCGCGCACACCGACAAAGCGGGTGGCGTTGTTGGTGACCAGCTTCTTGTAGGTCTCGGACGCCTTTTTGGTATCGCCATTCATTTCAGCCGCTTGCGCCACCAGAAGATTGGTCAGTTCGGGCTTGTTCAGCAGCTTTTCGGCCTTGTAAGCCTTGTTCATCGCCACACGCCCCTCGCCCGAGGCCAGCGCCATCAGGCCATCGGACAGCGCCTGATAGCCCCGTTTTTCGCGGCTGCGGTCAAAATAACGCGACAGCGCGGTTTCATCTCCGTTGAGGAATTTCAGCGTCGCGATCAGCAGGGTCAGCAGCTTGAAGAACACCCAGATCAGTACAACCAGCACGCCCAGCGCGATAACCGATTGCAGCGGCCCCAAGGTGAATTCCTGACCCCACGCCGTGATCTGCACGCCGCCGCTGGTTTCCATCAGGAACATGGCGCCCATGGCCAGCAGGCCGATAATCGCTACAAATACAAGGATCTTAAACAATGACCACAGCATGGCAGGTCCTTCAGTTCGAGTTTACGCTGGATTGCAGCGCATTGGCGGCGTCCACGGCGGCCTCACGGGTCTGAGCCGCCTGTTCCCAATCGGCCAGTGCCGCCTTGGCCGCATCAGGCAGGGATTTGAGTTCGCTCAGCGCGGCAGCAACGTCACCGCCCGCCAGCGCAGCCTCGGCCCGCGACAGAACCGCATCCGGGCTGTCGCCCTCTTGCGGCGTGACCGAGCGCGCGCCGGTCTGGCGTTGCAGGAAGGCGACCAGACCCGTGGTCTTGTCCGCATCCCGCGCATCGGCCAGCGCGGTGCGGGCTGCAGGTGCGAAAGAACTCCGCAACGCGGCCAGGCTGGCAACACCTTCTTTTGCCGGGGCTGACAAAGCATCGGGCACGCTTACGCCGCCAGCTGTCAGTTCGTCCACCAGGCTGTCATAAGGCAGGCCCGCATCCAGTTGGCTGTGCACCTGAGACAGGATCGATGCATTACCGGCCGCTTGCGCCTTGGCCGCGGCCTGCGCCTCTAGCGCTTGTGCGTCCGTGACCATTTTTTCGACCTCGGCCCGCTGCGCGGCCAGCGAATCCTGCAGTTTCTTCAATTCGGCCTCAAACGCGGCCGAGGTTTCGGGTGAGGCGCCCTGCGTCAGCGCACCGCTTTCCAGATCGCTCAGACGGCTGGCCAGAGGGTCGATCTTGCCCGCCAGCCCGTCGAGGCCGGATTTCACCGCCTCAAGTTCCGCGCCCAGCGGCGTGACTTGATCGGTCAGAGCGGCGATTTTGCTGTCCACATCAGAACTGTCTGAACTGTCGGCCAGAGATTTCGTCAGCGCCGCGATCTGGCTGGACTGATCATTGAGCTTCGCCTCAAGCGCCGCGAGGCCGTCGGACTCGCCGGACCCGAACAGGCCCGCGCTGCCCGCGGCAAACCCGATCCCGGCCGCAAGTACACCACCAAGCAGCGCCGGCACAAAGCCGCCGCGTTTTTCCTGTTCAGGTTCGGCCGGTTTGTCTGCGCTCGTCGCAACTGGGTCTGCCGCAACCGGCTCAATGGCGGCTTCGGCTTCGGCTTCGGCTTCGGCTTCGGCTTCGGCTTCGGCTTCGGCTTCGGCTTCGGCTTCGGCTTCGGCTTCGGCTTCGGCTTCGGCTTCGGCTTCGGCTTCGGCTTCGGC
>NZ_JBMIRT010000024.1:0-281 GCF_049195285.1 Ruegeria sp. MALMAid1280 | reverse complement strand
CCCGACTGGTTGGGCGCGGCGCCGTGGGTCAGGTGACCGCCTGCGTCCAGGCTCATGCCCAGAATGGTGTCGCCGGGCTGGATCAGCGCCTGGAATACGCCCTGGTTGGCCTGGCTGCCCGAGTTCGGCTGCACATTGGCGAACTCGCAACCGAACAGCTGCTTGGCGCGGTCGATGGCGAGGTTCTCGGCGATATCGACGAACTGGCAACCGCCATAGTAGCGGCGACCGGGATAGCCCTCGGCGTATTTGTTGGTCATCACCGAGCCCTGCGCCTCCAT
>NZ_JBMIRT010000023.1:0-16075 GCF_049195285.1 Ruegeria sp. MALMAid1280 | reverse complement strand
ATCAAACACCGCCGCCTTCTCTCGGCACTGCTTATGCTCGCCCATGATCCCCAAAGGATACTGAACAGGCATCTCCCAACCCGCAAAATCAACCATCTTGCCGCCCAACTCAACATGCAACGCGTGGAGTGGCGTGCGCTTCGGTGTGGTCATCGTTCTAACCTTTCAATCAGCGGGACTGGTCACGAACGACCATGACGGTGCAATGCGCGTTGCGCACGACACGGGCCAGGTTCGGGCCAATCTCATAATTCGGGAAATCGCCTTTGGTCGATGCCATGACGATCAGATCGAAGCCGTCCTTGTAGGCAAGCTTCAGGATTTCGCGGTAGACACTGCCTTCTTCGATGTGGATTGCCACGTCGGAGGCATTGCCATGATCCAGAATAGCCTGAACCGCGCCCCGCACGTGCTCTTTGGCGCCAGCGCCATAATTGGCGGGCAGGTTTGGTAGTTGGATGATCTCGGGGATGACAGCAACCGCGTGCAATTCGGCTCCGTAGAACTTTGCCTGTTCCAATGCGACCGGCAGAGCATTTTTCCACGAGCGGTCGTCGGTGTGATCAATGGGCAGCAGGATTTTCGTGGCCATCACGTCTCTCCTCGAGATATGGAATTCTGTTTCAAAACCGGGGGGCCGGGATGGCCCCCCGTATTCGTCTGGGTCGAGCTTACTCGGCAGGCTTGCCGCCCGGCTCTTCGGATTTGCCGCCCGAGGCGAAGAACTCTTTCGTCAGTTTGAAGACGATCGGGCTCAGCAGGGCCAGGGCGATCAGGTTCGGAATGGCCATCATGGCGTTCAGCGTATCCGCCAGCAGCCAGATGAAGCCCAGATCTGCAGTTGCGCCGAAGTAAATCGCGATGATCCACAGGACGCGATACGGCATCAGGGATTTGACACCCAGCAGGAACTCGACGCATTTCTCGCCATAGAACGACCAGCCGAGGATGGTGGTGAAGGCAAAGATCGACAGAGCGATAGCGATCAGGTGACCGCCGCCCGGAAGCGAGGTTGCAAACGCCAGCGAGGTCAGCGCTGCACCGGATTCACCCGAGGTCCATGCGCCCGAGGCAATGATCGCCAGACCGGTGATCGAGCAGACGATGATCGTGTCGATGAACGTGCCCAGCATCGCGATCAGGCCCTGGTTGACCGGACCTTTGGTCTCAGCCGCTGCGTGCGCAATCGGGGCCGAGCCCAGACCGGCTTCGTTCGAGAACACGCCGCGCGCCACACCAAAGCGGATGGCGGCCCAGACGGCTGCGCCCGCGAAACCACCTTCGGCGGCAGACGGGGTGAAGGCATGGGTGAAGACCAGCGACAGTGCATGGCCGATGTTGCCGATGTTGATGATCAGGACCAGCAGGCCGGCGATGATGTAGGCGATGGCCATGAACGGAACCAGCTTACCGGCAACCGCACCGATACGGGTGATGCCACCCAGGATCACGGCTGCGGTCAGCACCATAAGAACGACACCGGTGACCGAGGTATTCACGCCGAAGTTCGATTCCAGAACTTGCGCTACACCGTTGGCCTGAACGCCGTTGCCGATGCCAAAGGCTGCGATGCCGCCGAACAGGGCGAAGGCGACGCCCAGCCAGGCCCATTTCGCGCCCAGACCATTCTTGATGTAGTACATCGGGCCGCCGACAAAGTTGCCCAGCTCGTCTTTTTCGCGGTACTTCACCGCGCAGACGGCTTCGGCATATTTGGTGGCCATGCCCACCAGGGCGGTCATCCACATCCAGAACAATGCGCCCGGACCGCCCAGGAAGACAGCAGTGGCCACACCGGCGATGTTACCCGTGCCGATGGTCGCCGACAGCGAGGTCATCAGCGCGTTGAACGGGCTGATCTGCCCTTCGCCCTGACCTTCACGGCCTTTGAACAGCAGGCTGAAGCCTGTGCCAATGCGCAGGATCGGCATGAATTTCAGCCCGACCTGCAGGAAGAAGCCGACGCCCAGAATGAGAACCAGCATCAGCGGCCCCCACACGACGCCATTGATGGCCCCTACGATTGAATTTAACGCTTCCATGGTATCCCTCCCATTTGCGTTGGGTTATGCCCCGGCAAGGGCCCGCTGGCGGGCCTGCTTGAGGGCGGCAAAGTCTTCGTCCGCATGGAACGACGAACGGGTCAGCGGTGTGGCCGACACGTGCAGAAAGCCCTTGGAGCGCGCGATCTGCTCCAGTTGGGCGAACTCGTCCGGTGACCAGAACCGGTCAATCGGGTGGTGTTTGGGGGTTGGCTGCAGGTACTGACCGACGGTCAGGAAATCGACATTCGCGGCGCGCAAATCGTCCATCACCTGCCGCACGTCGTTCATGCTTTCGCCAAGCCCGACCATCAGACCGGATTTGGTGAAAATCTCTGGGTTGGCACGTTTGGCATCGTCCAGCAGCCGGAGTGAGGTGTAATACCGCGCGCCGGGACGGACCGTCGGGTACAGATGCGGGACGGTTTCCAGATTATGGTTGAACACGTCCGGGGCGGCCTCAAAGACCACATCCGCAGCGTCGCCCTTGCCCAGAAAGTCGGGGGTCAGAACCTCGACCGTGGTGCCGGGGTTCTGATGACGTACGGCGCGGATTGTCTGGGCGATATGCTCAGCCCCGCCATCGGCCAGATCATCACGGTCGACCGAGGTGATCACCACATGGCGCAGGCCCAGCTTCTTGACGGCCGCCGCAACGCGGCCGGGTTCGAATGCGTCCAGCGCGTCTGGTCGCCCGGTCGCCACGTTGCAGAAGGAACAGCCGCGCGTACAGACCTCGCCCATGATCATCATGGTGGCGTGACGCTTGGACCAGCATTCGCCGATATTGGGGCAGGCGGCCTCTTCGCAGACCGTCGCCAGATCGTGGTCACGCATCAGGCGGCGGGTTTCGTAATACTCGGCGCTTTCGATCTTTTTGCGGCGAATCCACTTGGGCTTGCGCGGGATGACACTGTCGGCTTTCTTAGCCTTTTCAGGGTGGCGGGGGCGAAGCTGGATGGTCATCTGGCGGTTCCCTTTTAAGCGTGGATCGCGCGGCCCATGGCGTCGAGGCAGGCTTCTTTGACCGCCTCCCCCATGGCTGGGTGTGCATGACAAGTGGCGGCGACTTCGGCGATTGTGGCGCCTTTGGACATGGCCAGAACCAGCTCGGCGATCAGATCGCCACCATGGGCGCCGCAGATATGCGCGCCGAGGATTTTGCCGCTTGGATCAGCCAGAATCTTGACCGCACCATCGGTTTCGCCGGTCGAACGAGCGCGCGAGTTGGCCATGAAGGCGAACTTTCCGGCCGAGTATTCAGCGCCTGCTTCCTTCAGCGCCTCTTCGGTCAACCCGACCGAGGCGACCTCGGGGTCGGTGTAAACAACGCCCGGAACGGTGTTGTAGTCGACCTGACCCGCTTGACCTGCCAGCATCTCAACGCAGGCAACGCCATCCTCTTCGGCCTTGTGCGCCAGCATCGGGCCGGGAACGCAGTCACCGATTGCATACACGCCCGGAACAGAGGTCTGGAATGTGCCATCGACTTCGATGAACCCGCGCTGACCTACCGTAACGCCCAATTCTTCCAGTCCCAACCCACGTGTCACAGGGCGGCGTCCGACGGCGATCAGGACCTTGTCGGCCTCGATCACCTCTTCCTTGTCCTTGCCGACCCGATCCACAGTAAGCGTCAGCCCGGCGTCAGATTTTTCGACCGACTTCAGCGCTTGACCCAGCTGAAACTTCAGCCCACGTTTCGACAGCGCACGCTGCGCCAGTTTCGCGATCTCACCATCGATACCGGGCAGCACGCGGTCGAGATTTTCGACAACGGTGACCTTGGCGCCCAGCCGCGCCCAGACCTGACCAAGCTCCAATCCGATCACACCGGCGCCGACGACGACCAGATGGTCGGGTACGGTTTCCAGCGCAAGTGCACCGGTCGAGCTGAGGATGTCCTGCTCGTCAATCTCGATTCCGTTCAGAGGGGTCGGTTCCGAACCGGTGGCGATCAGGACGTTCTTGGCCTCATAGACCTCATCACCCACCTTGACCTGACCGGCGGCAGGAATGCTGGCCCAACCCTCGATCAGGTCCACGCCGTTTTTCTTGAACAGGAACGCGATGCCCTTGGTCAGGTCGCCGACGATCTTGTCCTTGCGCCCCATCATCGCGGGCACATCGATGCTGGCCCCCTCGACCGCAATGCCATGGGAGGAGAGATGTGCAAGCTCGGCATACTTGGCCGAGGAGGTCAGCAACGCTTTGGAGGGAATGCACCCCACATTCAGGCAGGTTCCACCCAGTGCCCCGCGCCCTTCGACGCAGGCCACTTTCAGTCCCAACTGAGCCGCGCGGATGGCAGCAACATAGCCGCCCGGCCCGCCGCCAATGACAATAAGATCATAGGTCATTTCTTGGTCTTTCAGTAGATCGGATGGCTTGCGCACAGGGCGCGGACTTTTTCGCGGGTCGCTTTTTCGACGGCGTCATCGCCGTTCGCATTCTGCGCCAGAGCATCCAGAACGTCACCGATCAGGTGACCGATCTGCTTGAACTCGTCGGGGCCAAAGCCGCGGCTGCATCCGGCGGCGGTGCCCAGGCGGATGCCGCTGGTGACGGTGGGTTTTTCCGGGTCGCCCGGCACGCTGTTCTTGTTGCAGGTGAAACCAGCACGCTCCAGCGCCGCTTCGGCGTCCTTGCCGGTCACGCCGATGGGGCGCAGGTCGACCAGCATCAGGTGGTTCTCGGTTCCGCCCGAAACGATGTCACAGCCGCGCGCCATCATGACATTAGCCAGAGCCGCCGCGCTGTCGACCACGCGCTGCATGTAGTCCTTGAATTCGGGCTTCAGCGCCTCGCCAAAGGCCACTGCCTTGCCCGCGATCACGTGCATCAGCGGGCCACCTTGCAGGCCGGGGAAAACGGCCGAGTTGATCTTTTTCGCCAGCGCCCCGTCATTGGTCAGGATGATGCCGCCGCGCGGGCCGCGCAGGGTCTTGTGGGTGGTCGAGGTGACCACATGCGCGTGACCGATCGGCGAGGGGTGCAGACCGGTGGCTACCAGCCCGGCGATATGGGCCATGTCGGCCAGCAGCCAGGCGCCAACCTCATCAGCAATGGAGCGGAAACGGGCAAAATCGATCTTTTGCGAATAGGCCGACGCACCGGCGATGATCAGCTTGGGTTTTTCGGCCTTGGCAAGCGCCTCAACCTGATCATAGTCGATCAGACCGGCCTCGGTCAGACCGTACTGAACCGGGCGGAACCACTTTCCGGATTGCGCGGGCTTTGCACCGTGGGTCAGGTGACCGCCTGCATCCAGCGACATGCCAAGGATCGTGTCGCCGGGGCTGAGCAGAGCCAGCTTGACCGCGCCATTGGCCTGCGCACCCGAATGCGGCTGCACGTTGGCGTATTCACAGCCGAACAGCTGCTTCAGCCGCTCGATGGCTTCGACTTCGACCTCATCCACATATTCGCAACCGCCATAGTAGCGGCGGCCGGGATAGCCTTCGGCGTATTTGTTGGTCAGCACCGAACCCTGCGCCTCAATCACGGCCTGAGATACGATGTTCTCGGATGCGATCAGCTCGATCTGCTCGGCCTGACGTGTGCCTTCACGCGCAATCGATGCGGCGATCTTCGGGTCGGCCTCGGCCAGCGACGTCTTGAACATAGTCTCCTCCTCTTCTTCGAATCCCCGGTTCGAGAATTTGTTTCCTATAGTGGAATTAGTTCCCGCAAATCAACAAAAATCTCGTATTCGTAAAGTTGCGTGCGAATAGGGGAACGGATAACCTGCCGCAGAAAAGGGAGATTTTCATGGGCGAAGACCAAAGGAACGAAGCCTCAGCACCTGAGGAGCTGGATGAAGGCGCCGCTTTGGGGCGCTCGATTCGGGATGCGCGGCGGGAAAAAGGCTGGACGCTGGAAGAGGCTGGACGCGCCGCGGGAATCGGTCGTTCCACCTTGTCCAAGATCGAAAACAACCAGACAAAGCCCAGCTTCGAGATCGTGCGGCGCCTGACGCAGGCGCTGGATCTGAACCCGCCGCAACTGTTTCTTCAGTCTGGCCAGTCCGGTATTACCGGTCGGCGGGACTATACGCCGAAAGGGCAGGGAGAGTTTCGCGAGACCGCAACCTATCTGCACGAGCTGCTGTGTTCGGACCTGACCAGCAAGCGGATGCTGCCTTATGTTGCGACGATCCGGGCGCGGGATATTTCTGAGTTCGATCCGTGGATTCGCCACTCGGGCGAAGAGTTCATGTATGTGCTGAGCGGTGAGCTGATCTTTATTTCGGAACATTACCGCCCGCTGCCGATGAAGGCGGGGGATTCACTCTATTACGACAGCAGCATGGGGCATGGGTGCGTGTCCACCAGCAAGGAAGACGCGCAAGTTCTTTGGGTGTCACTGGAATAGGCGCAGGGGGTCAACGCCAGTTCAGAATCAGCCCCCAAAAGACGCGACGGGTTCACCAAAGAGCGCCTCATCCGGGTGGATATCCAAACCCGGCCCCGTTGGCCGTTCGATGTGGCCGCCGACGATTTGAATGCCATTCTCCGGGTCGTAATTGCCGTCGATGTATGGCGCGGCCAGCCAGACCCCTTCGCACAGCTCGGGTTTGACGGTTGCGCCGATCTGGGTGCAGGCGGCGGCAATGATGTCCCCGCCCCAGCTGTCGTCGCAGGTATGCGGCAGGTTGCGGGCCTCGCAGATGTCGCGGAAGGCGCGCATGTGGGTCAGGCCGCCGATACGCGTGACCTTCATGCCGAACCCGTCCACCAAGCCGGTGCCGGCAGCTGAAATGACAGTGTTCAGGTCGACGCTGTTTTCATCCATGTAGATGCCGTGACTAATCTGCGGGCGGATTTTTTCCAAGTCTTGTATGGTATTGCAGGGCTGCTCCATGATGAAGGGTACATGCGGCAATTCCCGGCTGACGCGCAGGGCGTCTCGGGTTGTCCAGCCGCGGTTGCCATCCACGGCCAGGCGCATACCTGTGCCTTTAACGACCTCCCAGACCTTGGAGATCACCTCGATATCGATCTCGACCGGGCGACCGCCAACTTTGATCTGCAGGCGCGGATAGCCCTCGTCCAGCTTCTCTTTGGCCAGTTTCGCAATGTCATCCGGCGCGCCGACACCGGTTGCGTAATATGATGGCACGCGGTCGGTCACGGCACCTCCCAGCAGGTCAGCGACATTGACGCCCAGCGACTTGCCGAACAGGTCATACGCCGCGATATCCAAAGCGGCCTTGGCGTAGTTGTGACCGGCCAGTAGAGTATCCATCTTGCGGCGCAGAGTACCCGGTGTCGCCTCGGCGCCAATCAACCCCCCGGCCATTGCCATCAGCGCAGCACGGGCGCCTTCCGCATGGGCCTCAGCATAGGTCGGGCCCACCGGGCAGGTCTCGCCCCAGCCGACATGACCGGTGTCCGACACCAGTTTGACAAGAGTAGTGTCCAGCGCCCAGACCGCACCGCTGGCCATCGTATAGGGGCCATTCCTGACCGGCAGGTCATGGGCGTAGATATGGATTTCCTTCAGCTTCATGTCGCGGCTTTCTTTGGTGTGGAAGGGCTACTTGATTCCTGCCGCAGCCAGGATCTGGCCAGCAGTGCGGAGGGTTTGTCGGCTGGCCCGTTCCGGGCCGATCATGCGGGCGGCTTCGGTCAGGCCTTCGTGTAGAACGAACAACTGGTCGGCCAGTGCGTCCGCATCACAATGCGGAGCGACATCCACAAGCCGTCGGTGAAACTGAGCCCGTACCCCAGACTTATGGACTTCGACCGCTGCGCGTATCGGGGCGCTGTCGGGATAGGCGGACAGGGCATTGCGGAACAGGCAACCGCAGTTCGATATTCCGAACAGCCAGTCGGACAGCCGCTGAAGAATATGGACCACATGCGCCGCGCCGTTCTCGGCGCCGTCGCCGATCCAGTCTGCATAGGCACGGTCGCGGTGTTGCAACGCGCCCACCACCATGGCCTCGCGGCTGGGGAAATACTTGTAGAGGGTTCTCAGCGAAACATCCGCACCCGCGCGCAGAGCCTCGACGCCGGGTCCGGCAAATCCCATTTCCTCGAACTGACCATGCAGACGGGCGGCAATCTGGTGTTTCATGTCGATCATGAGAGGGTGGTAGAGTGATCGCTCTACCTCGGGCTTGACGAAAACCGACACACTTCGATGTGGCGACGACATAGCGCAGAACTGGCAGGCAAAAGAACTGTTCGCCACCAACCGCTCTGAATTCCCTGTGAGGTTACCCAGGGCTAAGTGATTTCCCGCTCTAAGCGTTTAAAAATATGGAGATATCAGGTGGTTTCCGCCAACCATCGATACACGAGTTTGGCACGATCAGATGCAGTGTTGTGAAGCGCGACGTAAAAATCCAGCGGTGAGGACAGGGCCTGTGGCAGCAGGCTGACCAGTCTCCCGGACGCGACAAGCTCCGAGGTCAGCCCCTCCCATCCCAACACTGCCCCCATATCGTCCTGCGCGGCCTGAAGCGCGATGGTGTAGTTGTTGACGCGATGCGCCGAATTCAAAGGCCCGTCATACCCCAGTTGGTTGGTCCATTCGCGCCAATCCGTCCACCCCGTTCCCGGCGCATCAAGGTGGATCAAGGGGATGCGCGCCATGTCCTGAATGCCAGTAATATTGTTCTGTTCCAGGAACCGGGGGCTGCCGAGGGCCATGATGCGGTCACGAAACAGAACATGGCTGGTGCCCTTCTCCTCGGAGGCATCCCCATAGCAAATGCTGAGATCGCATTTCGTTGTGTCAAACCCCAGATCCGTAACCACTTGCGTCACCGATATATGCCCGTGTCTTTTCCAGAATTGCGCAAGCCGGGGGGTCAGCCAAAGCGAACTGACGGCCGTGCTGGACCGAATCGTCACACCGGATCGGTCGTAATGCGAGCGCAACTGCTGCAAGGCCTCGCTGATATCTTCAAGCCCCCGTTGCAGGGCGACCAGCAGGTAAGCCCCGCTTTCGGTCAGTTCGACCCCGCGATGGTGCCGGCGAAACAACGAACAGTTAAGCTCGTTTTCCAGTGATTTGACCTGGTGGCTGATGGCCGCCGGGGTGACGTTCAGCTCTGACGCGGCGTTTTTAAAGCTGACATGACGCGCGGCGGCTTCAAAGCTGATTAACGAGCTTACCGGGGGCAGTTCATATGGGCCTTTGGGCAAGGTGGTTTGACCTTTGATCCTGAGTTTTTCGACTTTTTAGCACAAAAATCCAAGTTTGAGTTACTTCAATTATTGCAAAGTGAATTTTTTTGCGATTGCCCGACGGCTTGTCGCCCGCGATGTTGGTTATCAGCATTCGGGATGTGTCTGTCTTGGGCGGCAAGGGCGGTGTTCATGGTAACGTAGATGCCTGCAGCCCCGGACAAACCCGGCATCAGCGAATTGCCAGTATGGCCGGGTTTTGGGCGCAAGTTAGGGAGTCGATTGAATGAAGTCGCACGCAAAAGTAGTGGTTGTCGGTGGCGGATGCGTTGGGGCATCGATCCTTTATGGCCTGACCGAGCATGGCTGTTCGGACGCGGTCATGCTGGAGCGTACGACGCTGACCTCCGGGTCCACCTGGCACGCAGCGGGGCTGTTGGTGACCTTTGTGCGGTCGCATAATGTGTCGAAGATGACGATGGAAACCATTCGCATCTATTCCGAGGTCGAAGAGAAGATGGGCACCTCGGTCGGCCTGCGCAAAGTTGGCCAGCTGCGCGTTGCCAATACCGAGAAACGGTGGGATGAGTTTCAGTCCTACATCTCGATTGCCGAGGCCGCAGGCGTACCCTGCAAGCTGGTCACGCCGGAAGAGATTGCGGATATCCATCCCCTGCTGAACCAGAGCCCAGACATTCGCGGTGGTATTCTGCACACTGAAGACGGCTATGTGAACCCGGCCGATATCACCATGGCGCTGGCCAAGCTGGCACGGGACGCGGGCGCGAAGGTGTACCAGAACACCGAAGCGCAATCTTATGAGAAGTTGGACAATGGCCACTGGAAAGTGACCACCAATCAGGGTGAGATCACCTGTGAACACCTGATCTTTGCCACCGGCAACTATGCCCGCGAAAATGCGCGCCGGGTGGGTCTGGATTTGCCCTGTATCCCGATCGTGCACCAGTATTGGACCACCGAAACCGTGCCGCTGCTGAAAGAGCGTCGGGCGCAGGGCCTGACGGAGTTCCCGATCCTGCGGGACGAGGATTATGGTGCTTATCTGCGTGAGGATGTCGGTGGCATCCAGTTCGGCCCCTATGAGTTCACCAAAGACCTCAAACTGTTCGCCGAAGATCGCGTGCCGCCGGATTTCGGGGCGGATCTGCTGCCCGAAGATTTTGACGCCGTGGAAACCCAGTGGGAGCGCGCCATCGAACGGGTGCCGACCCTGGGCGAGGTTGGCATCAAGGCCAACACCCGCGGCCCGTTCCAGATGACACCGGACGAGCTGCCTCTGGCCGGTCCCGCGCCAGGGCATGACAATCTGTGGCTGGCCGAAGGTATGCCGGGCGGCATCCTGTGGGGCGGCACCGTGGGCAATCGTCTGGCAAAGTGGATCGTCGATGGCGATCCGGGCATGGATATGTCTGAACTCGACCCGCGCCGGTTCTCGGATTATGCCTCAAAGCGCTGGACCATGGACAAGGTGCGCGAAACCTGGGGCACCCATATGGATGCGCATGTTCCAGGCGAAGATTTCTCCGGTGCGCGCCCGATGAAGACTGTAGGGTCCTACGATCTGCTGACTGCCCATGGCGCGGTCTGGACCAGCTTCAATGGCTACGAATTCCCGCGGTGGTTTGCCAAGTCACCCAGCGAGGCAATCCCCGAACACAGCTTCCGCCGCACCGACCACATGGAACTGGTGCAGGAAGAGGTGCGCCGCACAAGGGAAGAGGCTGGCTTCATCGAGATGTCTCCGATGACCAAGTTCACCGTGCGCGGGCCGGGGGCTGCGAAATGGCTGGACGGGCTGATGGCAAACAAGCTGCCCAAGGTGGGCCGTATGACCCTGTCACTGATGTTGAACGACAAGGGCGGCATGGATGCGGAATACACCATCGTCCGCTATGCGCAGGACGATTTCTATCTGATCTCGACCCCGAATTGGCGCGCCTATAACTGGGATCAGCTGCAGCGCGTCTTGCCGCGCGACGGATCGGTGGTGATCGAGGATATCTCGGAGCAGCTGGGCGTGATCGCTCTGGCCGGGCCCAAGGCGCGGGATATCCTGCAACCGCTGACCGACAACGACCTGTCGAACGAAGCCTTCCCCTGGCTGTCGGCCCAGATGGGTGAGGTGGGCTATGCCAAGGGCGTCCACCTGCTGCGCGTGTCCTATACCGGCGAGCTGGGTTGGGAGCTGCACCACCCGGTCGGATACAACCGCCACCTTGTCGATCTGCTGCTGAAAGCGGGTGTGAAACCCTTCGGCCTTGAGGCGCTGGAATCGATGCGGCTTGAGAAATCCTATCGCGCCATCAACCGCGAGATTTGCAAGGACCTGACGCCGTATGAGGCTGATCTGGGCCGCTTTGTGGCGATGACCGAAAAGATCGGTGGGCAGGTGGCCGAGCGTGATTTCATCGGCAAAGCCGCGCTGCAAAAGCAGCAGGAAGCGGGCGGATACAATACTCTGGTCACGCTGAAACTGCCGTTCTGCGATACCTCGGTGATGTTCGACGAAGGGGTCTATGCCGATGGCAAGCTGATCGGTCGCGTCACTTCGGGCGGGTTTTCGTATTACTGCAACCACGACATCGCCATGGCACTGGTGCCGCAGGATATGACAGCGCAAGGCACCAGGATGCAGGTTCTGGTCCATAATGAGATGCGCGATGCCGAGGTGATCGGAACCTGCGCCGTTGACCCAACCAGCGCCCGTGCGCGCGCCTGATCTGGGAGGATTTGAAATGGCAGAAGTCAAAGCACGCTCGGGTCGCGGCGGTGGCCGCGCAGCGCGGGTTCAGGCCCGCACCAACCCTCCACCGGTTTACCTGCCGACGCTGAACCGCAAGATCGGCCCGATTGATTTGCTCGGCCCCGAAGGGGTCGAGAAAATCCACAACGCCGCGATGACGATCCTTGAAACCACCGGTATCGAGTTCCGCGACCCGGTCGCCTTGACCGATTGGAAGAAATACGGCGCGGATGTTCAGGGCGAGCGGGTCCGCATCGGCCGGGACATGCTGATGGACCTGATCTCGGCAGTTCCGTCGGAATGGGGTTACGCGGCGCGCAACCCGGACCGTTCGTTGCGGGTCGGCAACCAGCATTCGGTGTTCGCCAACGCCTATGGCGCACCGTTTGTCTATGGTCTGGACGGGGTGCGGCGGCCCTCAGTGCTGGAGGATGCGCACAACTTTTTCAAGCTCAGCCAGATGAGCCAGTCGATGATGGTGCCCGGCGTTCTGCCGGTCGAGCCGCAGGACGTCCCTGTCCCGCAGCGCCATCTGGAGCTGGTCCATGCCGCGCTGACGCTGACCGACAAGCCGATCAAGGGCTCGGTCCTGTCAGAGCAGGCGGCGCGGGATTCGGTTGAGATGACCCGCATCGTGTTCGGTGAGGATTTCGTGGACAACAACGTGGTGATGGCGGCGCTGCTGAACTGCAACACGCCGCTGGTCTGGGACGAAACCATGCTGCAAAGCTTGCGCGTCTATGCCTCGGCCAATCAGCCCTGTCTGCTGTCGCCCTTTGTTCTGGCCGGGGCCAGTACGCCCGCCAGCCCGCAGGGCGGTGTGGCGCTGCTGATCGCGGAGTCGCTGGCGGGCATGGCCTATAGCCAGATCATCCGCAGGGGTGCGCCGATGGTGTTGGGCGTGGCGATCATGGGTGTGTCGATGAAAACGGGCGCGCCGATGATGGGCTCGCCGGAACCGGGGCTGATGAACTTGCTGGTGGGTCAGATGGCGCGGTTCTATGGCGTGCCGTGGCGGACCTGCACGATGTGGACCGGGGCGAAGTCCCCTGACATGCAGGCTGCTTTTGATACGGCCAACACCATGTGGCCGGTGCTGCTGGGCGGGGCCAATTACATCGTGCATTCGGCAGGTTTTCTGGAAGGCGCGCTTGGGGTCAGCTACTCGAAATGGGTTCAGGACACCCGCCAGCTTGAGAACTTCCACCGGTTCTTCAGCGGGCTTGAGGATGAAAACCTGGACGCAATCCTGGATGACATTGCCGAGATCGGTCCCGGTGGTCACTTTCTGGGAACGGACCATACCCGGGAAAACCCGCTGCACATGAACCCGCTGCAGAACAATGACAGTTTCGAACAGTGGGAAGCGGAAGGGTCGAAAACCGCTGAAACCGTCGGCAATGAAGAGGCTCAGCGCATGTTGGACAACTACGTCAAGCCGCCGATGCAGGACGATCAGCGCGGCGCACTTGACGAATTTGTTGCCAAGAAGAAGCTGGAATATCAGAACGCGTAACTGAAAACACGGGCGCGCAAGCGCCCGCCAGCCAGACATAAGGACAGGATGAGGTTAATGACTGACGCCCCGACGAAAACGCTCTCTCTCGAAGAGGTGAAGGCATTGGCCAAATCCGTCCTTGTGTCCGCCGGCATGGACGAACGCGGAAGTGATGTTCTGGCAGATCTGGTAATGCGGTCCGAACGTGACGGCCCGCGCAGTCATGGTCTGCGGATGCTGCCCGTCTATGCACAAAGCTTTGAATCGAACTATGCAAACCCGAAAGCCAATCCCACCGTTGAACGCATTGCGCCGGGCGTTTTGCGCGGTGATGGAGACAATGGCTACTACCAGATTGTGGGAGCGGATGCGCAGGATGAGCTGATTGCAATGGCCCGAGAAAACGGTATCGCGTCCTTCACCTGCGCCAATTGCCACCATCTGGGCGCGCTGCGGTTCGACACGGAACCGCTGGCGCAGGCGGGGCTAGTCGCGCTGGGCGTAGTGAACTCTTTGTCCATGGTCGTGCCGCAGGGCGGGCTGCGCCCGGTCTTTGGCACCAACCCGATGTCCTTTGCCTGCCCGCGCGAAGGGGCCGAGCCGGTTGTCTGGGATCAAGCCTCCTCGGTTGCCGCGCTGATGGATGTGCGCATGGCCGCCGCCGAGGGGCATGACCTGCCGCGCCCCAGCGGGCTGGATACGTCGGGCCAGCCGACAACCGATCCGAACGCCATTCTGGAAACCCGCAGCCTGCTGCCCTTTGGCGAACACAAAGGCGCGGCCATTGCCTTCCTGATCGAAGTGCTGGGGGCGGCGCTGGCCGGCGGCACCCTGTCGGTCGACAATCAGGAGCGTGAGTCCTTCGGCGCTCTCAACATCAAGGGCGGCACAACCCTGATCGCGATAGACCCGAGCCGGTTTGGTAACCCGTCGTTCAACGACTACGTCACCCGCATCTGCGCCCAGATCGAGGGCAACGGCACCGCGCGCGTGCCCGGTGACGGACGGTTGAAAAACCGCGCGGCGACCGAAGCGAACGGAGTTTCGGTCGCACCAGACCTGCTGGAACAGTTGCAGGCATTATAGGAAAGGTCGCAAGACATGCCCGACCTGGTGGTGATCGGCGGCGGCGTCGTGGGTATCTCGTGCGCGCTGGCTTTGCAGGCCGAGGGGCATCAAGTCACCGTTATCGAGCCGGGTCCGGTGGGCGAGGGTGCCAGTTGGGCCTCGTGCGGCTGCATCGCGGTGGGTGAGATCGTGCCGCTGTCCCAACCCGGGATGCTGGCGAAAGTCCCGGGGCTGTTGATGCATCCCAAGGCGCCTTTGACCTTGCGCCCAAGCTCGGCCGTGCGATTGATGCCATGGTTCACCCGATTTGTCGCCAATGCGCGTCCTTCGAAGATGCGGGCCATTGCGGCGGATTTGGCGCGGCTGACCTTTCTGGCGACCACGGATTTCAAGGCGCAACTGGCTGATGTCGGGCGGCCTGACCTGTTGGTGGAACGCCCTGTCATCAAGCTGTTTGACGGCGATGACGATCGCGCAAACATGGCCGCCGCCTTTGATCTGGCGCGCGAATTGGGATGCTCGATTGAAGAAGTCAGCGGTGCAGAAGCGCATGACATCGACCCTGCCATTGCGCCGGATTTCAAACATGCTGCCCTGCTGCGCGACTGGAGCTTCGTGACCGATTCCAAGCGACTTGTAGAAGCGCTGCATGACGCCTTTCTGACGCGTGGGGGGACGGTGATCTCTGGCAGTGCGGTCGGTTTTGACCGGGACGGCCGTCAGGTGAAGGCCGTGAAGCTGCACGATGGCCGCGTCCTTGCGGCTGACGAATTTGTCTTGGCCGCGGGCACGCGCTCCCGCGATCTGGCAGCAGAATTGGGCGTTCCGCTGCGAATCGAAGGCGTCATCGGCTATTCCACTGCCTTGAAGAACAGCGGTGTCGACCTGTCCCATACCGTGTTCTACGCAAAGGGTGGGTTCGGTATCACGCCCTACGACGGCGCGCTTGCCGTCGCCGGGACAATTGAATTCGCCGGTGCCGACGCGCGCCCAAACTGGGACCGCGCCGATATATTGGTAGAGAAGGCACGACGGGTTCTGCCGGGGTTAAAGACGGGCAGCGCCGAACGCCGGTTCGGACGGAGGCCGCTGACTCCCGACACCCGACCGATCATTGGCCGAAGCGGAAAGCTGGCGAATGTCACCTTTGCAACAGGCCACGGGCAATTGGGCCTGACGTTGGGTGCAACAACGGCCCTGCTGGTTGCGGACGAGATTTCAAATCGGCAGTCCCGGACCGACATACAGGCATTCAGCCCGGATCGTTTCCGGGGGTGAGCGACCGTCGGCAGCGCAGTCGCTTTGGGCGTCATTGGGATACGTATCAGTCCTAGTCGAAACAGCGTCTGCATGGGTTTTCTCTACCCCTTCTCAACGCAGCCGAAATCAGAGTCTTTCTGTCAACACGGCAAGAAGCCGTTGACGCCGCAATAACGGCCCCGCTATTCGGCGGACCTGTGCTCAGTTCGTCGAACTCTGCCGCCGGATCGGGGTGCTGAAGGGGGATTGTGTCGCCATCGACGGATCCAAGTTCAAGGCCGTGAACAACCGGGACAAGAACTTC
>NZ_JBMIRT010000003.1:0-347 GCF_049195285.1 Ruegeria sp. MALMAid1280 | reverse complement strand
GCAAGACCCTGGATTTCATGTTGTCCGAGCGCCGGAATAAAGCCGCTGCGACGAGGTTCTTCGCCCGCGCTCTCAAGGTGAACGGATTGCCACGCAAGATTGTCATCGACAAAAGTGGTGCCAACACAGCTGGCATCAAGGCGATCAACAAGATGCTCAAGAGCTTTGGTTGCCCGTTCCTGATCGATATGGTCAGGCGGAAATACCTCAACAACATCATTGAACAGGATCACCGCTTCATCAAACGAAGGATCAGACCCATGCTGGGCTTCAAATCTTTCGCTTCAGCCGCATCTGCCCTAGCCGGTATCGAATTGGTCAACATGATCCGCAAAGGTCAATTCACA
>NZ_JBMIRT010000001.1:0-357 GCF_049195285.1 Ruegeria sp. MALMAid1280 | reverse complement strand
GAGGATGACGCCAGGACCCGCGCCGTGGTCGAGGCGACGCTGAAGGACATCGAAACCCGCGGAGATGCGGCAGTACGCGAACTGTCGGAGAAGTTCGACAATTACTCGCCGGAAAGCTTCCGCCTGAGCCAGGAACAGATTGACGAGCTGATCGCCTCGCTGTCTGAGCGCGAACTGGCAGACATCAAGTTCGCGCAGGAGCAGGTGATGAACTTTGCGCAGGCGCAACGCGACTCGATGCTGGATATCGAGGTCGAGACCCTGCCGGGCGTGATCCTGGGTCACAAGAACATCCCGGTGCAGTCTGTGGGCTGCTACGTGCCGGGCGGCAAGTTCCCGATGGTGGCCTCGGCGCAT
>NZ_JBMIRT010000029.1:0-28884 GCF_049195285.1 Ruegeria sp. MALMAid1280 | reverse complement strand
CCGCAGCACGTCGCCCTGCATGTGATCCGCAACGCCCGCACTGGAAAAAGCCTGAAGAACACGAGCGTCGGTATTGCCCGGCCCCGGACCAGCAGCAAGAGTCTCGGGGATCTCAAGCGGTGGGAAAATCTGAAAAGTCATTGCGATCCTCCTTGATCATTGGGGTGGTTGAGCACGCCCAAATATCGCGTTGTGGATCAGAAAAGCGCTGCTTGCATCATCGCGCAACGTAACTTACTACTGTTTTGGGACTTCTAATAGGATGGGAAAAAACCTGCCCATTTTGGCAAGGATACCAAAGTATACGAAGTTGGACCCTATTCTTATGGGTGGTTAATCTGAAAATTGGGCGTAAAATCAATGGCAGAGCCTTCACAGCAACCGATTGACGTAATGCTTGCCGACAGCAATCCACTGGTCCTGTCTGCCATGTCAGAAATCTTTGAACGCGACCCGCGATTCTCTCTGGTCGCTACTTCAGCTACCGCGGAAGGGTTCCTGGGTGCGGTTATGAGAGTCCCGGTCAAGGTTTGCGTGATCGCGTGGAACTTGCCGGTTCTGGGGGCCGCCAAGTTGATCGAGGTCCTGCGCGAACAGGAAAATGCGCCCCGTTTTGTCGTCTATGGTGATGAACTGGGAGACGTTCCGCGTCTCGCTATGCAGGCGGGTGCCGCGGGTTTCGCCTCCCGATCAGGTGAGGTCGACGGGCTGCTGGAAACCTGCGCCGAGGTGGCTGCCGGGAAAATGGTGTTTCCGTTCATCGACGTCCGCAAGATGCAACGAGACCCAATTCACAGCCTGTCCCGCAAAGAACGCGCCATTCTCAAGGCGCTGGCACAGGGCATGTCGAACCGTGACCTGTCGAAAGAGCTGCAGATCTCGACCAACACTGTCAAGTTTCACCTGTCCAATATCTATGAAAAGCTCTCGGTCAAAAACAGAGCGCAGGCAATTGCGTTCTATTATTCGTCTGGCGCGACGTCGGACTAGTTTAATTGCCCTATGGCGATACTTTTTCAGCCAGCGTACTTAGTCCACCTATAACGAAATTGTGACAAGTTTGCGTGAACGCTATCTGCGCGCTCCGCTTGTTCAAGCCGGGGACTTTTCCTGATGGGCTATCTCTAATCTTATGTACGGCATCAAACGTCGAGCCCATTTGCCTTCGACCACAGATTTAGTCTGAGCAGATAGCGACCGCGCGGCAATCTAAGGATCGCTGAGCATACTATGGCCGCGATCATTACACTGTGCGATTGCCCGCACTCAATTGTGCTCGGCAGTGATCAGATCTTTAAATTGAGACACTGTTTCTTTCGGAACACCAGCTGCCTCAAAGATTGCGGCGGCAAAGCTGATGGGCGCTGTTCCAGGGGCGGTAACAACATGGCCTGACGAAACCGCCGAAGCACTTTGAACGTAGTTCGATGCTCCTTCATACCCAACTGCGTTCCTTATCAAAAAATCTCCATCATTTGATGTATGCGGTTCTATGTTCAGCAATCCCGATCTGGCCAGCGCCAGAGTTCCACCGCAAATTCCACCGACAGGAACGCCTCTATCATATTGAGCCACGAGGAGATCTGTAATGTCCGGTGCAGTTTCAGAGTCCCACACGGTTCCGCCAATGACAGCCACCACATCCGGTTGCCACACGGCCAGTTCTTCCAGCCCATTGGAGACAATAACGGTCATTCCACCCATCGACCTCAATTGCCCGGGAGTTGGAGAAAAATACGCGACGTCGAGTTCGTAAAAGGAGCCGCCGATTCCGCCGATCATTGCATATTCCCAATCTGCGAATTCATCTGTGATTATCAATGCGACTTTCGCCATTTGGTTATACCTCCTGAGGCTTCCGGATTGGAACATATTGGGAACATTCCAGATGTGCAATGCTACAAGACAACGAATGCCCACCTGTGACTTGGAGTGTTGGCAAAGGCAACCGTGTGAAATTTTGCCGATGAGTCGAATGCGTCTATCCTGACGAAATATGTAAACGAAGTGTTGGAGGAAATGTAATGTCCGCCCCGCAAAATGTAACGATCGTCGGATATATGACCGTCCCCGCAACGCACGCAGCGGCATTTCGAAAAAACTGCGCGGAAATGATTGAATTGCGCCATCAGGAACCTGACCATTTGGCGTCAGCTTACAGTTTCGGGGCCGACCAGTCGGTGGTGTCCCGTGAAGATTATGACAGCGCAGATGCAGTGATCCGCCATATGGAATTGGGAACTCATATCTTTGACAGTACGCGCGCCCTTGTCGAGATCACCGGAATAGAATTGCATGGCCCTGCTGCTGAGCTTGAAAAGCTACGCGACCTGTTTAGTGGAATGAACCCTGGTTTCTTTGTAACCGAGTTTGGGTTTCGGAAGTAAACGGGTCCAGTGTAGAGATGGCCAAGCAGTAGGGCAGAGCCCAATCCGACGACGCAGGCATCGTCCTGCCGGAGGGGGCCTACAGAGGCTCGGTACCAATCTATTAACGAAGCGCCTGGATGCCGCAGTTCAATGTGTCGGTTGGTTTTTCCAAGACTCGTCTTTGCTGCGTTAGGATCGGGCTTCCAATCCAAAATCGGAACCGGAGATATGTCCAAATTTGACAAAGGCGGCGTAGCAGTGACAATCGGGGCATCTGTTTGCAAGAGGTGGAGACAGGTCGGATGATGGGAAGACGACGCTTTTTGACTCGTGTGATCCCGACCACGTTCTGGGCAAACATCGTAACGCTCAGCCTTTCCCGAAATGCGGAGGCAAAGACCGTCGAAAACGAAAGCTACAAGATACTCACAACAACCGAGGCTGAGACTCTGGCAGCCTGGTGCACGGTCATCGTTTCCGGCGCAGAGGAGGCCGGGGTTGCCAGGTTTGTCGACGAAAATCTCGCAGGAAACCAGTCTGCGTCCCTGTTACTTCTCAGATACATCGATGCCAGCGACATGGCAGAATTTTATCGCAAGGGTATCTTGGGTATTGAAAAAGAATGCCAGCACCGGTTTGGCTTGTCCTTTGCGCGGGTGACTGCCGGTCAGAGAATGAAAATGATCGAGGCGGCAGTCGCGTCTGAGATGCAGGTCTGGACCGACCCGGACCCGAATTTCTTCTATTTCATTTCGCGAAGCGACGCGGTGGATGTTGTTTATGGAACGCAGACGGGGTTTGCGGATCTGAAGATTCCGTATCTCGCGCATATTCCGCCACCCCGGCCCTGGTAGCAATTCTGCTGCTCGACAAGAGACCCGAAACACAGAGAACCAATGGCCAAAATCTCATACGATAAGGTCGAAGTTGTTATCATCGGCTCTGGCATCGCCGGCAGCACAATGGCGGCCGAGCTGGGCGAGGCGGGGTTCAACGTGCTGGTTCTGGAGGCCGGGCCAGAGCGAAAGCTCTCAGATATGATCAGCTCACAAATCTGGTCCCGGCGGCTCAGATGGGCGGGACCCGAAGTTCGGGAAACGGGAGACCTGGTGGGGGCGGCGAACTTTGCCATGGGTTGGGGGACTGGCGGAGCGGGCCTGCATTGGTATGCGAACTGGTACCGGCTGCATCCGGACGATTTTCAGGTCAAATCCCTGTACGGGCGCAGTTTGGACTGGCCTATAGGATATGAGGATTTAAGGCCGTGGTATGACCACGCACAATCCTATTTCGGCGTTTCGGGTGATGATGATCCCAATGCGCCGCCCGGCGAGCCTTACCCCATGCCTGCTATTTCCATGTCCGAACAGTCGGCAGCAATAAAACCCGGGTTTGATGCAGAAGGTTTGAGGCTTACGACAAACACTCTGGCGGTAAACTCCGCCCCGTATGGCGGGAGAGCGGGTTGTCTGCTTGATGGCTGGTGCGATGCGGGATGTCCGATTGGGGCTTTGGCAAACCCCTTGGTTCTACAATGGCCACGGGCCCGAAAAGCAGAGGTTGAACTACGCCACAATGCCTATGTGGCACGGGTTGAAACAGACCCTTCGGGGTCGAAATCAACCGGAGTTGTGTATCTCGATGAACAGGGTCGGGAAAACCTGCAACCCGCCGACATTGTCATCTCGGCCTGTCATACGATCTGGAACGCGCGGCTGCTGCTGTTGTCTTCCAGTGACAAACATCCCGATGGGCTGGGCAACGGCAGCAAGACATTGGGGCGCTATTTCACCTCCCATGCTCTTACGACAATGCACGGGCTTTTTACACAGGAAACGGAACCGCATTTGGGCGTGTCAGGCGCCAATACGCTCTGCCTGGATGGCTATGACGACAAACAACCGGCAAAAGGTGCCTTCGGCAGCCGCGCCTGGCTTGTCGGGCAGGCTGCAAAACCCAACGACCTTTTAGGAACCGCTTTGGCCAGACCCGAGGTATATGGCGCAGCCTTGGATGTCTATTTGCGCAAAGCCAGCCGGCACTATGGCAACATGACGGTGCTATGCGAAGAGGACAGTATTCCGGAAAACCGCATCACGCTTGATCCGTCAAAACGGGATCGATACGGGTTGCCGCAGGCGCATGTGAGCAATTCGCTTCCACAAGTAAATGCGGCCAGATCGGTACTGGCCAAGGAAGAGGGCCTGCGCATCTTCAAGGCGGCTGGGACAACTGACGCCTGGGCGGGCCCGCGAAACCCGATGCACATGATGGGTGGAACAATCATGGGTGATGATGCATCCGCGTCGGTCACGAATTCGTATGGGCAAGTGCACGAGGTGAACAACCTATTTGTGGCTGGCGCGAGCCTGTTTCCCACGCCCGGCGCGATCAATCCGACGGCAACACTGGCCGCATTGGTGTTTCGAACAGCAGACTACATTCGCACCCGCCGGTCGGAGTTGTTGCCCTAAGGGGAACTTCGAGGGGGTTGCGCACGACCCAATCCGTCGAAGGCGTCGAGTGCGCAGGGTTCGATCCTGATAGTCGGCTTTGTCACAACTCGCCGTCAGGGGAAACTGCTCCGCTAGGACAGTGTGTAAGATCAGTGGATGATGCGTGGTTTTACGCAATGCTCTGCGTCGCAAACCAGATGCAAATGTACTAGGCGAACTTCCGGCGAAAATCTCCCAGATAACACAGGCAGATACAGAATATTTGAGGACTAGTGACCATGAAATTGAGGGCACAGAGAGGACTCTTTGAATTCGATAGTTAAGAAAGAAAGGCATTCTCGGATTCAAGTATCTCCAGATCAAACGGAGCGCAGCTTTCCACAGTTGTGCTCGGAACTTCGCTTTGCCCGGGATCAGGCACATTGTGACCGTCCTATGGACGATATCGTCGGATACCTACAATTTGGTCAGACCTGGTATGCTATGAAATCGACACATGGCCCAGCTCGCCGTTTCATGGTTCTTGGATAAATTTTTCAACGAGCGGAGAACATAAACTCTCACCAAGCCTATTTGATTTCTCTGACCTCGAAAATCGATCGGGGAGACATGTAGCCAACCGCATTGTTGTCGCAAAATTCAAAATATCCGCAGAAGTGCAGGCCGTCCCTATGATATCTCATCCTCAGAGCAACAGATGCAGTTCATGCCATCGATCTATTGTGAATAGAATGCCAGTGTATTACATTGTACTACATAGCGGAAACAGGTGATTTCGATGAGGACAAGCCCATATTCTATCCGTCTCGATGAAGACTTGAGAAAGTCCCTGGAACGAGAAGCTGCGATAGAAGATCGGTCGCCTGCACAACTCGCCGTACGGGCAATTAGAATGATGTTGGAATCCAAGGCCGCAAAACGTGCAGCCATTGATGCAGCTGTTGAAAAAGCAGATCTAGGTAAGTTCATCACGGCAGACGAAATGAATGCCTGGATAGACAGCTGGGATACCGAGAATGAGCTTTCGGCTCCGACAGCAAGCGGGCAATCCAATAGCCAATGAAAATTGTATTTCTCGAAGATACGGTCCGGGACATTCAATGGTTCCGTTACTACTACACGTCCGTTTTTCCTGAAGGCAGCGAAAGGGCACGGGCTCAGCTCAAGGCCATTCAGCTTACACTTGCTGCCAACCCTTATGCAGGTCACCCAAGTGACGCACGCCAAGACGTGCGGGAGCTTTCAGTGCCGCGAACCCCATTCACGCTGATCTATCGCGTAATGGCCACTCAGATAGAAATTCTGCGTCTCTGGGATACCCGGCAGGGCTCGGATTACTGAAACCAGGATTTTAAATTGGTGGCATCAGGCGGGCAGGGAAGGGGCAAGCAACCGAACCTATTTTGTTGTTCGACCGCTGGCTTCTTCACAGAGGGCGGAAAGAGTGAATTCGCCGCACTGCGGCGAGGGCTTTCAGCAACCCGGCCTTATGTATCAAACGCACCAACAAGATGGCTGAACCCCGCGCTCGCTTGAATCACAATGAGGCATGGGACAATCAATAGAAATTCACAGGCTGATCAAGAAAGGCGCGGAACTTTCTGGCAAACACAAAGCCGCTACAAAGGCTGTTGACGCGATCAAGGCCGATCTAGACGCCATAGACTGCGCACTGGTGCTGTGCGGTTATGAAGACGATCCAAAGGGCATGGCACCGCGCGGCAAGTACAAGCAGCTATTAGGGCGCAATGAGTTGAAGCTGACAATCGTCAACACGCTGCGGCAAGCGCCTGCACCATGCATACAGCGTCAGCATAAAAACGGACATGTAGTGCAGGATTTTGGGCCGGATGGGTGTTTGTGGAAGCTGGCCCCATAGGGCCAGCCAAGCCGTTAGGCAACCTTGGGAAGCAACTTCGGCAAGTGTGGCAATGCCGCTGGATCGCGGGTGTCGAACTAGCGTTCCGCGTGTTCCGGAAACCGGCATTTGAGACGAGTTTCAGCAGCTCGGCGGCAACAAGTGGGTCGGTGACGAACTCATCACCGAACATCTCGGTACAGGCGTCCAGAGGATCGTTCGGCAAATTTCTCAGTAGCGCTTTCGAAAGGTCAGCGTCACATACAACTAGGCAGCCTCTAGACCTTAGAACGCGCCCTGCTTGGGTCAACAATGGTGCCGGTTTTTTCGCATGGGTAGAGCTCTGAGATATCCACGTAGACTACGTAATCAACCACCTTACTACCTTGCAGGCCAAGGCGTGTGGCAAACGGGACTTCATGCTCACTGTAGTCCTTGCGTGTAAAATGGACGGTGCCGTCGCAGAACACCGTGTTGCCGCTCGACCAGACGCCGGCAATGGTATGGCGCATGGCAGAGATGGTCTGAAAGAACGCTTCGTTGGCCTGATGGACAGGTTCGCGCCCTACAACCGGATCGAAATTCCCGAGGCGGAATGTAACGTCCTCTGTCAAATAGCTAACGATGTCGCTGGCGTTCATTGCGTCGACGGCCGCATAGAGCCCAGCAACCAGTGCTGTATGGGGCGAGCTGTGTTCATTGGCGATTTGCATCGTTGGTCTCCTTGGCAGATGATTGGAAAGTTGTGACGTTCAGCGGCACACAGGCCTGTGTTTTGGACGCAAGACGCCATAGGTCGGCATGGCGGATGTGCCCGTTGGTTATGGCCAACCCCAAAAACAGCACCGCGAGCGCCACGACCAATGTGAGGTGAATTGGTTCGTCAAAGGCCAGAGCCCCGAAGCCAATGCCGAAAAGCGTCGCGAAATATCCGACCTGGGCAAATCCGATGCCATCGGTGCGCCGCTGGACTTCGAAAGTCAGCACATAGCTGAGTGCGGTGATCAGCCCGATTCCGGTTAGTGCGGCAATCGAGCCAGGCCCCGGCATCGAACCGGGCGTGACCTGACCGCTTGCGAGGACTGGCAGACCGATCAGCAACAGTTGCAGACCCAGTGTTCCGGCCGCCAGCGTCATCGGATCGCCACCCGTCGGGTAGGCCCGGCTGCGAAAGACATTGCCCATTGCCAGCAGGAGTGGACCCGCCAGAGCAATGGCGATCCAGCGCGGCGCGACACCCGACAGATCGAAGCCGCTATGGGTGGCAAAGCTGATGCCGGCCAACCCAATCAGGATTCCGATCAGCCGGTATGAAGGTAACATTCGCTTTTCGACCAAAGCCGTGATCGCGAATGTAAAAAGCGGCGACAGTGTGACCAGCGCAGAGTAGAAACCGGTCGAGACGTAGCCTAATACTGCAAAGGCGATCAAAGCAGGACCGCTGATGCCCAGAAACCCCGCCCCCAAGTAGTAGAACAGATACCTGCGATGCAGTGGCGGGCGGTTACCGGTGATCGCAACGATGGTAAACAGAACAACGCTCGCGACCAGAAGTTGCCAGAACAGCGCTTGTTGAGGCGCGCTACCTGCTATCGCCACATATTTGGACAATGTAAAACTGACCCCAACCAGCGCACCGATTGCAATGATCAGGGCAGTCGGCGGAAGGTCTCTGGCAATGCGGGACATCACGCCGCTCCCTTTGTCATATCTGCAACGATATTTCCCGGCTCTGGCCCAATCGGGATGATGCCACTCGGGTTGATGTTGCGATGGCTGAGAAAATAGTGCGCGCGGGTATGCTGCAAATCGATGGTTTCGGCGACGCCCGGCTGTTGGGCGAAATCAGCCAGATAGCGCGATAGGGCCGGGTAATCCTTGATCCGTTTCCGGTCGATCTTGAAATGCGTTACATAGACAGGATCGAACCGCAGAAGCGTTGGAAACAGCTTTAGATCAACTTCTGTCGGCATTGGGCCAGCCAGAAAACGCCGCGTGTTCAGCACGGCTTCGACAATGTCCAGCCCCTCATAAAGCTGATGGATCGCCTCGTCATAGGCTTCCTGCGTGGTGGCAAAACCGACGCGATAGACACCGTTGCGAATGGGAGCCTGGATTATTTCAGCCAGCCGATCGATCTCAGCGGCGAAGGCGGTCGGACAAAGGTCCGGAATGGCTGCGTCGACGAAGGCGGTGTTGAGCATCCGCATGATATCTGCGGAATCCGTGCTAATGATCTGGCCGCTGTGCTTGTCCAGCAGCACTGGGACGGAAATCGCGCCAGTATAGGCTGGTTCAGCGCGCCGATAGACCTGATAGAGGTATCGGTCCCGCGCCACACCGGCCGTCTCGTCAAAGCTGGATTGGTCGATGACCCATCCATCTTCGGACATTACCGGGTCCATCCAGGTGATGCTGAGTAGGTCGCGCAGCCCCTTGAGCGCCAACACCAGATCAACGCCATGACACCACGGGCAAGCCTTGGACATATAGAGGTGATAGCGACCTGAAGCCGCCGGAAAGTTTGCCTCAGCGTCCGAACTGATCCAACCCCGAAAAGGGCTGGGCAACCGGTGAAAGCGCCCGTCGGATTGCGCTGGTTTATCCCGCAGAATTCCATTGATCAGCATTTTGGGCATAGCCGCCTCCATCCATTTCGCGTTGAGGATGGCCTAACATGTTTCCCAATGTGGGATAATTGGCTATCAATTACACTCAAGGGTGAGAAAAAGTTGACCATATGAGGGTAACATGATCGAAATCAGCGCTATCCCGGTGTTTGTCGCTGTGGCCGAGAACGGCGGTTTTGCTGCGGCTGCGCGGCGGTTGGGAATCACGAAATCAGCCGTCAGCAAACGGATTGGCGCGTTAGAAGCGCATCTTGGTACTCAGCTGTTTCATCGCTCGACGCGCAGTATTTCACTGACCGAAGCTGGTGAAATTTACCTGACGCATGCAATACAGGCGCTTGGATCGGCGCAGGAAGCAGAAGACGCGGTAGCGGCCGTGCAGGGGCAACCAGTCGGACATCTGAGGGTAAGCGCGCCGATGTCCTTTGGGCGGCTGTATATCGCGCCGTTGCTCACTGAGTTTCTCGCCGCCTTTCCTGATATCACGATGGACTTGACCATGGATGACCGGGTCGTTGATCTGATCGATGCCGGGCTGGATATGGCCATCCGGGCCGGTACCTTGCCTGACTCGGCCCTGATCGTGCGACGATTGGCACCGATCCATAGCGTCCTTGTCGCTGCACCGAGCTATCTTTCGCGACAAGGTGCCCCACAGCATCCCGAAGATCTGCTGGCGCATAACTGCCTTCATTACGCCTATTCACGTGACCCGATGGAATGGGTATTCCAAGGTCCGCATGGTGAAGTGCGGACGCGCACCACGGGCACTCTGCGCATAAACAACAGTGAAACGCTTTGTACCGCGTTACTCGACGGGCTTGGGATCGGGCGGTTGCCAACATTTGTGGCAGGTTCCCGTATGGCCACTGGCGATCTGGTCCGGGTCTTGCCGGAGTACGCATTTTCGGAACAGACTCTATATGCTGTATTCCCCGAGCGCCGCCATATGCCAATGAAAGTCCGCGCCTTTGTGGATTTCCTTGCCGAACGGATCGGGAAGGGCAGGCCGCCCTGGGATGTCGAGGCTGGGCTGATATCTTAATTTATTCGGCGCAAAAAGCGTGCCAGCGGCAAACGCCGCGCACTGGAAACGCAGTCAATTCGCGTACATGTTCTGTGGTTTCACTCAGCCGGATTTAAGATGAGGTTTCGAATGGATTGAACCGTCTGTTCAAGAACCCTGTCCGAACCCAGCAATAGAGCACCGCCATCCTGCGGGATCTCAATATCTGGCGGAATTCCAATCGCCTCAAACTCCTCGCCATCCATGGAGACGTAATTTTGTGAAGACAAACCAAGCGTCCAGCCATTCGGTAAGGTTAGTTCCATCATGTCTGACAACCCACCTGAAGTACGTGATCCCATTACTGTCACATTGGGCAATTCACGCATCGCCAACGTGAATATCTCAGCTGCACTCCCGGTCAGTTCGCTGGTAAGAAGCATGGTTGGTTGTGTAAGAACCAGATCGGAAGACGGTGTCAGCCTTGCTGTGAACGGTTCTGAGTATTTCGGTTTCTTCCATGCCATTTTCTGGAAAATGTCCTGAGTGCGATCGGTAAAGAACCCTGCCAACGCCATGGAAACATTGTCCGCCCCACCGGGGTTGTAACGTACATCCACCACAAGGGCGTCGGCGTTCTGAAGGGCTTCAGCAACTTTTGCAAAGGCCTGCACGGTCGCATCATATGATGACTGATTGAGCCCTGCCTGCACTTCCATTTCCTTGATTGCGATATACCCGATCCCATCAGCACGAATTCCATAACGGATGGGAATGTTCTTTACCTTTTGAACCACAATATCCGCTTCGTTCAACGCGGTGTCCCACAAACGGTCATGCGTGAGCGCTGGTGCTGTTTTCAGCCAGTTGGGTACCCGTTCCGGAGAGAAAGTTCCCTGTTCACCCATCGAAAGCTGAACGTGCCCATCGTCCAGCCCAGCCACAGCATCTCGCAAGCGTTTCGCCAGCTCTGCTTCTCCAACGGTATTTGTTTCTGGAGCCAGCGACTTTTGAGCCTTCCAATTCACGCCGTGGACCTCGAAGAAGGGATAATGGTGGTCCATTGCGTGCCAAAACACGTCAAATGTATGCTGTACACCGCCGTCCCGGTGTTCCGGATCATCACATTCGGTTGGCAGGTCTGAGGTGGTAAACCGAATAGGCTCCAACGCGCTGTCCAAACGCAACTCGATCCCGTCTTTGTTTGTAGATATTGTTGCCCCGGATGCGATCTTTACCAACCCGTAATGAGCCGGGAAGTGGTTTTCCCGGAAGCAACTCACTGGTGTTATTCGAAAAACCTCAGCCCGAAGCGCGCTTATCCGCAAGGCCAATCCGTACGCAGGGGCAGTCCAAGTACCTCTCGGGTCTTCATCGGGGAGGGTGGTATACCATGTCACGGCCCCCAACACGAGGATGCCACCAACGGCAGCAGCGCTCCAGCGGACCAGTGTTTTGAGCATCAGCCTATCTGTTTCGGGGATGGTTGCGTGCCTTCCGCTCATTGCCGCGTTTATAGTTTCCGGTCAGGCGGGCCATCTCCTGTTGCTGGCTTTCGAAATCCAGCCCGTCCATGTCTTGCAGAAACCAGTCTGCTTTGTCACCCCGAAGAGTCGTGGCGCGCTTACCGCGATGGTCGACCACCACCTCACCGTTCTTTGACTGCCTGAAAGTGAAGCCAAGATCGCTCATTTTATCCTCATTGAACCGCGTCTTCGAAACCTTAAGGCAGGAATTTCAGCAAGGGTCAAACCTATCTTGGGATCAACCTCTCGCAATGAGTGGTGCACACCTTTTGCCAAGCCTGATCGTGAGGCTTAAGAAGAATCCCGGTCATTGACGCCAACGAGCGGGCCAACGGCGATATCCACTTGTGAGTGATCGCTGAGAGTTCCATAAGATGCTGATGCAGGCAGTGGCGGCAATCATCTGACCAAATCAATCTTGGTTCATTCGTACTACCTTTGGCATGCCAAATAACAAAGCGCGTATGGTTTCAGGGACTGAATTTGGTCAAAAAGTCCCGGTGTCTTTGTGGCAAGCTGTTTAGTACCGGAAGGTGTGATGAGCGAAAGAAATATGAGAAAATCGGTGCTTGCCGCCGGGAACAATGCCGATCTTTGTGCCGCAATGTTTGCAGCCCACGGTCTTGCGGTGCAGCGTGACGAGAACGCATTGGTTTGCGCGGGCACACCTCCGCCCCTCTACCCCAAGGTGGTTACTTGTCGACCGGGAATTGGTGCCGGGCTTTTACGGTCCGAGAACATGGCCGCTCAATCCGCATTTGCCGTCAAGGACAGCTTTGCCGACTTGCCACTTGGGCAACTTCCGGCAGAAATACTGTTTTCCGCGACGTGGATCTGGAAAGAGGCTTCGGCCGCAGTCACGTCCGGTGCTCCCTGGAAAAGGATCGCCACCAAAGACGACCTGACACGATGGGAAGTCGCATGGAGCGTATCGAACGTGAAATCAGAAACACCGATGTTTCCTGCAAACTTGTTGGATAACACCAGTATCGCGTTCTTTGGGCAAGAGGGCAAAGAGGGAATTCGGGCCGGTTGTATTGCAAATCTTTCGTCTGAAGTGGTCGGTCTTTCAAATGTGTTTGGGCCGACCAACGATCACTCGGTTGTTGATGCTGCAACCCGGTGCGCGGAATATTTTGGCGCAGGCCGCCCCATCGTCGGATATGAAACTCTCGAAGATGCCAGACCATTCGTCGACCTCGGGTTTGAAAAAACAGGAAATCTCCGGGTGCTGCTGGTCGATCAGGACAAATTGAGTGACAGGGCTAGCGCGTCATAATAGTTAATTTCGGCGCCCAAAGCTTTTCTTTCCGGCCCGCAGTGATCAGATGCGCGATCCACATCTTCAATAAAGCCGAAGCTTGTTGTTATGTGATCCTTTTCGCCAACCGCCAACCTAATCAGTTCGACACCAGTTGAAAGATCATGCTGACGTAGCGCATTTGAAAGGCCAGTTTAAGGGAACCCGAATTGCCCTGGAGACTAATGATCTGCCCCCCACTCTGCAAATGTGCATTTTGGTAAGCGGGTTGCATCTTCCGTACGCTCGAGACCTTGCGCAAACAGTGAATGGCTGCCCGGACGGACCGCACAGCAGCATCAGATGGCCGGGTTCAAGGCCGGCTATGGGCCGCCAGCGAAATCCGTCTGAATTAGGGCAGGGGTATTTCTGCTCTGCCTCCGAGGTTGGAAATGAGCCCGACATAGGAGTTTTTGTAACACTGCCAATTCTGTTCTTGGCTTCAATACCCGCTATTCAAGATCCATCCCAGACCGTCAGGACGCGTTTTCCGGAACTCCCAATTTTCGCAAATCGTCTAACCATCGGTTGTGGAACTCTTTGTCGGTGAACGGAGCAGCTTTCGCTTCTTCAATATCGTAATCGGGATTGTCTACCAGAAACTCGCGCATCATGGTGCGGGCCTGGTCATCCCGCCCCAACCGCAGCAAGATTGGAGCTAGGGTCCGTCTGAGGCGGTCCGGGACCCCGTTCATCTTTTCGATCGAAGCAAGCGCTCCTTCATAGTCTTCCGCGAAGTACTGGGCCCAACCCAGATTCCAAAGATACCAATCTGGATGATGTGGATTGAGGCGCATGGCGGCCTTCATCCTGTCAACGGCTTCATCTGCCTTTCCACTGTAGATCAGCGGATCAATGGAATCAGCGAGTACCTGAGCGGAATTCGGGTTTAAGGAAATAGCTTTGTCATAAAGTGATGCGGCCTTCTCTAGATCGCCACTCTGCACTGTAATACTTGCCAGAACCTGATGAGCTTTGAAATTGAAGGGCTCCAGTTTTATCGCCTTTCTGGCCATTTCAAATGCGAGAGCCAAAGATTCTTCACGCGATGTGGTTTTAGTCCATCCCCAGCGGTAACCGAAGTTATGGGCCCAGGCGAGTTCGATGTATGCACTTGCAAAATTAGGGTCGAGTTCGATTGCCTTCGCACTCAGATCCATCGCAAGAATGTTGCCTTCCTTCGTGAACGTGAAAGACTGTTCCTGCGCACGCTTAAAAAGTTCGTATGCGCTCAAATTGTCAGTGGGTTGATGCTCTAGTCGGTCATACTCGGCCAGATCGATGTTCTCGTTGAGAGTCAGGGCGATGGTTCGCGTAACTTCGTCCTGGACATCAAAAATGTCCTCAAGACTGCGGTCGTAGCTTTCCGCCCAAAGGTGTTTCCCGTTTGTTGCGTCGATCAACTGCGCAGTGACCCGTAACTTGTCTCCCAAAATTTGAATGCTGCCCTCGACAACGTAACGAACACCCAGCTCCTCGGCCACCTGTTGGGCCTTTACCGGTTGGTCCTTGTAGGTAAATGTCGAATTGCGGGAGATTACGAAAAAGTCGACAAACCGGGAAAGCGCGGTGATGATATTTTCGCTGAAGCTGTCGCTGAGATAGTCTTTTTCCGGATCGCTGTTCAAATTGTCGAACGCCAGTACCGCTATTGAGGGTTTGCCCGTTAGCGAAACAGAGGTGGGTTCAGCCGTATCGGGTGATTGGCTCGAAGCGTTCCAAGGTTGCCACAAGACCACCCCCCCGGCTAAGACTGCAACCGTGGTTGCAACAGCGATTAACCCAAAGCGACGTCCCGATTTTACGGGTCGGGTAAAAGTGTCAACGAGAGCCATTGCTTTGTCATCCAGCAACAGGCTGAAAACACGTATAGGTTCTGCGATATTCTTGACCTCGTGCAGCCCGAGGTCTTTGATGTTGAGGTCGAGTTTGTCTTTTACCTGATCGAATACGCTGGTGGTCATATAGATACCGTCGGGTGTAGCCAGACCTTCTAGCCGCGAAGCGACGTTTACACCGTCACCATAGATGTCATCGTTCTCCACAATGATGTCGCCGACGTTGATCCCAATTCGGTAGTGGATCTGACCCGCCTCCGGGACATCCTTGTTTTTCAATCCGATGAAATGTTGAAACTCTATCGCACACCGTACTGCTTCAACGGCGCTGGCAAATTCGATCAGTAGACCATCGCCCATTAATTTGACGATGCGCCCATTTCGGGCTGAAACGATAGGTTCTATCAGATCTTCGCGATGTGCCCTAATGGACTCCACAGTGCCTGCTTCATTTTCCCGAATGAGGCGACTGTAGCCTACTACGTCTGCAGCAATTATCGCCGTGAGGCGTCGTTCCAATGCCCAACCTCCCTAGCTCAACTGACAGGATAGCCAAAAAGACGAATCTATTCCAGATATGAGGCGGCGGGTCGCATCTCACTAGCGAAAGCTGCCTTGGCAGCTTCGAACGGAATCGAAAGGGTTGGTGCGCTGTCTGTGAGTCCGCTGACCCATAAGCTTTCCTGTGCAGCGAATGTCGGAAAAGCGGACTGCAACCGCAGCATTTGAACACCCTGATCAAGGCCGGCTTCGGGCCGAAAACATTTGGGCCAACCGTCGCGCGCGAGCATGCCAATCCAATACGGAAAGAAGCGTTCGCGTGGCAAGCTCGTTGCATTTGTTGTCGTATAATGCTGACCTTACCGGACAGATGCATGCAACCTGTGTGTGCCGATCCAAAAGGACAGCCTATGGTCGATTCCGGTCCTGCAAATCTACAGTGGGTAACCAACCCGCTTTTGAACAAAGGCACTGCATTTTCTTTGTCGGAACGAGAAGAGTTTGGATTGTTGGGCCTTCTTCCACCGCACATCGAAACACTTGAAACCCAGGTAGACCGTGTCTACGCCGCCTTTGAACGTGAGGAGACACCGCTGGATAAACATGTCTATCTGCGTGGTCTGCAGGATGACAACGAGGTTCTGTTCTATGCTCTATTGGTGCGGCATCTGCCCGAGATGATGCCGATAATTTACACACCTGTTGTGGGCGACGCCTGCAAAAAGTTCAGTGAGATCTACGATCATCCACGCGGATTGATCCTTTCGTACCCCGAGCGTGACCGGATTGATGACATATTGGACAATGCCATCCTGCCATCCGTCGAAGCGATTGTCGTCACCGATGGAGAACGAATTTTGGGTTTGGGCGATCAAGGCGCGGGCGGTATGGGAATTCCGATCGGCAAACTCTCGCTTTATACCGCTGCTGGCGGAATAAACCCGTCTGTGACGCTCCCGGTGGTTTTGGATGTTGGCACCAACAATCAGGAACGGCTGGAAGATCCCCTATATATCGGCTGGCGGAAAAAGCGTGTCAGCGGGGATGACTATTTCGACTTTGTTGATCTTTTCGTGCAGGCTGTTAAACGCAAATGGCCAGAAGTTTTGCTTCAATTTGAAGACTTTGCACAACAGCACGCGGCACCGCTGCTTGCGCGTTACCGCGATCAGTTGTGTACCTTCAATGATGACATTCAGGGAACCGCGGCGGTAACGGCGGGTACCTTGCTGGCCGCCTCGGACGTAACTGGTATTCCGTTAAAGGATGCTACTATTGCGTTCCTCGGTGCGGGGTCTGCGGGTGTGGGCATCGCTGAGCAACTGGTTCAACTCATGGTCCGCCAAGGGCTATCCGAGACCGAGGCGCGCGGGCGCATTTACATGGTGGACCGGAACGGGCTGTTGACCGATGCGATGAAAGATCTTCTGCCGTTCCAAAAGCAAATTGTCCAACCTCTTGCCAAAGTGGAGAGTTGGTCCGACGGTGAAATTTCACTTCTGGACGTAATAAATCGGGCCAAACCCAACATTTTGGTTGGGGTCAGCGGTCAGGCGGGCCTGTTTTCGGAAGAGATCATTCGTGCGATGGCGGCTCATACTGATCACCCTGTCGTGTTGCCCCTTTCGAACCCGACATCGCGAATTGAAGCTGAGCCTGCGGATATTATCCACTGGTCAGATGGCCGTGCAATGGTCGCCACCGGTAGCCCGTTTGATCCCGTAGTCTACAACGGTAAGACGCACCATGTCGCGCAGTGCAACAACTCGTACATTTTCCCAGGTATGGGGCTAGGCGTTCTGGCAGCGGGCGCGCGCCGTGTCACTGACGGAATGTTCATGGCCGCCGCCGAAGCTCTGGCCAAACTATCGCCTGCAAAGTCCGATCGCACAGCCAGCTTACTGCCTGATGTGGGGAACATTCGTCAGGTCAGCAAAGCTATCGCCCTTGCCGTTGGTCGACAGGCGCAGTTGGATCGGGTTGCGCCCGAAACAACAGAGGATGACCTGAAGGCGGCGATAGAAGCGAAGTTCTGGGTCCCGCACTATGCGAAGATTGCCTGAAGCCGAACCGCGTTGGAGTGGCCACAGGGCTTCTATTTGTGCATTCAAAATCCAATGAGGCTTTTGTTGGAAACGAAACACGGTATCTGGGCGTGGTCCGCGACGGTTACGCCGCCTCATGCCTGAGCGGCTTTTGCATCGCGGCACAAAGAGCACCGACCAGTAGGACCGCAGACGCCACGACGAGGCTGTCTCCTATCTCTCCGGTTAGGTCCCCGATAATACCAGCTCCGACAGGTCCCATTGCCTGCGAGACGGCAAAAATCACTGTGAAAAAACTTATGGTTGCGCCCCAATCTTGTTGATCCACATTTTGGCGCACAAAGCTGGTTACAGCAGTGGGTGGCATAAAGACCGACAGCCCGAAGACCAGCGCGGACACAATCAATCCATACCCATTTGGAACAAGAATTGGCAGGGCCGAACCAAAAGCGACTCCGGTCAGGATAAGCGCCATTGGTGTTCCCGACGCAAAGCGGGCCAAAACTCCGCGCCAGACAAATGGAGACGCCATGATACTGAACCCGAGGGTCATCCACGTCGCGGCAGTCAACAGGACACTGGAATGCTGCTCTTTCATCCAGACAGAGATAAAGGTGACATACACAATGTACCCCATTCCAAACAGCGCATACCCGCCAAGTTCGCCAAGCATCCTGCGTACCGGAGGAATGGAAAGAAGCGCAGTGTCATGCTTGGCTTCGTTCAACATTGAGGACGCCCAAACCGAAAACGGGCAGATGAACAGAGCCACTAACCCGACTCCAATCCACGCCCACTCCCAATATTGCGGCCCAAATACGTCCAACATGCTCGGAAGGGTTGCGCCACATAATGCGATGCCAAACCCACCGCCACCGCCAAAGTATAAGGCGATGGCCAGTGCATTCCTTCGGGCACAGTTCTTGAACAGCGATGCAGCCAGAACGCCGCCTGACACAAATGAAAGGGCTCCGAACAATCCCACCAAAGTACGACAAGCAGTCTGAAACACGAGGTTCTCGTCAAATCCGGTCGCCAACAGGCATAAAGCCGTCGCCACAGTGCCGCTTGCAAACAGCCGCGACGGTGAAATGTGCCGGATCAGTATAAGTGTTAGAACCGAACCCACTATGTAACCAATCGAATTGGCAGTGTTTAGCCAACCGGATTGAGTGAGACTCCAGCCGAGACTGCTTTTCATTGATGGCAGAATTAGACCGTATGCAAAGCGACCAAAGGCGTTGGAAATGCTGACTCCGAGTGCAAGACCCAGCAATATGAGCCAAGGGTTGGTGGGTTTTGCCGCGAACATGAATATCCTTCCGAATTGAACAATCACCGTGCCCCAATGCGCTTGGTCGGGCAATCCCAGCTGATCTGTTGTTCCTTTTGGGGTTCGGCTCAGGACAATTTTAAATTGCATTTTTTGCTAAAGTCTCGGGCAGCTTCCGGTGGATCAGTCCGCGATGCACAAGTTCTTTTTATCAACGACCGTGCGGACGTTGAGGATGATTAGCAATACCGCGTCACAGCACATGCGCGGCACCGCTCTCTTCCGCTGCCAACCGCTTCAACGCCATCCGATCTAGCTTTCCACCCATGGTCAGTGGCAGGGTTTTTACTATCCGAACCACATCCGGCGCTTTGTATCCAATCCGCTCTCGCGCAAATTCGAAGATTTCTCCGGCGCGTACCGGAGCCGCCCCTTCGGCCAAACTCACAAACCCCCAAACATCCTCCCCGTGCATCTCGTCCCGTACTCCCACTGCCACCGCTGCGGCAACAGCCGGATGCGCTGTCAGCGCATCTTCCACCTCAGCCGGGCTGATGTTCGAACCGTCATGAACAATGATCTGTTTTTGCCGCCCTCGGAACCAGAAATAACCATCCTCATCCCGACGCATTAAATCCCCGGTATCGAACCAGCCATCCCGGAACGCCGCCGCTGTTGCCTCGGGATTTTCCCAATACTCCGTCATCATGGTGGGGCTTTTAACCCAATGCCGCCCGTCTACTCCTACAGGCACCTCCTCACCGGCTTCGTCGCAAAGCACCGAGACATAGCCCGGGTTGTTTAATCCAACTGCGCCAAGTTTTTCAGTGCCCCCATGGGTGTTGGAATGCGATGTGCCCATTTCCGTCATCCCATAAAACGCACCGATCGGCACACCGGCCACGGCACCGAATGCATCGACCAACGTGCGCGCGGGCTTGTCTCCACCTGCCATCATCGTCTTTAGCGAGCGAAAGTCATCACGCACCGCCCCATGCCCCGTGACCAATGAGGCCAAAGGCGCAGGTAGAATTTGGGCCACCGTCGGCCGCGTCTGCCGCAGCAGCCCCAGGAGTTCATCCGGAGTGAATCGCCGCGCAACATTTGTCCTGGCACCGACCCAAAGCCCTGCAAACGTCAACCGCAATCCCGCTGTGTGTGAAATCCACGAAGCCGGTAATACAATGTCCTCGGGTCCCAGCCCCAATCCTTGCGCATTGCTCGCCACCATATTCCCCATGCTGGCATGACTATGCGTTACCCCTTTCGGCTTGCCTGTGGTTCCGGAGGTAAAAAAGATGAACGCCGGTGCCTCGGCCGCAACCGTTGGCAGTACCCCCTTACTCTCTCCGTCCAGCAGATCCTCGAAGAAGAACGCGCCGTCAATTTTGCCTGCATACGAGATCACCCCCACAGGCAATTGTGCCACGCTTGGAACTGCGGCAATATCTTTAGCTCGCTCGCCATGCGCCAATAGAGCCGCGGGTTTCGCCAGCCCCATTGCATAGTCGATATCCGAGGTCGTGTAGCGATAGTTAAGCGGCATGGCCACCAATCCGGCCCGCATACAGGCAAGATAGTGGATCACCAGAGCCGCCCGGTTTGGCATGATGGACGCCACCCGGTCCCCCGGTTCCAGCCCCAGGCTCAGATACTGCAACGCCAGCCGCGAACAGGCGGTATCCAGCTCTTGCCAGGTGAAAGCCCCGTCCAATGCGTAAAGCGCTATCGCCTTGGGGTCTGCCGTCAATCCCCGGTGAAACAGGTCCGTTAAATCCGCAGGTGCGGCCAGCGGTGGTCCGGATACCGGCATCTCTTCTCCTCAAAACAACCCATCTCTGAGTCTACACCGCGCCACTCGGGTCCCAAAGCCCCCGACCAAACCTCAAGCTTTTTGATAATCCTGCGCCCGAAGCTATCTAAAATGCTACCCAAACGGATACCAACGCCATGTCCATCACTTCCTCAAATGGCGAATTGGGCAGCCTTCGCATATTGCCGGCGCAGCGAATGTCAGCAAGCGGGTGTTTCTGTTGAAAAACAACGTTTTTCTGGCGCAGAGAGTGAGGCGCTGAACAGAGCGCGAGCGCCTTTCTGATCAGGTTTTACACGTTTGCTGCGGTGCGGGAAAGATCTTTGCCAATTTGCGGAGGTTCTGGGCAGTGGCGGCGAGAAGGAATTCGTCATTTGCGCCACATGGACCGCGTAATCTGAGCCGTCCCAGCCCCAAGATGCGCTTGAGGTGCGCGAAGAGCATCTCGACCTTCTTTCGGAGCTTGGATGAGACTTTGTACTGTTTTGTTTTTCGGATGGCACGGGCGACATCTCTGGCGTCTTCATGCTCTTCGCGGGTGATTTTGCGAGCATCAGCATTCGGGCAGCGCTTCATCTTTGAGGGGCATGCCTGACAGGTGTGTTTGAGCGCCCGATACTTGGCGACACCTTTTCCAGTGGGACCTCGGTCGGGATCAGAGTAGTTGCGGCGGAACTGCTTCAGCGCCTCACCTTCTGGACAGATGTATTGATTGTTCTCGGCGTCCCATTCGAAGTCGGCACGCGACCATGTACCATCGGTACGACCAGCCTTGTCGATCACGGGGATATGTGGCGCGATGTTGTGATCCACCAGCCAACCGAGCATCGGGCCTGAACCGTACGCGGTGTCCGCGATGAGCCATTCCGGGTGCAGATCGAACTTGTCTCTGGTCCGGTTCAGCATGGTCTTGGTTGATCCGACCTCAGCTTGTCGGATAGACCATGTGGCCTCGACATAAACGATGACGCCATGATCCGTGTCGATCAGATAGTTGTCGGAATAGCTGAAGAAAGCAGGGCCCTTGCGTGCTGCTGTCCCTTGGCTGGCTGGATCGGAATGCGAAGTGAACTTGGGCTGCACCTCGCTGGCTGCACCAAATGCGGCCTCATCCAGGGTGTTGAGATATTCACGGACCGCGCGGGGAGCATCGGCCGGATCGGTACTCGTCGCGTTCCAATCGTCCTTTGGCGTCGAATTCTGTTTGTTGGCATCTGCCTCAATCAGGCTGGCATCAATTACCATGCGCTGGCCGCTCACCAGACCCTCCTCAAGGCAGCGTGCGACGGTCGTCTCGAACAGATGGCGCAGCAAATCGCTCTCCCGGAATCGCCCGTGGTGGTTCTTGAAAAAGGTGGAATGGTCAGGGTTCCGGTCATTCAGATCCAGGCGGCAGAACCAACGATAGGTCAGGTTCAGATGCACCTCTTGGCACAGCCGACGTTCGGATCGGATACCAAAGCAATAGCCTACCAAGAGCATGCGGATCAGCAACTCGGGATCAATCGATGGACGGCCCGTGTGGCAATAGAAATCTGCCGAATGCGAACGGATGCTGATCAGCATCAACAAACCGGTCAATCGACCGCAACAGGTGATCTGCTGGGACATGATCCTCCAGCGAAAACCCATAGAACAGCGCAGCTTGAGCCTCTTGCCTTGGTCCCATCATGGCTGATCCTCCCCTCCACTACAGGAATGGAATCAGCAGCTCAGCCCTCGATCAAGGGCGAGTTTTTCAACGGAATAGGCCGAAGTCAGAACACGAATAGCTATTCAAGCAAAAATGAATTGGCCTGTACTGCAACATCCATCGGACCGAACCATGGTGCATGTGCATCTCCGGGAAGTAACTGCAGCCGAGCACCCGGGATTGACCGTGCCAACCATTGTCCGTGATCAACTGGAACAGCGCGATCCTCCTGACGATGCAGCACAAGGGCAGGGACATCGACTTTGGGCGCATCGAGTTTGGCGTCGATCTGCCAACTCAGTTCGAGCATCGAAGCCGCCTGTTCCGGGTCCGCAGCAGCGCGTTGCTGGGCTGCAAAACGATGTCTGTCTTCAGCATCCGCCGAGGGCACGAATATATCCGCAAGAGCACGCGATCCGACGCCCCAGTGCTGCCGGATCAATGCAAGCAGCATGGCTTGCGATTCCGGGGGAGCCAGATCCTTGCCCGAGCCATAGGTGCCATAGAAACAAATGCGCTCAACATGTGCGGGGTGGGCAACCGCGTATCGGATGACCACAGGCCCCGCTGCCGAAATCGCCAGAAACGAAAAACGATCGGTTCCAAGCGCCGCAATCATATCCTCAAGCAACATGACCTCATCTTCCAGCGTCACGTTTGGGTGTGCATTGCGACTGAGGCCCGAGCCTGGCCGGTCATAGCGCAATATGCGCAACCCTTTGCCCAGGGTCAGAAAGAATTCCTGAATTTCCGGATAATCATGCCACAGATCAGACGCGGTGACCCAAAATGGAGGGATTATGACCAGCGGGCCGTCACCGTGAACCGCATATCCGATAGAGCGGCCTTTTCGATCCGTTACATAGCCAATCTCAGGCGCGCTTGTCTCAGTAGCCTGTGCATCACCGGGGGCGGGTGCGGCTATGGGTGCCGGCTGTTGAGGGTCGCCGGACGGCGAATCCATCTGCCCGTCAAAGCGATACCCGATCTTCGGTAGCGTGCGAATAAATCGCTGCGCTCGGCCATCGTCGCCGATTGCCTTTCGCGCGCTCTTGATACGGCTTGTAATCGCATCGTCCGAAATCGCGCGCCCACCCCAGATCTGTGAGACGATCTCGTCTTTGGTAACGGTCCGCCCTTCGGCCTGAACCAAAAGAACCAACAGATCAAAGACCTGAGGTTCGATATGCTGCGCAACCTCATTGCGCACCAACGTGCGGCGGTCGAGGTCCAGAATGCAGTTGGAAAAGGTGTAGATCATGGGCTTCTCACCTCAGACATCGGTGGGACGGTCTTGCGCGAAGCGTTCAAGAGACCTGAAAATCCAGCGTTTCTTCATTGCTTCTCCAGAATTTCGCCAAGTGCATAACGCCAAACCCCGACATGGTTTCAGCATCATCAACTGGCCGAGAGCAAAACCATGTCTTTTTATACTAAACATATCCTTCCCCGAATTGTCGATTGTGGCTGTGGCGGGCGCGCCTTTGAAGAGCAACGCAAACGCATCGTTCCCAAGGCGCAGGGTGTCATTCTGGATCTGGGCATCGGCACGGGGCTGAACATTCCGCTCTATGATGCGGATCGCGTCACCAAACTTATAGGGCTGGACCCCTGCCAGAGCAGCCTCAACATGGCACAGAAATTGGCTGATCAGTCAAATATCCCTGTCGAATTTGTTCAGGCCTCCGGCGAGGATATCCCGCTTGCGGATAGCTGCATCGATACGGTGGTGCTGACCTACACGCTCTGCACGGTTCAGGATGTTTCAGCTGTCTTGAGCGAGGTCCGGCGTGTGCTGCGCACGGATGGCGAGGTGCTGTTTTGCGAGCATGTCATGGCGCCAACGTCGTGGGTTTCTCGCGTTCAGGATATTGTTCAGCGCCCTTGGGCCTCGCTTCTTGGCGGCTGTCAGCTGACACGTCGGGCAGCCACCGCGTTGCGCTGTGCGAAGTTTCGTGTCGTTGCAGATACCGACAAACTGGGCGGTGTCCCGTTTCCAATCGCATGGCAAACAACCGGGCACGCGAGACCCCTGAAACCAGGTGAACGCCCCGATCGCTGCCCGACCGGCCCCGATCTTCAACTGTCTATCTAATCCCGCAACCGGAGTCAGTTTCATGACCATACACGTATCAACCGCCTATTTTCCCTGCATCGATCGCGGAACCGGAGCACCCGTTTTGTTCATCCATGGGGCGGCTTGCGATCACCGGATCTGGGTACCTCACGTACAGAACCTGTCGCAGCGGTACAGATGCATCGCTCCGACCTTACGCTGGTTCGGGCAAGTCGACTGGCCAGCAAGTACAATGGAGTTCAATGAACAAACCCATGCAGTTGACCTTGCCACTATCATCGAAAATCTCGATTGCGGCCCGGTCTTTGTTGTGGGTTGGTCCTATGGCGCAAACGTCGCCCTGCGCCTGAGCGTCGACAGACCCGACCTGATCTCGGGTGTCGCGATTTACGAGCCCAGCTCTACAAGTCTTGTCAGTACTCCCCTGGGTACCGCAACGCATCAATTAAGCATGCAGGAGACCTTTTTCCCCGTCACGGAGGCCGCCGCAACAGGCGACGGGATCGCAGTTTTGAAGGCCTTTATCGGCGCTGTGGGCGGGCCTGGCACATTCGGAAAGCTCCCGCCGAACCTTCGCCAGATTTGTTTGGACAACGCGCACACGCTGATCCCCTTACTCAGTTCCAAGCACCGGTTTTCTTCGGTGACAGCCGCTGAACTTGTAACGCTGCCGATACCGGTTCACGTGGCGTGGGGTGAGCAATCAGGGGATGTCTGGACAATCCCAAGCAAAGCTGCTGCCGGTCTCACGAATGTGCGCGGTTACGCAATTCCCGGAGCTGATCACATTTTGCCGGCAAAAGACCCAATGGCTTTCCTGTCCTGGTTGGACAGCATGCTTCATCAGGGTTCCTGAAAATTTGCTGCACGTTGTAGCCGCGGCGAACGTCTTGTGTGGAAAGCTCCTGCATAGCAAGACTTTTCGGAATTGATTTAGCACTGGTCAGCGGCAGACGTGTGTCCGGCCTGTTTGCGCAGCACAGGCGGCTGCTGGCCTTGATGGTTTCTGCGACCAAGTCCCATACGGCCAGTTTGGACAACAATGTGCCCCGGACATTCGACGGAGTGTCCTGATTGGCGGGATGACTATGCTCCGTCATCTCAAGGGTCTTGCTGTCTTTTGTATTCCTTTCTTCCGTTTCAAGCGTAGTGCGGGCGATGGTATTCATTCTTGGTCAGTACTGCCCATACATCCTTGCTGTCTTGTTGGCCATTGCGACTGTTGCCAGTCGCGGGGGGCTTACGGGTGAGCAGGTCTATGGCCCACGGATCGACACGGTCCGGGGCCGCCTTCATTTGCCGCAATCGCGCCGTCATGCCAGTGACCAGCAATCGCAGGATGCATCGGTCGCCCATCTTCGTGATCCGGCGCAATCGTTCCTATCCTCCGCGATTCCGTGGCCTTGAAAAACATGTTTGGCCAGATCTGAGCCAATCGTTGTAACTTGCATTGGGTCGCTCCTTTCCTGGTAGTGACACACAACTACACTATGGCGCATTGCGACGCCGCATGGCGGCTCAGAGCCGAGGGCGTGTGAAACCTCTGGCTCACGAGCTCTCTCAGAAGCGCGAGAAAATCGACATTGCGGGTGTTTCGGCGAATTTTGCTAAAGGGTCAGAGTTTTCATACAGCCTCAGCCCATTGCGATCGGTGGACCGAACCAAACAAGTGTAGACGAGCATGTGGTTGAAGTGCGATGGAGGTCTTACAATGGAAAAGGGTCTCATCTACCAAGCATCGGACCTGATTGATGTTACCTACGTCCCGGAATTCGCAGCGGTCTACTAGAAGTGGTTCAGCGAATATGACGAAGGAACACGAGTCAAAGACGCTGTTTGGGTTGTTCTCGAATTGGTGCGCTCGAATAACATCGGACATTGGATCGTGGATGTTTCGACCTCTCCGCGCGGCCATTCTGAAGTTGATTATCAGTAGGTTAGCGGAAATGATTTCCGATCAGAAATCATGAACTCGACGCCGCGGAAATTTGTCCTTCTGCCACCTTTGTCCGGTTCGGGGCAAGATGATGCTTGGGTAGCCGACTGGGAGACAAACACACTTGCGAATTTCGGGGACTGCATCAGGGCAAAAGCCTGCCAAAACGTGCAAAAGGTAAAGAAGTTTCTGATCTGCTGACCCTAGGCCAATCGGATTAGTGTTTCCGTTTCTAGGCAAGCTACAACAAGCGAAGGCTCCTTCCACACCGGATCTTCCCTGAAATCGAAGTACTGCGGCAGGCCGTCAATTTCTGCTTTGGCGAGGTCGCGCCGCGGTACCTACATCAGCGAGAAAACTTGCTCCACTCTGCCAATTTTGCGAATTCGGCTTTCGCAAATAGGATGTGCCCAGACCTTTTTAACAACTCGCATTGGAATAATGTCATGGTACCTGAGCACTGGACCGTTGGATCATATCTGGCAAAAAGACTGCAAGAGGCTGGAATTATAGATTATTTTGCTGTTCCAGGTGATTATAACTTGGTGCTGTTGGATGAGCTACTTGGCAATCGGGATCTGCGAATGATCAGTTGTTGCAACGAGCTCAACGCAGGTTATGCTGCAGACGGATATGCCCGCGCTACCGGAGGACCGTCAGCAGCGATTGTAACTTATTCAGTCGGTGGATTGAGCCTTTTGAATGCTGTAGCAGGTGCCTACGCTGAAGATCTTCCAATGATCGCGATTTCCGGCGGGCCGAACACCAACTCAGAGGCCGAGTGGGAATACCTGCATCATACGCTGGGAGAAGTCGATTATGACTATCAACGCGAAATGTTTGATCGTGTTACCGTCGAAGCTGTCACGATCCATCATCCTTCGCTCGCGCCTGTGGCAATCGACAGGGCAATAGATGCGGCAATGATCCGGCGCAAACCGGTTTACATCGAAATTGCATCAAACATAGCAGGTGCATCCACATCAGCGCCTGTCCCGCGCTGTTTTGCCAGACAGTCAAGCAGCGATCCAAACACGCTGGAAACTGCTGTGGCACAAGTCTCTGAGTTTCTGAACGCTGCGGAACGTCCAGTATTGGTTGCGGGAAGCAAGGTACGCGCCGGTCAGGCAGAACACCAGTTGCGCCAGCTTGCGACCACATGTGAATACGCACAAGCATCAATGCCCAACGCCAAAAGTTTTTTGACTGAGGCAAAAAACAGTTTCATGGGGGTCTATTGGGGGCCTGTGAGCACGCCAGGTTGCGGAGAAATTGTCGATGCTGCGGACGGGTTGCTGTTTGTCGGTCCTGTATTCACCGACTACACCACGACCGGTCATCAGCTTGGTTTTGATCCCGGCAAAGCGGTTATGGTTCACCCGACATCCATTCAGTTGGGTGACACTCATTTCAGCAATGTCCGCATGGATGAATTTCTGGATGCGCTGGCTGACAGGCTTACGCCGAACAATGGTGCCCTCACAGCCTTTGAGCGTGTCAGATCCGAGCAAATCCCGCCGGTACCAGGAGCGGCAGAAACACCAGTGACGGTTCGCCAGCTATTCGCCCGGATTCAGAAGATGCTGGACGGGGACAGCACGCTACTCGTCGAGACAGGGGATTCATGGTTCAACGGAATGGAGACCAATTTGCCCGAAGGCGCTCGGTTCGAAATACAGATGCAATATGGGTCGATTGGGTGGTCCGTTGGTGCGTCGCTGGGTTACGCGCTAGGTAACAGGCAGCGTCGGTTGATCTCTTGCATCGGGGACGGTTCGTTTCAACTGACCGCGCAAGAGGTTTCGACAATGATCCGGTACGATGCAAAGCCAATCATTTTTCTGATCAACAACGGCGGATACACGATCGAAGTTGAAATCCATGATGGCCCCTACAACACCATCAAGAATTGGGACTACGCCGGCCTGATTGACGTGTTCAGCGCCGGAGAAGGCAACGCCTGGGGGTGCAGGGTGACAACAGAAGGCGAGTTGGACCAGGCCATTGGAACGGCGCTGGAGCATGACGGGCTCTGCATGATCGAAGTTCTGATCGACCGGGACGATTGCAACGTCAACCTGCTGCGGTGGGGCAACCAGGTCGCACGGAACAACGGTCGGCCCAATCGGTGCAGGTAGGGGCTGCCGTTGAAAACCGGATCCGCAGATTCTCGTCATGAATGAGGGAGCTTCAGGGGGGCAGGTCAAGTGGACCCCACTACGCTGAACCGCTGGGTGGCAAGATACTCTGGCGCGATTGCTGAGGCCGCGTGTCATCGCAAAATATCTTGCGACCGCTCTTGGAGAATGGACAAGACTTACATCACGGTGAAAAGCGCGTGGGTCTATCTCTATCAAACTGTCGAAAAGCACGCCAGGACGCTTGGTTTCATGCTTTCGCAGCGTCGAAACAAACCCGCCGGCACCAAATTCTTCGCCCGGATGCTGGAGGTCAACAGCCTTCCGAGAAAGATTGTCATCGACAAAAGCGGAGCAAATACGGCCGGTATCAAGGCCATAAACAAGATGCTGAAAAGTTTTGGTTGCCCGGTCTCATGTGAAAT
>NZ_JBMIRT010000027.1:0-422 GCF_049195285.1 Ruegeria sp. MALMAid1280 | reverse complement strand
CCAAGTTAGCTCGGACAAGTTGCAATCGAGTGCCCGAGATTGCCTTAAGGTCGCAGGATGCTTCTAAGGCCAGCCAAAGAGATGGAAGAAGGACGCGTAGTCCTGACAGTGTGTCCTATAGTTCGCCAAAGTGAAAATCCTGCTCCCGCAACCAAAAAAACCAGTCAGATATCAAGCACTTAGCCTCGCATAACGCGAGGCTTTTTGATTTGCGCCATCCTCACTGGAAGCACTGTGGAAGCAAGCGGGACAGAAGAGGGGATGTGCTTTGCGGGCAATCGCAGTATGCATTGAAGCTCTCGAGGAACTTGGCGCGATTAACGTTTACGATTTTTGATAATGGAGTGTAGAGCGCGTCGAGCGTATCTTTTATGAGTTGTGTCGAGGTTTGGACGGCGATGTCCGTGGCCATGTCGTTCATT
>NZ_JBMIRT010000007.1:0-281 GCF_049195285.1 Ruegeria sp. MALMAid1280 | reverse complement strand
GGCGGTTGCCAGTTCGTCGATATCGCCGAGAACCTCGCCATCGACCGCGCCAAGCAGCTGTTCGGTTGCGAGTTTGCCAATGTGCAGCCGAACTCGGGCAGCCAGGCCAACCAGGGCGTATTCCAGGCGCTGATCCAGCCTGGCGACACCATTCTGGGCATGAGCCTGGACGCAGGCGGTCACCTGACCCACGGCGCCGCGCCCAACCAGTCGGGCAAGTGGTTCAAGGCCGTGCAATATGGCGTGCGCAAAGAAGACAACATGCTGGACTACGATCAGGT
>NZ_JBMIRT010000026.1:0-16621 GCF_049195285.1 Ruegeria sp. MALMAid1280 | reverse complement strand
CATCGAGGTCGCCAACATGATCCGGAAGCGGCAATTCTCTATTGATACGACTTCCGGCTTTCAGCTATTCGCAAAGATAGCAGGATAGGTGTATCCAGTAAGTCGCTGGCTTTGGCCGTTCCAAATGTTTGCGACACATCCACCTGTGAGACAGGTAGGATCTTGTTTACTTCTGATGACTGGAAAGAGCCTCACGAACGATCCTAAGTTACTAAGGCCCACGCCAGTGGGTCGTTCAAGAGGAACGCGACGACTGCGTTGATCGCGTTTTGGAAACAAAGCTGTAGCATAAGCCAGTTTGAGTGAGCGCAATCGTATATATTGTGTTTATTGATCCCGAAATACATAGGAATGGTCGCGAAAACTTGGACAATTTACCATTTGTTAATGGAATCGATTCAAATTGGACACAGTTGTGGCAATAGGGATTTTAGTGATGGATGAAAGTTTTTTGCATCGCGCCACTGACATAGAGTTGAGGCTGGAGGCGGAGGGGATGTTTCTCACTGCCGAAGCGATCAGGCAAGTTGTTAATACATACGTATTGGAGCATTCCGGTTACACGATGACGTGGAATGGCAGAAAAACATCCGAGAAGCCGTCAGATTTAACTGAGCGTTAACCAAAACACCTTGTAGTTGTAAAAAACTCGAGGTGTTTCATGAAAACCAACCATTGGTTCGTCACAGCGGTATCAGAGATGGTCGATGACGCAAAGCGAGACAACCTATTTAATGTCTTAAGTGGACTGCGCACAGCTCTATCTGTATATTGCGATGAATCTGGTCTAACTGAAGAAGAAAAAGAAGCTGTTTATGCCCTGATGCAGGAGAATACAAAAAAAACTAGCGAGTGTAATTTCTAGAACTGAAGCCTACCTAATGCTTAACTAATATGGTTGATGGCAAATCTAATAATTTATGAATCTTGGGAGTGCATTAGTATCTTCCAAATTTTAGTGTTCTTTAAGTGTTCCACGACTCGATAACCTTGCCGACATAATTTGATCGCAAGCAGGAAATCAATCCGCACACGGTGTCAAGCGGTTTGAGGAATTTGTGGTAGCGCTCCTTTCGTAGAATAGAATTCGGAGGAAGTGCTGCTTTCAAGTGATAGTTGAATTTTTTTGAATACATCCAATATACTTGCTGCAACTGCCCAGAATTCGTTAAAGCTAAGCTGGACACCATTTTGAAAGGCGCCCTTGTTAAACAAGGAAACTAAATGAGAGAGAACTAAGATTCTTTGTTGTTGATCGAAAGGGTTTTCGAATTCGGACTGGTCCAGAAAGATTGCTACATCCTCTGCGATTTCCATCGAAGTTATCGTCAATTTTTCAACGTTTTGAGGTGTCTTGAGAATTTCAATAAGTACACTCATTGCGATGACGTCGAAGAAATTCGGCGCTACCACAGCTCTGTGGCAACCAAAGTTCAATTGAGCGCCGAAGTGCGGTTGGAGAATTTTCCAAGCAGTCTCGATCTCCTTAAGTGGTTTTGACAAAACCAGAGCGATATCTTTGATATCAAAGGGGGTTGTTGTAGGGCAAAACAATTACACGACCTTTCATTCAACGCAACCAACTTATGAACTCAAAAAAATAACGACAAATTAACACGCCTTTTCGCTTAAGGAATATTTCACGTGGCGCGGAAGGTTGGCCACTGGAAAGGTTTCTGCCTAGGGTCAGGACCCATTGATTTTCGCTTTTCGGCATGATTCACCATTCGAAATACGAGTGGTGACCTGTCTGACCTTTTCTAGCTGGGCGATGCGCAGATGGCGCGTCTAGAGCCCTATTTCCCCAAGTCCCACGGCAAGCCTCGTGTCGATGACCGGCGAGTGTTGAGTGGGATTATCTTCATCAACCGCAATGGTTTACGGTGGCGGGATGCGCCCAAGAAGTACGGGCCGCTCAAGACCCTGTACAACCGTTGGAAACGATGGAGTGACAAAGGCATCTTTGCCCAGATGATGGTCGGCCTGGCCGCTGAGCATGGCGAAGAGAAGACGATCATGATCGACGCCAGCTATCTGAAAGCCCACCGCACAGCGTCCAGTTTGGGCGTCAAAAAGGGGGACGCGGTCGCGTGATTGGCAAAACCAAAGGCGCTATGAATACCAAGTCGCAAGCCATCTGTGATTGCAAAGAGCGACCTTTGAACCTCTTTGTTACCGCCGGGCAGGTGAGTGATTACATCGGGGCAAAGGCCCTTTTGAGCAGCCTGCCCAATGTCGACTGGCTGCTGGGAGATCGAGGTTACGACGCCGATTGGTTCAGAGAAGCCCTGGAAGACAAAGGGATACGCGCATGTATCCCTGGTCGGAACCAACGCAAGGCCACCGTCAAATATGACAAACGCCGCTACAAACGGCGCAATCGGATCGAGACTATGTGCGGCAGGCTCAAGGATTGGCGGCGTGTGGCAACCCGCTATGACGGGTGCCCAAAGGTATTCCTCTCCGCCATAGCTCTCGCCGCCACTGTCATATTCTGGTTATGAAACAACAACGAGATGCCGTAACGGGGCCTGCGTCACGCACCGCCGTTGCTACTTGCTAGATCTGCGCCGCGCTGTCGCCATTCCCGTATTGAAACTGCATGGAGGACTACGGGATGAGGCTGTATATTGGATTGGATGTATCTCTCGCCAAGACCGCGATTTGCGTGATCAGCGAGCATGGCGAGATATTCAAAGAGGCTGAGGCGACGCGCGATCCCGAGATTCTGGCCCGTTGGCTGGGTGATTTGGCCCACGACATCGCCGCGATTGGCTTAGAGGCTGGACCTATGTCGCAATGGTTGCATCGAGGGCTGGCCGAGTTGGGTCTGGATGCCGTGCTTATGGAAACCCGCCAAGTCAAAGGTGCGCTGAAAGCGATGCCAATCAAGACGGATCGACGGGATGCCGAAGGGATTGCGCGCCTGCTTCACCCTGGCTGGTTCCGCCCTGTTCACTGTAAATCCGTCTCTGCTCAGGAAACTCGCGCTATACTTGGCGCTCGAAAAGCCATTCAGCAGAACATGATTGCATTGGAGATGTCGTTGAGAGGTTTGCTACGGAACTTTGGGCTCAAGGTTGGTGCTATCTCACGCGGGAAGTTTGAGGCCCGTATCCGGGAGTTGGCGGACGACAACCTCATGCTGGAGACCGCGATTGAACCGATGCTGCGGGCCAGAGCTGCCCTGCGACAGGAACTTGCAATCCTTGAGAAACAGGTACGCCAGCTTGCCCAGGACGATCCGGTTTGCCTCCGTTTGATGACGATGCCGGGGATCGGTGCGGTCGTGGCGCTAACCTTCCGTGCAGCCGTCGATGATCTAACGCGCTTCCGATCTTCGAAGAGGGTTGGTCCTTGGGTTGGCCTGACGCCTTCGCGCAACCAGTCCAGTGAACGCGATGTAACCGGCGGCATAACCAAGGCAGGGGATGTCAATCTGAGGCGAGCATTGTGTCAGGCTGCGACTGTCATGATGAACCGAGGGCGCTCGACATGGTTGCGAACATGGGGTGCCCAACTCGCCCGACGCCGAGGTCGGAAAATAGCGATGGTCGCCCTCGCTCGTCGCATTGCTGTCATCCTTCATCGAATTTGGGTCGATGGCACCGTATTCCAGCCCGACGCAGCACCGAACACCGCCTGGTAATCTATCCTTTGCCTGACTGACAGCAGGCCTTTGAGGTCCCGCAGGGACGTGGTTCCGATGATGCCGAGGTCTGGACCGTCGCTGACTTCAGTCAAGCACGCCTATGAGATGGGCACATCGGAAATACATCGAACCAGCATCAAGTTGGCAGCCGTTGCGCTGACCACGAACCGAAGCATGTACCCGAAGGATCTCAATCGAAAGCCGCAACAGAAAGCAGGGCGGACACAAACGAAGAAAAGCTACACCGCCTTGGCGGATCAATCATGCTGCGCAAAACAGCTTGACTGAGACGGCCCCGTTACCGAAGTCCTGACCCTAGGAGACTGGTGCTTCGGCGCAAAGTATTCTCGAAAGCAATCAATACTCAAGAGTTGCAGTCAGGAAAACACTGAAGAAAAACTTACTAAAAATAGCAAACTATTATCCAAGATTAACAGGTAAGTTTTCTGGACTGATTCTTTGAAAAACTTGGTTCATTCTCGCAAGGTGGCTTCAGAAATTCTAACTGGTGTTGGGTAGTGTTGTGAGGGTGAGATGGTCTGTTACAGCTATGAATTAACTCCGGGTGCAGTTTCAGAAACGGTCAGCGAGGATCATTTTGGTGCCAATTTTCGAGGTATGTTCCCGAATATCGGCGAAGCCTTCGACATGCTGGGTGTTACACATTTGCGCTATCCTTCAGGCAGCGCCCAAAAGGAAGACATTACAAATCTGGTTGAAGGTCAGTTAAACGATAATTTGACTGAGTTTTTTGGTTGGGTCGCCGATAGAGGGATGACCTTCACTTTGAGCATTCCAGTTGGGGAGAAATTGGCAAACCAGACTGAAATGACGGAATTTGTCAAAGCGGTATATGAACAACTGGGTCCAAACGGCCATCTTTTGACGACAATAGAAATCGGCAACGAGTATTGGAGTTTTCAACAAGCATCCGAGTATGGCAGGGATGCAGCACAGGCGACGCAGTATCTCGCTGCTGCTTACGAGGCATACAATGCTGAAAACCCGACATCCGATTATGATCCCAAGATCCTGGTGCAAACAGCGCCACCGTGGCACGTTGGGCCAGATAGCACGATGGACCAAAAAAACAAAGAGATCATTGAGCATTTCGATGCCAACAAAGATTTGTCGGATGGATTCCAGTCAACGGTCGCGAGTGAAGCGGTCGACGGAGTAGTTTCCCACTACTATTTCTATGAAACCTACGGTGCGGATAATACTTTTTCCGACGGTTACTACGAAAACCGGGAAATCGGGTCACGGCCGGATATGTGGTACAAGTATTTTGAACAAGAATTGGATTATCACGTTACCGAATGGAATGTTCAAAATGCCAATATTACTCAGCAAGGTCTGAAGGCGGCGTCTGTAATCCTTGAGATGTTCGAGACCATGCTGGAATCCGGGGTGGACGCAGCGGAAATCTGGTCGGTTCTGAATAGAAACTATAATTCATTTGCTGGTGGCATTACAAAGGACAACCGGGTTCATCTTTCACCTGCCGGTCAGGTATTTTCCTGGATGAGGGAGAGCTTGGTTGACGAGGATGGTGTCGGGCTCTCTCTGCTAGAATTGAGAGGGCTGCCTGACAATCACCGCCCAATTGAAATCAATGCCTTTACCGGGTATGGGAAAACGGTTCTCTACGTGTCTAACAGAACGGAAGAGTTTGGGGTGTCAGTTGACTTGGACCTGAACGAACTGGTCGAAGGAAGACACATCGTGTCCGTTCGAAAAATTGGAATTCTCGATGGTAGTGCTGACGGTATGAGTGACCGGGCCGAATACGACGAGAATGGTAGGCTGGTCCCTAATTCTCGCAATAAGCTCCGAGTTATCGATGAAGCCGAAAAGCTAGCGTTGGAAGCGAAATTCCAAAACTTGTTTGCATTGGGGGTGATCAGCCCCAGGAAAATTTCTTCTTATGAAGAAGAAACTTATCGAACCTATCTTCCGCCGCCGTCCACCATTCTTTTAATGCCCGGATACACCCCCGAAACGGCGACCAGTCTTGACCACTATTACTTTGTTGGAGAGACCGACGTTACGGTGGAAGTCGAGCAATTCACATTTGATGATGCGGGCGACGTGGATTTTGAATTGGATCCTTATGAAGTCGTGGAGATCACTATAACCCCATATGACCAAGTAGTTGGTTCCGAGAATAGTGACGCAATAACGGGATCGGGCTCCCACGAGGAAATTCTGGGGGATGATGGAAATGACTACATCGATGGCGGCGGGGGAACTGACTACGTTTCGGGAGGTGATGGTAATGATATTCTCGTTGGAGGAGACAGCGATACCATTGGTGACACACTATTGGGTGGAACTGGCAATGATATTGTAAATGGAGGTCAAGGGGCAGATGAAATTTACGGCGGTGAAGGTAATGACCGGTTGTTTGGCGGCGTAGGTGAAGACGAAATTCTTGGAGAGAACGGTGACGACTACGTTGATGGAGGCGCGGATGACGATTGGTTAGATGGTGGTGCTGGCCGGGATGTAATAACGGGCGGTCAAGGTAACGATCACATCAATGGGGGCGCGGATGATGATGTGCTGTTGGGAGGGGTGGGGGACGACACCGTCGCGGGCGGGGAGGGCAGTGACATTTTGGAAGGCGGCGTTGGTGACGATATACTCGACGGAGGCTTGGGTGATGATTTGCTTGTCGGTGGCGAAGGGGCAGACGTATTTGTTTTTCGACCGCGCGAAGGCCTTGATAGTGCCTACGACTTCGAGCAGGGCGTGGACGTTGTTCGGATCGAAGTTATGGGCGCGAGTTACGAGGACTTAACACTAACTGAACACGGCAACAGCACTCTCGTCGAGCTGGATGATGTTCCTATAGCAATCCTGGGAGTGTCACCGGACGCTCTTGTTGCAGATGATTTTCAGTTCATTTGAACAAGATCAAATGCTCTGCTCCCTGAAAACTGCATCGTTTGAAGCTGGAGTTTTCCGCTAAGTTTTCCTAGCTGGAAAAGGATCGGAATCGCATGAAAGCATCGAATTTCACGGAGGCGCAATGGGCGTTCATCTTGAAGTAAGGCGAACAAGGCACGCTGGTCGCGGATATTTGTCGCAAGGCAGGAATCAGTCCGGCAGCGCATATCAATTGTAAGAGGAAGTACGCAGGTTCGCTGTGTGATGCAATGCGCCGACTGAAGACACTTGAGGACGAGAATACCCGGCTAAAGAAGATCGTTGCGGACCTGACGTTGGATCTGGAAATGCGTCTGGACGTTACTCGCCGAAAGTGCTGAGGCCTGAGGCTGCTCAATTCCTTTGTCGTTTCCTGTTCGGGATTTAGCTTTGGTTCGCAGACGTAGAGCGTTGTTAGCGATTCCAGAAAAACTCTAAAAACCTAAGAAAATGACACTCTAAATCCCCAGCCTTTGCTGCTACATTGTCTGGCTGTTAATTATTTCACGCTATCTTATTTGCGGCTTCGGTGTGGTTAGGGAGGGCTTTTTATGATTGAATATGAAAGGACATTGACGACTGGATTCGTAAATTTTGATCGCGGAATTTGCGATTTGGTCTCAATCGAGTTTGGAGCGGGAACTTACCTTTACAGCACTTCCGGTCCTGGCGGTGGACTGGTGGTTTGGCAACTGAATAACGGTGATGTTCCTACCTTCTTCGATTCCCAAGTGTTTGATTCAAGTATTTCGCTAGATGGCGACCAGACAATAGAATTCGCGAACTTGGGTAGTGAAGACTTACTTGTTCTGGATATCAGCTCATCGGGGTCAATTTTTGGATATAGTTTGGAACCGACTGGAATGATCGGCGAGACGCAGCAGTTTCAATTGCCGTCAGAAGGCGGTGGAACCACGTTGTTGGCTAGTTACTCTTCTAATGACACCGAGTTTATCGTCGCAGCGACAGACGGTGGAAGCCGAATTACTGCGTACCGTGTCGGACCTACCGGCACCTTTACGGAAGTGGATGCTGAAATCGGACGCCCGGCGTTTTTGGATACAGTTGAAACTGCCTCCAATACGATAGTTGTAACGGCGGATTCATCAACTCACTCAGTGGTCACATTCCAGGCCGACACTGAAACAGGAGAGCTGACCCGGGTAGACAATTCCAATGCGACTTCGCATTTGGCGCTGAACACTCCGAGCTCAATGGAAGTAATCCAGGCGTATGGTAGTTCTTGGGTGCTTGTGGCGGGATCGGGCAGCAACTCCATTTCAGTGATGGAATTGGGCTCAGATGGAAGTCTTTTGCCTACAGATCATGTGCTCGACAGTTCCGGCACGAAATTCAATTCCATTCAAGATATCGCCGTGACCAGCGTTGGAGATCAAGTTTTTGTTTTCGCAGGGGGTGAGGACGACGGAATAAGCCTGTTTGCGCTGGTTCCGAGTGGTCAATTGGTGCATCTGGAAACAGTGGAAGGCACTGCTGAAAATGGGTTGGTAGGTGTCGATACTCTCTCGGTCGCTCAGGTCGGCAATGAATTGCAAGTGTTTGCAGCCGATCAGCAACAAGATGGTTTATCGCAATTCTCTGTGTCGCTGGACAACTTGGGAAGTGTCATCGAAGGCGACAGTATTCAATCAGGGACAAACGGCGATGACATACTTCTTGGTATGGGTGGTTCAACACTTCTCGCCGGGGGGGGGGATGATGTGCTGGTCGCTGGAAGTGGGACTACGGTCATGGCGGGCGGTGAGGGGGCCGACATTTTTGTGGTTCAAAACGGCAGTAGAACTACAATTGTCTCTGATTTTGAAGTGGGGGTCGACAGGTTAGATTTGTCTGATTTCGGGCAGCTACGTTTTCCAAGCCAGTTGGATTTTACACCTACGGAAGACGGTGCCCAAATTGACTTTCTTGGCCAAACGATAGTTCTCCAAAGCGCAGACGGCGGGTCGCTTTCACAACCCGACGTTCTTGGAGATTTTTTTGATGCAGCTGTTCGATTGCCGAATGGCCCCAACGAGAATTCTTCTGAAACAGTGAGCTCTTCTGGAATAACTGGAGCGGTAACGGTCAGCACCGCTAAAGACAATCCAGGCATCCGGGATGCAGAAGTTCATTTCATTCAAGACGGAAGTGCGCCCATTGTTGTGCAAGCTGATAGTCAGGGTTATTTTGACCTGCAACTACCGGTTGGCTCGGAACAAGGCCATATAAAAATCATAAAGTCCTACTCTACTGGAATCCAAGAAATCAACGCACTTGACGCCCTACAAGTGCTACGCATGTCGGTCGGCTTAGAGCCAACTTGGGGAACCGCTCAGCCAGAAAACTACATAGCGGCAGATATCAATAGGGACGGGTCAGTTAACGCTTTGGATGCATTAGACATTCTGCGCGTCTCAGTGGGGTTGCCGGTAGAAAGTGATGCAGAGTGGGTCTTCTTAGATTCCAAAACCGATATTTCGGAGGTTACCGCCGACGCAACGCACTATGATCCTAAAATTTCAGTAGTTGCGTTGAATGGGGATTTTTCAGTTGAAACAACTTCTATCCTTCTGGGAAATGTAGAGCAGCTGTAATTAGGTGAGTGTTCCATTGCCCAACGGCTCACATGCTGCCCTGCGCCATCCAGTACCATCCGCGCAGCTCGCTCGCGCACTTCCGGTGAATACTTGTTCGTTATCTTCGTCATGATGCTCCATCCTACTCATGAGTTGGAGCCTCAGGCAAACTCGGCGCAGTTCAAAATGACGATGGGGTATATCCGATCCAGCGCCCGGCCCTGCGTGTCCGTCCGGTGAACGCGACCAGTTAATCTTGAGCGGTTTCTTCGACGTAACACCACGGCATGAGTTCATCGAGGCGGTTGATATTGTGGTCTGCGATGCGCTCCAGGACCCAGCTCAGCCAGGCTTGCGGGTCGACACTGTTGAGTTTGGCAGTTTCGATCAGGGTGAAGGCGATGGCCATGGCTTTGCCGCCGCCCTCTGATCCGGCAAACATCCGGTTCTTGCGTCCGATGGCGACGGGTTTGACGGCGCGTTCTGCCGTGTTGTTGTCCAGTTCCAGGCAACCCTGATCCAGATACGCTCTGGCTTTGGGCAAATGGCCCAATGCATAACGGATGGCCTTCGCCAGCGGTGACTTGCCAGAGATGCGGGGCAATTGATCGTGCAGCCAATGCTCCAGATCATTGAATACGGGTTTGGCCTTGGCTTGCCGCAAAGCGACGCGTTCTTGTGGCGGCTTGCCCCGTGCCTCTTTTTCTACGGCATAGAGCTTTGCGATCCGGCAGATGGCTTCCTCGGCGATTGCTGAGCCCTGAGCGGTATAGACATCGACGAATTTGCGCCGGACATGCGCCATGCAGGCCATCTCGCGGGCTTTGTTCTCTGCGAACAGCCCATTGAAGCCGGAATAACTGTCGGCATGGATTCAGCCCGTGTATCCTGACAGTTGGTTTGTGGGGTGTTCGCCCTTCCGGTCGACGGTGAACTGATACCAGGCACAGAGTGGTGATTGGCCAGACCATGGCCATTCATCCCGGACATAGGTCCAGACCCGCGCGGTTTAGGTCTTCGTCTGGCCGGGTGCCTGCATTTTGACGGGTGTATCGACGGCAAAAACAGCCTCGCCCTTCCGCACCATGTGCCCAATGGCATCTGCCAGCGGCTCCAGAAGAGCAGTGGACCGGCCCACCCAGTCGGTCAGGGTCGATCCCTTCCAGCAGCATCGCTAACTGCGCAGACGTCACGCTGATCTTGCCGTCCTTTGCCGCGGGCCAGACAAACCGGCCTTTCTCAAGTCGCTTGGAGAACGGGCACGCCCCTTGTTGGTCCCACCAGATGATCTTCAGCAAATCGCCGCGACGGCCCCGGAAGACGAACAGATGACCCGAGTAAGGATCTTCTGCCAGAACCTTCTCGGCCTGCGCCGCCAGCGTATTGAAGCCTCGCCGCATGTCAGTCACACCAGCCGCCAACCAGACCCGCGTGTTGCTCGGAACCGGGATCAATGGATGATCCCTTTGTGCAGTCGCGCCAGAACATCGGGATCGAACCCGGCCTCTGCGCTGATCTTGTGCCCACTCGCCAGTTCAATCTAGATCCGGCCAGAGGACGCCGACGCAGGCACCGGCTCAACAGTGGCAGGCACCGGGACAACAGATGCTGGGTCAGAACCAATCTCCACTGGCAAAAAGACCGGCTCAGCCGATACGTCAATCACATCCGGTGCAAAGCGCGGGTCTTTCAGCCATTTGAAAATCAGATTGGCATTCACCGCGTAGCGTCGGGCGACCTGGGCCACAGAAACGTCCGCCATCGACGCCTATTGGCAAATCTCGCGCTTCTCTTCATCCGACCAAAACCGCTTCTTACGCATGCTCATAGAGTGCCCCATGGTGTCCACTATCGATGGTGGACACTTAGACACACTCTAACGAACGCGTTAGGTCGCGATCACCGGACGGACACGGCCCTGCCATTCTCGGACCTCGTCCAGCACCGCATCGGTCACCCGGCTGATCAGGTCGGGCGAGACCTTAAGGCCATAGACATCCTCAAGGTGACCGCGGATGTCACGAACGCTCGGACCGGCAGCGTAGAGGCCGATAATCTTGTCGTCCATACCGTCGATCCGGGTCTGCCCCTTTTTGACCAACTCGGGTTCGAAAACGCCATCCCGGTCACGCGGCACGGAAATCGGCATCTCCCCGTCCTGGCCTTTCAGGCGCTTGCTGGCTGCGCCGTTACGCCGATTGGGTTGGTCGGTGGGGCTTCTTGGCCTTCTTCGTAGCCGAGGTGCGACGTCAGTTCTGCGCCGAGCATCCGCTCCATCAGCTTGACCTTCCGTTCTTTCATCAGCCCCGCATCGCCAAGCAGATCTTCGGGCCGTTCACAGCCCTTCAGCAATTCATTCAGTAGTTCCTTGGAGATTGTCATCCTTGCTTCCTTTTGCAGAAGCATGGACCAGATCAGTCATACACAGTAGATCGGACACTCTCCGACCTATGCTGGGGTTCAAAGCCTTCGCTTCAGCGGCAGCAACGTTGGATGGGATTGAAGTGGCGCACATGATCCGCAAAGGTCAAATCACGCCCGGAATCCATCCGTTTCGCCAGTTTGCGGGACTGGCTGCTTAACCCACTAGCCTGGCGTGATCTCTTCAGTCAGTATGCAACTTCGCAACACAACCCATCGAAGTGTTGTTGTGCCATCGCGTTCAGCTTGCCTTAAAATGGTCAACCTGAGACAGGTGCTGTCCTTATTTCATGGTGACTACACTATTGTCGCCACGATAATGACAACTTGCGCGTGAATTGTACGCGCAATCAAAATCGCCGAGTTTGAGGCAGACACATGGCTACAACGACATACATTCCAAGACCTTCTTCATCCTCGCCAGTCAGCGCCATTCAGGGTACGCGTGCATATGGAGACGGAAACCCAGCAACTGTCATTACCATCACCTATAATTTCGGAAAACTGTCCGACACGCAGAACTGGACCTCCGAATACAAGGCTGAATTCCGGGCCGCCCTTGCGGCAATCGAAGCCGTTGCAAACATTCGGTTTGTCGAATCCAATTCATCGTCAGCCGATCTGGTCGAGTATATTGCACCCGCTTCGTCCTTTTCGTCTCCCAATGCCCTGGGTTTTCATTTTGGACCGTCAAACCTGCCTTCGCATGGGGCCTACAACACGAACTACTGGAATGCCGGTCCCGGCGGCAACGGCGATCCAGGCGGGTATTTCTTTACGACACTCATTCATGAGCTAGGTCACGCGCTGGGACTGGGGCATCCACATGACACCGGGTTTGGCACCACCGTGATGGCTGGTGTTACCTCGCCCTTCAACTCATTTGGCGCCGGTAATCTCAACCAAAGCGTCTACACCGTCATGTCGTACAATGATGGTTGGACTTCAACGAATGGAATTCTACCAAGCAATTCGACATTTGGCGGATCGACCGGTTTCGGAGCTCTGGACATTGCCGCACTGCAAGCGATGTACGGCGCGAATACCACCACTAACTCCGGCAACAACGTTTACACTCTTCCGTCCGCAAACGTTGCGAGCACAGGGTATCAGGCGATCTGGGATACTGGTGGCAACGATACCATCCAGCATCTGGGCACCTCGGACGCATGGATCGACCTGCGACCAGCAACTCTGGACTACACCGCAACCGGTGGCGGTGTCGTATCGTCCGCAGCCGGGGTCAGAGGCGGATTTACCATCGCCCACAACGTCACCATTGAAAAAGCATCAGGTGGGGTCGGCGATGATACGATCTATGGCAACTATGCCCAGAACGTTTTGCGCGGCAATAACGGGAACGACACGATTTACTCGCTTTCCAATGGAAGCAACAACAACACAATCTATGGCGGGCACGGGAACGACACGATCTATCTGGCGCACGGTACCGGCTCCGATCAGGTATTTGGCGATCAGGGCAACGATATTGCGATTGTGACAAGCAATGACGGTTCGTTTTACGGGGGGTCCGGTACGGATACGATCAGATTTACAACCGCGATCAGCAATTATCTGTTCCTAAGAAACGGAACCAGCTACGAGTTTTTGAACGTCATCACACGTATCACCTTCACCATCACAAATGATGTTGAGCTGATCCAGTTCCTGAACGGTGTGCAACAGTTGACCTGGTCGAACATCGCAACTGCCATGCAACTGTCTGACGTCGATACAACGGGTACGACGCTGCAGCATGCGAACCACGGCATCTACGTGTTGGACTCAGCTGGCTCGAACGTTGCGTTGACATTGGGGGGTGAGGTGATCGGGGCAGGCTCGATTGCAGGATGGCAAGCCATTCAGGCCGAATCTTCAGGCGGTGGCTACCGCGTTCTGTGGAAAAGCTCAGACGCCGGATATGGGGAGTGGACGGTCAACAGCCAAGGTCAACAAACCTCTGGCCAGATTGTATCCAACGTTGCGGAGGTCGAGACTTTCTACAACGCCGACCTAAACGGTGACGGAACAATCGGGCACACGACCACAAGCATCGAAACCGACGGCTCCGTGGCACTCTCCTCTTCGACGCGCAGCGGCTATCGTATCAATGGCAACATCGAACTGACCCGAAACGGTGCCAATGCCGGGCCGGAAAGCATTCCGGGCTGGGAGGCCATCCACGCCGAAGCGTTCAATGGTGGCTTTAAGGTGCTCTGGAAAAACGCCAACGGCTCCTATGGCGAATGGATCACCAATGCAGCCGGTGAATACCTTAACAGTGCTGCGATCAACAACGTTGTGGATGCCGAAACATTTTACAACGTCGATCTGAACGGGGACGGCACTATCGGGCACAAAACCACAAGCATCGAAACCGACGGCTCCGTGGCGTTGGCCTCATCAACCCGCGGTGGTTATGTGATCAATGGCAGCGTCGAACTGACGCGTAATGGTGCCAAAGTCGGTCCCGACAGCTTCCCCGGCTGGGAGGCCGTCCACGCCGAAGCGTTCAATGGCGGCTTCAGGGTGCTCTGGAAAGACACGGCTGGACAATATGGCGAGTGGATCACCGACTCAAGCGGCACCTATATCGGCAGCACCGGAGTCGGAAATGTCATTGATGTCGAGGCTTTCTATGGTGTCGATCTTAATGGGGACGGTCAGACCGGGCACTTCTCGACCAATATCGAAACCGCGGGGTCGGTTACGCTCGCTTCGTCGACTCGCGGGGTTTACCTTGTCAATGGCAGCGTCGAGTTGTCCAGCAACGGTGTCAAAACCGGGCCGGACAGCATCCCCGGCTGGGAGGCCGTCCACGCCGAAGCGTTCAATGGCGGCTTCAAGGTACTCTGGAAAAACACCAATGGAGACTACGGCGAGTGGATCACTGACGCTAGTGGTGCCTATATCAGCAGTACGATGATCCCTGATGTCATTGATGTTGAAGACTTCTACGGGTACGATATCAATGGCAGCGGCACCGTAGGATACGAACTCCCGAAACTTGCCCACCCTTCCTCTGCTACCCAAAAGCTCGTGTCAAAGAATGAGGGGCTGGGAGAACCTGGATGGGCAGAAACCGTAGATGTTCTGAAGTTCATTCCTGACATGGCTGCAAACGCAGATGACGACGACGGCGTAGAATTGATCGAAACAAGCGTAATAGGATTTGCCGGTATATCCACCTCGACGAAACTGGTTGAAGTCTCTTCGAACAACGACATCACCTATGAAGATTCCGATCTGACAATCGCAAACTTGTTGGAAGAGGATACCTTCCTCCTCTGACAATCACGCCAGTCCTGGTGGCAAAACCCAGGGCGGAGCTGCGCAAACCGAAGCGTTGCTCTTACCTGCCCCACAAATGCCAAGCAGATCCAATTCTGCTCGAGTGATAAACTGCCTATACCAACCGGCGACGTATACGTCGAATTGCGAATCAGACCGCAAGTACCACCGGCACCGTCACCACTGCAGTCAACATTCCTTTGCTGATTCCAGTTTTGGTGATCGGTTACCCATATCAGCCGTACTGTCGGGTCAACTCGATCATGTCGGCGACCAACCTGTCCTTGTCAGCGCGGCCTCTTGGGATGCGTCGCTGACGGGGTCGATGTTGTCCCAGCACGCGGCAGGCGCGTCGCTCAGATACTCTGAGTCGGCTGCGGACATGATCGATGCAGGCGCGACGACGAGCGGGGCTCAAAAGTTTACCTTTGCGGCTTCCGTCAGGATCAACTTATCCAAAGTCAGATCTGAAACCGCGCGGCTCAGCCGCTCGTTCTTCTTCTGAAGCCGTTTCAGTTCCTCCAACTTTTCAACACCCATTCCACCGTATTTCTTTCTCCTGCGGTAATAGGTTTGTTCAACGACTCCGATCTGTCTGATAGCATCAAGTCGGGACATGCCTTGCCCTATCAGAACTTCAACCTGCCGCAACTTCGAGACAATTTCTTCGGGCTTTGGTCGCTTGTTTGCCATTCTTTGTCCTCCGTTTCCTAAAAATAACGGTGGACCAGTTCAGTTGGGGAGGTTCAACGGGATTTTGAGTAAAGTGCCTTTGACGCCCAATTCGACTATTGTTAGGACTGCAACGAACACGACATAAATTGACCAGTAGCTAGTCTAAAATAAGAAAGAGAGGCGGCAATGGATCAGGAAGTAGATTTTCTGAAAAAATATGGCGTGACAGTTTTTTTGGATGTCGGGGCCAATGTCGGGCAAACCGGCATTAGTTTGCGAAAAGAGGGATATGAGGGGCGAATAATTTCGTTCGAACCCATTCGCCATTGCTATGATCAAATGGAAGCGGCTGCAGCGAGTGATCCGCTTTGGGATACCCGCCACTCTGCTGTCGGGGCCGAGGATGGGACCGCAAGCATTGGTGTATCGGAGAATTTCGTGTCCAGCTCAATATTGGATGCTACGGAAGACCTCATCGCGATTTACGAACCGATCCGATACACAAGACAGGAAGAGGTTCCTCTGACCCGATTGGACAGTTGCCTACCGGAACTGGTTCCTGAAGAAGACGACGCAGTGATCCACCTCAAGATTGATACGCAGGGTTTTGAACGTTTTGTGATCGACGGAGCATTGGACGCTCTGCACCGTATCAACACGATCCGTATGGAAGTGGCGGTATCTGTTGTCTACAGCGGCGAGATGATTGTTCCCGAAGCTATCCAGCGCATGACGGAGTTGGGCTACGTTCTGATTGACGCGTGGCCGGCATGGCGGCATCCGGAAACGGATGAGGTTATGCACTTTGATCTGCTGTTTCGGAGGCTGTAAAATTGGTTCTGTCGCAAACTGTTTAGATGGCAGAGCATCAGTGGAATTGGTGAGCAGTTTATCCTTCCAGTTGAACAAACTGCTGAAACGGGGAGAGTCCGGTTGTGAATTGACCTTTGCGGATCATGTTGACCAATTCGATACCGGCTAGGGCAGATGCGGCTGAAGCGAAAGATTTGAAGCCCAGCATGGGTCTGATCCTTCGTTTGATGAAGCGGTGATCCTGTTCAATGATGTTGTTGAG
>NZ_JBMIRT010000017.1:0-281 GCF_049195285.1 Ruegeria sp. MALMAid1280 | reverse complement strand
CTGCTTCATTGCGCATAATCGAACGGATCGGTGGCCTGTTTGAGGATCGGATGTTTTTTTTGTGATATTGGTTGCGGGGAGAGGATTTGAACCTCTGACCTTGGGGTTATGAGCCTGATGAGGTGAAGACGTTAAGCAATGGATCCGGGGGATCAATTGTGGTCTGAACGGGCTGCTTTTGAGGTATTCCGACGCTGGTTGCGGGAGTAGGATTTTCACTTTGGCGAACTATAGGACACACTGTCAGGACTACGCGTCCTTCTTCCATCTCTTTGGCTGGC
>NZ_JBMIRT010000016.1:0-7407 GCF_049195285.1 Ruegeria sp. MALMAid1280 | reverse complement strand
GCTGGACAACATCATCGCGGTGGCGATGAACGATGCGGTTCTGGTGGCGGATGCGTCGCGGGCGCAGGACGTCAAGAAAGCGGTCACCGCGCTGAAGGAAAAAGGCGCCGCGCAGGCCACGGCCTTCCCCAAGGATCACCGCCCCTGGGGCTGGTTCGAAAGCCTTGTGGTCGGCGACCGGTTCCAGGTGAAGCGGATCCACGTCCACCCCGGCGCGTCGCTGAGCCTGCAGAGCCATTTCCACCGGTCCGAGCACTGGATCGTGGTCGAAGGCACCGCCCGCGTGACCATTGACGACCATCAGCAACTGGTGACCGAGAACCAGTCGGTCTACATCCCGCTGGGCGCCGTGCACCGGATGGAGAACCCCGGCAAGGTCCCGATGGTCCTGATCGAGGTGCAGACCGGCACCTATCTGGGCGAGGACGACATCGTCCGCTACGAGGACGTCTACGCCCGCGGACAGGGCGCCAAGGGTTGAAACCGGTGAAAGTTGCAATCGTTCATTATTGGCTTGTCGGTATGCGCGGCGGTGAAAAGGTGCTTGAGGCGTTTCTGGATCTGTACCCGGACGCCGTCATCATCACCCATGTCTACGACCCCGACAAGGTCAGCGAAAAGGTTCGGCAGCACGAGATCCGGGAGACGTTCATCGGGCGTTTGCCGGGGGCCAGAAAACACTATCAGAAATACCTTCCGTTCATGCCGCTGGCGCTTGAGCTCATGGACATGCAGGAGTTCGATCTGATCCTTTCGAGTGAATCCGGTCCTGCAAAAGGCATCATCCCACGCCCCGACGCGACCCATATCAGCTATTGCCATTCCCCGATGCGGTATATTTGGGATCACTACCACGTCTATCGCGCTCAGGCTGGCCGGCTCGCGCGTTTTGCCATGCCATTCATGGCCCACAAACTGCGCATATGGGACGTTACCACGGCGGCCCGTGTCGACAGGTTTGTTGCCAATTCATCCTTTATCCGCCAGCGCATCAACAAGTATTACCGGCGCGATGCTGAGGTTATTTTCCCTCCGGTCGAGACCGGGGAATTTCAGATATCTGATCAGGTCGGGGATCACTATCTTCTGGCCGGGGAAATGGTGTCCTACAAGCGGGCAGATCTGGCCATCGATGCGTTCAACCGCTCGGGGCGCAAGCTTGTCGTCGTGGGGGATGGCGAGATGAAAGAGGCGCTTGAACGCAAGTCGGGCGCAAACATCTCGTTTCTGGGGCGGGTGCCTTTCGCGGACCTGAAAAAGCAGTTTGCCAGCTGCCGGGCGCTGATTTTCCCCGGCGAAGAGGATTTCGGAATTGTCCCGGTCGAGGTCATGGCCAGCGGGCGGCCTGTTATCGCTTATGGTCGCGGCGGCGCACTGGATACGGTGACCGAAGGTGTCAGCGGGCTACTGTTTCATGAACAAAGCGTCGAGGCGCTGAATGCCGCGATCGACCGGTTCGAGAACACCCCGTCGCTGGTCGGCTCGCCGCAGGACATTCGCGCGCTTGCTCAGGGGTTCGATACATCGGTTTTCAAGGGAAAGATTTCGCAGCTGATTGCCAAGACTCTGGCCGATGCCTAGCGCGTTGCTGCTGCACCGCGCAACGCGCGCGCAGCTTGGGGGCCGTTAACGGGTTTTTCCTAGGGTCCCGCTGACTGACCAATACAGCGAGATCTGATCCATGATGAACCCGTTCAAAACCCGGATACCAGGCCTGTCCGGTTCCGCGCGTATCAGTGCATCGGTCGCCCCCTCTGGCGTCACAAATCCTGGGGGTGTGGCGACCGGCCATTTCGGCGATGCCGTGTCTGCAGCGGGCGTCAATACGAGGGTGTTGGCATGAAACTGACCTCGGACATTTCCATCACCTCGCAGCCGTATCGCAAGATGTCGGCACCTGCTCTGTCGCTTGACTTCGGGCAGCAGGTCTACAAGCAGCGCGGTATTTCTGTCGGGTTGAACTCCGTTTTGAGCTTTGCGCGAAACTCTCCGGCGGTTCGGGTGGCCGAAACCGGCGTGCTGGAAACCGTGGCTGCGGGTGTTCTGAGGCGCGACCACGTCTTTGGTACCGGAGAGTTTCTGGGCGCACTGTTCGAACCCGCGGCGACGAACCTTCTGCTCCATTCACATGATTTTACCCGGCCCTACTGGGTCGGCTATGCGTCCAAGCCGGGCTTTGGCGGCGGACAACCCGCACCTGACGGAACCCTGACCGCAATGACCTGGAATTGTGCGGACACGACCGGAGGAGCCGGCGGCAAGCGTGGCGGGATTCTGGTGCCGGACAGCATCCCCGCCGGGGTCTCGACGGTCAGCGTCTGGTTGCGCGCCAGTGTGCCATTGACGATGCGCTTTGGACATTCGGACGGAACCTCTCAGCCCATTTCGGTTTCGACCCATTGGCAGCGGTTCACGTATACGGATACGCTTCCCAACAGCCAGAACCGCATTTTCATGCTGTACGAAGACGTGAATGAGGATATCGACGTCTACATCTGGGGCGCCCAGACGGAATATGGCAGCGCGGTCACGTCAAACATCACCACCAATGGAGGCGCGGTCACGCGCCCGGCGGATCAACCCGGACTGATCGGGCTGAACGGAGTGCATGACGTGACCGTCACCTATGACGACGATAGTATCGACACGTTTGCCGCAGTAGCCGTGAGTGATGGGTGGTGGCCAAATTTGTCGAGGCCCATGGTCAAGAACCTTGTGGTCTTGTAATGGCCCTTCAGGTAGGAGTGAGCCTCACACCTGCCTGCTGGACAACGATAGCTAACCCCAAGAGAACCTCGAAATGAGTATTAGTAGAATCGGGCGATTTTTTCTTTTCTTGGGTATTTTTCGGAGTATTTCAGCTTTTAAGCTTTTTCTCCATTTGCCAGTATTTGGATTTGGAGTTTTCTTCTTAATCAGAACAAAGGCAATTGACCGAAACTTGATTGCAAGTGGGCTTTTGGTTGTGCTTGTATTTATATCCTGTTTTTATAATGGTCTAGGTTTCGGCGCATATTTGAAAGCGCTGATGCTGGTGGGCGCGATCGGCATTGCTGAGTTCGTGCGGGTGCAAGATCCGGCGCGCCTTGCAAAAATTGTGGCAAATGAAGTGCTCATTTTCTGCCTTCTCGCGCTTGCGATTGAAAGTGTATTGATTGCGCTGGGTTTCGGGGAAAGAGCTCGTGCGCTAGGAGCTTTGGTTGGTGGACCCGAAACTGACACCAATTCGCTATTGCCCAGGTTTTTGGGTTTTCGTGGCGGCTCTGCATACAGTGCCATGATGTTGGGAACGCTTGGCTTGCTGTGTTTCGCGTACAAATTCAAGATGCAGGGATTCATTTACTTCGTAGCCAGCCTGCTAATGTTAAGCCGCGGTCCTCTTTTGGCAGTTATCGCCGTGTTGACCTATTTTCTTTTAAAGAGTGTCAGAATGCATAAGGCCTTTGCATTCGTCGTATGTGCGGCAGTCATCCTTTCCCCGGCGCTCGTTGTCGCTTCGATTAAGTTCCTGCCGTTTGAAACGCAGAAATACTTAATTGAAGTATCAACTATGAGGTATTTTCACTGGGTGAGTTTCTTGAATTTCGGAATTCAGAACCCCTTCTTTGGTGTTGGATACGATAACTACAAAGACTATTATATTGCATACTCCTTTACGCAAGATGCGCTGGAATACGGTTTCTTTACAGAGAATAGACTGCTTGAAGCCCACAATATGATGATGGATATTGTTGGAGAACTTGGCTTTGTTGCCGCCGGTCTTTGGGCAATACAAGTGTTTATTATTTTGTTTCTTGCGGCAAGAGGAAATGCAAAATTCTTGCCAATGTTACTTTACATATGCGTTTGCAGCGCCTTTGTATCGTCTCTTTCTGATTGGTGTGTATGGGTATGCTTTGGTCTAGTTTTGCACCAGCACACAGCATGGCGTCGCTCTACGTTGGAGCGCGTGCAATCGAATTGAGTGTTCCATGGGTCCTTTCCGCCATAACGGAAGCGGAATACTGAGTTTCGGCAGTCTGGCGGGCCAGATCAGAAATCCGGGCCAGGGCATTTGGCGTGAGCGTGCTCAGAATGCGGATGGCTTCGTCTTGGGTTTTGAACAGGTAACCAGTCCTGCCCGGCTCAATCACGTCAATATTGCCGACAACCTCAGTGGCCAGAACGCACAAACTTTCGGACATGGCCTCGAGCACGGCCAACGGCATACCTTCCCAACGCGATGTCGACAAAAACACGTGCGCATCGCGAAAATAGTCGCGCGGATTGGGGACGCCACCAATGATCCTCACTCTTTCGCTCAGGCCGTTATGTTCCACGCGGGTGCGGATGTCCCCGATGCGGTCGCCTGTGCCGATGACATCCAGACGAAAGTCGATTTTGCCGTCCAACGCATTTGCGATATCGATCAGAAGCTCGGGATTCTTCTGATGATCATAGCGATTCACGGCAATTATTCGCAGCGTCCCTCCGTCCCAGGACGGGCGCGAGACCGAGATTGGAATTTCTATTCCGTTCGGTATGGTGACGAGCTTCTCTGAAGCGATGAACCCGGCTTTTTCAACCAGCAAAGCCTCGCCCTGCGAAACACAAATGGCCTTTCTGGTCTTCCAGCCCAATGCCCGCTCCAGACTGAGGTAAAGCCATTTCTTCCGGGCAGAGTAGTCACCGACGTGCAACCCATGAAACGTGTGAACGACAGGACGTCCCGTAAGGAGTCCCAAGAGGCGTCCATAAAGCCCGGCCCCTTTTCCATGAGAGTGCAGAACGTCGATATTCATGCGTCTGACGAACGCTGCGACTTTGAAAAGCGACCGGAGCGAAAAGGACCTGTGTGGCAGTTCTACGATATTTTTCTGGCCGACCAGCCCATGGTACCGATCATGATAGGGCTTGTCCGCCGGGCAAGCGACAAATGCCTCTACCTTGCCAGGTTTGTGCTTTAAAAGCTGGTACAGGTGTTCGGGGCCGCCACCCAGATCAGCGCGCACGGTCAGAAACAGGACCTTCATTTCTCAGCCTTTTTCCATGCCGTCAGATCCCGGCCCAGAAGGCGCTCGAGCCGGTCGATGTCCGGTCGAAAGGCCTTGGTCATTTCGGCGCGCAGGTCCGAGCTCAGGTCTGCGCGTGGTCGTTTGACGTTCAGAAACCGCTTCAGGGCGGCGACCAGTTTGCTGTCACGCGCCAGCAGGGTTTTGCGCAGGGACGTGACCAGAGGCGCAATCGGTTTCGGCGGGGCCAGAAGGAAATGCGACAGCCGCGGAAACCGTTGCGCGTGGGCCGCGTTGCGCGGCGAGAAATCCGTGCGCCCGTCATCCTCAAGGCCAAGGAATGCAAGTATTTCAAGCCAGACAGCGCGCGGGTTGTCCCGGAAGTCGTCAAAAACGATTACCATGCGCTGTTCTTTTGGAATGAGTGAGAAGAACGTTTCGATCTGGTCGGCGAAAGACGCGATGCGGCGATAGAGCAGACTGTCGGGGCGATCGTCACCAGCCGCATCCCACTCTGTTTCGCGCCGGGTCTGATCCGCCCAGGCCGATGCGAAATCCTTTTGTTTTTCCAGCCCGGTATAAAGCTGCTCCATGTGAAAGGCATGGGCGACATCGACAGGATTGCGCAATATGGCGATGAATTTTGCCTTTGGGGAATAGGCCCGGCAATCGCGGATCGCCTTTTCGGACCTCAGATACGACGTCGTCCCTTCGGCGATAACGCTGTGTTTGGAGGGGTCCGCCGGTGCAAACAGCGCCTCGTATTCTTCCATGGTTGCGGCGCGCAGGGCATGTGGCTCGATACCCAGATCGGTGCACCAGAACAAGGGTTCCTTGGGCTTTGAGAAATACACATCCTCTCGCTCCGCGAGGTATTCGGCAATGGCGGTGGTGCCGCATTTCGGGGCACCGATCAGAAACAGGTTGAGTTTGTTCATTTTGCTTTGCGCCAAAGTGAAAATATGGATGGATCAATTCCAAGACGGCGTTTGACCGTGAACAGCAGCGCGATGTGAACGGCGGCTCGCAACCCGGCAGAACATACCGCAGCCCCCATCATGCCGAAATACTGCGTTGCCGGAACAAGCGCGGCCAGACATGCAAGGTTGAACCAGATCAGACGTTTGAACAGCAGGTTTTCCAGCCCCGCAAGCTCCATGATGTTGGGAACGGGGCCACATAAAACGGCGATCAGAAAACCCAGCCCAAGAACCGTCAGCGCCGGAGCCGCGCTGGTGAACTCCGGGTTCATCAGCGCCAGGACATTTGCGCCAAAGAAAACGATGATCAGGAAACAAATCAGGGTCGCCGCGCTGACCAGCAGGACCGAATACCGGAGCGAGGCCTGCATGTCCTCGTATTGGCCGTTGGCGTGTCCCTTGGCCACAAGCGGTGCAACAACCATGCCCGAGGCCAAGGTGAAAAGATCCAGGACCAGCGCAATGCGGAAGGCTGCAAAAAACGGCCCAACCGCATCGGGTGACATCATGACGCCCAGAATGACCGGGGCCAGCACAGGTCCGCTGACCGTCTGGATCATCGACGTCCCCCAGAACGGCAGCCCGTTGCGCAGGCGTCGGCGGCTTTCCGATACGAGATCGCCAAGTGAGGGACCGTCGCGCAGGGCTGGTTCGCTGAGCAACTGCGCACAGATCAAACCCAGCAGGGGCAGGTTCAACATCCACAAGGCGGGCGTGGCCGGGACCGTGAAGGATGCAATCAGTGCAATCACGCACATAGCGATCACCGACAGTCGCCACAAAATATCGCGCGGGATCAGAGCGAAGGCAATCGAACGATAGCCGCGGAAGAAGTGAACCGTGTGTTCCGCCAGGGCCAGCGTGACGGCCAGCCCTGCCATCGCAACAAACACCGTCAGATCAAGATCGATGATGCCCATGCCCCGGGCGGGCAAAAGCAACAGTGAGAACAGCAAGGTTCCAAGGGCGACGATCAATGTGCCGGATTGCCCGATCAGGGCCAGTTTCGTGTCCTGCGCACTGTCCCGCGCAATTGCTGCGTCTTTCAGGGACATCATGCGTTGACCGAAGGATCCGGCGACGGCCAGCAGTGTTGCCAGCGAAAAGCAGAACCCGATGACGCCAAAGCTTTCGGTATCCGTGACCCACGCAAGCGCGGCAAACATCACCAGAGACAGCCCGGCGGCAGAGCCTTTGATCAGCACGCCGACGCTGCCTCCGCCCACAAGGCGCATCAGCCTTTGGTTGCCGTGAATTCGTCTGAGCAATGTCATGTCGGTTCCGTGTTCCCCTTGGCCCGTCTTATCAATTGGCGGCAGCGTTGATGGGAGTTGTTATGAGGGATGGGGTTATTTGTGAGATTGTTCTGCCCCATTTTGTGACGGGGTTTTCTGCGATGAAGATGATGTCGTTGTTGCGCAGTTCGAACTGTGCGG
>NZ_JBMIRT010000022.1:0-2337 GCF_049195285.1 Ruegeria sp. MALMAid1280 | reverse complement strand
GCTGGACAACATCATCGCGGTGGCGATGAACGATGCGGTTCTGGTGGCGGATGCGTCGCGGGCGCAGGACGTCAAGAAAGCGGTCACCGCGCTGAAGGAAAAAGGCGCCGCGCAGGCCACGGCCTTCCCCAAGGATCACCGTCCCTGGGGCTGGTTCGAAAGCCTTGTGGTCGGCGACCGGTTCCAGGTCAAGCGCATCCACGTCCACCCCGGCGCCGCGCTGAGCCTGCAGAGCCATTTCCACCGGTCCGAGCACTGGATCGTGGTCGAAGGCACCGCCCGCGTGACCATTGATGACCATCAGCAACTGGTGACCGAGAACCAGTCGGTCTACATCCCGCTGGGCGCGGTGCACCGGATGGAGAACCCCGGCAAGGTCCCGATGGTTCTGATCGAGGTGCAGACCGGCACCTATCTGGGCGAGGACGACATCGTGCGCTACGAGGACGTCTACGCCCGCGGTCAGGGCGCAAAAGGCTGAGCGCGACTCAACGTTCAGCACAAATCAAGGCCTCCAAACAGGGTGCCTTTTTTTGTGTCGCTTCGCCGATCAGGCAGCGCAACGCACGATGGGCTTTCAGGTCGTTAAGCGGTTTTGGCTAGCGTTCCGCTGATTGACACAGAGAACGAGACCCGACTCATGACGACCAACCCGTTTACAAACCGTGTTTCCAGCCTGTCCGGCCCTGCGCGTGACGTTGCCCCCGTGACCCCTTCTGACACCACCGACCTGGCCGAGGTAGCAATCGGTCTGTACGTCGAAACGGGCGGTACACTGGCAATGACCACGGTCCGAGGCGAAACACGCACCGTTCAGGTCGCTGATTTCTCGATCCTGCCCGTCGGCGTGACGCGCGTTCATGCCAGTGGCACGACTGCATCGGGTATTCACGCCCTTGTTCTGACCTAAGACAGAACCGGAGCCTGTCGCGCCCCTTTTGTGCGGCAGGCTATCTTTTGGCCGCGCGTGTGCGTCCGGTCTTAATCGGCGCCGAACAGATCGCGGGTAAAGACCTTGTCGCTGACCTCGCGGATTTCGTCCGACAGGCGGTTGGCGACGATCAGGTCGGCCTGCTGCTTGAACGCCTCCAAATCGCGGATCACCGGTGAGTGGAAAAAGTGATCCGCGCACAGCGTCGGCTCATAGACGATGACCTGAATGCCCTTGGCCTTGATCCGTTTCATGATGCCCTGAACCGAGCTTTGGCGGAAATTGTCGCTGCCCTCTTTCATCACCAGGCGGTAGATGCCGACGATCTTTGGCCCCTTCATCAGAATCCGGTCGCTGAGGAAATCCTTGCGGGTGCGGTTGGCATCGACGATGGCGCGGATCAGGTTTTGCGGCACGTGGCTGTAATTGGCCAGCAGCTGCTTGGTATCCTTTGGCAGGCAATAACCGCCATAACCGAATGACGGGTTGTTGTAATGCGCGCCGATGCGCGGGTCGAGGCTGACGCCTTCGATGATCTGGCGCGGGTCCATGCCGCCAGCCAGGGAATAGCTGTCCAGTTCGTTGAAAAAGGCAACCCGCATTGCAAGGTATGTGTTGGCGAACAGCTTGATCGCCTCGGCCTCGTCCGCATCGGTGAACAGCACCGGAACATCCTTGTCCACCGCTCCTTCCAGCAGCAGATCGGCAAAGACCTTTGCCCGCTCGGACCGTTCGCCAACGATGATCCGGCTGGGGTGCAGGTTGTCAAACAGCGCCCGTCCCTCGCGCAGGAACTCCGGCGAGAAGATCACGTTGTCGGTGCCGAACCGCGTGCGGGCCTCGTTAACGAACCCCACCGGGATGGTGGATTTGATCACGATGGTGGCGTCTGGGTTCACCGTCGCGACCTGTTCGATCACCGCATCGACCGAGCTTGTGTCGAAGTAATTGCTGCGCGGATCGTAATTGGTGGGCGTGGCCACAACGACAAAGTCGGCCCCCGTATATGCGGCTTCGGCGTCGGTGGTGGCGGTCAGGTCAAGCGGGCGGTTGGACAGGAAATCCTTGATCTCGGCATCCTGGATCGGGCTTTGGCGCTGGTTAATCAGGCCCACGCGCTGTTGCGAGATGTCCAGCGCCACCACGTGATGGTTTTGCGCCAGCAGCACCGCGTTGGACAGACCCACATAGCCGATACCGACAACCGCAATTTTCATTTTTCTTTTCCTCATGAAAGCAGGGTTCCGGACACCGTAAAGGGGGCCGCCCGTCTTATCAATTGGCGGCAGCGTTGATGGGAGTTGTTATGAGGGATGGGGTTATTTGTGAGATTGTTCTGCCCCATTTTGTGACGGGGTTTTCTGCGATGAAGATGATGTCGTTGTTGCGCAGTTCGAACTGTGCGG
>NZ_JBMIRT010000020.1:0-316 GCF_049195285.1 Ruegeria sp. MALMAid1280 | reverse complement strand
CAGTATGCATTGAAGCTCTCGAGGAACTTGGCGCGATTAACGTTTACGATTTTTGATAATGGAGTGTAGAGCGCGTCGAGCGTATCTTTTATGAGTTGTGTCGAGGTTTGGACGGCGATGTCCGTGGCCATGTCGTTCATTGTGTTCTCGCAAATTTTTTTGCGAGGCTATCTCTCCAAGTTAGCTCGGACAAGTTGCAATCGAGTGCCCGAGATTGCCTTAAGGTCGCAGGATGCTTCTAAGGCCAGCCAAAGAGATGGAAGAAGGACGCGTAGTCCTGACAGTGTGTCCTATAGTTCGCCAAAGTGAAAATCCT
>NZ_JBMIRT010000019.1:0-1364 GCF_049195285.1 Ruegeria sp. MALMAid1280 | reverse complement strand
AGCGTAAAGAACTGCATCCTTGGGAAAGTGGCAGCCTTTCAGAGAGATCATACTTAATACCTGTTCGAAAACTATTCGACGGGAAGAGACTGCGAAACCTGAGTGCTCGTCAATCTCAGTTCAAAATTTGCGACACAACCCCAATTGTCGCCCGGAATCTGTCCGTTTCGTCAATTCGCAGAATTGGCTGTTTAATCCGTGTATGCGGATCGACAGCTGCACTCAGCAAGCAACTTCGCAACAGAACCTAAACACAGGCCAAAAATGGGGTGAACTTCATCCGGAAGTACACTATCCATCAGATCAGATCGCCAACGTGGTAATTTTCAAAGGTCATGAGCGAAGCCTTCAAACTATCACGGTTAATTGACAAGAACTAAACAGAGTGAGCCATGGTGAACACAAGTGGAATGGATCCGGAAACCTTGATCGAGTGGCGCGATCGTGCCTTTGAAGAAGGTCGCCAGTTGGGCTTGGCACAAGCCGCGGCTAAAATCAGAGAGCTTCGGGCGCAACAAAAATACGAGGACGTCGCATCGGCTATCGAGGCTCTTAAGGAGGTGGAATGAGGATGCTGGATTATTAGTGTCCACGCCTTGGCGGAAACTCTCCGACTTCCAGTCGGATCTGCTTCAGCGTGGAAAAACAGTCCACGGTCTTCGAAGGACTCTGACGACGGAAAATCCCAGCGTGCCCGAAACCATCATCCCGATGGATCACAGGCCGATGATGCACTAACAATCAATTTGGACCAGTCAGATGAGGCTGCACACTATTCGGTGCCGGAGACAATGCGCAAGCGTACCGAGGAAGTGCAAAACCACGTCGACGAAATCTGCATCTTTGAAGACGGCGTCTGTATCGCCCGCCACCCGGTGCTGGAAGGACGCAACCGGCGCCGGGTTGACCCCGCGCATCGCAAAGCCCCGCCACCGCGCCCCATGCAGCAACGACTAAAGGGCGTGCCTCAACGGTCACTGGCTTTCTATGACGCGGTCAGTCAACGGCTGGCCGCGGGAGGTGTGTGATGACCGAAACACTCGACCGGATCCGGAGCGCGCTTGTCGGCCTGAAGATGCCCCGTGCACTGGAGGCGCTGGATCACACAATGCAGAAGCTGGAACGGTTCTGTCGCAAACTGTTTAGATGGCAGAGCATCAGTGGAATTGGTGAGCAGTTTACCCTGCCAGTTGAACAAACTGCTGAAACGGGGAGAGTCCGGGTGTGAATTGACCTTTGCGGATCATGTTGACCAATTCGATACCGGCTAGGGCAGATGCGGCTGAAGCGAAAGATTTGAAGCCCAGCATGGGTCTGATCCTTCGTTTGATGAAGCGGTGATCCTGTTCAATGATGTTGTTGAG
>NZ_JBMIRT010000018.1:0-9696 GCF_049195285.1 Ruegeria sp. MALMAid1280 | reverse complement strand
ATTTCACATGAGACCGGGCAACCAAAACTTTTCAGCATCTTGTTTATGGCCTTGATACCGGCCGTATTTGCTCCGCTTTTGTCGATGACAATCTTTCTCGGAAGGCTGTTGACCTCCAGCATCCGGGCGAAGAATTTGGTGGCGGCGGGTTTGTTTCGACGCTGCGAAAGCATGAAACCAAGCGTCCTGGCGTGCTTTTCGACAGCTTGATAGAGATAGACCCACGCGCTTTTCACCGTGATGTAAGTCTTGTCCATTCTCCAAGAGCGGTCGCAAGATATTTTGCGACGACACGCGGCCTCAGCAATCGCGCCAGAGTATCTTGCCCCCAGCGGTTCAGTGTAGTGTGGTCCACCGAAACACCGCGAATAGGATTACATCTTTCGAAGATTGCGCACCCTTGAACGAAATCATGAGCCGATTTTCGGCTGAATTACACTGGCATCTATTCACTCTCTGCGTTCTTGAGCGTCAATGGTCAGAGTTTGCAACAGAGCCCTGCGAGTGAATGGCTAAACCCAGAAGTCCAAGGCAAATGAATTGTTTCTTTCGGATCATGTTGAGGACTTCAATGCCAGCCATGATCGCGATCGCAGCAGCAAGTTGTTTGAAATCGCGCATGTGCTGGGCACTGGTCTTCCCAAATACCTGCGACACAAGCTAACCGAGCACGTTCAGGTCGATAAACGCCACATTGCATCGCTCGTATGCTGAGAGGTGGCGAGTATCCTTAGTCTTCTAACGAGCAATGGCACACCATCTGCATCAATTTCGATGTTCGAGACTCAAAAACACCAAGGTTCGATTGAATTGGCCCTTGTCTTTTTGGGCAACGCGAAAAAAGCCTTCAGAAGTGAAAAGTTCTCTGAGCGCGTAACTGTCAGGGTGGTTGACTGATCCGTCATGTTGCGTCCAAGTTCCCTCTTTGCAACGTGCTACTTCGGTCCAGAGGTCGTGAAACGTGCGTATGGCGTCAGAGTCCCGGAATGGAAACTCCCATCGGCATGAAACGCCTTGGACATTGGCCAGGCCAACAAACGTTTTGCACATTGCTCCATTCGGTGAGAGGCCAGTGGCATTATAGTTTTCAAGCGCGGAAACCCGGTCACATTCGCCCGCGAAACCGGTTGTTGGTGAAGTTGCAAAACCAAGCCCCAAAAAACAAACGACCGCAGCTTTGGCCGTTTGTTTGGCAGTCACGTTTTTATTCGGCCGCGTCCGGGACATTTTTACTGGGGTAAACCCCTTTCACGCGCTCTTTTGCTGGATCAAAATGCGGGAACGGAACAATTTTTGCCTTCAGGCGTTTTTGCTGCCCATCCAGTTGGCCGATCTCAATGTCTTGCCCCTCCAGCGCATGGGTTGATGCAACCCGCCCGAGGGCGATGACATTGCCAAGAACAGGCGATTTCATTGCGCTGGTAATCTCTCCAACCTGCGCTTTTCCAACGCGCACGCAATCGCCGGGCGAGGGGACCGTGCCGCCTTCGATCTCGAAACCGACCAGTTTGCGATGCGGGTGTGCTTTGCGCTCTTCGATTGCTACCCGTCCGATGAAATCGTCGGTTTTTGATTTCAGTGGCACAGTAAAGCCGATGCCAGCCTCAAACGGGTCCGTCTGATCGTCGAATTCCGACCCGGCAAAGATCAATCCACCTTCGATCCGCAACATGTCGAGCGCCGCAAGCCCGAGCGGTGCGATGCCATATTCCTGACCGACTTCCCAAACGCGATCAAAGATCTCGACGGCATCTTTGGGATGGCAAAAGATTTCGTATCCAAGTTCACCGGAATAACCGGTTCGGGAAATGACCACCGACGTCCCCTGCACATCGCCCACGCGTGCGACGGTAAGCCGGAACCATGGCAATTCTTCGATCGTCGGTTGCTGAGGCGGCGTCCAGAAGATCTTGGAAAGAATGTCGCGACTGTACCGACCCTGCACCGCGATGTTGTGCAAGTGGTCCGTCGAATTGCGCACCCAGACATTCATATTGCGTTTGAGCGCCTGCTCCTGCAGCCACAATCCGCTGGTATCATTCCCGCCAATCCAGCGGAAGTTTGTGTCACCCAAACGATAAACAGTACCATCGTCGATCATACCGCCGTGCTCATAGCACATGGCCGTATATACGACCTGACCAACGCTCAGCTTTTTCATGTTGCGGGTCACGCACAGCTGCATCAGTTCTTCTGCGTCGGGTCCGACAACCTCGTATTTCCGCAATGGGCTCAGGTCCATGACGGCGACCTTGTCCCGACAGGCCCAGTACTCGGCAATGGCACCATGATTGGTCATCGTGTTGGGCAGCCAATAGCCATTGTATTCGACAAAATCACGGGTATGCCGTGCAAAGCAGTCGTGAAATGCTGTTTTCTTGGTTTCTTCCACATCCGCCTCCGCAGATTTTCTGTAGCCGTAGGATCGTTTGAAATCCTCGGTCGCTTTGTAGGTTCGCACCTGAATATCCGTTGGGTTCCAGCCATTGGCTGGGTCGATGTCGCAGGGGCAGCCGGTGCTGACACAGACCAGATCCGTCAGTGCCCGCAGCAAGACGAAATCACCCGGACGTGACCACGGATCGTCCATGCCAATGGCATTGGTGTCGTCCAGCATTGTGTTGAAGAAGAAATTGATCGCCGGCCAGCCTCCGCGGGGCTTGATGCCGTACTGGTCCAGATCCTTGTTGATATTGTCCGAACAATTCACGTGACCTGGATAGCCAAGGTCTTCGTAGTACCGAGCCGTACAGGCAAGGCCGAACGTGTCGTGCCGTCCGCAAGTGTCTTGTACGATTTCGACCAAAGGTTCCTGATCGACTGACCAGTATTTCGAGAAGATCCCTGGTTGAGGATACAAACTGCCCATCAGGCTGCGGGTTGTTGTCGGGTCAATTTCACGCTCGATTCCCTGATCCAGAGCGCGGCGACTGAAGGCCTGGAAATCAGAACACTCACGTCCGCGGATATCCACGATCTGTATGAACTCTCCTGCCTTGACCTCATAGGACTTGGCATTGCCCGGCTGAATGTTGATGTCCTTCAAGGGATCAGCCAACGGATCAGGCGGGCCGACATCGGGCTTTTCCAGCCCGGGTGCAGAGCGTTGGATATACAGGATGATATCCGTGGGTGGGTTGTTGTTTTCGGGGCGCATCGCCTTGCCAGGTGCGGCGACAATCAAAAGGCCATCGTTTTCCGCCACGAAATGGACCATGTCACCTGGCCGAGACCCATCGGTAAATGCGCGGATTGCGTCGCCTTTTCCGATGTCGAAACCGGCGACCTCCAGAGCTCGCAGTACCTTTTTCCCCGAAGCGGAGCCATTTGCCAGCGTTGCAATCAGCCCTTCGGCCCGCCCATACCCCTGCGCGCCCAGCATGGCTGCATCGGAGCTCCGGTCAGGGGCAAAGAAAACCATTTCGGCCGGTTGCATCCCATCGCGATCCAGCAAAGTGATGGTATCACCCCTGGACACCGAAACAGCGCGCGACCCCATCCCGGGAACCGGGTGGCGCTCTGTCCCATGCGGCAGGATCGGAAGGCCAGGGGCCAGAACCCCGCTGCGTTCGAATGGAACTTCGAAAACCGGCTTCACATTCATAATGCACCTTCCTGAATGGATTCCGTTGCACCTCGGTGCGTGACTATCAAAAGACACCCCGCCGCCGTACGCGAGAAATGGCTGGACCCGGCAGCAAGGCTGACAAAGTCCCCGCTGCGATAGCAAAACCCATCGTGATCGGTCAGATCGCCTTCGAGAACAAAGAACTCTTCCGGCCCGTGATGGATATGAGGATTCGAGCGTGTGCCCGGCGCCATCTTCATCAGATAGCTGCCTTGCCCGGTTTCCTCATCAAAGCTGACGTTCTTCCACCAGACCTGCTCGTCTGGCAGGCCCTCCATCCACATCCGGACAAACCCTGTATTGTCGAAACGGGCCACACTGCGCCTGTTCTGTATCTGTGCCATCTCAGTCTAGCCCCAGTCGCTTTTTACGCTGTTCCGCCCAGCTGCTGATGGCCATGTCAAAGGTCAGCGCCATCAGCGACACGTTCAGGCCAAGGACAAAGTTCTTGCCCAACTCGGTGCCTGCCAGTGTCCGCTGCAATTCCTGTCCCAGATCCTGTGTGCCGATGAATGCGGCAATGATGACCATGAAGAACGAGAACATGATTGCCTGGTTAAACCCGACCGCCATTGTCGGCAGCGCCAGAGGGAATTGCACCGACATCAGCTTTTGTCGACGGGTCGAGCCGGACATGTCCGCCGCTTCGGTCATTTCCGGCGGTACACTGCTGAGACCAATAATAGTGTACCGGATCAGCGGTACAGCGGCGAAGATCAGGATCGAGAACACAACAGCCACATCATTGACGCCGAACAACATGATCGCAGGGATCAGATAGATGAAGCTTGGGAAGGTTTGCGCGGTGTCACAGGCCAGCAGGATGCTCTTGGACCAGCGGGTGGACCGGGCCGCGACAACACCCAGGGGGATACCGATCAACGTCGCCAGCGCGACCGCCGAAATCACGGTGTAAAGCGTGATGACCGAACGATCCCACCAGCCCGAGAAAGCCACGATCGTAAAGAAGACTGCGGCAAAGATGCCGGGCCTGCGACCGCCGACCCAATAAGCAAAGGAAACCACCAGCAGGATGAAAGCAGGTGTCGGAATGGCAAGCAGTGTGTTCCGGAACGGGATCAGAACCTTGACGTTCAGAAACCAGCGCAACCATTCGGTTGTCCCTTTGATGGCATCGATGGCCAGGAACGACTTGATAACCACGTCGATTTCCTTGCCCTGGCTCAGATGCTGCTTGCGACCGACCTCGGCCAGGATCGGGAAAAGCTGTGACAGCAGAGTGAATCCAACAAACAGACCCAGTGCGATCAGCGAGATCTGGTGCCGTTTCCACCACGGCGTACCACGTTCGAAGTGAACAGGTTGTTTGACGACCCAGGCCTTGGACATCCGGTCAAGCGTGACTGCCAGAAGAACGATTGTCACACCAATCTCAAAAGAACGCCCTAATTTGAAACTGCCCATCATCGCCAACAGCTTAGCACCAAGGCCGGGCATGCCGATAAAGGCGGTCAGCACCACCATAGCCAGACACAACATGATCACTTGGTTAACGCCAACCAGAATCTCGGTGCGTGCGGCGGGAACATAGACATGACGCAGCATCTGCCAGCGGGTGCATCCGGACATCTTGCCTGCTTCGATCACTTCGGGGCTGACTTTCTTCAGGCCCAGAGTGGTCATCAGGATCATCGGTGGGATAGCAAAAGTAATCGTCGCGACGGCCCCGGCTGTTGGTCCGACTTTGAAGAAAATTACGGCGGGCAAAAGATATGTAAAAAACGGCAGTGTTTGCAGAACGGACAAGACAGGTTTCAGCATCCGTTCAAACCAGCCGTATTTCCACGCAGCGATACCCAGTGTTAAACCCAGCAGAAAGGCCAGCGGTGCCGCAACCACAATGACGGACATTGTCTGCATGGCAATCTTCCACTGTCCAATCGCTGCGGTCCAGATGAAGGTTCCGGCCCCCAAAGCGGCCAGCCTCCAGCCGCCAACAGCATAGCCGACGACGGCTGCAACAGCGGCGATTGCCGACCATGGGATTGGCCCCAGATAGGGCCAGCGACGCTTGCCCTCCAATAGGTTTGCTGAGGTGTCCAACAAGAACTCAAGCGGGCCTTCAGCGATAAAACGGGTGACGTAGATTAGGCCAAGGTCATTTTGAATGAAGTCAAAAATAGCGTCCAGAACCTGTGCCGTTGGCGGGATTGCAGCCTCTGGGATGCGGTTCAGCCATTCAGGCAGAACACCAAAAGCCTTCGCAAGGATCAGCGCAAATGCCGTAGCCAGCAGTGCAGTAAGCACGCGCATGCGTCCCCACGGTCTATCCGAGGTTTCCGGCAGTTCAGTGGACAGCGTCGCCATCATTCCGCTCCGAGCAGAACATTCAACGCGGCATCGCGTTCCAGAACGCCGGTGACAACGCCTTTGTCATTCGCGACTGGCAACAGAATGCGGTTGTCGTTGACCAGAACCCGGGCCAATTCGTGTATGGTTGAACCGCCATTGATTGGCGTGCCTTCCAAGGTGTGCCCGTTGACCGGTTTTGCCAGTCCTTTTGCGTGCACCACGCGGGCTTTGTCGATGTCCTCGGTGAATTTCGCCACGTATTCCGTGGCGGGGTTCATGACGATCTGATCCGGTGTATCACATTGTTCCACCGCGCCATTGCGCATGATCGCGATCCGGTCTGCCAGCCGCAGCGCCTCGTCAAAATCATGAGTGATAAAGACGATGGTCTTGCCCAGCATCTCCTGCAGGCGCAGGAATTCATCCTGCATTTCACGGCGGATCAACGGGTCAAGGGCCGAGAATGGCTCGTCCAGAAACCAGATATCCGGCTCAATCGCCAAAGACCGGGCAATGCCGACACGTTGCTGCTGGCCGCCGCTGAGTTCGCGCGGGAAATATTCTTCACGGCCCTCAAGGCCAACCAATTTGACAACTTCCAAAGCGCGCTCGCGCCGGTCATGGCGATCTTGGCCGCGCATTTCCAAAGGGAACGCCACGTTGTCCAGAACGGTACGATGCGGCAGCAGGCCAAAGGATTGAAATACCATGCCCATCTTGTTGCGGCGCAACTCGATCAGGTCACGCTCACTCAGGCTCATGATATTCTGACCGTCGACCTCAATGGTGCCGCCAGTAATGTCATGCAGCCGCGAGAAACACCGTACCAGGGTGGATTTTCCTGATCCCGACAGCCCCATGATGACCAGCATTTCACCCCGGCCAACCTCAATCGAGACATCCTTGACCCCGGCGATGTAGCCGTCAGCACGAATCTCGTCGAAGCTGTGGCCTGCCGGCATGGACTTCAGATAGCTCTCTGGCGAGGATCCAAACAGTTTCCAGACGTTTTTGGCTGAGATTACAGGCGCTGTGATGGACATGGCTGCCTTTCTTTCTTGTTGAGCGTGGCCTTACTGCTCTGAAATCAGTAAGGCCGCGCCAGTTTCGTTGTGTCGGGACGCGTTATCAGCTGCAGGCGCTGATCCAGGGATCAACAACAGCGCGGTTGGCATCCAGCCATTCAGCCGCTGCATCTTCAGGTTCCAGCTCGTCTGTATCGACCAGCTTGGCCATTTCCGCGATCTGCGGATTGGTGAAAGAGATGTTGGTCAAAACGCAGTAGGCTGTTGGCCACTTGTCCTTCATACCATCCCATGCCGCCTTTTTCAGGTAGCCGGTGGCCGGGTTGCCGCAGTCATACAAAGCATCCGGGTTCGGACCGATAGACGGGTCTTTGTCGCACCCGTCTTCCCATGCAGGGAATTCGACAAACTCGCCCGGCCAGACGGCCTCGGCAAAGTTGGGTGTCCAGTTGAACACCAGAACCGGTTTCTTGTCCGCTTCGGCCGCACCAATTTCGGCCCACAGAGCCGCCGCCGAACCCGCGTTGATCACAGTGAAGTTCAGATCCAGCGCTTCGGCACGTTCCTTACCGTGCTTCAGCCAGTCGACCGGACCATCCAGATAGCGGCCCTTGTCGCCTGTCTCGGCCGTTGCGAACAGATGCGCGCAATCGTTGAGGGCTTTCCAGTCCGGCAGGCCGGGGCAGGACTCTTTGGTCCACAACGGGTACCACCAATCCTCGCGCGTAACCGCATCGTGATCGCCCGCGTCATGCAGACCGCCCTTTTCCAGCGCGGCGCGGAAGGATGCACCAAACGCGCCTTCCCAGACTTCCATCTCAAGCGTGACGTCGCCCAGGCGCACCGACTCGTACACCGCCTGACTGTCCGTCGTGACGTATTCGACGTTGTCGCCAATCTCTTCAAGTAGCTGGCCAGTAACGTATGACATCACGATCTGGCTAGACCAGTTGTGAATTGGGATGATGATCGGATCGCTGCTGTCTTCCGCAATCGCTCCGGTGCCTGCTATCGCTGCCAAGGTTGCAGCAGAAAGTAGATTTGTGAGTTTCATGTTTGCTCCCTGAGTGAAGTTCATTTTCGAATTGCGGACTCTTCCGGCCCCGAATATGCGCATTCTGCCCAAAATCACGCCAGACGCAGAACAGAAATTTGCGAGGCTTTGCCCACAAATTCTTGAGGCTAGTCCGGTTTTTCGCTATTTTAACAGCCAGTTGCCCAATCGGAATCGAACTGATGCGGGCAAATCCTTTCGATTGCGAACACGTAAAGATTGGGACTCCGCCCTCGAATGCCGAAGAAAGCACCAGTTACCGGTAAGATTCTGCCGCCACTTGATTACCTTCTGGCATTTGAGGCCGCAGCAAGGGCTCAGAGCTTTGCGCAAGCCAGTAAAGTACTGAATATTTCTGAGACTGCCATCAGCCGCAAAGTGCGTTTGCTAGAACAGCACTACGACGTACCCCTATTTGTTCGCGGGCATCGATCCGTCTCCCTGACACAGCAGGGTGCCATTTTGTTGGCAACGGTGGAAAAGTCACTGGACCTGATGCGGGATGTCAGCCGCGACATGTTGGCCAAACATCAGGCCAACACGGTTTCGATCTCTGCGACAAATTCTGTTGCTTCGCTCTGGTTGATGCCGCAACTTCGCAAATTCAACAAATCCAACGACCGTATCCGTATTTCGTTGGTATCGTCCGACAGCGATGCGGAGTGCCTGTCTGACTCGATGGACCTGACGATTTTGCGAGGGGACGGAGACTGGCCTGGTTACGAAGCGCAACTTTTGTTTGGCGAAACAGTTTTTCCAGTGTGCAGCCCCGAGTATCTAAAAAGCAACTCCAGAGCATCCGATCTGGCCGCATTGCCGGAACTGGACTTAATTGAAGTTACCAGCAGTCACGCCGAGTGGATGACATGGCGCACCTGGCTCGATGGCAATGGCATTTCAATGTCGTTGATGGAGCGCGCAGTTGCGTTCAATACGTATCCTTTGTCCATTCAGGCCGCGGTCGACGGTCTGGGGATTGCATTGGGTTGGGCCCATCTCGTGGATCCGTTGCTTGACAGCGGAGCGTTGGTCCGACCAGTTCAGGATGCATCGGTGCGAACTCATTCGGGATATTACTTGTTGAAAAGCCCGACACACAAACCGTTTCCCGAACGGCGTATCGTCGAAGACTGGTTGCTGGGTCTCAGCGCCGGGCGAAAAAGATACGGGTAGTTTTTGGAATTGCTTCGGCGTCAATAGCGGCCCAGAAATTCCGGGTCAGTGACTGCGGTCGGATTCTAAAGTTGACTGGCGGGAAAAAATATTTACCGTAAAGAATTATCCCGACTCTGCACCTTGTCGTTACTCGATCGGGTCTGGATGTGTTTGGCCTACTTTTAAAGGGACCCTGCCCAATGAGTTACAAATCCGACATCGAAATCGCCCGCGAGGCGAACAAGAAGCCGATTCAGGAAATCGGCGCCAAGATCGGCATCGATTCCGCCGATCTGCTGCCCTATGGCCACGACAAGGCGAAGGTCAGCCAGGACTTCATCAACTCGGTTCAGGACCGTGAAGACGGCAAGCTGATCCTGGTCACCGCGATCAACCCGACCCCGGCGGGCGAAGGTAAGACCACCACCACCGTGGGTCTGGGCGATGGCCTGAACCGCATCGGCAAGAATGCGATGATCTGTATCCGCGAAGCCTCGCTTGGCCCGAACTTCGGCATGAAG
>NZ_JBMIRT010000042.1:0-3806 GCF_049195285.1 Ruegeria sp. MALMAid1280 | reverse complement strand
TGCTCCTTCCGGCCCTTGTTGACCAGACGACAGATCGCGCCACCGGTCGGATAATACACACCGGTCACACCCCCGGTGCCAATGGTGATGAATTCCTCCGCATACGCCGCCGGAGCCATAAAGGCCGCAGTAACAACCGCGGCAATTGAAGATTTATTGAGCACTTTGACACTCCTGTTGTCAGTCTTTTTTAATCCTTATGAGAATGCCTGATCGACCCAAAACCCGGTTTTGGAATCAGCCACCCAGATGCAGTAGATCAAAGCGAAACCAAACAACGCGTGTCTATACGGTAGATTACGTATAGGCTTGGGGGTTATGGAGCGGGCATCATGGCATAACCCGCCCGCAAAGACCGTCTGGACTGAAGATTGGACACCACAGCGCAACAGGCTCTCCACCGGGATCAGACCGAACCCGCCCGCCGGCGCAGGTCACTGCGCGCCACGCTGGCTTTGTGTCTGGCGGGGCTGCAGTTCGTGGCTGTGTTGTCGGTCACTCTATCGACCTTTGTCAGCTCGGAAAACGCGCTGTTGCGGCAGTCGCGCATCTCTCTGAATGAGGTCAGCGTCAATGTCATCGGACAGGTTAGAAACTTTCTGAACCCGGCGCGGCAGGTATTGGACGCGACACGACGGCTGGCCGAAAACGATGTGCTGGACATCAACGATACGGCGGCGCTGGAAAGCCATTTCTTCCAGCAATTGCAGGTGGCCCCGCAACTGGCAGGGATTTACCTAGCCGATGAAAGCGGGCGTTTCGTTTACGTCATGCGCGCCGAGGAACCCGGCCGTTATCGGACCAAGGTTATTCCGCCCTTTGCACCCGAGATCACCGAGCACCCGGCGGATTTCCAATGGCGCAATGACCGGTTCACCCTGCTGGAAACCGCCGATACCCGAACCGATACCTACGAGGCCCGCACCCGTCCATGGTTCACCATGGTCGATGCCGCGAAGGCGCCGATTTGGACGCAGCCCTATATCTTCTACACCACCCGCCAGCCGGGCATCACCTATGGCGTACCGGTTCTGGACGAGGCGGGAAACATCCGCGCCATTCTGGGTGTCGACATTCAGATCGATGCGCTGTCAGGCTTTCTGCTGAATATTTGGTCGGAACGGCGTGGCGCGGCACTGGTGCTGAATGAAGACGGCTCGGTTCTGGCACACCCGACGCTGGTGCTGATCGACAAGGATGCGGATTTCGACAATCCCGAACTGCCGATGGTGGACCAGATCGACGATCCGCTGGCGCGGCAGGCTTTTGGTACGGTGGCGCAGACCGGTCGGGCCGGGATTACAGGCCCGGTGCATACGGATTTCGAACTGGGCGGGCAGGATTATGTCGCCATGCTGATCGAGGTGTCCGAACCCGGTCTGAACTGGTTGATCGGATTGTATGCCGCCGAGGATAGTTTCATCGGCGAGATCAAGAAAAACCGGGTGCAAGGCATCTGGATCGCGCTGTCTATCGCCATTCTGACCGGGGCGATAGGCCTAGCGTTGGCCGACCGTATCTATGCCCCGGTGCGCACCTTTGCCAGCCAGACCCAACGCCTGTCCAGCGGTGAGATAACGCCCGAAGAAGGTCTGCACAGCCCCTATCGTGAGCTTGAAGATACCGGCGCGGCGCTGACGCAGGAGGTTCGGCAAAGGCAACGGTTCGAAACCGCCTATGGCCGCACCTTCGATCTGGCCTCGCGCGGGATGGCACAGATCTCGCCGGAATCTGGGCGGTTCCAGCGGGTGAACGCGCAGCTATGCGATATCATGGGCTATCAGCCCGGCGAGCTGGAACAGATGACACTGGCCGAAATGCTGCCCGATGACGTCCAGCAAATCGCGGTGAAGTTCCGCGAAACGCTGTTGCAGGATTCCGAATTCATCGCCGAAAACCAGTTCATCCGAAAAAACGGATCGCCCATCTGGCTGCGGGTGAACGCGATCCTGATCCGCGATGAAAACGGCGTACCAGACCACGCGGTTGCCATCGTCGACGATGTCAGCGACCGCAAACAGGCCGAGGCTGAAGCCAGCCGCCTCAGCCGCGATCTGTCGCATGTGGCGCGGGTGAACCTGATGGGCGAGATGGCCTCGGGGTTGGCGCATGAGCTGAACCAGCCGCTCAGCGCGATTTCCTACAATGTGGATGCGGCCAAGATCACGCTTGAGGAAATCGGCGATCCGGACCCCGAACTGACCCAGATTCTAACCGATATCGATCGCCAGTCGCGGCGCGCTGGCGACATTATCCGCGCTCTGCGGGAAGTTGTGCGCAAGGACCGGGGGCGGCAAACCCCGTTCGAACTGGGCGGACTGATCCGGCAGACTGTCACGCTTATGGAGGGCGAGGCCCGGGTGCATGACATCGGTCTGACCTGTACCGAGACCGCCCTGCCGCAGGTCATCGGCAACCGGACGCAAATCGCGCAGGTTTTGGTCAACCTGCTGCGCAATGCCATCGACGCGCTGGCCCGCGCCCCGGCCGCTGCCAGCCGGATCACGATCACCACCCGGATCACGGCGGATTTTGTCGAAGCCCGGGTCGAGGACAACGGACCCGGCGTCAGCGCCAATGTGACCCTGTTCAACACATTTGATACCCAAAAAAGCGACGGAATGGGGTTAGGCCTGTCAATCTGCCGCACCATCATCAAGGCCAACGGCGGCACGATCTGGCATGACTCAGAAGTCAAGTCGGGCGCGCGGTTCTGTTTCACCTTGCGCCGCAGCGACAGCCCGGAGGATGACGCGCCATGATCGCAGAACCGCTGACCGTTTTTATTGTCGATGACGATGATGATGTGCGTATTGCCCTGTCGCGATCGCTGGGCAAGCGAGGCATGAGTGTTGCACATTTCGCTGATGCGCAATCGTTCATAGATCAGGTCAGCCCGGATGCTGCTGGCTGCCTGATCCTGGATTACGGGATGCCTGGCATGGACGGGCTGGAGTTGCAGGATCATCTGGTCCGTCAGAACTCGACCATGCCAATCATCTTTATCTCGGGTCATGGCGGCATTCCTGAATCCGTGCGGGCAACCAAGGCGGGTGCGATTGATTTTCTGGAAAAACCTTTTGATCTGACCGTTTTGATCGAACGGATTGACGCCGCATGGGACGTGGGCGAACGGCTGCGCGCGGAAAAGGCACGGCGGCAGGAATTGGCGGACAAACGCGGACAGCTGACCGAGCGTGAGGAACAGGTGCTGCACCACATCCTGACCCACCCCGCCCGTACTTCGAGCAAGGAAATCGCCACCGAGTTGGGCATCAGCCCGCGCACGGTCGAAATTCACCGGGGCCGCATTCAGCAGAAAGTCGGAGTGAAAACCACTATCGAACTTTTTGAGTTGTTTTCGCAAACGCAGTGAACCTCAATCTGCAGAGGAAAGGTAATTTTGGTTTACCCCGAAACAATTTACTTGGGAGTCTGGCGATTCTTTCCGGCACGCAAACGGTGTATCGTAGAAAGAAAACTGCTTTGATAGTCGCTTAGTTTTGTAGGTGTGCATCCTTGCACCAGGTCGTGTTCATAGAGGGAACCCGGTTCTGTTGCGAAGTTTACAGAAGTTCAGAGAAACACATCTAACCTGTTTTGTTATGCGACAAGTTCATTGAATTGATGAAACGGTGGTCCTGTTGCACAATGTTGTTACAGTTTTTCCGCCTGACCATTTCACATGAGACCGGGCAACCAAAACTTTTCAGCATCTTGTTTATGGCCTTGATACCGGCCGTATTTGCTCCGCTTTTGTCGATGACAATCTTTCTCGGAAGGCTGTTGACCTCCAGCATCCGGGC
>NZ_JBMIRT010000041.1:15000-296729 GCF_049195285.1 Ruegeria sp. MALMAid1280 | reverse complement strand
CCAAGTTAGCTCGGACAAGTTGCAATCGAGTGCCCGAGATTGCCTTAAGGTCGCAGGATGCTTCTAAGGCCAGCCAAAGAGATGGAAGAAGGACGCGTAGTCCTGACAGTGTGTCCTATAGTTCGCCAAAGTGAAAATCCTACTCCCGCAACCAGCGTCGGAATACCTCAAAAGCAGCCCGTTCAGACCACAATTGATCCCCCGGATCAATTGCTTAACGTCTTCACCTCATCAGGCTCATAACCCCAAGGTCAGAGGTTCAAATCCTCTCCCCGCAACCAATATCACAAAAAAAACATCCGATCCTCAAACAGGCCACCGATCCGTTCGATTATGCGCAATGAAGCAGACACTTAATCGAGATGCCAATAACGCGTTCGGATGCCAGCTGTCATTCCAACATTTGGTTTGCGGTCGCCTGAAATGCAGGCAATGCATTTTCTATCATTTCGTCAGTAGCAGTAAGGCAAATACGAAAATCCGTAGGCCGGTCGAAAACTGTTCCTGGCATCACATAGACACCACGCTTTTGAAGGCACTCAGCAAAGGCATCGCTGTCACCGCCCGGGGCTCGTCCCCATAGATAGAAGGTGCCTTCTGGCCTTGTCATCCTGTATCCCCATTGGTCAAGAGCGCCAAGCATACGCTTACGTCGGTGAGCCAGGGCGGCAATGTCGATTGAAACATTTTCAAGGTCCGGCAGCGCATAGATCAATGGAGCGTCCGGAACATTCCAACCATCTGCCATCTGCACGGGAAACCGCAGGGTTTGAAGCTCTCGTCGTTCGGCCGCAGGCAAGATTGGAGAGATCGCAAGATAACCAAGGCGTAGACCGGGTGCGAGAAGAATTTTCCCATAGGAATAGTCTATCAGTGTGTGTGGATAGACCGCGGCTGGTGTCGTAAAGCCAATACCGTCAAACCGAATGCGGCGGTAGGGTTCGTCAGATAATATCCAGATCCGATGACCAATCTCAGCTGACTTAACCTCGAGCAGGTCGGCGAGCTTTTGCAGATCAGAACGCGAGTAAATGCGACCTGTCGGGTTGTGAGGCGTATTGACAACCACGATCTTGGTGCGCGGGGTAATGGCGCCGGCGATAGCCTCCAGGTCCAGGTCAAAACTGTCCGGTTCCAGAGGCACTTGCACCTCTTTGGCGTCGGCAGCGGCGAGCATCGGCCCGTAGCAGAACCAACCCGGCAGCGGCACGATGCATTCGTCTCCGGGCTCAAGAAGCATGGTGAAACACATCTTGATGGCCCCAAAGGCGCCTTTGGTCAACGCGATGTCTTCCGCCTCGAACGGAAGCCCCAACTCCTTGGACAAGGCGTCTGCCAGAAAGGCGCACGGGTCTGCTTCGTTGGTCTTATACGCGAACCAGTCCACACTCTGAGGATTGGCATGTGTCTTCAGCGCATCGACGACACTGGGCAAAGGCATTTCGTGCGGATTGCCAAAGGTGAAATCTGCGACAGCCGGCGTTTCCTTCACCGCAGCATTGTAGGTTGTAAAGAAGGCTTCGACTTTCCGGATGGAATGCGCAGCAGTGTTTGCACGGCGGGCAGTCATGGACATTGAACTCTCCTTACAAGATGTCGGCCCTGTAACCACAGAACGAACACTGTATTGGCGAACAGAATATAGATACCCGATTCACAACATTTTGCAGCCTTTTTCCCCATTTGACTTGTGCGACTGCAAAGACCGGCCGTGAAACTGTTTCTATTTTTGTCTCGGAACCGGCACCCATATCAGTGACCGGCAACGTCTAAGGCGCAGGAAGAACAGGAACCGTTATCCTGACAAACACGCAAAGTGCAGAGCCAGAAAGCCAAACCACTCTCGCCCAAACAACGTCCAATCCAAAAACGATAAACCAAACCGTTTGCCTGGTTGCATTCGATCGTTCCAGGTGTCACGCGGGACTTTGAGTTTCACCTCGCAGTTATCTCATCAAGCAAGTCACGGGCAGCGATTACATCTGTCGTATGTTCGCCTCCTGCAATTGCTTTCAAGGCGGTACTTAGTAGGGAAGGGGCGGCAGACGATGCGAAATTCTTGCATTGCCTAAAGTAGTCTACCGCAGTTCGAAGCTCGAACATCCCTGCTTGCTGTCGCCGTGCAGTTTCCAACGCGTCACGAAACTCTGCTTCGGCAGGCCCGTTCCCGGAAAGCGCCAGCGCGTAGACCCGGTCCGTTTCAGCTTGTGCCCAACCTTCATTCGTCAGGCCTTGGTGTCTGCGCGCTTGGTCCAGCAATTCCAGGGCACCTTCCCGATCACCTGATTCAAGGGTGAGTTCGGCAATCAACGTCAGAAAGAACGGCTTATAGTTCCCTGCGCCACTGGCCCACCAGGCTTCGGCCGCATTTCGCAGCGCCCGGATCGTGGTCTGGTTGGGCGAAACAAAGGCATCCACCCAACTGCGCCACAGGGCTGCGGTCACGGACATGAACGTGAATGAGTGTTTTGAGGCCAGATCCTCAAGTTGATCCACACGTTTGATGACCTGATCGGGTTCGCGGCGCAGAAGATGCAACATGCACAGGTAGGTCAGTGATTGGGCGATGCTATGGGCATGCTCAAGCTCTTGAGCGGCCGCAACCGCTTGTATTTGGACCTCAAGTGCTTTGTCCGGGGCGCCGCGCATCCAAATGGCCAGGCTCAGAAAGCACGAGGTGATTGCTGCGTGGTCCGACCCATAAATAAAAGCCAGATGCCCATCCCGTTCCCGGTTGTAGAGTTCGAGCGCCTGTTTCAAATGCGCGTAGGCTGGGTTCAGTTCGCCAATGTGAAACAGCACGGCCCCCATCGCGCGGTGGGCCACCATCTGATGCTGCGTTTCACCGGTCGTTCCGGCCAATTTCAGCAGTTGACCGGCGACATCCCTTGCCAGATCGTATTCAGCACGCACCAGGTGAAACGAATACAAACCGTTCAAAACCGGGAACAAATGCCCGGTTTCCTCGACGCGCTCACACAGGTCGCGAATTCGCTCGTAGACAGAGCCGGTTTCATCGGCGGCTATTCCGGCCGTTGATCGCAGAACACCTGCTCTGAGAACCTGTATCTCGATTTCTTTTCGGTCACGGTCGTTGCTGTGGCTTTGCTTGCGCAACTGCTCGATCGCCAGGGAAAGCTGTGTGTTTGCTTCGATGTTCGCCGAACGTTTGACCGCGCTCTGACCAGCGAGGTAGCGGCAGTCGATTGCCTGCTTGCCCATTCCGGCCATCGTGTAGTGATGCGCCAGGATTTCCGGACTGGCATCCCCGACGTGAGGGGCTTCCTGATCAAGCGACTCGGCAACCCGCGCATGCAGGACGCGACGCTCGCTTTTCAACAGGCTGTTGTAGGCCGTGTCTCGAATAAGGGCGTGACGATAGCTGAAGGTTTCCAGGCCTTCTGTTGCGGCGGTCGTGACAATGCCGGCGTCAACCAAAAGCTCTAGACTGGACCGCAATGCCTTTTCGCCAAGGTGCGAGACTTCGGCGATCAGCGGATAGGAAAACTGAGGTCCGATGACCGCGCCGATCTGGGCCACTTCCTTGGCCGAACTCAGCCGGTCTAGGCGCGCCATCAACGCATCATGCAATGTGCTGGGAACCGGGCTTGCCTGAGAGGACGTACCAACCGGGTGAGTATTCCCGCCTTGGGTCAAGGCGCCTGATTCCAAAAGGTCTTTAGTCACTTCTTCCACGAAAAGCGGAACGCCATCTGATTTGGCTGCGATCAATTCATACATCGCGTCCGAGATTGGCTGACCTTGCGCAACCTCATCCACAATACGTTTGACCTGGTGGAAATCCAGTTGCCTCAGGACAACTTTCGTGAGGTTGGATTGCAGCGCCCAGCCCGGGTCGAATTCGGGCCTGAATGTCATCACCACCAGCACGGGAAGGTCCCGAATCCGATCCACGATCCGGTCCAGAAGCAACTTGGTTGTCGGATCAACCCAATGCGCATCCTCGAACAAGAGCAGCACCGGTTCTTCCATTGCCAGAGCTGCCAGTTTTTCCAGCAACATTGCCAGCGTCTGATCCATGATTTGCTGAGGCGGCAGATCCAATGGCCCTAATTGGTCCTCGAATGGAACCGAAAGAAGGGACGCTGCCAACTTCAATATGTCATCGGCTGGATCACCCAGAACCGAGGAAATCTTTGCAAGCTTGGTTTCGTTTGAATCGTCGGGGCGAAATCCTGCGGCGCTCTCGAATTGGCGAATGACAGGGTAAAACGCACTCGCAAAATGATAGGGCGAACACTGGTATCGAATTTGAGTATGCGACGCCCCCGAACTGTTTTGGCGCAGCTCTTCAACCAGCCGAGATTTGCCAATTCCCGGCTCACCCGACACCAGAACAACCTGCCCCTGACCACCACTGGCCAGCTTCCACTTTTCGTTCAGGGTCTCGTATTCGGCAGCACGGCCAACCAAAGGGTTAAGTAAGGCATCGTCCAACGCCATGAAGCGGCTGACCGTTTCCCGCGCGCCGGTTACTTGCCAGGCTTCGACCTCTTTCGCAAAACCCTTGAGCTTGAAGGCGCCGCGTAAAACGTATTCGAATGCGTCCCCTGCCAGCTGATGGGTGCTGGGGGCGATAATAAGCGTACCAGGGTCCGCCATGGCCTGAAGACGCGCCGCCAGATTTGGTGTCTCGCCCATTGCTGTGCCGTCCTCGAACATCTTTTCGCCGCGCAAATCGCCGACCACAACCAGCCCGGTCGCGATCCCTATTCGGACGTTCAGTTTCGCATGGGTGCGGATGTCCGGAATTTCCTTGATGATCCGCAGGCCCGCACGCACCGCCCGCTCGGGATCATCTTCGTGGGCATGGGGAAATCCGAAAAAGACCATGATCCCGTCGCCGTAATAGCTTGCGATGTGACCATCAAATGCAGCAACAGACGCCGCACATGTTTCCTTGAAAAGCCGCAGAACTTCGGCCAGGTCTTCCGGATCGACACGCTGGGATATTTCGGTGGACCCAACCAGGTCGATAAACATGACGGTAAGTTGCCGGCGCTCTGCGACAATGGCGGGGCCCGGTGCTGTGTGTTGCGGGCGTCGCCCGTCCTCGGCGCCAGCACGAACTGCTTTCAAGAAACGCCGTCTCGGACCCAGAGGAAGCCCGATCGTGACAAGGTCCTCGTCGGTCAACTCTGTCAGATCGCCGAGTTCAATTTCGTGCTTTTCAAAGGCCCCTGCGTATTTGGACAATCCGTGATTTTCCAACCAGACCGCGATATCGGACATATTTGATCGTTTCGCTTGCTGTTTTCGGCAGAACCGTCATCTGCACCCCAACAGCGCGCATCCCCCTGTTTACTTGGTCTGTGCAGAACACACCGTGCCGGAGTATCCAGTCCTTTTTCTCAATGAAGTACGCCGATCCGGTTTTGGTCAAGGGGTTCATGGCGCTTTACCGGGCTGGGCCGCCAACAATTCTGTGACCTTTCTGGGCTTGGCGCAAACGCAAACCGCTTTGTTGAACCTAACCGAATAGGCCCAAGACCCGTCTGCCAGATTTCGTCCGATACCTAGTGCATACAGCAGAAGGCCCCGTGCGGGGCGTCTTTCATCAATGTATCGAAATCCTTGCCGCGCATCTCGACCAGTGTTTTGTGGTCACCTGCTTCGAACCAGATCTTGTCCAGCCCGGTCAGGCTGTTGTCGACGACGGTCGGCAGATCGTAGGCTTCGCCCACAGGCGGCACCGCACCGAGGGCGCAATCATCGAACAGACCATCCATTTCAGATTCCGGCGCCAAGCCAAGACGCCGATTCATCATCGATTGCAGTGCGGTCAGGTCAATCTGATGATTGCTGGGCAGAACCGCGAGCAAGGGGCCTTCCTCCATATGGATCAGAACCGATTTGGCGAGGTGGTCACCGGGGACATGCGCCGCTTCGGCGCATTCGGCTGCGGTTGCGGCATAAGGATGGGGAACGGTTTCAAACGGAAGCCCTTGGGCATCCAGATGATGTTTCAGACGAGTCGCAATGGTCATTTAGCCCTCCGTATCATCGAAGGCGTCCCGGTCGCGAAACGTGTGACGGTGCGCAACTAGGGCGCAAGTGTGTGTGAGCCCATATTGTGCGCCCATTAGCCGGATCGGGCAAGGGGGCGGAGCGGTGATCGGCTGGAACAGATCAGACCGTCTTGACAACATGCTGTTTGAAAACCAAGAAAAATTCGCAGTGTCGGGAAATCTGTTGTCGTCCGCCCGTTCCAGACATCATCAGGTATTTGCGCCAAGGGGTTATTTCCATGAATTACGGTTTTCTGGGCATCTGGTTTCTGTTGTCGATCCTCACGACACCAGCGCAGGCGCAGTACCGGATTGCCGATGGAACACAGGTAGACGATCTGGAGATGTTTCAGGAATGCGACGTCTGCCCTGAGATGATCGTCCTGCCCCTTGGTGAGTTTACGATGGGTGGTCCAATCGGCGACTCGATAAACGGGTTGGTTATCCTTGATGGCAAGTTGGCTATGGTTGAGGTCGGGCACCCGGCCATTGGTGCCGACGAACGTCCTCTGCATCGTGTTGAGATTGATATACCCATCGCCATGGGGCGTAACGAAATCACTTATGATCAGTGGATGGCTTGCGTCAATGATGGCGGGTGTGGTGGGCATGTTCCCGAAAATATCATCTTACATCTCAATGACGCCGGGAAGCATGTCGAAACCCCTGTGCACGGCAATCACCCGGTTGTTGATGTGTCTTATTGGGATACGCTGGCATATATTGAATGGCTCAACGAAAAGGCTGGGACTGATGCCTACCGGCTACCGTCAGAGGCCGAGTGGGAATATGCGGCGCGCGCGGGTACTCAGACACGTTTCGCGCAAGGGGATGAACTAACATCAGATCAGGCAAATTTCTTCGGCCTTGGAACCGAGCAAATGAGCGGAGTTCCCCGTCCCGATTTGCTCTCGCGGAGGGTTCCAGTCCCGGTGGACGAGTTGGACGCGGCTAACGCCTGGGACGTCCGACATATGTCCGGCAACGTTATTGAACAAACACGATCGTGCTACACGAAAGACTACGCTGGTTGGACCACATCCAGTGAGTGGTTGCTACAAAGTGAAACAGAGAGTTGCAAGCGCGTTTCCCGTGGAGGCGCGTTCAACACAGGTATGGACTACATCCGCGTAGCCTCCCGAGGTTCGGGGTCCGAAGACCATCGCAGCCAGTATTCCGGCTTTCGTGTTGTTCGGCAAATGAAGTGACATCTTTGCGCTGCGGAACAGGCTGTGAAGTCACCGATGCTGATCCTGCTTCGACCTAGCTGAGGGCCTACCCCGCTTCAATCACTTTTCGCGCAACCCGAAAACACTCCAGCGCCTGGGGCACGCCGCAGTAGATGCCGACCACGTGGATGATGGCGCGGATCTCTTCTTTGGTCACGCCGTTGTTGATCGCGCCTTTGCAGTGAAGCTCCCACTCGTGCATTTTGCCCAGTGCGCCGATCATCGTCAGATTCATCATCGACCGGGTTTTCGCGTCGATCACGTCGTCGCCCCAGCCAAAGCCCCAACACCAGGCGGTCATCGCCTCTTGAAACGGGCGGGTGAAATCATCTGCCGCTGCAAGGTTCTTTTCCACGTATTCGGCGCCCAGAGTGCCTTTGCGTTGTTCCAGCCCTTTGAGGAAAAGGTCTTCGTCGAAAATATCTGCCATGTGGGGTCTCCGGTGCTTCAGCGCGTCAGGCGGTGTTTGTAGAGGTGATCATAATGCGGTTTCATCCGGCGATGCACCTGTTTCACCCGCTCCGGCGCATCGTCGATTTCCACATAGCGGCGGGGCTGCGGTGCAAGGCCCGTTGAATTCGCAAGGTTGGCGTGGAAGGACCCGCCATCCCACCAGCTATGGGCCGAGGGGTCGCCGCCCGCCACCCAACTCAGGGCGTCTTCGATAAAGGGAATGCCGACGGCGTCGCAGAACGCTTGCGTCATGGCGTGCGGGTCTTCCAGCAGATCATCGCTGTCGATCACCGGCGGCGGGGTGCCGTTCAGCGCGGTCAGCAATTCGAACAGGGCGCGTTTACGGGAAAGCCGACCTCGCCCTCGGCAAAATCGGGCCAGCGTTTGAACATCGAAGTGATGGTTTTGGCGGGGTCGCGGATCAGGAAGGCATGGTTGAAATGCGACAGGAACTCGGCATCCCACATGTGGTTGATGTAATGCGGGAAGTCCTTGAGGAAAACCGGCCCCTTTTTTGCACGCGTTTGAATGTCCCGCCACACGCTGTCCAGCGTCAAGCCCGGCGTCGTCACATCGCCCGGCTTGAACCGATGCCACAGCGGGTCTTCGCCCTGGTACCAGGCCTCGCCAAACGGTTCGTGCAGACAATCCAGATCACCACGTTGCCGCATCATCCATTCAAAGGCCGTTGAGGTGGAGCGTGGCAACGCCCAGAGCGCGAGGATTTTGTGCATGGGTTTGGAACCTCCGGGTCAGAGCCGTTTCAAAAGCTGGCCGTGCGGCGTTTCCGGTGACAGGCCAAGCGATTTGAAGATGCGCCAATAGAGCGCGATGTCGTGGTCGATCACCGGCTTGCCAACGGCAGTTTCCAACGCGGCGGCCAGATGCAGCGGGCGCTGTGGCAAGCCATTCGGACCAGTTCGAAAATTGCACATGCCATTGATCAGGATCGCATCGGCCTGCGGGACTTGCTCGGCCACAAATTCAAAGCTCTTGACCGCCAGATCACCGTCAAACACCCAGCGGCACGCGTTGATATCTTCCTGACTGGCAAACCACCCCTGATCGTGGAAATTGCCCGCATAGTGCACATCGAACCCGGCCTCTTGCAGATATCCGACCGTGCCCTGCCACCATTCGGGCCAATGATAGGCGGCGTTCAGCGCGACCTTCTCGACATTCATCTCGCGCAAGGCCTCGATCATGGCGTAACCGGCCATGTGGAATCGGGTGCCGTATTTGTCGGACAGCTCTGCGCAGTGCTGACGCACGCCCTCGACCCCCAACCCGCAGGCGTGGACCCAATTGGACCCGACCTGACCGCAGACATCGACACCGTTACGGGACATACAATGGACGAAATCCTCGAGCATCCCGAAGTTCTGCTTGCGCTGGTCCAGCCCGTGCGCGTAGTCCGGCACATGCAGCATCCAGCCATGCACGCCGACCGTCTCGGGGCAGATGCGTAGAAAATCCGACGGAGCCGCGTCAAAGTCGAAGGGCGGACAGGTGAAGCCGACCTGATGCGGGAACAGCTTGTGTTCGGGTCGCCAGTCTTCGGGCATCAGCATGGGTGGATCACTGCGATCACCCGTCCACCGCCTCGCGCATCCATTGCTGCAGCCGAGCGATCGAGTGTTCCGACATTACACCGCAGCTGGGGTCCAGAACCAGTGGGCCGGGGCGGTAGCCGCGGGATTTCAGGCCGCGATGAACGGACTCGACCAGACGGATATCCTCCTCGACCGTGGTTTCGCGGTCCTGCACGGCCAACTGCCGGATCACCGCACTTTCCGAACCGCCCTCGGTGTACCAGCCGCGCCAGACGGTGCAGTGATCGGCATCATTGGCGCGCCAGTGATAGGTGTTCAGCACATTGCCGGGGTAGCACTGGAACGAGAACATCGGCCACAGGAACCATGACTGGTACTCGCCCGCATGGGGCACTGACAGGTCGATGGGATAGGTCATCTTGTCGAGGCTCTGACACTCGGTCGTGTGTCGCAGGACATAGCCGCCACCCGCATCGGGCTGAATGTCATAGGTCTCGGGCTTGACCACGCCTTCGGAAAAGGTCGGGTGATTGGATGGGCAGTGATAGCATTCCGAGTAATTCTCGATGCTGACTTTCCAGTTGCAGTGTTCCGGAATCTCGACCCATTCCAGCGGTTCCAGATCGTCGATCTGTGGCACGAAGGCGCGGAGTTCCTCGCGCACGCCGGGGTACCATTCGTCCATCGGGGCGGCTTCATCGTCGAGGTTGACGAAGATGAAACCGTGGAACACTTCGGTCCGCACCGAGGTCAGGCAGATGGCGCTGCGGTCGAAGCCGGGGACGGATTTGATGTTCGGTCCGGCGCGCAACTGGCCGGACAGTTCATAGGTCCAGGCGTGGTAGGGGCAGACGACGACGCGGGTGTTGCCCGCGCCGCTGACCATTTCGTGCGCGCGGTGCTGGCAGACGTTGTAGAAGGTGCGGATTTCGCCGTCCCGGCCGCGAATGCAGAACAGGCTTTGCCCGGCGATTTCGAACGCGAAATAGTCGCCGGTTTCCCGCACCTGCGCCACATGGCCCGCGAATTGCCAGGTTCGGGACAGAAGCCCCTGCATTTCCAGCTGAAAAACCGCAGGATCGGTGTAATAGCGCGCGTCCAGCGAGTGCGTCAGCGGTGCGTTCATTCGGGCTCCTCCGCGTAGAGGCCAAGTTGGTAACGGCGTTGGTGAAACCGTTCCACCCGTTCGACGATCTCGTCACTGGATACCGCGATCACGAAAGATAGCAGCGTTTCCAGCAACGCGATGGTCGAGACGGATGACGGGAAGAATTGCGGTGTGTCGGCGGCGACGACAAAGCCGTGATGGGCGTTCAAGATGACCGGACTGGCCGGGCTGTCGGAAATGCCGACAACGGTCAGGCCCTGTTGGCGCGCCAGTTTGATCGCATCGATGACTTCGGTGCGATAGGGGTGGCAGGTGATGGCGATCAGCACGTCCTGCTCATCGGCCCAGGCCAGATCATCCACCGGGGTCGAGCCGGGGCGGGGGATGGCGTGGAACTGTTTCATCCCTGTCGAGGCCAGATAGGTAAAATTGCGTGCGTTCGAATTGTTCACGCCCACGCCCAGCGTGAAGATCTGGCGGCAGTTCCAGATGTCCTCGGCCGCCGCCTTCAGGCGCGCGGCATCGATCCCGGCAAAGGTGTCCTCGATATTGCGGATCGCGGCGCCGACCATATCGGCGTAAAGGCCGCCCAACTCTCCGGACTTGCCGATATCCTGCAACCAGCGGGCGCGGTCGGGAAACGACACGCCGCCCTGCCGAATCGCATCCCGGAACGGGGCGCGGAAATCCTCGTACCCTTCGAACCCCACCTGCCGCGCCATGCGCACGAAAGTGTTGGGTTTGACCTTGGCGGCCTCGGCAATCTCGCGCACGGTGGACACCCCGACATCTGTGGGGTTTTCCAGCACGTAGCGCGCGGCTTTCTGGGCCTCGGGGGTCAGGGCGTCCCATTCGGCGCTGAGGCGGTCAAGAACGGTCGATGATACATTTGTGTCATTCATGATTGACGATGGTACAATTGTGGAATTAGCCTGTCGAGCAGAAAAGCGACTCGGGAAGAGGAAATGTCATGTCCGGGAAGATTTTGCCCACCCACGCGCGCGTGGTCATCGTCGGAGGCGGCGTCATGGGGGTCGGTCTGGCCTATCATCTGGCGAATGAAGGCTGGGGCGCGGATACCGTCCTTTTGGAAAAGGCAGAACTGACCAGCGGCAGCACCTGGCATGCGGCGGGGCAGATCACCCATTCGACCTCCAGCTTCGGGCTGGGCAAATGCGTCGATTACAATATCGGCCTGTATTCAGGTGCGTTGGAGTCTGAGACCGGTCAACCGGTGACATGGCATGGCTGCGGTTCGTTTCGCCTGGCCTATACCGAGGATGAGATGGACTGGTTGCACCACACCCTGTCGGTGGGCCGGTCGCTGGGGTTCAACATCGAATTGGTGGGGCCCGAGAAGGTGGCTGAGCTGCATCCGTTCTACAATCTCGACGGCGTTTTGGGCGCGCTGCACACGCCGGATGACGGCCATGTCGATCCGACCAATGTGACCATGGCGATGGCTGCGGGTGCACGCCAGAAGGGTGTGCAGATCTTCCGCAACTGCCGCGCCACCAACATCACGCAGGCCGAAAATGGCGAGTGGGTGGTCGAGACCGAGATGGGCACCATCACCTGCGAGCATGTGGTGAATGCTGGTGGCACCTATGCGCGGCAGATGGGCGAATGGTCGGGGCTGCAACTGCCGATGACCTCGATGACCCACCACTACTTCGTGACCGAGCCGGTGCCCGAATTCCAGAATCTGGACAAGGAACTGCCGGTAATCCGCGATGACCGCAAGGTCTCGGGCTATATCCGGATGGAGCAGCAGCGCGGGCTGATCGGGATCTACGAGAAAGAGAACCCGAACTCGGTCTGGCATGATCACTGCCCTTGGGAATATGAAAACTGGCTGTTCGACGCGGATTACGACCGGGTGATGCCGTGGCTTGCGGAAAGCCTGAACCGGATGCCGATCTTTGCCAATCTGGGCATTCAGCGCGAGGTGCACGGCGCGATTTCGCACCCGCCGGACGGCAATCCGCTGATCGGGCCCGCGCCGGGTGTGCGGAATTATTGGTGCTGCTGCGGGACGCAGATCGGCATCGGTTGGGGGCCGGGCCTGACCCGCGAACTGGCACGCTGGATGGTGCATGGGGCAGCGGATATCTCGATGCGCGAGTTCGATCCGCGCCGTTTCGGCAGCTATGCGACCAGGGACTGGCAGGTGATCAAGGCCGAGGAAGATTACTGCCTGCGCCACGAAATCCCCTTTCCACATTTCAACCGTTTGGCAGGGCGTCCGATCAAGCCATCGCCGCTGTATGAACTGCTGAAGTCCAAAGGCGCGGTGCATGAAGAGATCTATGGGTTCGAACGCCCCCGCTGGTTCGCGCGGGACGGTGTGAAACAGCGCGATCACTATTCCTTCCGCCGCACCCCCGCCGACGACATGGTCGCGGTCGAGGTCAAAGCGGTGCGCGAGCGTGTCGGTATCATGGATGTCACTGCCTTTACCAAGGTCGAGGTTTCGGGGCCGGACGCCTATGCCTTGCTGGATCGGCTGACCGCCAACCGGATGCCGCAAAAGGTCGGCTCGATCACGCTGACCCATATGCTGAACCGGCGCGGTCGGATCGAGTTGGAGACAACGATCGTCCGCATGGCCGAAGACCGCTTCTATCTCGTCTGTGCCGCCTTCTTCGAACAGCGCCTGCTGGACCACTTGACGCAACAATGCGCGGAAGAGGATGTGCAGATCGCCGCCCTGTCCGCCGAATGGTCGGCCTTGTCGCTGAACGGCCCTCGGTCGCGCGACGTGCTGGCACGCTGCACTGACGCGGATCTGACCAATGCCGGGTTCCGTTGGTTGTGCGCTCAGGAAATCACCATCGCCGGGCATAAAGTCTGGGCCTTCCGCATGTCCTATGCGGGCGAGTTGGGGTGGGAATTGCACATGCCCAACACCGCATGTCTGGATGTCTACAACGCGCTTTGGGCAGCAGGCGAATTGCATGGCATCACCGACTATGGCAGCTTTGCCATGAACGTGATGCGGATGGAGAAGGGTTTCAAGGGTGCGGGCGAGTTGACCAACGAAGTCACTCTGGCCGAGGCGGATGTGCTGCGCTTTGCCCGCACGGACAAGGTCTATCTGGGCAGGGATAAGACTTTGAACACCGACCTGCCGTGGGTCTGCGCCTATCTGGAAATCGAACCGGATGGCGAGATTGACGGCCATGGTGGTGAGGCGGTGATGCTGGACGGGCGTGGCGTAGGGTCTACCGCTTCGGTGGTCTACGGGCATACGGTCGGAAAGATTCTGGCCTTCGCCTATATCAGGCCCGAAGCCGCAACACCCGAAACCGCCCTGCAGGTCGTGATCCACGGCTCGCCCCGCGCCGCCCGCGTGCTGGGCGAGCCGGCCTATGACCCGCAAAGCCTGCTGCCCCGCACAGACACCGCAATGGAGACCGCGTGATGACCCTGCCCGATACGATGAAAGCTATGGTCACGATGGGACATGGCGGTCTGGACCAGATGGTGTTGCACGCCGATTGGCCGCGCCCGGACCCCGCCACCGGAGAGGTGCTGATCAAGGTTGCCGCCTGCGGTCTGAACAACACAGACGTCAACACGCGGTCGGGCTGGTATTCCAAGACCGTTACCGACGCGACCACCGGAGGAGCCTTTGAAGAGGTCGGCGAAGAGGACCCCACATGGGGCGGCGCGCCGATCACCTTCCCGCGCATTCAAGGCGCCGATATCTGCGGCGAAATCGTTGCCGTGGGCGATAACGTGGACCCCGCCCGTATCGGCGAACGTGTCATCACCGATGGCTGGCTGCGCGATCCGTCAGATCCCGGCAACATGGACAAGACCGGCTATTTCGGCTCGGAACGGGACGGTGGTTTCGCGGAATACGCCACAACGCTGGCCGCGAACGCGGTGCCGATTGCGTCCGACCTGTCGGATGCGGAACTGGCGACGTTCTCCTGTTCTTATTCCACCGCCGAAGGCATGCTGACCCGCGCCAATGTCACCGGCAGGGATACCGTTCTGGTGCCCGGCGCCTCGGGCGGTGTCGGTGGTGCACTGGTGCAACTGGCCAAACGGCGCGGTGCCCGTGTGATCGCATTGGCGTCCAAGGCGAAGCATGCCGACGTGGCGGAACTGGGGCCGGACATGATCCTGCCTCGGGCACCCGAAAACCTGCGTGCGGCGCTGGGCGACGAAAAGATCACCGTGGTGGCCGATGTGGTCGGCGGCCCCTATTGGCCGCACCTGATCGACATCCTCGAACGTGGCGGCCGGTACACCTGTTCCGGTGCCATCGCCGGCCCGATGGTCGATTTCGACCTGCGGACCTTTTACCTGCGCGATCTGACCTTCACCGGGTCAACCGTGATCGACCCGCAGGTGATGCGCAACCTCGTGACATATATCGAGGCCGGTGAAATCAAACCCGCCCTCGCCGCGACCTATCCGCTGGAGGAACTGCGCGAGGCGCAAGCCGCCTTCATCGCCAAACAGCACACCGGGAATATTGTGGTGATCCCATGACTTTGGACGACGTATTAGAGGCCGCGCGGCAATTGCATCAGGCGCATCCCGACCTCTCGGCGTTCGGCGCGTGGCCTACGGACCTGACGGCAACCCGATTGCGGCCCAGCCACATTCCCGCGGTTGATCTGGTGCGCGACTTCGATGCGGACGGCAGCGAAACCACCCGCGCCTTGTCCGACGCGATCAGGGCCACTGCCCATTTGGCCCATTGGAAGCTGACCTATACCGAGGAGGAAGTCGGGGCCGATTTACTGCAACGGTACGGGTATTACGAACTGTTTGGTCCGACCGGTCATTTCCACTCGACCCAGTTGCGGGGGTACGTGGCCTATTGGGGGGCGGGTCTGCATTATGACTGGCACAGCCATCAGGCTGAGGAATTGTATCTGACGCTGGCAGGCGGGGCTGTGTTCCGAGTTCCAGGTATTGAGTGCTTTGTAGGGCCGAACAAGACGCGTCACCATGAAAGCTGGCAAAGCCACGCGATGACCACGACCGACCAGCCGATCCTGACCTTTGTCCTTTGGCGGGGCGAAGGCATGGACGATCTGCCACGGATGGATGCCGCATGAAGATCACCCGCATCCACATCTACCAGACCGATCTGCCCTATGTGGGCAGGACCTATGTCTGGGGTACTGGTAATGAGATTGAAAAGGCTACGGCGTTGGTGGTTGCGATCGATACCGGCGCCGGATTGCAGGACTGTGATAAGTTCACACCCTGCGGCGAGAACTTCATGGTTGCTCATTCCGAGGGCAGGGCGGCGCTGGCCCGCCTGGTGGCGCATTTTGCGGCCTGGACGCCGCCCGATTTCCTGCAGAACACCACCGACCTGATGAATTACAAAACCCGTTCCACCGGAATAGGCGGCCCGGTGTCGCGGGATGGCAAGCTTTACGCCCCGGACACGCCAGGATTGGGCGTAACCCCGGATTTCGAAAGCCTCGGCGCGCCGGTGGCGGAGTATGACCTATGAAAATCAAGACTACCACAGTTTTCCAAGTCGATCTGCCGCTGGAGCATCCCTATTGGCTGTCCGGCGGGCGGCTGAAATTCGAAACGCTCGACGCGACGGTGGTGAAAATCGAAACCGATACCGGCCTGATTGGCTGGGGCGAGGGCACCCCATGGGGCCATACCTATGTGCCTGCGCATGGGCCGGGCATCCGCGCCGGGATTGAAACGATGGCACCGTTCCTGCTCGGCCTCGATCCTCGCAAGGTGCTGAATGTGGAACGCGCAATGGATCTTGCGCTGCCTGGGCATCTTTATGCCAAAAGCCCGATCGACATGGCCTGCTGGGATATCGCGGGGCAGGCGGTGGGCCTGCCGATTGCCGATCTGATGGGCGGAGGGTCCCGCACCCCGCGCCCGATTGCTTCGTCGGTTGGCGCAAAAACCATCGACGAAACTCGCGAGGTGATGGACCGCTATCGCAGCCGGGGCTACATCGCCCATTCGGTGAAGATCGGCGGCGATGTGGAACGCGACATCGCCCGCATCCGCGACGTTGAGAGCATTCGGCTTCCGGGTGAGATCGTCCTCTACGACGTGAACCGGGGCTGGACCCGGCAACAGGCCCTGCGGGTGATGAGCGCCTGCGAGGACCTGAACGTGATGTTCGAACAACCCTGCGAGACACTGGACGATATCGCCGCGATCTCTGACCGTCATGCTTCGCCCGTGTCGGTCGATGAAAGCCTCGTCACCCTGCAGGACGCCGCCCGCATTGCCCGCGATGGCCTGGCCGAGGTGTTCGGGATCAAGCTGAATCGCATCGGCGGCCTGACCAAGGCGGCACGGATGCGGGATATCGCGCTGGCGCATGGGATCGACATGTTCGTTATGGCGACCGGAGGTTCGGTTCTGGCCGATACCGAGGCGCTGCATCTGGCCGCAACAATCCCGGATGGCAATTGCCACGCGGTCTGGGCCTGTCAGGACATGATCACCGTCGATATCGCCGGTGGTCGCGGGCCGCGCAACATCAATGGACACCTGCACCTGCCGGAAACGCCCGGCCTTGGCGTGCATCCTGACGAAGACAAATTGGGCTCGCCAATTGCAACCTACGAGGCCCCATGATGATCCGCCTCTTCATCTGGCCAAAAATATCCCGGGGAGTGAATTGGCCGCAGGCCAAGAGAGGGGCTGGCCCCTCTGTCAGCGCCACGCCCAAACGCAAAGGACGGGTTGAATGAAGATCAACAAGATAACGCTTTGGTCCGTCGACCTGACAAGCCATGAAACCTATCACATGGCCGAAGGCAAAACCTGCGGTACCGTGACCTCTCATATCCTCTGTCTTGAAACGGATACCGGTCTGATGGGATGGGGCGAGGTCTGCCCGATCCCGCATTACCTGCCTGCCTATGCGGGGGGTGTGCCGAGTGCGATCAGGGAAATGGGGCCGGAGATCCTGGGCATCTCCCCGTTTGGAGCCGATGCGCCGATGCGCAAGCTGGATGGATTCCTGCAGGGCCACCGCTATGCCAAGTCCATGGTCGATATCGCCTTGTGGGACCTGTTCGGGCAGGCCACCGGCCAGCCGCTCTATGCGTTGCTGGGCGGCCGGACGCGCAAGGACATGCCGCTCTACCACTCAATCACCTGCATCGCCCCGGATGAGATGGCCCGCATCGCCCAGACCGCTTATCAGACCGGCATCCGTCAGTTTCAGGTCAAGCTGGGCGTGGAAAGCGACTGGCAGGCCGATGCCGAGCGTCTGATCAAAGTGCGCGAGGCCGTGGGGCCGGGTCCGCTGATCTATGGCGACTGGAACTGTGGCGCGTCTCGTCTGCAGGCCACGCGCACAGGCCGGGCCGTGGCGCATCTGGACGTAATGCTGGAACAGCCCTGCAAAACGCTTGAGGATTGCGCCGCCGTAAGGCAGGCCACCGGTTTGCCGATGAAGATCGACGAGAACGCCCATGATCTGGCCTCGTTGCTGCGCGCGCATGAGCTGGGCTGCATGGATGCGGTGGCGCTGAAACTGTCGAAATTCGGCGGGCTGTCCGCCATGCGCCGGGCGCGGGACCTGACGGTGCATCTGGGGGCCGAGATTTGCGCCGAATGCACCTGGGGCTCGGATATCGTCACTGCCGCGTCACTGCACTTTGCGGCCTCGACCCCGCACGGATCGCTGCTGAACACGTGTGATCTGTCCTCCTATGTGGCCCCGCGCCTATGCCCGGACGCACCAAACCGTGAAGAGGGCCGGATTGCCCCGCCCGACGGTCCGGGCTTAGGTGTAACCCCTAACCCGGAAATCCTTGGTTCCCCGATATTGGAGATCGTGTGAGATGCTGAAGATCAACACCCAATCCGAATGGATCGCCCGCGCGAATGAGGTTCTGCCCGCCGGAGGGTTTGGCAATTTCGACCCCGGTATCATCATCGCCCGCGGCCGAGGCAGCCGGGTCTGGGACGAGGATGGCAATGAATATATCGACTATCTGATTGGCTCTGGCCCCATGCTGTTGGGCCATGGCCACCCCGAGGTGATGGAGGCCGTGCTGGAACAACTGCCCAAGGGCATGACCTTCTTTGCCAACAACTCCAAAGGCATCGAACTGGCCGAAGCCATCGTCGAGGCCGTGCCCTGCTGCGAACAGGTGCGCTTTGTTGCCTCGGGCGGTGAGGCGGATATGTACGCCATCCGTCTGGCCCGCGCCTATACCGGGCGCAACAAGATCCTGAAATTCGAAGGCGGCTATCACGGCATGAGCGCCGAGGCGCAGATGAGCCTCGCCCCCAGCCGTCGGGTAAATTTCCCTCAGGCGGTGCCGGACAGTGCGGGTATTCCCGACAGCGTGGCCGAACAGATGCTGATCGCGCCTTATAATGACCTCGAGGCCGTCGCGGCCCTGCTGGACGAACATGACGACATTGCCGCGATCATGGTCGAACCGTTGCAGCGGATCATCCCGCCGCTGCCCGGATACCTGCAGGGGCTGCGTGATCTGTGCGACAAGCACGATGTCCTGCTGATTTTCGATGAGATCGTCACCGGATTCCGACTGGCTTATGGCGGTGCGCAGGAAAGATACGGGGTGACGCCCGATATCTGCACGCTGGGCAAGATCATCGGCGGCGGCTTCCCCCTGGCCGCGCTGGGCGCCAGCGCCAAGATCATGCAGCATTTCGACAAGGCCAAGGTCGGCGAGGAGGGCTGGCTGATGCAGTTGGGCACCCTGTCAGGCAACCCGGTGGCCTCGGTTGCAGGGCTGAAGACAATGGAGGTTCTGCGGCGTGATGGCGTATATGACCAACTCCGCGCCACCGGGGCGGCGTTGCAGCAGATGCAGGGGGCGGCGCTGGCCAGGGCCGGTATTCCGCATCAGATCGTCGGGGATGAGACGCTTTTCGACATCAACTTTACCGATGCTGCCTGCCGCGACTATCGCAGCGCCAATCATGACGACCCCGGCCGTAATGCGCTTTACAACGATACGTTGCGTGCGCATGGGATTTTCAAATCACCGGGCAAGCTCTACCCGTCGCTGGCGGTGACCGAGGGTGATCTGGAACAGACCCGGTCGGCCGTCGATCAGGCCGTGCGGGCGATCAGTGCAGTCTGAGGTGCTATAACGGAATAAAATGGGCCGCTGTCATAATGTGACAGCGGCCCTTACCAATCGGATATCAAGGTTGGTCTCGCCCCCTCGAATACCACTTAATCAAGTTAACTGAACAAAAACTTTCGACTTATTCGAGACCGATCCAACATCGCAACCGGTATGACTCATTTATGCCCGATCCGGATGTTGGTTACAGTGAAGTTGTTCACATTGAATAAGTTTTTCAGCCTCTCCAGTCGAAAAAACCCGGCCCTGCCTGTTTCAGAAGGGTCTCAGCCATGACGCGGCCCATCTCGGCGCCGTCGGCAATTGCGCCGGTGATGCCCTCGGATATCGCCTCGGACCCGTCAGGGCGCAGCACTTCGCCGCGCAGGCGCAGCTGGTCGCCCTGTATCTCGGCCAACCCGGCAATGGGCGTTTCACAAGAGCCGTCCAGCGCGGCCAGCAAGGCGCGTTCTGCGGTAAGGCGCTGGCCGGTTTCAGCGTGATGGATGGCCTCAAGCATACTCGCAGCGCGGGAATCGTCGCTGCGGCGTTCGATGCCGATCGTGCCCTGTGCGATGGCGGGCAACATGTCCTCGGGGGCGATGGCGGTGGCGGGAACCTCGTCCATGTTCAGGCGGCGGATGCCGGCCATGGCCAGAAAGGTGCAATCTGCCACACCGTCGGCCAGTTTCTTCAGGCGGGTCTGCACGTTGCCACGGAATTCGACCACGTTCAGGTCGGGCCTCCGGTTCAGCAATTGCGCCCGACGGCGCAGCGATGAGGTGCCGACCACGGCCCCCTGCGGCAGATCATGGATCGAGCTCAGGCTGGGTGAGATGAACGCGTCGCGCACATCTTCACGCGGCAGGAATGTGTCCAGCACCAGGCCGTCGGGCTGCTCCACCGGCATGTCCTTGGTGGAGTGCACCGCGATGTCGATATCGCCGCGCAGCATCGCCTCTTCTATTTCCTTGGTGAACAGGCCCTTGTTGCCGATTTCTTTCAGCGGGCGGTCCGCGTCGATCATGGCGCGGTTGTCGCCGGTGGTTTTGATCACCACAATCTCGAACGCCTCTTCGGGCAGGTCGAATGCCGTTCCCAGCCGTTGCCGGGTTTCATAGGCTTGTGCCAGCGCCAGGGGCGAACCACGGGTGCCGATCTTGAGCGGTGAGGCGGGGGAGGGCAGGGTCAGTGTCATGTGCACAGCTTTAGTCGCGTCACATTGCCCTGACAATGGGGGCATGGCTTGACAAATTGCCGCCGAAGGAAGACCCGTTGCGACAAACCGGATGATTGGGGGCAAAAGATGGCCGAGACAAAGAAACTGCTGCGGGCGCTTGCGGGCGAGGTACAGGATGTGCCGCCGATCTGGATGATGCGTCAGGCGGGGCGGTATCTGCCGGAATACCGGGCGACGCGGGCGCAGGCGGGGGATTTCCTGTCGCTGTGCTACAACCCGGAACTGGCCGCCGAAGTGACCCTGCAGCCGATCCGCCGCTATGGGTTCGACGCGGCGATTCTGTTTGCCGACATTCTGCTGGTGCCGCAGGCGCTGGGCGCGGATCTGTGGTTCGTCACCGGAGAAGGCCCGCGCCTGTCAACGATCACGCAGCAATCGGAATTCGACGCGCTGAAACCGGTTGAGGCCATTCACGAGACCCTGTCACCGGTCTATGAGACGGTGCGTATCCTGTCGCGGGAATTGCCGTCCGAGACGGCTCTGATCGGGTTCGCGGGCGCGCCGTGGACGGTTGCGACCTATATGATCGCCGGGCGCGGCACGCCGGATCAGGGTCCGGCCCATGCGCTGCGCGAAGAAAACACCGCCCTGTTCGAAGCGCTGTTGGAACGGATCACGCTGGCCACCATCGAATACCTTTCGGCCCAGATCGAAGCCGGGGCCGAGGTCGTTAAGATTTTTGACAGTTGGGCCGGGTCGCTGAAAGGCGATGCGTTCCGGAAATATGCGGTCGAACCCTGTCACGTGATCACGCAAGCGATCAAGGACCGCCATCCCGGCATCCCGGTGATCGGCTTCCCGCGTGAGGCGGGCGACGGCTATATCGGTTTTGCAAAGGCGACCGGTGTGGATTGTGTGGCGCTGGACAACTCGGTCTCGCCGGAATGGGCGGCCGAGCATGTGCAGGTCGATGGCTGTGTACAGGGCAACCTGGCCTCGTCGCATATGGTGACCGGTGGGCAGGCCTTGGTGGATGAGACTCGGCGTATTGTCGAGGCGTTCTCGAAAGGGCCGCATATCTTCAATCTCGGTCACGGGATTACACCGGACGCGGATCCGGAGAATGTGCAACTGATGATCGACACGGTGCGCGGGCGGTAAGCTAGGGAAGGGGGCCAGCCCCCTTCTTGGCCTGTGGCCAATCCATCCCCCGGGATATTTTTAGCCAGATGAAGCAGCGGATGTTTGCTGCGCGTCAAGCTCGTTCAGGATGTCTTGACGGTGTTCTCCGCGTCTGGGGCTGGGTTTGGGGTGCCATTCGGACGTAGAGAATCTGGGTGCGGCAGCGGCTTGCAGGGTGCCATCTGTGCTGTGCCATGTCTTTCGGTCGGCGTTCATCGGGTGGGCGTGTGCTTCGATTGGACTAAGGACCGGCGCGACGCAGGCATCAGTGCCCTGGAAAAGATCGGCCCAGTGATCGCGGGGGTTTCTGGCGAAGATTTCGGTCAGGCGCTGGGTGAGGGCGGGCCATGTTGTGGGATCGAATTGCGATTGGAAGCCGGAGTCGTCCGACAGGCCCATTTTCTGCAGGAACTGTGCATAGAACTTGGGTTCGAGGCATTGGACCGTCACGAAGCCGCCGTCGGAACAGGTATAGGTGCGGCTCCAATGGGGGCCGTCCAGCAGGCTTTGGCCGCGTGTCTCGGACAGGTTGCCGGATTGGTTCAGGCTCATGAGCAGGTTCATCATATGCGCCGAGCCATCATAGATGGCGGCATCGACCACGGTGCCTTTGCCCGTTCTCTGCGCGTTCAGAAGCCCGGCCAGAAGGCCCGCGACCAGATACATGGCGCCTCCTCCGATATCTCCGACCAGGGTTGCGGGGGTTTGTGGTGGCTGGCCGGGGGGTGAGGCGTACCAAAGCGCACCGGACAGGGCGATATAATTCAGGTCATGCCCTGCCGTATCCGACAGGGGGCTGTCCTGACCCCAGCCGGTCATGCGACCATAGACCAGCCTGGGGTTCATCTCGTGGCAGGGTTCCGGACCGAGGCCGAGTTTTTCCATCACACCGGGGCGAAACCCTTCGATCAACGCATCAGCCGAGGCGATCAGGCGTTTGGCGATCTCCAGATCGCTTGCATCTTTCAGGTCGAGATCAATCGACCGTTTGCCGCGGTCCAGCACCGAGCGTTCGGGCATTCCCGGCGTTTCGGCCTGTCCCTTGCGGTGGATGGTGATCACATCGGCGCCCATATCCGCCAGCAGCATGGCGGCAAACGGGGCAGGGCCCAGCCCCTCAATCTCAATGATCCGTGTACCGTTCAGCATGGTCCCCCCTTCGATTAAGCGCAGGGTTCCGGGAACGCTGGCAAATTGCAAGGCCAGAGGTCAAACCCGCAAAAAAGCGCAGAACGTTGTGCGAAATTGGCCTGTTCTGTGCCAGTGGGCCGGGGTAGGGTCGCCGCCAGAACGGGGAACTTGCATGACGACCATTCTTTCGATCAAGGATTTGCGCAAATCCTATGCTGACGGGTTTGAGGCGCTGAAGGGCGTGTCTCTGGATATCGAGCAGGGGGAGATTCTGGCGCTGCTTGGCCCGAACGGAGCGGGCAAGACGACGCTGATCTCGACCATTTGCGGGATCACCACGCCGACCTCGGGTTCGGTGACGGTGGGTGGCCATGACATCCAGGCCGAGTTTCGCGCCGCGCGCCGCATGATCGGTCTGGTGCCGCAAGAGATCGCGCTGGAGCCCTTCGAAAAGGTCTGGAACACGGTGCGGCTGTCGCGCGGGCTGTTCGGGCTGGGCCGTGACAATGCTATGATCGAAGATGTTCTGCGCAAGCTGTCCCTGTGGGACAAGCGCAAGAACGCGATCAAGGAACTGTCGGGTGGCATGAAGCGCCGGGTGCTGATCGCCAAGGCGTTGGCGCACGAGCCGCGCGTGCTGTTTCTGGACGAGCCCACCGCTGGGGTCGATGTCGAGCTGCGCAAAGATATGTGGGAGATCGTGGCCGAACTGAAACGGGCTGGCGTCACCATCATCCTGACCACCCACTATATCGAAGAAGCCGAAGCCATCGCCGACCGCGTCGGTGTCATCGACAAGGGTGAGCTGCTGCTGGTGCAGGACAAGGACACGCTGATGGCGCAGATGGGTAAGAAACAGCTTGAGGTGATGCTGGCCGACCCGATCCAGACCATTCCGGACAGTCTGGCGGCGCATAATCTGGCGCTGAATGGCAATGGGGATGCGCTGGTCTATACCTATGACACCCACGCCGACCGCACCGGCATCACCACATTGCTGAATGACGTGGCGCAGGCCGGGCTGGTGTTGCGCGACGTGCAAACCCGCCAGTCGAGCCTGGAAGAGATATTCGTCAATCTGGTGTCCGGAGAGCCCGCATGAACTGGTCCGCCATCGCCGCCATCTACCGGTTCGAAATGGCCCGGTTCTTCCGCACATTGGCGCAGAGCTTTCTGTCTCCGGTCCTGTCGACCTCGCTGTATTTCGTAGTGTTCGGCACCGCCATCGGCAGCCGTATTCAGGAGGTCGAAGGGGTGTCCTATGGCGCCTTCATCGTGCCGGGGCTGATCATGCTGTCGGTGGTGATGCTGGCGATTTCCAACGCATCCTTCGGCATCTATTTCCCCAAGTTCCTGGGCACGATCTACGAGCTGCTATCGGCCCCGGTGAATTTTATCGAGATCGTGATCGGATATGTCGGGGCCGCGGCGACCAAGGCGTTGTTCGTGGGGTTGGTGATCCTCGTAACAGCCTCATTTTTCGTGGATTTACGCATCGAACACCCGTTTGCGATGGCAGCGTTCCTGATCCTGACCTGTCTGAGCTTCTCTCTGCTGGGGTTCATCATCGGCATCTGGGCCAGCAATTTCGAACAAATGTCGCTGGTGCCGCAACTGGTGGTGACGCCGCTGATCTTTCTGGGCGGGACGTTTTACTCGATTTCGATGCTGCCACCGCTGTGGCAGACCATCACCCTGTTCAACCCGGTGGTCTATCTGATTTCGGGCTTTCGGTGGTCCTTCTACGGCTTGGCGGATGTGCCGATCGGACTCAGCCTGCTGGCCATTCTGGCCTTTACCGGCCTGTGCCTGGGCATCATCGGCTGGATTTTCAAAACCGGCTGGCGCATTCGCAGCTAGGGTGTACCGGGCGTTGCATTTTTGCCCAACGACCCCGGGAAATGTGTTCACGTCACGTCTATCGGCCAAACGGTCCCTTGTTTACCGGTTGGGTGCACTCTACATCGGCATCCATGAAACTCAGCCTGCCGTTTCTCAAAAAGCAACCTTGCGTGGCCGTTGTACGCCTGTCCGGTGCCATCGGAATGGCCGGACGTGGGTCGATGTCCGACACCGCACTGGCCCCTGTTCTCGAGAAAGCCTTTCGCAAGGGCAAACCTGCCGCCGTCGCGCTTGAGGTCAACTCGCCCGGTGGCTCGCCGGTGCAAAGCTCGCTTATAGGCGCGCGAATCCGGCGTCTGTCCGAGGAACTGAGCGTCCCCGTCATCGCGTTTGTCGAGGATGTGGCGGCGTCGGGCGGTTACTGGCTGGCAGCTGCGGCGGACGAGATCTATGCCGATGACAGCTCGGTATTGGGCTCGATCGGAGTGATCTCTTCAGGCTTTGGCGCACATGTTCTGCTGAAACGGCAGGGGATCGAACGGCGGGTGCATACGGCGGGGCAGTCGAAATCCATGCTCGACCCGTTTGCGCCGGAAAAGAAAGAAGATGTCGCCCGGCTGGAGACCCTGCTGGCCGATATCCACGAGAACTTCATCATTCATGTCAAAACCCGGCGCAGCGGCAAGCTGGACGAAAGCCAGGATCTGTTCACCGGGGAAATCTGGCTGGCGCGGCGGGCGCAGGAACTGGGCCTGATCGACGGTATCGCGCATCTGAAACCGAAGATGCAGGAACGCTTTGGCGACAAGGTGAAATTCCGCCGCTACGGGCTGCGTAAACCGATCTGGGCGCGCTTTGGGGCGTCGCTGGCGCAGGATGCCATCGCCGGGCTTGAGGAGCGTGCTGCCTACGCGCGTTTCGGTTTGTGACGTGATTATCAAGATTGTCACCCTTTTCCTGATCGCCATGGGCGTGCTGGCGATGTTCGGCAAGCTGCGCTTTCCCGGGCAGAAACGGCTGCAATCCTCAAGATGTCCGCGCTGCGGGCGGTTCAGGATCGGTAAAGGCCCCTGCGCCTGCGAAAAAGGAGGCCGTACATGACGGCATGGCTGTTATCCGGCCTTGGGTTGCTGATCCTGCTGCTGGCGGGTGATGCGCTGGTGCGCGGTGCGGTAAACCTGAGCCTGCGTCTGGGCGTGCCGGCGCTGATCGTCAGTCTGACAATCGTGGCCTTCGGCACCTCGGCGCCCGAGCTTTTGATCGCCATCAGCGCGATCAAGGAAAACGCGCCGGGGATCGCCCTGGGTAACGTAGTCGGGTCGAATACGGCAAATATCCTGCTGGTTCTGGGCGTTCCGGCGCTGCTGTCGACGCTGCAGACCAGCGAATGCAACAGCCGCAGGAACTATGTGTTCATGCTGATGGCCTCGGTCCTGTTCATCGGTCTGGCCTTCTGCGGCGTGTTCACCCTGTTCAGCGGGGCGATTCTGCTGACGGCATTGGGTCTGATCTTGTGGAACGCCTTTCACGAGGCGCACGCGCATCGCAAAGCCTGCGGTCAGGCCTGCGCCGAGGATGAAGAGCTGGACGGTCTGGAAGAGGCCGACCCCAACATGGCTTACTGGAAGATTTCGATCTATCTGGTGCTGGGCCTGATCGGCCTGCCGATGGGGGCGCATCTGCTGGTCGAATACGCCACGGTGATCGCCCGCACCTATGGCGTCAGCGAAACGGTGATCGGCCTGACGCTGATTGCGGTCGGGACCTCCTTGCCGGAACTGGCGACCACGGTGATGGCCGCGATGCGGCGGCAGGCCGATGTGGCGCTGGGCAACGTTATCGGGTCGAACATGTTCAACCTGCTGGCCATTGTCGGGATTGCTACGCTGGTCGGGCCGATTCCCGTTGACCCGGAATTCTTGCGGTTCGACCTGTGGGTCATGCTGGGCGCTTCGCTGCTGTTGATCCCGTTCGTGTTTTTCAAGCAGGACATCACGCGCATCTGGGGCGTTGTGTTGACTCTGTTATACGCGGTCTACCTCATCGTATTGCTGGCGTGATTTGACTGAGAGGGAACACCCATGACCCGAGCGTTAGTGACCGGTGCCGGAATTCGCCTTGGCCGGGCCATGGCGCTGTATCTGACCCGCCGCGGCTATGACGTCGCCGTGCATTACGCCACCTCGGAACAGCCCGCACAAGAGACCGTGGCCGAGGTTCAGGCCCTCGGCCGCAAGGCTGTGGCTTTGCAGGCCGATCTGCTGGACGAGGCACAGGTCAGCGATCTGCTGCCCCGCGCGGCCGAGGCACTGGGCGGGCCGGTCACCTGTCTGGTCAACAACGCCTCGATCTTTGAATACGACAACATCCACACCGCCACCCGGCAAAGCTGGGACCGGCATATGGACAGCAACCTGCGCGCGCCCTTCGTTTTGACGCAGGCCATGGCCGCACAAGGGCTGGCGCCCGACACGGATGAGGCGGGCGAACCCGTCGCGACCGGTCTGATCGTCAACATGGTCGATATGCGGGTGCGCAAGCTGACGCCCGAGTTCATGTCCTACACCATCGCCAAGATGGGCCTGTGGGCGCTGACCCGTACCGCCGCGCAGGCCCTGACCCCTGCGATCCGCGTCAACGCGATTGGTCCGGGACCGACGATTCAGGGGCATCGGCAATCCGAAGATCACTTCAAGGCACAGCGCGCCAACACGGTTCTGGAGCGTGGCGCGAACCCCTCGGATATCACTGCCGCGCTGGGGTATTTTCTGGATGCGCACGCGGTTACCGGCCAGCTTTTATGCGTGGATGGCGGGCAGCATCTGGGCTGGCAAACGCCGGATGTTCTGGGGGTAGAATAGGTAAATTTGCTGCAAGTTTTGCACTGCTCACGTTCGCGTTACCTGCCCGTTACAAAATTGTCTTTTTTTTCATATGCTTGTCTTGTGCACAAAATAAAATAGCCTAAAAACAACAGTTTAAATATGTGCCTAATTTTTGTGCAACTCATTGAATCCATAAGCATACAAGGGATTTTCGCCATCCCCGGAAACTTATCTGCATAGTTATCCACAGAAACCGTGGATTTGTTTTCTCTTGATCTGGGGCCCTCAAGATTGCAGCCATTGTCAGGGAATCATATCTCAGGCCCATGACGACCCAGGACGAATCAAATCCGGACATTCAGCCCACCGGCTATGCCTGCATCCAGCGCTATGTAAAAACGCTGGACAGCTCGCCCGGTGTGTACCGGATGTTGGATGCGGACAGCCGGGTTCTGTATGTCGGTAAAGCGCGAAATCTGAAGGCGCGGGTGTCGAACTATACGCGCCCCGGCCATTCCGGACGGATCGAAAAGATGATCGCCTCGACCGCTTCGATGATGTTCCTGACCACGCGGACCGAGACCGAGGCGCTGCTGCTGGAGCAGAACCTGATCAAGCAGCTCAAGCCCAAGTACAACGTGCTGCTGCGTGACGATAAGAGCTTTCCAAATATTCTGGTCGCCAAGGATCATGCCTATCCGCAGATAAAGAAGCACCGTGGCGCGAAGAAAGAGAAGGGGGCTTATTTCGGCCCCTTCGCCAGTGCCGGTGCCGTGAACCGGACCCTGAACCAGCTGCAAAAGGCTTTCTTGCTGCGCAACTGCTCGGATTCCATGTTCGACAGCCGCACGCGACCTTGTCTGCTCTATCAGATCAAACGGTGCTCGGGGCCGTGTGTCGGGCTGATCTCGGAAGAAGGTTACCGCGAAAGCGTCCGCGACGCCGAACGGTTCCTGTCAGGCCGCTCGACCAAGGTGCAGGAGGATCTGGCCGAGCAGATGATGGCGGCGTCTGAGGCGATGGAGTTCGAACGCGCCGCCGGTCTGCGCGACCGTATCCGGGCGCTGACGCAGGTGCAGACCAGCCAGGGCATCAACCCGCGCGGCGTGGCCGAGGCGGATGTGATCGGCCTCTATATGGATAGCGGGCAGGCCTGCGTTCAGGTGTTCTTTATCCGCGCCAATCAGAATTGGGGGAACAAGGATTTCTACCCTCGGGTCGGGGCGGATGTGTCCCCGGCTGAGGTGATGGAGGCGTTCCTTGGCCAGTTCTACGACAACAAGGAACCACCGCGGCAGTTGATCCTGTCGGACGGGATCGAAAACACCGATTTGATGCAAGAGGCTCTGTCCGAGAAGGCAGGCCGCAAGGTCGAAATCCTCTTGCCCCAGCGCGGCGAGAAACAGGAACTGGTCGCCGGAGCCCTGCGCAACGCGCGTGAATCACTGGCGCGGCGCATGTCGGAAAGCGCCACGCAAACCAAGCTGTTGCGCGGGGTGGCCGAGGCGTTTGATTTGGATAACCCGCCGGGCCGCATTGAGGTCTACGACAACTCGCACATTCAGGGCACCAATGCGGTGGGCGGCATGATCGTGGCGGGTCCCGAAGGGTTCATGAAAAACGCCTATCGCAAGTTCAACATCCGCGGTGATGACCTGACCCCCGGTGACGATTTCGGGATGATGAAAGAGGTCCTGACCCGCCGCTTTACCCGCTTGCAAAAGGAAGACCCGGATCGTGAAAAGGGCATGTGGCCCGACCTTCTGCTGATCGACGGTGGTGCCGGGCAGGTGAGCGCGGTGCATGAGATCATGGTCGAACACGGCGTCGAAGACATCCCTATGGTTGGTGTCGCCAAAGGCGTCGACCGCGACCATGGCAAGGAAGAATTCCACCGCATCGGTCAGCGCCCCTTTGCGCTGAAACGCAACGATCCTGTGTTGTATTTCATCCAACGCCTGCGAGATGAGGCGCACCGGTTCGCCATAGGTACCCACCGTGCAAAACGGGCCAAGGCCGTGGGCGCGACACCTTTGGACGAAATCCCCGGCGTCGGGGCGGCGCGCAAACGTGCCCTGCTGGCCCATTTCGGTAGTGCCAAGGCGGTCAGCCGGGCCAATCTGGCGGATTTGAAGGCGGTTGATGGAATCTCGGCCGGGTTGGCGCAAAAGGTCTATGACTTCTTCCACGACAAGGGTTAGGTTTTTCGCCCGCGCCACAGGATATACAGCCCCGAGGCCACGATCAGCGCGCTGCCGATCCAAACGGTCTGATCAAGCTTCTCGCCAAACATCACCACGCCCAGTCCAACACCGAACAGCAGCCGCGAATAGCGGAACGGAGTGACGGCTGAAACTTCTCCGGTCCGCATGGCTTTCATCAGCGCCGCGTACGCCGCCGTGCCCATCACGATCGCGCCGCCCACATGCAGACTTGTGTGCAGGTCCAGCGGTGCCATCGGTGTGCCCTCCCAGAACCGATAGGCCAGCCCGGCAACGACGATGCAGAGGAAGCCGTAGAACCCCAGTACCTCGGTCCCCAGTGTTGCGGGGGCGGCGCGGCTGGCCAGATCGCGCCCGGCAAAGCCCAACATGCCCATCACTGCAAGGATCGACAGCGTCGAAAAACTGTCTCCGGTCGGTTGGACAATGATCACCACGCCGATCAGGCCGATCAGAATGGCGCTCCAGCGGCGCCAGCCGACGGCCTCGCCAAAGAACAGCGCCGCGCCTGCGACCACGACCAGAGGCGTGGCCTGCAGGATCACGGTTGCCGCAGACAAGGGTGTCAGCGTGATCGCCAGCACATAGAACAGCCGCCCCAGAATCTCGAACAGGACCCGCACCTTCATCGGGCGCGACAGCACGTCCCTGTGAAACAGATTCGTACGCCGCAATGCGGCCACCGCCGCAAAGATCACCGTTCCACCGACGCCGAACAGAACCAGAATCTGCCAGATCGGCAACGTGGCCGAGGCGCCCTTCAGCAGCGCGTCCTCCAACGCGAACAGCGCCATTCCGGTAATCATCCATGCACCGCCGTTCAGGTTGGATCGGGGGTCGGTTTGAATATGTGCGGTCATGACGTTTGGGTGCTCCTGAACCGCCCGCCAATCTGACCGCAAAGACGCCGCGCGCCAAGCAGTATCTGGCTGAGAATTCCCGGTTGCGACCCTTTGCCTTTTGGCCCTGCAACCGCCTGTGATCGGGTCAGTTTTTTGCCGCCCCGTCTTTCCTGTCCCGGACCGGCGATGTAGGGTCGGTGCATGAAGTGGAACCTGCCCAATATTCTGACCGTGCTGCGCCTGCTTGCGGCTCCCGGTCTGGCCGTGATGTTTCTGTATTTCACCCGCCCCTATGCCGACTGGTTCGCGCTGATCCTGTTCCTGACGGCAGCGATCACCGACTGGTTCGACGGCTATCTGGCCCGTGCATGGAAGCAGGAAACCAAGATTGGCGCGATGATGGACCCGATTGCGGACAAGGCGATGGTGGTGATCGCGCTGATGATCCTTGTGGGCTATTCGACCGAGCACTGGACGCCGTGGCTGGTGTTGCCTGCCACCGTGATCCTGTTCCGCGAAGTTTTCGTCTCGGGGCTGCGTGAATATCTGGGCGATACGGCGGGAACGCTGAAGGTGACCAAACTGGCCAAGTGGAAGACGACCGCGCAGATGGTTGCCATCGCGGTTCTGTTCTCGCAGGGGATCTTCGAGCATAATTTTGTCATGGCCACCTTCGGAATGGACTCCACGATCATTGATCAGGTTTTGACTGGGCAGGTCGAGGACCTGAACCACATCCGCTGGCATCTGGAGGGGATGTTCTGGTCCGGCCGCATCGGCTTGTGGCTGCTGTGGATTGCCGCCACGCTGACATTGATCACCGGCTATGACTACCTACGTAAAGCCATGCCCCATCTGAAGGAGAGCTAACCGATGGACGTGCTATATTTCGCCTGGGTGCGCGAACGCATCGGCCTGCCGAAGGAAAAGGTCGAAACACAGGCCGCGACGGTGTCCGACCTGGTGGTTGAACTCAGCGCGCGCGAGGACCGCTATGCCGCAGCCTTTGCCGATCTGTCCGCGCTGCGGGTGGCGCTGGATCAGGAGCTTTCGGACTTTGACGCCTCGTTGGCGGGCGTGCGCGAGGTCGCGTTCTTCCCGCCGATGACTGGTGGCTAAGATGCGCATCGCGGTTCAGGAAGAGGCGTTCGATCTGGGGGCCGAGGCCAACGCATTCGCGTTGGGCAACGCGGCCAACGGTGCGATTGTGACCTTCACCGGCGTCGTGCGTGATCTGGCATCTGGCGATCTGGATGTGATGGAGATCGAGCATTACCCCGGCATGACGGAACGCGCCCTGACCAAGATCGCCGAAGAGGCGCAATCACGCTGGTCGCTGGGGGATGTGCTGGTGATCCACCGCCACGGGCGTTTGGCCCCGGGGGATCGGATCATGATGGTGGCCACGGCTGCACCGCATCGCAAGGACGCGTTCGAGGCGGCGGAATACCTGATGGACTACCTGAAATCCCGCGCGCCGTTCTGGAAGAAGGAAATCACCAAATCCGGTGAGGAATGGGTGGCTGCCAAGGACGAGGACGAAGACGCGCTGACCCGGTGGTGAAGGCTGGGAGACTCCATTGCAGCTTCTCCAAAACTACGTATCGTGTAGCTTTTGGAGAGATCATTGATGACATTTTATGCCCCCGAGAACCGTTTGGTTCTGGCGTGTTTCGAAGCGAGCCGCGCATGGTTTTCTGACGAAATAACCTTGCAGAAAGCGATCAGTTCGAAGTCCGAAACAGACAACGGCGAATTCGCACAATTCCTAAAAGTCTGGCAACTCAGGCGGAATGCCAAAGCGTGTCCGGAGAGTCGGCGACAACTTCTAAAGCGGCTCGGTTCTATTGCTGAAAACTACGCAGATCGAGAAGCGATCAAGCGGCCTGGGTTCCAAGCAGAAATTGACAGTTTGCGAATTACCGAGTCGCAACCGGACGGCCTTACTTACGGCAGACCTGTTTCGATGGTCTCGAAATTCCTGTTCTGCAAAAACCCTTGGGAGTTCTCACCCTATGATCAATACACGCGTCGCGCATTGAATTCCTTGGGGGCCAGTATAACCGTGGCCAACTATGCTGCATTTGTGGATGCTTTTGACCGGTTCCATGAGTTTGTTCAAAAAGACATGAGCAAAAAAGAACTCGAGTATGAAGCTTTCAAATTTGGCACCAAGAAATTTGAGAGCAACGAGTTGTTCACCCGCAGGGTGGCAGACAAGTACCTCATGCTACTGGGCGGGTTCGGTGATGGCCGAATGGTCAACGACATAAACGAGGTCAAAGGCGAGTTTCCAAGAAAGACGCGGGCAGACCACGGGCACGTACTCGAGCCGCGGTCTTAATCCGCGTTGTTGATGCGGCCGCGCAGTTCCTCGGCCTCTTGCCGGGCGGCGCGCAGGCCGTCCATGGCGGCGGCCAGTTCGGCCTCGGTCTGGGTCAGTTGATTGGTCAGTTCGGCCTCGCGCTGTTGCAGGTAGGTGATCGCCTGATCGCGGGTTTCCTCGGCCTCGTGCAATTCCTGGCTCATGCGGTCCAGATCGGCCACGTCGCTTTGGCGCACGCGCGACAGGCGATGCGCCAGCCAGTTGGCGAACCAGCCCATGCAGAAGGCTGCGAACAGGATGATGGCGGTGGCGATGATGAATTCGAATCTGTTCAACTTATTGGTCCCCTGCATCCGCGTCTGAGGCGGGTGTGTCCGTCTGTTCCGCCTCGATTGATTCAGCCTCGATCGCGTCCAGCCCGGTTTCGGTGTTTTCCACCGGCTCGGGCCGGATCAGGCGGAATTCGATCCGGCGGTTTTCCTCGCGGCCTTCTTCGGTGCCATTGTCGGCGATCGGTTGCGTTTCACCGTAGCCTATTGCGGTAAAGCTGGCAGTGGGCACACGGCGCCCGCGCAGCTCGTTCAGGATAGACTGAGCGCGCGACTGGCTGAGCTGCTGGTTCATCTCTTCGCGGCCCTGACTGTCGGTATGGCCCTGAATCTCAAGGCGGATGGGGCCGCATTCGCGCAGGATGTCGGCAATCTGGTTCACCGTATCGCGCGAGTCGGCAGCGACGGTTGCCGATCCGGGCTCGAACGCGATCTTGGTGCTGGCCTGAGCCTCGGCGATGCGCTCTTCGCAGACCTCGGGGTCGGGCAGCTTGTCGGCGGGTTCGGGCGGTTCCTGATAGGTGATGGACAGGGTGAACTCCTGCGCGTCGCCCAGTTTCTCGGACAACAGACCGGCGATCTGTGCCTTCGTTTCAGGGTCATGGCTGATTCCGTTCAGGACCAGATCATCCGGCGTGACCGTCAAAGCGCCGTTATGCAGTTGGGCCAGCGCCTCAAGCCCGGTCAGAATCCGCACCGGCCAGCCCATCGGCAGGCCATCGGGCGCGATGCGGGTCGCGATGTGAACCTGTTCCGAGCCAAAGGCGGCGCGGGCATAGCTGTCGACCATGTCGCGCTGGGTCTCGTCGCCCAGACGCCCGCGCATCTGCACCAGCCCTTCCGGGCTGCGCGTTGCATTGAATTCGGGGGGGCCTTCTTCGCCCTCGGTTTCGGGGGGCGGCAGGATGGCGTGCAGGGCAAAGACCGGGGGCAGGGCGTTCTCCAGTTCACCCACGACACGGTCGAATGTCCCGGTTTCGGTGCCTTCTGCCGCGGCCAGCGTGATGTCAGCATCCGACATGGTCACCGAACCGCCGCCCAGTTCCGCCAGCGCGTTGATGCTCAGCGCAGCGGCCTCGGACCAGCGGGGTGAGGGCACGCCCAGCCCGATGGTGCAGCTATAGGGGCCGGTCATGCCCGCCTCTTGCGCGGCGGCGACGATCGCTTCGCGCGCTTTCTCGTCCTGTGCCGAGCAGGCGTCGAACTGGCCGCCATCCTCGTCGATCAGAAAGCGCAGGGTATAGGGCGTGATCACCGGGCGCGGGGCCGAGATCGACAGGCCGATCCGCAGGCTTGGCGGCGCGGCGCGGGTCAGATCCTGTTCCAGCTTTTCCTTTTCCTGCTGGCTGTCGGCAATCGCGGTGATCTTGACCAGACCGGGGCTGGCCGAGATTTTCGCGCGCGGCAGGCGTGTCAACGCGTCAACGGCATAGGTGATCGCGGCGTCCCAGCCTTTGGGCTTGGGATAGTCGGCGGTTTCCATCAGGTCCGAAACCGGGGCGCCACCGTCCAGATCGCTGAGCCGTTCCATCAGCGCCTCGCGGTCTTCGCTGACCGGGATCAGGCCAATCACCGAGATGCCGCTGTCATTGCGCAGAATCTCGGCCGAGAACCGGGGCGCGGCCAGTTCGGTTGTCGGGGCCACCTGCATTTCGTCGATCACGCGCGAGGTGTCGACCTCGGTGCCCGCTGCGGTCAGCGCGTTGAAGCGGGTCGCCTCATCGGTTGCGGTTCCTGTCAGCACGACACGTAAACCGTCCGAATGCACCTCGGCCCAGTCATGCCCTTTCAGGTCCAGCGCCCGGCGCACGGCAAATTCGGACGTCTCTTCGACCTTGGTCACCGCAAAGCTGGAGGCCAGCAGGCACAGGCCAGCCGACACGAGGAAGATAAGTCCAACGGCAATGAAATATGGCAAACGCATGTGCGGGTTATCGACTCCTCAAGCGATTGTGCGAACTCTTACAGAGGCATGCGCCAAGGTGCAATCAGAGCAGCAGCGCGACGCAGAGGAAGATCAGCGGAATAAGGCCAGTGTCCCGGTTGGCGCGGAACAGTTGCAGCAGTTTCGCGTTATCCTCGATATCCAGTCCGCGCAACTGCCACGCCATGTGCCAGCCCATCGCCCACGGCCCGGCCAGGGCCACGGCCAGCGCCAGCACCGAGGCCTGCGCCAGCGCCCCGTCGATGATCGCCAACCCCATCAGGAACACCGTGGCCACAAGGAAGTATTTCAGCCAGCGCGCAGTATCGGTGCCAAACAGCCGGGCAGTGGATTTGATGCCGATCAGCTCGTCATCTTCGGCGTCCTGATGCGCATAGATCGTGTCATAGAACAGCGTCCATGCGATCCCGGCCAGATAGAGCGTGATCGCGGGCACGCCCACCGTGCCGGTATGCGCGGCCCAGGTCAGCAGGATGCCCCAGTTGAAGGCCAGCCCCAGAAACACCTGCGGCCACCAGGTGAACCGCTTGGCATAGGGGTAGATCGTCACCGGCAACAGCGACAGCACGCCCATGGCGATGGCGGCCTGGTTGAAGCTCAGCAGTATCCCCAGCGCCAGCAGGCATTGCAGGCCCATCCAGATCACCGCCTGACGCACACTGACCTGACCCGATGGAATCGGGCGCGACCGTGTGCGTTCCACCTGTCCGTCGAACTTGCGGTCGGTGATGTCGTTCCAGGTGCAGCCCGCGCCGCGCATCAGGAAGGCGCCGAACGCGCAGCCGATGGCGATCCACAGGTCCTCCCACCGCGGGCTCCCGTCGCTGAGGATGGCCAGCGCCAGACCCCACCAGCAGGGGATCAGCAGCAGCCACGTGCCGATGGGCCGGTCCGCACGGGAAAGGCGCAGGTAGGGGCGGGCGAAAGCGGGCGCGTGTGTGTCGACCCAGTTGCCACTGACCGCATCTGCGACCTGACCGTCTGGTGTTGGGGCGTTGCCTTGCATATGTAACGTCTCATGAGTGCAAAGATCAGACTGTATGTAGAGCACCCTCTGGGTCAGGGGCAATCGGTAGATTTGACGCGCGAACAGGCCCATTACCTGTTCGGTGTCATGCGTCTGGCCGTGGGCGGGCAGGTGGCCCTGTTCAACGGCAAGGACGGCGAATGGCTGGCACAGGTCGTTGAGGCGGGCAAGCGCAGCGGCGTTCTGACTTGTGTCGAGCAGACCAAGCCGCTGCAATTGCCGCCCGATCTGTGGTTCCTGTTTGCGCCGATCAAAAAGGCGCGCACCGATTTCATCGTTGAAAAAGCGGCGGAAATGGGCGCTGCGCGGATCATGCCGGTGCAGACCGAATTCACCAATTCCGAACGCATCAGGCAGGACCGGTTGCAGGCCCACGCTGTCGAGGCCGCCGAGCAATGCGGCGGCACCTTCGTGCCCGAGGTTGCCGATCTACAACGGCTGGACCGCGTTCTGGACGCGTGGCCCGAAGGCCGCCAACTGATGTTCTGCAACGAGGCCGAGGTCGGCTCGGCCCTGCGTCTGGCAGCAAACGAAAAGGGTCTGCCCTGGGCGATTCTGATCGGCCCCGAGGGCGGTTTCTCGGACCGAGAGCGCGCACGACTGACGGCGCTGCCCTATGCGCATGTGGTCAGCCTTGGTCCGCGTATCCTGCGCGCGGATACGGCGGCAGTGGCATCGCTGACCATGTGGCAGCAGGCGCTGGGGGATTGGTCTTGAATTGGAGAATCGCGACGGATGCGGATCTGCCAAAGATCGATACCTTCCTGTCGCAGCACATCCAGACCTCGATGTTCCCTTTGGCCAATCTGCGCGATTTCGGCCTGCGTGGCGATGATCCGCGATCAGTAAACATCTGGGTGCTGGGCGATGGTCCGCGCGCTGTTTTCGCTATCACCAACGAAGGCATGGTGTTGGCGCAATGTCCCGATTGCTCGGATGCCGAGCTTGCCGCGGCAATTGCCCTGATCCGGAGTCGAAAACTGTTCGGCGTGGCATCCGAGGCAACACAGGCGCGCCGGATCATGCAACTGGCGGGCTGGGAAAATCGCCCCGCCACCCTGAACAGTGATGAGCCCGGCTTTACTCTGCAATTGGATGACCTTGTCCTGCCGGACACAGCCGGCGCGACCTTGGTTCCGCTGGGTGATGTTGATCGTTCCATTCCCGAAGCCTGGCGTGAAAGCTATTTGGTTGAAGCCATGGATTTCGCACCCGAACGCGCGCAGGTGCAGTCGAAAAAGGACATCGAAGCCTATGTGCAGCGCAACTCGCACCGGGTTCTGCTGATCGACGGGCAGCCCGTTGCGATGACCGGGTTCAACGCCCGGCTGCCCGAGGTCGTGCAGATCGGAGGGGTCTATACCCCGCCCGAGCTGCGCGGCCACGGCTATGCCCGGCTGGCTGTCGCGTTGCATCTGAAACAAGCACGCAAGGCCGGGGCGTCCCGCGCGGTTCTGTTCGCGGCTTCCGATTCCGCGGCGCGTGCCTATATGGGAATTGGATTCAAACCCGCAGGGCAGTTCTCGCTGATCCTGTTCACATATCCCGAGGACCCGGCATGAGTTTCATCCGACCCGAAGCCAAACTGACCCTGTGGCGCTGGCGCGAAGTGCTGGTGGCTGGGCTTGTGCTGCTGGTCGGCCTAAGCTGGATCAGCGGCCCCGGCGGGCTGCTGGGCTGGCTGGGCTGGGTGCTGGTGGCCGTATCGGTGGCGCTGGCCGTGATTGGCATTCAGCGCGCCCGATTCCGCACCGGTGTCGGCGGTCCCGGAGTGGTAACCATCGACGAAGGCCAGATCACCTATCTCGGCCCGTTGGATGGCGGTATGGTCGCCACGCGGGAAATCGAACGCCTGGCGCTGGACCCGACCGCGTCGCCTGCGCATTGGGTGTTGGAACAACCGGGCCAACCGGTGCTTCACATTCCTGTGAATGCTGAAGGGGCCGAGGCTTTGTTCGATGTCTTCTCGGCCCTGCCGGGCCTGAAAACCGAACAGATGCTGGCGGAACTGAACGGTGGTGCGGCCCATCCGGTGGTGATCTGGGAACGCACGCCATCCCGTCCTGCCCACCTTAGGCTGCATTGACACTGGCGCGGTTTGCCCCCACGACTGACCAACTAGACAGACACATCAGGATCGGAGCGCGATTCATGTCCATCCCCCAATCCGGCGGCGGGCCGATCGAACGTCATGAGCAACTGGCCGAGTATCTGGAATCGGGCTGCAAGCCCAAATCCGATTGGCGCATCGGGACCGAGCATGAGAAGTTCGGCTATTGCAAAGACACCCTGAAACCACTGCCGTTTGAAGGCACCCGCTCGATTGTTGCGGTGCTTGAGGGCCTGCGCGACCGCCATGGCTGGGCCGAAGTGCGCGAAGGCGACAAGCTGATCGGTCTGGAAAAGGACGGCGCCAATGTCAGCCTTGAACCGGGCGGCGCGCTGGAGCTGTCAGGTGCTCCGTTGGAGACGATCCACGAGACCTGCGATGAGGTGAACACCCACCTGCGCGAGGTGAAGGATATCGCCGACGAGATTGGCGTGGGCTTCATCGGTCTGGGCGCGGCCCCGATCTGGACCCATGACGAGATGCCGCTGATGCCCAAGGGCCGCTATCGGCTGATGAACGACTACATGGAGGAGGTCGGCACCATGGGCCGCGCCATGATGCGACGCACCTGCACGGTTCAGGTCAATATCGACTTCGGGTCCGAGGCCGACATGGTGCAGAAACTGCGCGTGGCGCTGGCCTTGCAGCCGGTGGCGACGGCGCTGTTCGCCAATTCTCCGTTCTTCGAAGGTAAAGTGAACGGCCAGAAAAGCTGGCGCAGCTATATCTGGCGGCATCTCGACGATGCGCGTACGGGCATGCTGCCGTTCGTGTTCGAAGAAGGCTTTGGGTTCGAACGCTACGTGCAATACGCGCTCGATGTGCCGATGTATTTCGTCTATCGCGACGGCCAGTATATCGACGCGCTGGGCATGTCCTTCCGCGACTTCCTGCAGGGCAAGCTGCCCGCGCTGCCGGGTGAGACACCGACCCTGTCCGATTGGGCCGACCACCTGACCACCGCCTTCCCCGAAGCGCGTATCAAGAAATTCATGGAGATGCGCGGCGCCGATGGTGGCCCGTGGCGGCGCCTGTGCGCGCTGCCCGCCTTCTGGGTTGGTCTGACCTACGATCAAGGCGCGCTGGATGCGGCGTGGGATCTGGTCAAAGGCTGGGATGCGGAAACGCGCGAAGCCCTGCGGATCGAGGCCGCCAAAGACGGGCTGCAGGCGCAGGTCGGCACCATCAACATGCACGATCTGGCGCGTGAGGTTGTTGCGATATCCGAGGCAGGTTTGAAATCCCGCGCCTTCCCCGGTGCAGGCGGTTTGGTGCCTGATGAAACGCACTTCCTGAACGCGCTGAAAGACAGTCTTGAGACCGGCAAGGTTCCGGCCGATGAGTTGCTGGAACACTACAATGGCGACTGGAATGGCGATCTGACACGGGTGTTCCCGGAATACAGCTACTGATCCGTTCAGTCCTGCTTGCATTCGCGGGGCTGGCCCGATAGCAGGTTGGCGACCAAATTCAGAGGGCGTCATGGACGATCTTAAGGCAAAATATCTGGGCCAAATCGCCGAGGCTGGCGACGAAAACGCGCTTGAGGCGATCCGCGTCGCCGCCGTGGGTAAAAAAGGCGAGGTCGCGCTGAAGATGCGCGAGCTGGGCAAAATGACCCCCGAGGAACGCCAGGTCGCAGGCCCCGCGCTGAACGTCCTGAAGGATGAGATCAACTCGGCGCTGTCCGCCAAGAAAGCCGCGCTGGCCGATGCCGCGCTGGATGAGCGTCTGCGCACCGAATGGCTGGACGTCACCCTGCCGACTCGCGCGCGCCGTCAGGGCTCGATCCACCCGATCAGCCAGGCGACCGAGGAATTGACCGCGATCTTTGCCGAACTGGGCTTCTCGGTGGCCGAAGGGCCGCGGATCGAAGACGACTGGTACAATTTTGACGCCCTGAACATCCCCGGCCACCACCCCGCGCGGGCCGAGATGGACACGTTCTACATGCACCGCCCCGAGGGCGACAATCGCCCGCCGCACGTGCTGCGCACCCATACCTCGCCGGTGCAGATCCGCTCGATGGAGAAACAGGGCGCGCCGATCCGCGTGATCTGTCCGGGCGGTGTCTACCGCGCCGACTATGACCAGACCCACACGCCGATGTTCCATCAGGTCGAAGGACTGGCCATCGACAAGGACATCTCGATGGCGAACCTGAAATGGGTTCTGGAAGAGTTCGTGAAAGCCTTCTTCGAGGTCGACGATGTCGAGCTGCGCTTCCGCGCCTCGCACTTCCCCTTCACCGAGCCGTCGGCCGAGGTCGATATCCGCTGTTCCTGGGATAACGGTCAGCTGAAGATCGGCGAGGGCGACGACTGGCTGGAGATTCTGGGTTCCGGCATGGTCCACCCCAAGGTGATCGCCGCCGGCGGGATCGACCCCGAGGTTTATCAGGGCTTTGCCTTTGGCATCGGCATCGACCGTCTGGCGATGCTGAAATACGGCATTCCGGATCTGCGGGCGTTCTTTGATTCAGACTTGCGGTGGTTGCGGCACTATGGATTTGCAGCGCTGGATATGCCGAACCTGCATGGTGGTTTGAGCCGGTAAATGTATCCGCTGGGTTTTTATCTGGCTCGTTACATCGATTGGTGGCACCTTCGCGTGGCCAAGGCTCCATTTCTATGGCTGGTCGGAATAATTGTTGCGGCAAACGTTCTCCAGTTTTCGGTAATCCGGTTGTTCGGATCGTCCTTCGCGTGGGTCTTGCTGATCGTGGCTGTAGCGTTAGTTCCGGGAATGTGGGCGGCGCTCCTAGGCGTTTCTAAGAAGCTGAATCCGAGTAAAGAAACCGAGGATCAAAAAGCCTTGGCTAAGAAGTTCATTGATGAGTTCGCGAACAAATGGTCGAAATAGCAGCGCGGAGCAAAGGCCGACAGGCCACTGCGCCATCGCTAGACCGCTCGGATGGGCTGGCGATTTGTCTCCGTCGGCACAACGTTTGAACCATACACGGGTTTGGCCAACATAAACTGCCCACCGCGACCCGAGGATCGCCACCCCGCGGTCTGGCGACAGCGCGGCTTGTTACACGCCCCCACGGGGTTGTTAAGTGACAGCGGGCGTGGGGGCAGTAGGCTCCGGCCTATGATATACCGACTGATTTTCTTTCTGATGCTAACGGCCTCTCCGGCGCTGGCCGCGCGGGAGTGTCATGGGGATGCCGCCTGCCCCTTGGGCGACCGTTCGTACCATGTGCTGGAACCGGACGGGTGGGACGGGGTAACGCCTCTGCCGGTGTTGTTGCACTTCCACGGCTGGTCCCGGCAGGGAACGGTGGTGGTGAACCATGAACGGATCGCGGGGGCGACGAAGCTGCGCGGTGTGTTGCTGGTGGCCCCGAACGGGCTGGGCAAAAGCTGGAACTTCTGGTCGGCGGATACCGGCGATGTGCCTTTTGCCGACCGGGTGTTGGAGGATGTCGCCAAGCGGTATCCGATTGATCCGGAGCGCATCTATGTCTCGGGCTATTCCTTTGGCGGCGCGATGGCGTGGCGCTATGTCTGCCAGTCGGGCGACGACATCGCGGCGCTGCTGGCCGTTGCGGGCAGTATCCGTCAGACGGAAGCCTGCCCCGAAGCCCCGCGCGAGGTGCGCCATGTGCATGGGCTGGACGATACGGTGATGGATTTCCCCTTTGGCCCCGGCGGCGAAACGACCTATCCGGTGGCGCTGTGGCGGGCGAAATACAACTGCAACGGCGCCACCCCGCGCGGGGATTGGAGCGTGAAGCCGTTCCTGACGCTCAGCCGGTTGGAATGGACCGATTGCGCGCTGGGGCAGGTCACGCTGGACACCCATCCCGGCGGGCATTTCATCCCCCATGGCTGGATCGGCTGGCAATTGGACGAGCTTTTGGGCCGCACCCCCAGCTATCCGTGACGCAGGGCGCTTGCACCCCGGCCCATTCTTTGTCATTGCCTGTGCCGACTGGATGTTTGCCCAAAAAGGCCTGTAGCAATGAAATTCACCCTTTCCTGGCTGAAAGACCACCTCGATACCGATGCGTCGGTGGATGAGATTGCAGAGACGCTGACCGATCTTGGACTGGAAGTCGAAGAGATCGTGAACCCTGCGGACCGTCTGGCGGGCTTTACGCTGGGCTACGTGAAACACGCCGAGAAACATCCCGACGCCGACAAGCTGCGGGTTTGCACGGTAGCTACCGATGAAGGTGAGCTGCAGATCATCTGTGGTGCGCCCAACGCACGCGAAGGCATCACCGTCGTGGTTTGCAAACCGGGCATGTATATCCCCGGCCTGGACCTGACCATCAGTGTCGGCAAGATCCGCGGCGTCGAAAGCTTTGGCATGATGGCCTCGGAACGCGAGCTGGAACTGTCGGACGAACATGACGGCATCATCGAGTTGCCCTCGGGCGAGGTGGGTGACAAGTTCATCGATTGGCTGGCCGAGAACGACCCGTCCAAGATCGACCCGGTTATCGAGATTGCGATCACGCCAAACCGCCCCGATGCGCTGGGTGTTGCAGGGATTGCACGTGATCTGGCGGCGCGCGGCGTCGGCACGCTGAAACAGCGCGACTACACGCCGGTGCCGGGGGATTTCGAAAGCCCGATCAAGGTGACGATTGACGACGACACGCTGGACGGTGCGCCGCATTTCACCGGCCGCCTGATCCGGAACGTGAAGAACGGCCCCAGCCCGCAGTGGCTGCAGGATCAGCTGAAGGCGATTGGCCTGCGTCCGATCTCGGCTCTGGTGGATATCACCAATTACATGACCTTCGACCAGAACCGCCCGCTGCACGTGTTTGACGCGGACAAGGTACAGGGTAACCTGCGGGTACACCGCGCCAAGGGCAGCGAGACGCTGGTGGCGCTGGACGAGAAGGAATACACCCTGCAGCCCGGCATGATGGTGATCTCGGACGACAAGGGTCCCGAGTCGATTGCCGGTATCATGGGCGGCGAGGAAACCGGCTGCACCGAGGAAACTGTGAACGTCTTCCTCGAAAGCGCGTTCTGGGATCATGTGCAGATCGCGCTGACCGGTCGTGCGCTGAAGATCAACTCGGACGCGCGCTATCGGTTCGAGCGCGGTGTTGATCCCGAATATACGCTGGAAGGGTTGGAGCAGGCGACGCAGATGATCCTGGATATCTGCGGTGGCGAAGTGTCCAAGGTGGTTGAGGCAGGCAAAGCCCCGAACCATGCGCGCGCCTTCAAGCTGGATGCCGAGCGGGTTCAGTCTCTGGTCGGGATGGACATTCCCGAAAGCGAGCAGCGTCAGACCCTGACCCGTCTGGGCTTCCGTCTGGAAGGTGAGATGGCACATGTCCCCAGCTGGCGTCCTGATATCATGGGCGAGGCCGATCTGGTGGAAGAGGTCGCGCGGATTGCGTCTTTGACCAAGCTGCAGGGTAAACCGCTGCCGCGTATTTCCGAGGGTATCCCGAAACCGGTGATGACCCCGACGCAGCGCCGTCAATCCATGGCGCGGCGCACCTGTGCGGCGCTGGGGTACAACGAATGTGTGTCCTATACGTTCATTGATCAGACCTCGGCGGCGCTGTTCGGTGGCGGAGACGCGGCGACTCAGCTGGAAAACCCGATCTCGTCCGAGATGAGCCACATGCGCCCAGATCTTCTACCCGGATTGCTACAGGCCGCGGCCCGCAATCAGGCACGTGGATATGCGGACGTGGCCCTGTTCGAGGTCGGCCCCGTCTTCCATGATGGCGAGCCCGGCGACCAGAAAACCCAGATCACCGGCCTGCTGGTTGGCCGCAATGGTCCCAAGGACGTGCACGGCGCCTCGCGCCCGGTTGATGTGTTCGACGCCAAGGCCGATGCCGAGGCGGTGCTGGCTGCCATCGGGGCGCCCTCCAAGGTGCAGATCCTGCGCGACGGTGATGCCTGGTGGCATCCGGGCCGTCACGGCAAGATCTGTCTGGGCCCGAAAAAGGTGCTGGGCGTGTTCGGTGAATTGCACCCGCGTATCCTGCAGGCGATGGATATCAAAGGCCCGGCAATGGCCTTTACCATCTGGCCAGACGAGGTGCCTCTGCCCCGTAAATCCGGTGCAACCCGCGCCGCGCTGGAACTGCGCGATCTGCAAGCGGTCGAGCGTGACTTTGCCTTTGTCGTCGACGAGGGGGTCGAGGCACTGACGCTTGCCAACGCCGCTGCCGGTGCCGACAAAGCGCTGATCGAGGATGTGCGCGTCTTTGACGAATTCATCGGTGGCAGCCTGGGTGAGGGCAAGAAATCTCTGGCCATCACCGTACGCCTGCAACCGACGGATGCGACGCTGAAGGAAAAGGACATCGAGGCGGTGGCCGAGAAGATCATCGCCAAGGTCACCAAGGCGACCGGCGGTGTTTTGCGAGGGTAAGCTGTCGGGTTGCATGACCATTCAAAGAAAGAGGGGCTCCGAAATCGGAGCCCCTCTTTCAGTTTCCGACGACTGGTCAGTACGAGATCTTTTCGTGCAAGAAGTCCTTCCAGTTCTCTATATAGGGCCACTTTTTAGCGAAGTGTTCGACAAAATTTTTGACAAAAGAATCTAGATACGCATGGTCAGCAGGCGTCATTTCTTCGCCTTTGCGATCACCCGACGGAATGCGAAGGGTATCTGGATCATTGTAAGCGAGTATGCGTGCCGGATTAGTTATTCCACTCTCTCGGCAGACGCAACGACATTAGGTAGTGAGTTCGGGCTTCGTCCGCCAAGCGATGGCATTCTCTTTTGTCGATGCTGTATCTCAAGTCCAAGACGTCTTGTTGAAGTCTGAATATCTCTTCCCAAAGCTCCTCATTCGTCGCGGTTTCAGCGTTAGTGCGCTCTTGTTGCGCGACCGCCTGGGCAACGACCTGACCAATGCCCTTGGCCATGTCTTTCATATCCCGGTTGTTCTGATTCAGCTTGGTAATCGATGCCTGCCGATCAAACCCGTCGAAAAATCCGCCCATAATTCCGTCCTTGCCTTGCGCTCCGTTGTTGCCACCTGAAAGTGGCCTCGGAAACTGTTTCAAATCATTGCGTTACTTGAACTCTGTCGAAAATTGCGAGGGTGGCCAGCGACCGTTTCAATTCTTGCGGTTGCAGCGGGAAAATCAGCCCGGTTTGCCTGATCCCTCTCTTGGGTTGTCGCAGCAATAGCATTAGGGTCGCCGCAAAAGGTTAAAGGAGACACCCATGGGCCTGAACGTCTATCTGTCCGGAGAAATCCACACCGACTGGCGCGATCAGATCATCGACGGCGCACAGGGGCTGGATATCATCTTCAACAGTCCGGTCACTGATCACGCCGCAAGTGATGATTGCGGCGTGGCCATTCTGGGCGCCGAGCCGAACAAATACTGGCACGACCACAAGGGCGCGATGGTCAACGCGATCCGCACCCGCAAGGGTATCGCGGATGCGGATGTGGTCGTGGTCCGCTTTGGCGAAAAGTACAAACAGTGGAATGCCGCCTTTGACGCGGGTTATGCGGCAGCGCTGGGTAAGTCACTGATCGTGCTACACGGCGCCGATCACCAGCACGCGCTAAAAGAGGTCGACGCCGCCGCGTTGGCCGTGGCTGAAGAACCGAGTCAGGTGGTTGAGGTACTGCGCTATGTGTTGACCGGGAAACTGCCGGGTTAAAAAGGAACAACACGGATTTTGGCCGCCCGTGCACGCGGGGGTTGCCTTGTTGGACCTGCCGATTAACGGGGAAAACCGGGGCAACTGGCACCTAGACCACGATTCAATTTTCGCTAAGACTTCGGCAAATCCCGCGCGAAAGGCGCGGGTTTATTGTTGTGGAAAGGAGAGTCGCGTGGATGACGTCGTAACACAGGTGAACGCGTTTGCACCGCTAATCATGAGCGCGGTCAAGGCGCTGGTCGTTCTGATCCTGGGCTGGATCGTTGCCGGAGCGATCGGAGGACTGGTGCGTCGCCGGATCAACGCGGCCCCGCAGATTGACCCGACACTGGGCAATTTCGCCGCAAGCCTGGTCAAATGGGTCATCCTTGCGATGGTTCTGGTCGCCGTTCTGGGGATTTTCGGTATCGAGGCCACCAGTATCGTTGCCATTCTGGGTGCCGCGTCGCTGGCCATTGGTTTGGCGCTGCAGGGAACTCTCAGCGATCTGGCCGCCGGTGTCATGCTGGTGGTGTTCCGTCCGTACAAGCTGGGCCAGTATGTCGATATTGGCGGCACCGCAGGGACAGTGAAAGACCTGAACCTGTTCACCACCGAACTGGTGACACCGGACAATGTGCAGATCATTGTGCCCAACGGACAAAGCTGGGGCTCGATCATCACCAACTACTCGGCTCATGACACGCGACGTGTCGATCTGGTGTTTGGCATCGATTATGGCGACAGCGCGGATGAGGCGATGCAGACCATTCTGGACGTCGCCAAGGCGGATGAACGGATTCACAGCGACCCAGAGCCCTGGGTGCGCGTGACCAATCTGGGCGACAGCTCGGTCGATCTGACGGCGCGCCTGTGGTGTGCTGCGGCGGATTACTGGGACGTGAAATTCGAGGTGACCAAAGCGGTGAAAGAGGCGTTCGACGCCAAGGGCGTGTCGATCCCGTATCCGCATTCGGTGGAGATTCACAAAAAGGCGTAAGCCTCCCGTCCGTCGATCGGGCATTGAAATGCCCTCCTCCGGTTGGGCCCGGCGCCGCGCTGACCGCGCGGCGCCGGTTCGTTTGCGGGACCGTTGCGCTTCACGCAACCGCGCCGCACCGCAGGTGCGGCGCCTGGCCCAACGCTGCAGGCGCCCTCGTCAGAGGGCGCTTTCAGGGGCGGGAGTGCTTCAGGATTTGATCACCACGTTGGGCGATACGACATCGATGCCCAGAGCTTCGCCGACCGCGTCATAGGTCAGTTGGCCGGCATGGACGTTCAGGCCGGCCAACAGATGCGGGTCGTCCTGACAGGCCTGTTTCCAGCCTTTGTTTGCAAGCGACAGCATGAACGGCATCGTCGAATTGCCCAGGGCAATGGTCGATGTCCGCGCAACTGCGCCCGGCATGTTGGCGACGCAGTAGTGCATGATGCCATCGACCTCGTAGATCGGGTCCGCATGGGTGGTCGCCCTCGATGTCTCAAAGCAGCCGCCCTGGTCGATGGCCACGTCCACCAGAACCGCGCCGGGCTTCATGGTTGACAGCTGTGCGCGGGTGACCAGCTTCGGAGCTGCCGCGCCGGGGATCAGAACCGCGCCGATGACCATGTCGGCATCCTGGATCAGCTCGGCGGTTGCGCCGGCTGTCGAGTACTGGCTTTTGAATGTGCCACCGAAGACGTCGTCGAGGTAACGCAGGCGCGGCAGCGACCGATCCAGCACAGTGACATCTGCACCCATGCCCGCAGCGATCTTGGCTGCGTGAGTACCGACTACACCGCCACCGATCACGATGACTTTGGCCGGACCAACACCGGGCACGCCACCCATCAGAACACCACGGCCGCCATTGGCTTTTTGCAGCGTCCAGGAACCAACCTGAGGCGCCAGACGACCAGCAACCTCGGACATTGGCGCCAGCAGAGGCAGGCCACCGTTCGCGTCGGTCACGGTTTCATAGGCAATCGCGGTGCAGCCCGATTCCAACAGGTCATGAGTCTGATCCGGGTCGGGAGCCAGGTGAAGGTAGGTGAACAGCAGCTGACCTTCGCGCAGCATCTTGCGCTCGACCGCTTGCGGTTCCTTGACCTTGACGATCATGTCGGCGGTGGCGAACACCTCTTCCGCCGTGTCGATGATCCGCGCGCCTGCAGCGATATAAGCGTCGTTGTCGAAGCCCGAGCCGAGACCGGCATTGGTTTCGATCAGGACCTCATGTCCGCGCGCGACGGCCTCTTGCGCGGCGTTTGGGGTCATGCCGACGCGAAATTCCTGGGGTTTGATTTCCTTGGGGCAACCGATTTTCATTTTTGCTCCTCCATTCATAAACTGCTTAAATTATGGGCATTCCGATGCGCAATTTCTGTGAAACTCTGCCCGCGAATTGACTTTTCTTCGGGAAAATTTCCGTTAAACTGCTAAATCTCTGCAAAGGAATTGCGCCAATGAGCGTGGATGCGACAGATAAAAAGATTTTGGCGGCCCTGCAGCGGGACGGCCGTATGTCGAATGCCGAACTGTCCGAGCAGGTGAATCTGTCTCCGTCAGCCTGCCACCGGCGGGTGCAGCGGCTGGAGGCGGACGGCTATATCCGCAACTACGTGGCGCTGCTGGATGCGCGCAAGATGAATGTGCCGACGACGGTGTTCGTCGAGATCACCTTGCAGGGACAGGCGGAAGAGTTGTTGGACGCGTTCGAGAAAGCCGTCGCCCGTATTCCCGACGTGTTGGAATGTCATCTGATGGCGGGCACGGCGGATTACATCCTGAAGGTCGTTGCCGAAAACACCGAGGATTTTGCCCGCATTCACCGCCAATACCTGTCACGCCTGCCAGGCGTGGCGCAGATGCAAAGCTCATTCGCGTTGCGCACGGTGTTCAAGACCACTGCCCTGCCGGTATGACGCTCAGACTGCACCGGGGTAGGTGAACAGGGCCAGATGCAAGGCGTTGAAACCGAAATGCATCAGAACCGGGACCCAAAGCCGCCCCGTTGCATATTAGCCCAACCCACAGGCCGCCCCGAGGATCGAGGCGAACACCACCAGCGCCGGGCCTCCGCCCGCGTGGGCCAGACCGAATAACAGGCTGGCCGCTACGATCCCGAAGGAGGCCCCGGTTTTTGAGGTTATAATCGATTGCAGGTAACCGCGGAAAAAGGCCTCTTCGGTGAGGCAGGTCAGAAACAGGTTCGACAGTGCAAAGATCAACCACCACGGGGGCAGGTCGATCTCGGGCCGGACCGCGCCGGTGGCGAGCCCCAGCAGGAACAGCGCGGGCAGCAGCAGCAAACCGAGCAACAGCGGCGCGGCTTTGATCGGTTTGCTGCCCTGGATCATTCCGGGCCAGACCAGCAGGACGGCAAACAGAACCAGCGGCTTGTCCAGATTCAGATACATGGTAAAGGTGGTGCTGTCTGGCCCGGCCTGCACCTGATCCAGAACCAGCAGGTTGTGAAATCCGGGAACCAGATGCGCCGCCAGCGCGAGGCACCACAGAATCAGCGCCAGATGTCCTGCCAAAGCCACAGGTCCGGACAGGCGGCGCAGCCTTGCAGCCCCCAGCAACCCAATGCCGGCGATCCCCACCGCCAGTGGTGTGGCCAATCCAAGCATCAGTGCAATGCAGCCAAACGCGGCCAGCAGGGTCAGGCCCAGCCTCTGCTGGCCTGACGCGGCGCCTGTTTGTGCGGCAATCAGGATGAACCAGGGCCAAATAGCGGGCAGAAGAGAGAGAAAATGCGCCACGGTCGTCTCATGCTTTGACGGGTCGTTTTTGCCGTTGGATTGTGGTCCGTGGCAAGGGTGGAAGCGGCAGCTTTAGGCCAACCCGTTGGCAATGCGGCAATTCTTACGCTTGTATCCCACCGCTTGCGGGTTCAAAAAGGGGAAGACCGAACGCCCGCCTGCGTTGCCTGTATTGGTATCCGCAGCGCAGACTTGGCGGGAGTATCATCAATTTCTCTGATGACATCAGGCGGTTACACGCGCCCTGTACGGTCCGGACCCGATAGACGATAAGGATGTGACCTTGGCTTATGAAAACGAAGACGCCCCCAAAGACTGGCTGGAAGCCGAGTTGGAAGACACGCTGGACGAAGATTTCGAGATTGAGTTCAGCGAGCCGATGCTCTCGATGGAAGTCCGCAAGATCTACAAGGACCAGCACCCGGACATGCTGGATCGCAAGGTCTATTTTCGCAACCTGCTGCGCCTGCAGGCCGAGCTGATCAAGGTTCAGGACTGGGTGCAGCATACCGGGGCCAAAGTCTGCATTCTGTTCGAAGGCCGTGACAGTGCGGGCAAGGGGGGTGTGATCAAACGCATCACCCAGCGTCTGAATCCGCGGGTGGCCCGCGTCGTGGCTCTGCCCGCGCCCAGCCGACGTGAACAAAGTCAGTGGTATTTCCAGCGTTATGTTCCGCACCTGCCTGCAGCGGGGGAAATCGTTCTGTTCGATCGTTCCTGGTATAACCGCGCCGGGGTCGAGCGGGTGATGGGCTTTGCCAGCGACGATCAGGTCGAACAGTTCTTCCAGGACGTTCCCGAATTCGAACGGATGCTGGTGCGGTCCGGGATCATCCTGCTGAAATACTGGTTCTCGATCACGGATGAGGAACAGCAGCTGCGATTCCTCATGCGCATTCACGATCCGATGAAACAGTGGAAACTGTCACCGATGGATCTGGAATCCCGCATCCGCTGGGAGGCATATACCAAGGCCAAGGAAGATATGCTCTTCCGCACCAACATCCCCGAGGCACCGTGGTACATTGTCGAAGGCAATGACAAGAAACGCGAGCGCCTGAATTGTATCGAGCATTTGCTGACCAAAGTCCCCTATACGGATGTGCCGCAGGAAAAGGTCAATCTGCCGGACAGGCGCTACAACCCGGAATACGAGCGCCGCGTCCTGCCGGATGAGTTGCACGTGCCCAAGATCTATTGATCACAAAAAACGCCCCCGAAACCGGGGGCGTTTTCAGTTTGGAATGTCGGGCGCATCAGAACAGGAAAAAGTCCTGTGTCAGCTCTGACACTTGCGTGTTCGCCAGAATCAGGCTGTTGCCGTTGCCGTCATCGATCACAACATCGTTGCCGGATTGCGAAATGTGATTGTTCATCAGATCGCTGTACCCGGTGATCGAGGCCGGGCCTCTGAGATCGATGTAGTCGTCACTGGAGAAGTCCAAAACGGTGTCCGCCCCGGAGGTGAAGACGAACAGGTCTGAACCGGACCCGCCAGTCAGATCGTCGTCGTCGCGGCCGCCATACAGAATGTCGTTGCCCTCTCCGCCAAAAAGGTCATCCTGGCCGCGTTCACCCCGCAGGATGTCATTGCCGTAGCCCGATTGAATCCGGTCATTCTCGGTGCCGCCCAACAATATGTCATTGCCATTGCCGCCGTGCAATTGGTCATTGCCCCGGCTGCCCTGAGCAAAGTCGTCTCCGTCACCGCCTCTGAGCAGATCTGTTCCCTGACCGCCGATCAGGACGTCATTGCCGCCATATCCGATAACCGTGTCATTGCCTGTGCCGCCGTGAAGGAAATCGCCGTTTGCACCGTTAAGCGTGTCGCTGCCGCCGGGCCCTTCCAGCGACCCGGCCTGGTTGAGGTGCAGGGCGAACCAGTCATCCCCGTTATCACCGACCGTGCCGGCGTTTACATATTCAGGTCCCGGCTCTGCAGGTGTAGGCGTAGGGGCGGGTGCGGGTGTCGAGCCACCGGTATCCAGTTGAACCGCGCCTGTGGTGCGGGCAAAGTTCTGCGTCACGATGATCGCGTTATAGCCGTCGAAATTGCCGACCTCGATGCCGATTCCAACCAGGGTGACATTCGAATCCAGGATGTTGGCCCGGTGGCCGGGGCTGTTCATCAGGCTGTTATGCAGGTCCACAACGTCGTCGGACAGGCCCGGTTCGCCGCGAACGGACTGCCAGGCGATGTTCTCGGTTGCGCGCCAGTTGCCCGCAAAGTTGAACCCGGCATCTTCCATCCGGTCCCACGGCTGCGAGCCGCCGGCACCCGTATGGTCGAACCGGTTGGTGTTCAACATCCATTGACTGTGGTCTTCGGCGGCCTCGTTCAGGTTGAGTTCAAGCTGGACGGGGGGGCAGCCCCGCCTGTGCGCGCTCTGCATTGATCAATGCAAGCATCTGCCGTTCAAGATCGCTAGCGGTTGACATGATTCTGCCTCCAGTGGATTGCGTAATTTTGGCTGGACATTAATGGCGAGACTTTGACGGGATAAGGTCACAAACCGGACACCCCGGCCTGCTGAGCGAATTGTCACCGCCGGTTTTGCCTCATTTGTGCGGATTCCTGCGCAGATTGACCCGCACGTAAGGGCGGGGCACCGAAAAGGCGCCCCGCGTGCCGGATGTAAGCTTAGACGAAGTCCATCATGCAGGCGTTGTCGATCGAGACGAAGGTGAAGAAATCGTCCTGCATGTCCGCACCCATGTCCAACGTGACATCGGTTTCGGCCGGGGCGTCGTCACACATGTCCCAGGTCAGCATGAAGTCATCCTCAACCTCAGCGGTCTCAGTTGCCGGGGCATCGTTCAGCCGGAAATCGTCAACCAGGACCAGCAGGTCGTTCACGAAGTCTTCGATCGCCGCAAGGAACCCTTCCACGTCGAAACAATCATCCGCCGGGGCTTCGGTGACGTCGGTGTCTGGTGTTTCGTCTGCCGGTTCCTCGGTCTCGGTGACGTCGGTGTCAGGCGTTTCGTCTGCCGGTTCTTCAGTTTCGGTGACGTCGGTATCGGGCGTTTCGGCTGCCGGTTCCTCGGTCTCGGTGACGTCGGTGTCAGGCGTTTCGTCTGCCGGTTCTTCAGTTTCGGTGACGTCGGTATCGGGCGTTTCGTCTGCCGGTTCCTCGGTCTCGGTGACGTCGGTGTCGGGTGTTTCGTCTGTCGGTTCCTCGGTCTCGGTGACGTCGGGCTCTTCCACCACGGGGTCTTCGGCAAGAGGCTCTTCCACCGGTGGGATCGGTGCGGCGCCGTTATCCAATACAACCGTGCCATCTGTGGTGGCAAAGTTTTGGGTCACCATGACGGCGTCCCAGCCGTTATAATTGCCTTCTTCGATGCCGATCCCGATGTATTCGTAATCGGGGTTCAGGATATTGGCGCGGTGACCCGGGCTGTTCATCAGGCTCTGGTGCAGTTGCTCGACATCATCGCTGATGCCCTGCGCGCCGCGTTCCGATTGCCAGGCGATGTTTTCACCCGACCGCCAGTTGCCGGAAAAGTCGAACCCGGCATCTTGCATCCGCTCGGTCGCGCTGGACCCGTTCGATCCGGTGTGGCTGAACGTATCGGTGTTCAGCATCCAGGCGCTGTGATCCTCGGCCGAGTCATTCAGGCGGGTTTCCAGTTTCAGCGGGTTCAGCCCGCGGGATGTGCGCTCTTCATTGATCAGCGCCAGCATTTCTTGCTCGAATGTACTTGCAGTCGACATGGTAGCCTCCGTTTGAGTGGTCGTCTGTGCAGACCGGGCCAATTACAGGGGGCACCGAACGGACGGACAGAGGAGGCGGGGATTCAGGCGAAATCCGGCAGGTGCATGCTGCCGGTCAGAGATTCGCTGCGCTGCAAATTGCCGGGCAAAATGTTGCTGTGCCGGATCTGGCAGCTTGCCGCTTAAAGCGGTGGATGATTCGGCGAAATACAACCGGTGCCAGAAACGACAAACCCCCGGGCGGGGCCTCGGGGGTCGTCAATTAGTGTCATCCAAAGCTGGACGAGACTCAGGCAGCTCTTAGAGCAGACCTTCGCGCTGGGCTTTCTTGCGTGCCAGTTTACGGGCACGGCGGATCGCTTCAGCTTTCTCGCGCGCTTTTTTCTCGGACGGTTTCTCGAAATGTTGCTTCAGCTTCATTTCACGGAACACGCCTTCGCGCTGCAGCTTTTTCTTCAGGGCACGAAGCGCCTGATCGACGTTATTGTCGCGAACACTAACCTGCATGTGGTTGTCACCACCTTTCTAGATAGAGTTGCAAGGAAATTGCAGGAGTTGGCCGTATAGCAAAGCCGGTCTATCTTGTCTAGTACTGGCCCCGAGAACCGGAGAACCGCCATGACTGTCACTTATGAAGATGCAAAACAACAGCTTTTGGACGCGATCCTGATCCATGTGCCGTTTGATGGCTGGTCCGAGGCTAGCTTTCGCGCTGCGATCACCGATTGCGATCTGGATGACGGTTTGGCACGCGCAATCTGCCCCCTCAGTGCGGTTGATCTGGCGCTGGCGTTTCATGCGCGCGGCGATGCGGCCATGGTAGACCGCCTGAAATCCACCGACCTGAGCGAGATGAAATTCCGCGACCGCGTGGCGGCCGGCGTCCGGTTCCGGCTTGAGGCCGTGACCGACAAGGAACTGGTGCGCCGCGGCATGACGCTGTTTTCCCTGCCGACCCATGCGGCGGACGGGGCCAAGGCGCTGTGGCAGACCTGCGATCTGATCTGGGACACTTTGGGCGATACCTCGGACGATGTGAACTGGTACACCAAGCGCGCGACCTTGTCGGGGGTCTATTCCTCGACCCTGTTGTTCTGGCTGGGGGATGAGTCTCCGGATCATGAGAAAACGTGGGAGTTTCTGGATCGCCGCATCGACAACGTCATGCAATTCGAAAAGCTCAAGGCGCAGGTGAACGACAATCCGCTGTTCAAGCCGTTCCTTTCGGTGCCGAACTGGTTCGCCAGTCAGGTGAAACCACCGATGAAAATGCGAGCCGACCTGCCCGGGATGCTGAACCCGCGCAAGTAAGTATCTGGGCCTTCCTGAATTTGCCTGCTAGGCATTGGGCAAAGGAGGATTTGCCCATGACCCAGACGATGCGCGCCATAGAAATCTCGCAGCCTGGCGGCCCGGATGTTCTGCAACTGACCGAACGCCCGGTGCCCGAGCCGCAAAACGGCCAGGTGATCCTCAAGGTTGCTTATGCGGGTGTGAATCGCCCCGATGCGTTGCAGCGGGCCGGGGCCTATGACCCGCCTCCGGGTGCCAGCGATCTGCCGGGGCTGGAGGCATCTGGCGAGGTGGTTGCGGTGGGTACGGGGGTCGAGGGGCTTTCGGTCGGCGATCAGGTTTGCGCGCTGCTGCCCGGTGGCGGATATGCCGAATACGTGGCCACGCCTGCTGCCCATTGCCTGCCGGTTCCGACCGGAATGGGCATGAAAGAGGCCGCCTGCCTGCCCGAGACCTTCTTTACCGTCTGGTCCAACGTTTTCATGCGTGGCGGGCTGAAGGCTGGCGAGCGGTTTCTGGTACATGGCGGTTCAAGCGGCATCGGTACCACGGCGATCCAATTGGCTCACGCCTTTGGCGCCCGTGTCTTTGCCACCGCCGGTTCGGATGAGAAATGCGAGGCCTGCGTCAAGCTGGGTGCCGAGCGGGCGATCAACTACCGCGATGAGGATTTCGTCGGCGTGATGCGGGCCGAGGGCGGTGCAAACCTGATTCTCGATATGGTGGGCGGCGACTATATCCCGCGCAATGTCAAAACGCTGGCCGAGGATGGCCGTCTGGTGCAGATCGCCTTTCTGCAGGGGCCGAAGGTCGAACTGAACTTTGCCCTGATGATGGTCAAACGCCTGACCCTGACCGGCAGCACCCTGCGCCCGCAAAGTGATTTGGCCAAGGCGAAGATCGCCCAAGAACTGCGCGAGGCGGTCTGGCCATTGCTGGAGGCCGGGAAGGTTGCCCCCGTCATGGACAGCGAGTTCGATCTGGCAGAGGCGTCAGCGGCGCATGCGCGGATGGAAAGCTCGGGCCATATCGGCAAGATCGTCCTGAAAGTCGCGGGTTAACCGGGCGGCGCGGGCTTGTCCCGCGCGTCGTCCGTCAGGCCACCGCGCGGCGATACAGATGCCATGTGGCGTGACCCAGTACCGGCATCACCACGATCAGCCCCAGCATCATCGGGATCGCACCAAGGACCAACAGGGCCGCGACGATGAATCCCCATGCCAGAATCACTCCGGGATTGTGGCGCAGCACCCGAACCGAGGTCACGACCGCCACCGGCAGCCCCACCTTGCGATCCAGCAACAGCGGAAAGCTGACCACGCTGATGGCCAGCGCGACCAGAGCAAACAGGAACCCGACCGCGTTGCCGAAGATGATCATCGTCCAGCCCGCGCCGGTGGTGAACACCTGCGTGACAAAGGCGCCGATGGATGTGGGCAGGTCGGGGCCCAGCGTGTGGACATAGATGCTCTGCGCTACCATCAGCCAGATCAGCAGCCACATGACCAGATAAAAGCCAAGCATCAGGATTGCCCCGAAGGATGGCGACTGGAACACCCCGAACGCGTCCAGCCAATGGACCTCGCCCCCCTTTTCGCGTTTGCGGCTGATTTCATACAGGCCGACCGCGGCGACCGGGCCAATCAGGGCAAACCCCAGAATCAGCGGTGCCAGCAGCGGCACCATGTTGCGGTTCAGTCCGAAGCCGAACATCAGCAACCCTGCAATGGGGTAGATCAGCACGATGAATATGGCATCTGCCCGTGTTTCCAGAAAATCATTGTAACCGGCCCGCAGACAGGCGCGCAGATCCTGCATCGTCAGGGTCCGTACCTCTGGCAGGTGCCGTGTATCCGCGCTGCCGATGCGGTTCACGCTTTCCGCAATATGATCACCGGTCGCGCCGATATTCCGGGCGGTCCAGGTGATCGGATTTCCAATCGTTTTGGCCATCGTCTTTCCCCTCCCTTTGCGTATCCGCGCAGCAGGGTGGTTCCGGCATCGGTTGCCCGTGGCCGGACCAGCCGGCAACGCCTGGTCATGAGTATAGCACATTTTTTCGCGTTGCGGTTGCGCGGTGCGGAATCGTGCCGATTGCCCTTATTATCAGGCGTGTTAGCTTGGCTGCAGGCAACAGGAGGTCAGCATGCAGCAAACGGCAAGAACCGTCGTCATTCACGAACACGGCGGCCCCGAAGTTCTGAAGATCGAAGACCGCCCCCTGGGCGACCCCGGTCCCGGAGAGGTGCGCATCCGTCACCACGCCTGCGGGCTGAATTTTATCGACGTCTACCAGCGCACGGGGCTGTATCCGATGGACCTGCCGCACGCTTTGGGCATGGAGGCCGCAGGTGTGATCGAAGCCGTCGGCGAGGGCGTGACCCATCTGGAGCCCGGCCAGCGCGCCGCCTATGCTGCCGCGCCCTCGGGCGCCTATGCCGATGCGCGGGTGATGCCCGCGGCGCAGGTTTGTCCCTTGCCCGACGGCATATCCTTTGATGCGGCGGCAGCGATGATGCTCAAGGGGATGACGGTGGAATACCTGTTTCACCGCACCACGCCGCTGAAACGCGGCGATACCGTGCTGTTTCACGCGGCGGCGGGAGGTGTGGGCCTGATCGCCTGCCAATGGGCCAAATCCGAGGGGATCACCCTGATCGGCACCGCCGGGACGGATGAAAAATGCAGTCTGGCCCAGTTCAACGGGGCGACCCATTGCATAAATTACCGCAATGAGAACTTTGCCGAACGCGTGGCCGAGATCACCGGCGGCAAGGGCGTGGACGTGGTGATGGACTCGATCGGAGCGGATACGTTCAACGGTTCGTTGGACAGCCTGAAGCCTTTGGGAATGATGATTTCGTTCGGTAACGCGTCTGGGCCGGTGCCGCTGATGGATATCGGGATTCTGGCCAAGAAGGGCTCGCTCAAGGTCACCCGGCCAACCCTGTTCACCCATATTTCCGATCACACGGTCTGTCAGGCGATGGCCCGGCGCCTGTTCGGCAAGGTCGAGGGCGGAGAGGTCAAACTCCACATCGACCAGCGTTTTCCGTTGGATCAGGTCGCCGAGGCCCACCGCGCGCTTGAGGCCCGGCAGACCACCGGCAGCACGGTTCTGGAACCCTGACACGCAGAACCCGGCCCATGGGGCCGGGTCCGTTGCTGACCTGTTGCCCGATCAGAACCGGTAGGCCGCGCGCACCTGCACGGTGGTTGCGTCCACGTCGATGCCGGTGCGGTCGAAATTGTCGAATTCGTGATAGAGGATTTCGCCACCCACGCTGATATTCGGGGCGACGATCTGTTCATAACCAGCCCCGATGAACCAGCCGTCTTCGCTGCCCAGGTTATCGGTTCCGGCTTCGGCAAAGCCGCCGACACCGTATAGCAGGCCGTTGGAGGTCACTTTGTAGCCCGCACGCGCCTTGACGCGCCAGACCTCTTCGACCTCGACGCCGGGGGCCAGCCCGATACCGGTCCAGTCATAGTCGAAACCCAGACCGACAACCCAATCGCTCAGGTCGTAGTCATAGCCCAGGATGATGCCACCGATCACGCCGTCTCCGTCCACGCCCGATGCGCTGGTGTTAATGTCGGCGTAACCCAGCTGCAAGCCGCCATAAAAGCCGGTCCAATTGCCCGAGGACTGCGCTGCGGCCGCACCCGCGGAAAAGGCCGCGATCACTGAGGCGAGAAGAAACTTACCTTTCATGTTATGTCCTTTCATCGGAAATGGCCTGCAGCAAATCCGCGCTGCCTGCGTATGTATTGATCACTACGGTCCGGTTTCACGACCGGATCACAGTTTGTTCAATAGTGTGCGACCCAAAAGATGCGCCGCGTTTGTAATCGGTGGCGGCACCGGCCCGCTAAAACGGGGCGTGTCCTTTCCTTTAAATGTAGGTTCTCAAAATGGGTGTTGCAAATGGCAATCGGCGGCAGAGTGATCCGCCGCCGATCCGGTGATTTCTGTCAGCGGGTTATTGCTGCAGTTCTGCCGGGGTCTTGTCGGCAATGGTCTCCCAGTTGGCGCTGGCCTTGTCGATAAAGCCCGGGATATCGCCTTCCCAGCGTTCCTGAATGTCCTGCGACAGGTTCAGGTACAGCTTGTTGTCGACGATCTTCCAATAGGTCGGGTCACCGTCGAACTTGAAGCCCATCGCGGCACCGAATGCGCAGTAGCCACCGTATGCGGGCAGGTAGGCTTCGGGGTTCTCTTCGAACGCGACTTTGTTTTCCTCAGTGGCAAAGCGGTACAGCGCGTCATTGTGCAGCGCGGTGATGCGGTAATCGCCTTTGGTCGGCTGACCTTCGGTGAAATAAGCAACCGGGTCGTAACCCTGCAGTGCCAGACCGGTCGAGCTTGCGTTCAGTTCAACGCCTGCGGCCAGGACTGAGCTTGCGATTGCAACGGACAGCGCAACGCCGCCAATGATGGATTTGATCTTGTTCATTGTTTTCACCTTTCGTGAAACGGGCGGTCCGGCGGCGCTGAAATTACGCCTGGACATCCCTTGGGATTTTTGTCCGTGCGACCGGGAATTGGCCGTCACGCAACCGAAGTGGGCAATCGCATCATCACGTTCAAAACAATCAATTGTGAATGTGCGACGGCGAAGGGGCGCTGTTCAAATTCGCGCATTTCGACCTCAGGCGTCGGGTTCGAACGCCACCACGAAGGTGATGACTTTTTCGGCAGGCATCTCGCACGGTCGCAGCAACGCGCCGCTGCTGTCGGTCAGGTAAAGGTTCAGGCTGATAAAGTCGCCGCCGCCCAGTTCATGCGCGACCAGCTTGTGAGATTTGCCGCCGGCCAGTTCCGTGCGGCTGACGATATACCGCCTGCCTTGGCTTTGCCCGGCGGACGAGCCGAGAGGGATGGCAAAAAATGCGGACAGAAACGCGTCGGGGGCGATCAAGACTGGCCGATTTTGGGTTCGGTCCCGGCCCTGATCCGCGCCAGGTTTGCGCTGTGGCGCCAATAGACCAGCAGGGTCAGGGCGATGCCCAGGAAAAAGGTCGAACCATCCGTCAGCAGCAACACCCAGATGGTCGACATTGCCGCCGCGACCAACGCGCCCAGCGAAGAAATCCGCCAGATTGCGGCGGCGACCAGCCAGCTTAAACAGCAGGCCACGCCCACGCGCCAGTCCAGCGCCAGCCACAGGCCCAGAAAGGTGGCCACGCCCTTGCCGCCCTTGAACCCCAGCCAGACCGGAAAGCAATGGCCCAGAAACGCGGTCAGGGCGGCGATCTGGGCGGCGTCTTCTCCGGCCAATGCGCGGGCCAGCAATACGGCAGCCGCCCCCTTCGCGGCATCAAAAACCAGCGTCAACGCGGCGGCGCCCTTGTTGCCGGTCCGCAGCACATTGGTCGCGCCGATATTGCCTGACCCGATATTGCGCAGATTGCCCAGCCCCATGATCTTGGCGACGATCATACCAAAGGGGACCGATCCCATCAGATACCCAATCGCGGCCCAGAGGATCAACTGGGTCGTCGTGCTGTCGAGTAAGGGCATCAGGGTCTCCGGTAAACTTCTTGGCCTGCTACATAGGTTGCAGTGACCTTACCCTGCATCCGCTGGCCGTCAAACGGGGTGTTCTGCGATTTCGATTTTAATGAAAACCGGTCCAGCACAAAGGGCACATCCGGGTCGAACAGCACCAGATCTGCGGGGGCGCCCTCGGCCAGACGGCCCTGCTCCAGCCCCAGCCGTTTTGCCGGGTTCAGCGCCATGGCGCGGAACAGGGTCGGCAGGTCCAGCTGGTCCGCGTGATACAGGCGCAGCGCCGCGGGCAGCAGTGTTTCCAGCGCCACTGCGCCCGAGGCCGCCTCTTCAAACGGCAGGCGCTTGCTTTCCTCGTCCTGCGGCGTGTGCATCGAGCTGATAATGTCAATCAGACCGGACCGCACGGCGTCGATCACCGCCTGCCGGTCGTCCTCGGACCGCAGTGGCGGTTTGACCTTGAAGAAGGTGCGATAGTCGGCCACGTCCAGTTCGTTCAATGTCAGATGGTGGATCGAGGTTCCGGCAGTGATGTCCAGCCCGTTGCGCTTGGCCCGTTCCAGCGCGGGCAGGGCGCGGGCGGTGGTGATCTGGTCGGCGTGATAGGCGGCCCCGGTCATTTCCAACAGCGCGATGTCGCGGTCCAGCCCCATGCGTTCCGCCATCGGCGACACCGCAGGCAGGCCGCGCAGGGCGGCGAACTTGCCGCTTGTGGCCGCCGCACCGTTGCTGAGGCCGGGTTCCTGCGGGTGGGCGATGACCAGCGCGCCACAGGACCGTGCGTAGGTCAGGGCGCGGGAAAACACCTTGGTATTGGCGATGACATGATCGCAATCGGTGAAAGCGACGGCCCCGGCATCCTGCAGAAAGCCGATCTCGGTCATCTCGCGCCCTTCACGGTTCTTGGTCAGGGCGGCCATGGCCAGCACGTTCACCGGCGCATCCGCCTGCGCCCGCCGGGTGGCGAATTCCAGCGTTTCAGGCGTGTCCACGGCGGGCAGCGTATCGGGGCGGGTGACGATGGTGGTCACGCCACCAGCCGCTGCCGCCAGACCGGCGGACCTGTAGCTTTCCTTGTGACGCTCACCCGGTTCGCAGACCTTGACGCCGATATCGACAATGCCGGGGGCCAGACAATGCCCACCACAGTCAATGACCTGTCCGTCCAGGGCCGGGGCCTCGCCGTCTCCGCGCGCGGCAATCCGACCTTCGGCCACATGCAGCCAGCCGGTGCCGTCCGAGCCGGATTCCGGGTCGATCAGGCGGGCGTTGGAGAAGATCAGGTTGCTCATGCCATGGCTCTTTCGATTGCGGCTTTGGTGGCGGCGGGATCGGCCTGATACTTGATCAGGTGCTTGTCGCCGCCCTTGGTGACGATCTGGACAAAGCTGCCCAGGACATTGACGGCCTCGATCTGGTTCAGCGCCACCTTGCGCGGGCCTGGACCTGTGAGGGCGGTGTCGGTCATCTCCCACGCGGCGACCAGTTCTTCTGAGGCCAGATACCACGCCCGGATGCCGATGGCAGCGAGGCCTGCGGGTGCGCCGGTCCAGGGGTAGGGATTGCCGATCAGCCAGAGGATGATCATTGCGCCGGCCATCGCAAAGGCGGCCAGCCAGGCGTTGGTGCGGATATAGGCACCTTTGTCCGGGGCGAAGGTCACAGGATCAGCCACAGGGCGCCTCCGATAACCAGCAGGATCACCAGCGCCAGAAGGGCCGAGCCGATGCGGCGGGGCCGGTCATCCTGCGGCGCGGTTTGGGGTGCCGAGAACGGCTTGGCGCTTTCGGTTTCGATCGGGCCACCGGTCCAGTTGGTGGCTTCCTCGGTATAAAGACCGGCCAGATGCAGCCTCGGGTCCGGTGTCAGCGTTGCCGCGCGGTCGCCAAAGGCGGCGCTGCGGACGACCATGACCCAGCCGTCGATGGCCTCCAGCGCGGTGCGGTCCAACTGATCGGCGGACACGCCACAGCCCTCGTTCAGATAGCCGTAAAGCCCAAGGTCTTCGAGGTCCGAGACTGGAAAAACGTCGATCTGATCCGTACCCAGCCCCGTCACGCCCAAGACCTGATCGGCAGCGCCCGGTTCGCGCAGGAACTTTGCCTCTTCCGGGCGCATGTCCAGCGAGAACAGGCGGATCACGCCGCGTTCATAGGGGGCGACGGTCAGATTGCTCATGCGGCGTCTCGCGGGTTGCGGGCCAGCAGTTCCATCGCGGCCATGCGGACGGCGACGCCCATCTCGACCTGTTCCTGAATGACGGATCGGTTGATATCGTCGGCCAGCGTGCCGTCAATCTCGACCCCGCGGTTCATCGGGCCGGGGTGCATGACAATGGCATCGGGCTTGGCCAGCGCCAGCTTTTCCGCGTCCAGACCATAGCGGTGATAATATTCGCGTTCCGAGGGGATGAAGCCGCCATCCATTCGTTCTTTCTGAAGCCGCAGCATCATCACGACATCGACGTCTTTCAGACCTTCGTTCATGTCGTCATAGATCTCGGCGCCGAAGTCGGCGAACTGGCCGGGCACCAGGGTCGGCGGGCCGATCAGGCGGATGCGGTTTTCCATCTTGCCCAGCAGGATCAGGTTTGACCGCGCGACGCGGGAATGGGCCACGTCGCCGCAAATGGCAATGTTCAGACGGTGCAGACGCCCCTTGGCGCGGCGGATGGTCAGTGCATCCAGCAACGCTTGCGTCGGGTGTTCGTGCCGCCCGTCGCCCGCATTCAGAACGGCACAGTTCACCTTCTGCGCCAGCAGATCGACGGCGCCGGAATGCGGGTGCCGCACCACCAGCAGATCGGGGTGCATCGCGTTCAGCGTCATCGCCGTGTCGATCAGCGTTTCACCCTTTTTGATCGAGCTGGCCTGCATCGCCATGTTCATCACATCCGCGCCCAGCCGCTTGCCGGCCAGTTCGAAACTGGCCTGCGTGCGGGTCGAGTTTTCGAAGAACATGTTGATCTGCGTCAGCCCCGACAGCACGTCGGAATGCTTGGTCGACTGGCGGTTCATGTCGACGTATTTCTCGGCCAGATCAAGGATAGCGGTGATATCGGATTGCGACAGATGCTCGATGCCAAGAAGGTGACGATGGGCGAAACGCATGGGCGGGCTCCTGTCTGACAATCGAGCCGCTTATAGGAAGCCGCGCGCGCGAGGGCAACCTAAGGTTCAGACCCTTCGGGCAGTTTCTCGCATCCGCCTTCGGGCAAACACTGCTCACCGGGTTTGCACCACTTGCCATAGCCGCAATCGACCGCCTTGATCGGCACGCAGCCCTGATGCTCGGAACATTTGAAGCCGGGGCGGCATTGCGAGTCGGTTTCTTCGCACAAAAACCAGCCGGGGCGCGTGCATCCGCCGCCCGGCAGGCAGGATGTGCCCGCCGCGCAGGATTGGCCGTCGTCGCATAGAGAGGGTAGCCCTTCGATGGCGGTCTTCGGGTCAAACTCGGGTGAGGTCCGTTCGCATTCGCCGCGCGCGTTGCAGAAGGTGCCGCCGGGGCAATCCAGCCGCGAATAGCATTTGTTGGCCCCCGCAGGGGCGCAGCGGGTGCCCCCGGCCACGCAGCGTTCGAACGGTCCGCAAGTGCGCCCGCCGCCGCAATAGGTGCCGCCCAGCGGGATGCAGTGGCCGTCAAAGCTGCATCTTTGTCCGCCGGAACAGCAGCGGGTGCCGCATTGGAACTGACCGGGGCGGCATTGGCCGTTGCGGTCGAACAGTTGCGCAAAGGATGGGCCGCTGAGCGGGATCAGCAGCAGGGAAATCAAAAGGAATCGCAACAGGACCAACATGAACACCGCAATGGTCGGTGCGATGAACGGTCCGATCAAGGCCTATTCGCTTTCCCTCGATCAAAAGCTGGTTAGATTGAGGGGTATGGAATCGGCTTTGGACTATCATACCGCGCGGGGGCTGCTGGACTGGCAAATCGAACTGGGCGCAACAGACGCGATCGGCGATGCGCCGATCGACCGCTATGCGCTGCCCGATACTGCGCCCAAGGCCAGGAAACCCGCAGCAGTGCAAGCCGCGCCCGAAAAGCCGAAAAAGGTGGACCCCGCCGCGGTCGCAATGTCCGCCGCCAAAAGCGCCGGGTCGCTGGACCAATTGCGGGCCGCGATGGACGGGTTCGATCATTGCGAGCTGAAACGCGGTGCGCGGCAGTTGGTGTTTGCCGACGGCACGCCGGGCGCGCGGGTGATGATCATTGGCGAGGCTCCGGGCCGGGAGGAAGACCGCGAGGGCAAGCCGTTCGTGGGACGCGCCGGACAGTTGCTGGACCGGATGCTGGCGGCGATTGATCTGGATCGCAGCCAGAACGTCTATATCACCAATGTCCTGCCGTGGCGGCCACCGCAGAACCGCGACCCCAAACCCGAAGAGATCGGGATGATGAAGCCCTTCCTCGAACGCCACGTGGCACTGGCCAAGCCCGAGGTTCTGGTGATCATTGGCAATATCAGCTGTCAGGCAGTGCTGGGCAAACGTGGGATCACAAGGCTGCGCGGGCAATGGGATCAGGCACTGAACCTGCCGGTCATCCCGATGTTCCACCCCGCCTATCTGCTGCGCCAGCCGCAGATGAAGCGGCAGGCCTGGGCCGATCTGCTTGAACTCAGGGCCCGGCTGGAGGGGAAATGATGCGCATTCTGGCCTTTTCCGACCTGCATATGGCCCGCAACCGCGCGGCCGAGGTCGTGGCCGCCAGTGTCGAGGCCGATCTGGTGATCGGAGCCGGGGATTTCTGCAACATGCGGCAAGGCCTGCAGGAAGCGATGGCGATGCTGTCCGGCATCACTGCGCCGTTTGTCATGGTGCCCGGCAATGCGGAAAGCGCGCAGGAATTGGCAGACGCCGCGCCCGAAGGCGGCCATGTGCTGCACGGCACCGGCATGACCATGGACGGTCTGCGCCTGTTCGGGCTGGGCTACGGCGTGCCGGTCACACCTTTTGGCGACTGGTCCTGCGACCTGACCGATGCCGAGGCTGCCGAGTTGCTGGACCGCTGCGATGGCGCGGATATTCTGATCGCGCATTCTCCGCCCAAAGGATATGGCGATGTCACGTCGCAGGGCGACGCGGTCGGCTCGGTCGCCGTGCGCGACGCGGTCGAACGGTTGCAGCCGCAATACGCGCTGTGCGGCCATATCCATGACAGCTGGGGCTATCGCGGCGCGCTAGGGCGCACGCAGATCGCCAATCTTGGCCCCAAGGTAAATTGGTTCGAGGTCACCTTATGATCGAAACGGTCACTCTGCTGGCGTTCATCCCGGCAGCTCTGGCGCTGAATTTCACGCCCGGCGCCGACATGATGTTCTGCTTTGGTCAGGGGCTGCGGTCCGGCGCCCGACCGGCGCTGGTGGCCAGCGCAGGTGTGTCGGCCGGGTTGATGGTCCACGTTCTGCTGGCCGGCCTGGGCCTGGGTGCGGCGGTAAACAGCCTGCCGTGGCTGTTCGACGTGATCCGCTGGATGGGCGTGACCTATCTGCTGTATCTGGCCTGGGGCGCGATCCGGAACGGAGCGGTATCCGGCGATGCGCCAGCCAAACCCACCCGGTTTGCGTTTCGGGACGGACTGGTGGTGAATCTGACCAACCCCAAGGTTATCCTGTTCGTGCTGGCTTTTATCCCGCAATTCGTGAACCCCGCCGCCGGCCCGATCCTGCCGCAATTCCTGATCTTCGGCGTCATCATCGCGCTGGGCGGATTTGTCGTGAACGGGCTGGTGGGTATTTTTGCCGGTGGCGCGGGCAAGGTTCTGATCTCGAACCCGCGCGCCTCTCGTATCATGGGCTGGGTGACGGGGGGGATTTTCACCGCCCTTGCCGTCCGGCTTGCCATCATGGAAAGGGCCTGACGCCATATGTCGCGCATTGATGAAAGCAAGGAGTTCATTCCGGTTCGGATCGCCGTTCTGACCGTCTCGGATACCCGCTCGCTGGACGAGGACCGCTCGGGTCAGACGCTGGTCGACCGGATCGAGCGCGCCGGCCATTCGGTGGCCGACCGCAAGATCATCCGGGATGAACGGGGCGAGATCGCGGCCCAGCTGCGGCTATGGGTCGGTGATCCCGAGATTGACGTGGTGATCTCGACCGGGGGGACCGGCCTGACGGGCCGCGATGTATCGGTTGAGGCGCATCGCGACGTTTATGAAAAGGAAATTGAGGCGTTCGGCACCGTTTTCACCATTATTTCAATGGAAAAGATCGGCACCTCTGCCGTGCAATCCCGCGCCACGGGCGGCGTGGCGGGCGGCACCTATCTGTTTGCGCTGCCCGGCAGCCCCGGCGCCTGCAAGGATGCCTGGGACGGGATTCTGGAAAAACAGTTCGATTACCGCCACCGCCCCTGCAATTTCGTGGAAATAATGCCCCGATTGGACGAACATCTGCGACGGAAGTAGACTGGTTGCACGTATAACTGTTTGTAACCGCTTTGTGGCTTGGCATTTTTCGGTGCCCGGCTACCTTTTGCACGTGGCAGCCTGATGCGACCGGGGTGAGTGATTGATGCGATTTCTGAGGCAAAGCCTTGTTGGTGTCTTTCTGGCGTTTCTGACGCTGGCCCTGCTGTTTGTCGCGGTACAGATGATCACCGGCGCGGTGCAGGACGCGCTGACGCGTGAGAATACGCCATCCGAGGCGCGCGAACGCATCTTTGCCGTGAGCGTGCGCCCGGCCGAACTTGAAACTGTCACCCCCTATCTCGAAGCCTTTGGCGAGGTGCAAAGCCGCCGCCGTCTGGAATTGCGCGCCGCGCTGGGCGGGCGGGTGGTGTCTCTGGCCGAAGATTTCGAAGATGGCGGCGTTGTCGCCGCAGGTGAGCTTCTGGTGGAACTTGATCCGGCGGATGCGCAGTCGGCACTGGATCGCGCCAAGTCCGACTTGCTGGACGCCCAATTTGAAGAACGCGACGCAGAACGATCATTGCTGTTGGCGCAGGACGAACTGAACTCGGCCGAGGCGCAGGCCGCCTTGCGGGGGCGCGCCTTGCAGCGGCAGAAAGACCTGCAGGGCCGCGGGGTCGGAACCCCTGCCGCCGTGGAAGAGGCGGAACTGGCCGAGGCCGCTGCCCAGCAATCGGTGCTGGCCCGCCGCATATCTCTGGCGCAGGCGGAATCGCGGGTCGATCAGGCGACCACCTTGCTGGCCCGCGCCCGCATCGCGCTTGCGGCCGCCGAACGTGATTTGGATGACATGACCGTCCGCGCCCGGTTTGCCGGGACGCTGACAGATGTGACTCTGGTCGAAGGGCGGCTGGTGTCGGCCAACGAAAAACTGGCGGAACTGGTTGATCCCACCGCGCTTGAGGTGGCCTTTCGCGTCTCGACCGCGCAGTTCGTGCGTCTGCTGGATGCCGAAGGCAACCTGATTAACGCGCCGGTCACCGTATCGCTTGAGGTGACGGGCACCGACCTTATGGCCCATGGCCGCATCAGCCGCGACAGCGGTTCGGCGGGCGAAGGGCAAACCGGACGGCTGGTCTATGCAAGGCTGGAGGACGCACCGGGGTTCAAGCCCGGCGATTTCGTCACAGTCACGGTCGAGGAACAGCCGCTGGACAACGTGGTGCGCCTGCCCTCATCGGTTCTGGACGCGGCGGGCACGGTGCTGGTGTTGGGCGCCGATGACCGGCTTGAGGCGCTGCCAGTGCAGCTGATCCGCCGTCAGGGCGATGAGGTGCTGCTGCGCGGGCAGGGGCTGGTCGGGCGCGAGGTTGTGATTGGCCGCACGCCGCTGCTGGGCGGCGGGGTGCGTGTGCGACCGCTGCGGGACGAGGCCAATGCCGGTGCCGATCCGGGGATGGTCGAACTGTCCGACGAACAACGCGCTCAACTGGTGGCGCAGGTCGAGGCCAATGATCAGATGACCACTGAGGCCAAGGCCAGCGCCCTGAGCCAGCTCAGCGCGCCCAAGGTTCCGGCCTCTCTGGTGCGCAGCATCGAGAACCGGGCAGGGGGTTAGGCGCCATGATGCGCGAGATCCCCGGCGCGGCGGGCGGTATCCTCAGCTATTTCACCCGCCACCGGACGGTCGCCAACCTGCTGTTGCTGGTGATGCTGGTTCTGGGCGCGGCGGCGATCCCGGCGATGCGGGCGCAGTTCTTCCCGGACGTGATCCTTGAACGTGTGAACGTGGACATCGAATGGGAAGGCGCCGGTCCCGAGGATGTGGACAACGGCATCGTGCAACTGCTTGAACCCGCCCTGCTGGCGGTCGAAGGGGTGGCCAGCACGACCTCGACCTCGCGCGAGGGGCGGGCCAATATCAGGCTGGAGTTCGAGCCCAACTGGGACATGTCGCGCGCCGTGGACGAGGTTCGGACCGCCGTCGATGGGGTGACCAACCTGCCTGACGATGCCGAGGAACCCTCGATCAGGCGCGGGGCGTGGCGCGATCGGGTGACGGATGTGGTGGTAACCGGCCCGGTCGATCCGGACCAGTTGGCAAAATTCACCGATGAGCTGATAAACCGCCTGTTTGCGGTTGGCGTGACCCGCACCACGATCCGGGGCATTGCCGCGCCGCGTGTGGTGGTCGAGGTGCCAACGGCGCAGCTGATTGCCAATGACGTCACCCTGTCGGAAATCGCGCAGGCCATTGCGGCCGAGGCGACGGCGAACCCGGCAGGCGACGTCACCGGCGCCAATGCCCGTATTCGCACCGGCACCGAAAAGCGCACTCCAGAAGAGATCGAGGGTATCGCACTGCGCAGTTTTGCCGACGGGTCCAAGCTTTTTGTCGGTGATGTGGCGGAAATCCGGGTCGAAGGGGTCAACCGCAACCGCAGCTATTTCGTTGGCGAGAACCCGGCCATGTCCGTGCGGGTGGACCGGTCCAATCTGGGGGACGCCATCAAGATACAACACACGGTCGAGGACGTGGTGGCCGAACTGCAGGCCAGCCTGCCCGAAGGCGTGACCATCGAACTAATTCGCACACGGGCACAGGCCATCACCGAGCGTCTGGATATTCTGGTCGATAACGGGCTGGTGGGTCTGGGTCTTGTGGTCTGTTTGCTGTTCCTGTTCCTGAACGCCCGCATCGCCTTTTGGGTTGCGGCGGGTATTCCTGTGGCGATGTCCGCGGCGATTGCGTTCATGTATATCGGCGGGCTGTCGATCAACATGATCTCGCTGTTCGGGCTGATCATCACGCTGGGCATCGTGGTGGATGACGCCATCGTTGTGGGCGAACACGCCGATTTCCGCGCCCGGAGGCTGGGCGAGGCCCCAACCGTGGCCGCTGAAAGCGCCGCGCGGCGCATGGCGATGCCGGTCTTTGCCGCCACCCTGACCACGGTGATCGCGTTCTTCGGACTCACTGCCATCGGTGGCCGGTTCGGAGAGTTGATTGGCGACATCCCCTTTACCGTGATCGCGGTGCTGCTGGCCTCGCTGATCGAATGTTTCCTGATCCTGCCCAACCACATGGCCCATGCGATTACGCATTCGGCCAAGGAGCATTGGTATGACTGGCCCAACCGGGTGGTCAATCGCGGGTTCCGCTGGGTGCGGGACCACCTGTTCCGCCCGCTGATCGCATGGGTCGTCTGGGCGCGCTATGTGGTTGTGGCGGTGATGGTGGTGATACTGGCCAGCCAGATTGCCCTGTTCATTAGGGGTGATGTGAACTGGCGGTTCTTCAACGCGCCCGAACGCGGCTCGGTCACCGGCAATTTCATCATGGTCGAAGGTGCCACCCGCGAAGACACGCTGGAAATGATGCACCAGATGCAGCGCGCCGCGGAAGAGCTGGGCCAGATTTACGAAGAGCGTCACGGGCGAAATCCCATCGACTATATTCTGGCCGAGGTTGGCGGCAATGCCGGTTGGTTCAACCTGAGTGCCGCCGATGGCAAGGACAAGGACCTGCTGGGCGGAGTTTCGATTGAACTGATCGACTCGGACCTGCGCCCCTATTCCAGTTTTGAGTTCGTGCGCGAGCTGCAGGATTTCGTCCCGCGCCATCCCAAGGTCGAGCTGCTGACCTTCCGCGGCTGGCGTTCCGGGCCCGGTGGCGATGCGATCGACGTGCAGTTCTATGGCGCTGACGTGAACACGCTAAAGGCTGCGTCCGAGGATCTGCAGGCCGAGCTGTCGAAATACCCCGAAGTGTCGGCGCTTGAGGACAATCTGGCCTATGACAAGGAAGATTTCATTCTGGACCTGACGGCCAAGGGGCAGGCGCTGGGCTTCCGCATGGAAACGCTGGGCCGCGTCTTGCGGGATCGGCTGAACGGGATCGAGGCCGCAACCTTCCCCGACGGCCCGCGCAGCGCCGAGATCCGGGTGGAACTGCCCAAGGGCGAGCTGACCGCCGATTTCCTGGAACGCACGCTGATGCGCACACCGGACGGGGTCTACGTGCCGCTGGCCGATATCGTTTCGGTCGAGCGTAAATCAGGCTTCTCGGCCGTGCGGCGCGAAAACGGTCTGCGGGTGATTTCCGTGATCGGTGACATCTCTGAAGACGACCCGGCCCGCGCGGCGGAAATCGCCCGTGCCCTGAGCGAAGAGATTCTGCCCGATATCGCCGCCGAACGGCAGGTCGAATGGCAGATGGCGGGCCTGAGCGAGCAGGAGGATGAATTCCTGAACGAGGCCCGCACCGGCCTGATCCTGTGTCTGACCGGCATCTATCTGGTGCTGGCCTGGGTTTTTGCCAGCTGGACGCGGCCTGTGGTGGTGATGGCGATCATTCCGTTTGGCCTGGTGGGCGCGATCTGGGGGCATTACATCTGGGATGTACCGCTGAGCATGTTCACCGTGATCGGTTTGCTGGGGATGACCGGGATCATCATCAATGACTCGATTGTTCTGGTGACGACCATCGACGCCTATCAGCAGGACCGAGGGCTGGTGCCGTCGATTGTCGAGGGCACGGCGGATCGGCTGCGCCCGGTGATGCTGACGACGCTGACCACGGTTTTGGGGCTGACACCGCTGCTGTATGAGGGCTCGCAACAGGCGCAATTCCTCAAGCCCTCGGTGATCACGCTGGTTTACGGGCTGGGCTTCGGGATGCTGCTGGTGCTGTTGCTGGTGCCCGCACTGCTGGCCATCTTGAACGATCTGGCGCGCCCGATGACCGCGATGCGCCGGGCACTGCGGGCTCCGGACCGGGTCGTGCAGGGCGCGGTGACCGCCACCGGGATGGCGCTGCTGATGTGGTTCGGTGTGACGATGGTCTGGCCTGCAATCTCGGATGCGCCTTTTGGCCTGTTGTCGGGGCTTTATGCAGGTGAGGAGGGCGTTGCGGCCCTGCAAATGGGGCTGGGGGCTTTCCTTGCCGGCGCCGTGCCGATCCTAGTCTTGAGTGTCGTGCTGTCCGGCCTGCTCTACGCTCGCCTCAGAGGACGGGCGGTTTAAACCCGACGCAGGGCGGTTTCCAGCAGGTTGATGACGCGGTCGCTCATCGGCAGATCGCCCCGGCGTATTTGATCAATCGGATACCAGCGGGCGTCCAGCGCATCATCCCCGGCCAGCGGAACACCCGCGCGATACTGACAGGCGACCCCAACCAACAAATAGTGCGACTGCACAGCGCCTTGGGCGTCTTGGCGCAGCAGGTCCAGATTGTCGAGATAGTGCAGCGGCTCGGCGATGATTGAGGTTTCCTCGCGCAGCTCGCGCTGTGCCGCCTGCATGACGGTTTCGCCCCATTCCACATGGCCGCCCGGAAAGCCCCATAGCCCCGCGTCCGGCTGCTTGCTGCGCTGCACCAGCAGCACCTGGGCGTCATGCACGACAACAGCCAGCGCGCCGATCTTCGGGGTTTTCTCCATCATTCAGCCCGCGCTGCAGCCCCGAATGTCGACGGCGTGGTTGGCGCCCAGCACCGTGATCCTGATCTCGGACCGGTCCAGCGCGAAAGGCCCGCCCGAGGCGCTGATCACCTCGGATGTGGCGACCAAAGTATCACCCTGCCGCGTGGTTTCAGGCTGCGAAGCCCAAAGCGCCGGGTTGCCCGGTTCGATCACGGCCACCTCGCGCCCGCCGGCCGAGGGCATTTTCACGCGGGCTTCGATCTGCATCCCGTCCGAGGTTGGGGTCAGGTGGCAGCTTGCGGCGGTTACACGCGCCTCTTTCGCGGAATACGGGCGCTGGGCCAGAGCCGCAGCGATAGCAGGGTTGCGGCCGGCATCGGCGTTCAGCGTATGGTCGAAATCCAACCGCTCGGGGATGCAGACATCCTTGCAGACGCCCAGATCCACATCCCCGCGCAGCCGCACGGGTTTGGCGGGGTTCTTGGGCGTGATCTCGACCGGCAGCACCAGTTGATCCGCATACCCGATGGATTGCAGGCCGTTCTGCACAAACACATCCGGCGCGGGCCAGGTGATCGACACTTCACCCACATTCTGCGAGCCGCGCCAGTCAAACTGTGGCGGAATACCGGCGTCGCCCGGTGCGCGCCAATAGGTTTTCCAGCCGTCCTTCAGCGTCAGCCGCAACGCGCCCAGATAGGTGCCGCTGGCGGTGCGCCCGCCATCCAGCACGTCCAGTTGCACAACTCCGTCCACGTCCTGCGCCAGTGCGGGCGCAGTCAGGGCGAAACAGGCGGTCAAGGCGACCGCGGTTGGCTTCAGAAAACACGTCATACCCCATAAATGCGTGGTCGGGGCCGGGATTCCAAGTCACGTTCCGGTCACTTGGATGAAATCTGGCGAAAATTGGCCTCTTCCCTTGCCAATCCCCCTGCGCCGGGGCCATTGTTGACGGGGGACGAAGCAAGAGATGTAAATCCATGGACCTGACCGGAAAACTGTTGATTGCGATGCCTGGCATGGGTGATCCGCGCTTCGATCATTCGGTGGTTTACATGTGCAGCCACGGCGAAGACGGGGCGATGGGTCTGATCATCAACAAGCCCTCGGATTTGCGGATCAAAACCCTGCTGAGCCAGTTGAACATTGCTTGCCGCATCCCGGTTGTGGGGGAACGGCTGGTGCATTTCGGCGGCCCGGTCGAGATGTCGCGCGGCTTTGTCCTGCACAGCGCGGATTATGAGGCCAACCTGCATTCGATGCAGATTTCCGATGATTTCAGCATGACCGCGACGCTGGATGTGCTCGAGGATCTGGCCTCGGGGCGTGGGCCTTTGAATTCGACGCTGGCGCTGGGGTATTCCGGCTGGGGACCCGACCAGTTGGAGGATGAGATTGCCATGAACGGCTGGCTAACCACCGACGCGACCCAGAAACTGGTGTTTGACGTGCCCGATGACGAGAAATGGGAGGCCGCGCTGGCGACGCTTGGCGTTGACCCGCTGACCCTGTCGGCCAGCGCCGGGCGTGCCTGATCAGCTGTCACGCGGCGCGGCAGCGCGGCGCAGGCGGTCATTGATGGCCGCGCCCAGACCCTGATCCGGGATCGGTGACACCGCAATCGGGCGACCCGTGGCGTTAAGCCTATGCAGGGCCGAGAACAGATTAGCCGCAGCTTCGGTCAGGTTGCCCTTTTCCGACAGATTGAAATCGCACTCGACGGGGCCAAAGCCCAGCAACATCTCATCCCCTTGCGGATTGTCGGCATTCAGCCGCACCGGCGCGTCCGGGGCGTAGTGCGATTGCAGCTGGCCCGGCGCGGTCAGCAGGTCACCGGCCTGATGGATGTGCAGTTCTGTGCCCAGAACAGATTCGACCTGTTCCAGCGCTACGCCGCCGGGACGCAGCAGAGAGGGTTCCCCGGCCAGCCCGACGATAGTGGATTCCAGCCCGACACCGCAGGGCCCGTCATCCAGAATGGCCGCAATGCGCCCGTCCAGCCCGGCGCGCACGTGATCGGCAGTTGTCGGGCTGATCTGGCCCGAAGGGTTGGCAGACGGGGCCGCGACCGGCCCGTCGAACGCCGCCAGCAGCGCCCGCGCGGTGCCATGAGCGGGCACACGGACCGCCAGCGTATCCAGCCCCGCCGTGACCAGCGGAGAAATCCCATGCCCGTCGCGCAGCGGCAGCACCATCGTCAGCGGGCCGGGCCAGAAGGCAGCGGCCAAAGCCTCGGCCCGGTCGGACCATTCGACATAACGCTGTGCCGCCTCGACCGATGCAACATGTGCGATCAACGGGTTGAAACTGGGCCGCCCCTTGGCAGCGTAGATGCTGGCCACAGCCTCGCTATTGCGGGCGTCACCGCCCAGCCCATAGACTGTTTCGGTGGCAAAGGCGACCAGCAGGCCCTGCCGCAGCAGGTCTGTCGCCTGCGCGATTCCGCCCGGATCGGCGGATAAATCCATTGTGCCGTTAGGGATCATATCTGGTGACGCCGCGTTTTGATTGCTTGTACCATCTGGCTGGCTAGGTAATCGAATTGATCAAGGATGCATAAAGGTGGGCATTGCAATTTCCAACCCCACCCACGAAAAACCATACAGTTAGCCCCGAGGGAACTCATGCCATACCGCGCGCCCATTTCCGATTATGAACTGCTTTTCCGCCACGTGGTCGGGTTCGATCAGATTGCCGCGACCGAGAAATTCTCGGAAGCCAGCGAGGATGTCGTCGGCGCGATCCTGACCGAGGCCGGCAAGATGTGCGAAGAGGTGATGGCCCCGTTGCAGCGCCCCGGCGACCTGCAGCCCGCGCGGCTGGAAAACGGCGTGCTGCGGACCTCGCCCGGCTATGCCGACGGCTGGAAGGCAATCGCCGAAGGCGGCTGGATCGGGATGAGCGGTGATCCCGAGCATGGCGGTATGGGCCTGCCGATGACCCTGACCACGGCGGTGAACGAGATGATGTCGGCGGCCTGCCTGTCGCTGCAATTGGCGCCGCTGATGACCCAGGGCCAGATTGAGGCACTGGAGCATCACGCCAGCGACGAGTTGAAGGCGCTGTACCTGCCCAAGATGATGTCGGGCGAATGGGCGGGCACCATGAACCTGACCGAGGCGCAGGCCGGGTCGGATGTGGGCGCTTTGTCGTCCAAGGCCGAGGCCAATGGCGATGGCACATATTCGGTGACGGGGCAGAAGATCTTCATCTCGTGGGGTGACAACGACTTTACCGAGAATGTCTGCCATCTGGTGCTGGCGCGTCTGCCCGACGGTGTGCCGGGGACCAAGGGAATTTCGCTGTTTCTGGTGCCCAAGTACCTGCCCGACGAAAACGGCAATCCCGGTGTAGCGAACGATCTGAAGGTCGTTTCAGTCGAACACAAGATGGGCCTGCACGGCTCGCCCACCTGCGTGATGCAGTATGACGGTGCCAAGGGCTGGCTTGTGGGTAAGGAACATGGCGGTATGGCCGCGATGTTCACTATGATGAACAACGCCCGTCTGGGTGTCGGCGGTCAAGGTGTGGGCGCCGCCGAAGGGGCGTATCAACACGCGCTGGCCTATGCGTTGGAGCGCAAGCAGGGCAGGACGCCCTCGGGCACGATCATTGACCACGCGGATGTGCGCCGGATGCTGATGACCATGCGCGCCGACACCTTTGCCGCGCGGGCGATCATGTTGGCCAATGCGGCCGCGATCGACATGGGCAACGCCACCGGCGATGCCGAATGGAGCGCGCGGGCCGCGCTGCTGACCCCGATCTGCAAAGCCTTCGGCACGGAAACGGGTATGCGCGTGTCCGAGACCGGCGTTCAGGTCCACGGCGGCATGGGCTTTATCGAAGAAACCGGAGCGGCGCAGTATTACCGCGATGTCCGCGTGACTGCGATCTACGAAGGCACCAATGGCATTCAGGCCATGGACCTTGTGGCGCGCAAGATGATGGATGGCGGTGAGGCCGCTTCGCGCCTGCTGGATGAGATCGAGGATCACGCCGAAGAGGCCCGCGCCACCATGCCCGATCTGGCGGGTCCGGTCTGGGAGGCCACCGAAAGCCTGCGCGAAACCACCGAATGGATCGTGGCGCAGTCCGACATGAACACCCGCTTTGCCGGTGCTGTGCCTTACCTGCACGCCTTCGCCCGCGTTCTGGGTGCGCATTACCACCTCAAGGCCGCATTGGCCGAACCCAATGGCTCGCGCTTCAAACTGGCGCGGTACTACATCAACGCGCTGTTGCCGGAATATGCCGGTCTGCTGGCGCAGGCTCAGAACGGGGCCGGGGACCTTTATGCCCTCAGCGCAGAGGAATTGGCGGTCTAATGGACGGGGAAACTCCTTTGGCGATCCGATACCCATGGCCCGAGCCCCCGGCACCGGGGCTGGCCGTCGAGGTCGCCGACGGTGTGCTGTGGATGCGTCTGCCGCTGCCGATGGCGCTTGATCACGTCAATGTCTATGCGCTGGATGATGGCGACAGCTGGACGGTGATCGACACCGGCATTTCGTCGAACAAGACCCGCCGGGTCTGGGAAATGCTTATGGCCGGGCCGCTGGGCGGCAAACCCGTGACCCGCGTGGTGGTCACGCATCACCACCCCGATCACGTCGGCAATGCGGGCTGGTTCCAGTCCGAGCACGGCGCAGAAGTGGTCACGACCCGCACTGCCTGGCTGTTTTCGCGGATGCTGCAACTGGATGTGCAGGAAACCTGGCCGCAAGAGACGCTGGATTACTACCGCAGCGCAGGGATGCATCCCGACGTACTGACCAAGCGCATGGCCGAACGCCCATTCAATTTCTGCGATACGGTCTATCCAATGCCGCTGGGCTTTACCCGCATCAAACAGGGCAACGTGATCCGCATGGGTGGGCGTGACTGGGATGTGCATATGGGCAATGGCCACGCGCCCGAGCACGCCACCTTCTGGAGCCGCGATGACAATCTGGTGATCACCGGCGATCAGATCCTCAGCTCGATCAGCCCTAATCTGGGCGTCTATGTCACCGAGCCGATGGCCGATCCGGTGGCCGAATGGCTGGAGGCCTGCGAGCGGTTGCAAGGGCTGGCGCGGCCCGACCAACTGGCGCTGGGTGGGCATAAGCTGCCCTTCACCGGCCTGCCGCTGCGGATGCGGCAACTTATCGACAACCACCACGGTGCGCTGGATCGTCTGCAGGACTATCTGGGCACGCCGAAAACCGCCGCCGAATGTTTCACCCCGCTGTTCAAACGTCAGATTGGCGAAGGCGAATACGGGCTTGCGCTGGTCGAGGCGGTTGCACATCTGAACCATCTTTACCACATTGGAGCTGTGACCCGGACGCGGCGCGCGGACGGGGCGTGGGAGTTTCAGCGCAAAGGGTAAAGCCATGCAGGACCAGATCGAAACATCGGCCGAGGCAGCAGAAGCGGCGGCTTTGCCCAGGTGTTACGAGTTTCACGCGAACCCCAACGCTGAGTCCGCGGCCAAGAATCTGCCCGAGCCACTGCAAAAACCGGTTCAGACCAAAAGCCCGGCGCAATGGGCCTATGAACGGCTGATCCTCTATATCCAGAACTTCGAAAAGACGCTGACCGGCGATCAAGAGGTCGCCATGGGCTTTACCGGCGGCGATGCCGGGGTGATGCGGATCGAGGGCATGGGTTATTTCGATCCCGATATCATCACCTTCTACGGCTCGGACGCGAGCGGGGCGCGGACCCAACTGGTGCAGCATGTCAGCCAGCTGAACGTGATGCTGCGCGCCCTGCCCAAATCGGTCGAGGACAAGCCTGCCAACCGCATCGGTTTCCGGCTGGCAAAGGATCTGGAGGAAAGCTGACCGCCTGACTTGCAATTCACGTCTGCGCAGCCTTGAATGAGTGCACCATTCAAGGGGGTGCCGCGTGTCCGATTTTTCAGCCGTTACAAGCGCCTACAAGGGTGCATGGGCGCGCCGTCGCGTCTTTGTGCCGATCTATGTCGCCGTGCGCCTGCTGCTGGTTGCCCTGATCGCGCCAGCTGTGGCGCTCACCGTCAATCTGGCGGTGTCGCTGTCGAACCAGACCGCGCTGACGGATCAGGCCATCGCCGCCTTCATCCTGTCACCGGTGGGTTTTGTCGCGGCGATTGTCGTGCTCAGCCTGTTTCTGCTGGCCGAGGTGTTTGTGTTCTCGGTCATGGCCGGATCGCTGCGGATGGGCGAATCCGATCCGTGGCGTGCGGGCGGTTCCGCCATCGGCCTGATCCTGTCGCGGCTGCCGGCGCTGTTCGGTTTTGCGGTGCGTTTTGTGCTGCGGGTTTTGGTGCTGATCCTGCCCTTTGCAGTCGTTGCGGCCGTAATCGCGTGGTGGACGCTGACCGAATATGACATCAACTACTATCTGACCTTCCACCCGCCGTCGTTCTGGATTGCGGTAGCTCTGAACGGGGCCGTGGTTCTGGCCATGGCCTGGGTTCTGATCCGTCGCCTGTCGGCCTGGGCGCTGGGCCTGCATCTGGTCCTGTTCGAAGGCGTTCACCCCGCCCTTGCCTTCAACATCAGCGCCACCCGGATGCAGGGCAAACGCGGGCGCCTCAAGATCGAGCTGGCGATCTGGCTGATCCTGCGCCTGATCATCGCGGGCCTGATCGCATGGGTGGCCGGGCTGCTGTTTGCCATTGTGCCGCTGCAGGGGGCCAGCCACTTGCGGCTGGCGCTGATCTACAGCCTGTTGGTGGCCGGTCTCTGGTCCGTGGCTGGCCTCGTGCTGGCGGCAACGGCATTGGGCGCGCTGGCCGTGCTGCTGGACGGGTTCTTCGAGATCAAAACCGAAGAACCGCCGCATCCTGAACCCGGCAGCCTGCGTGTTCCACTATTCGCCGCCCTCGGCGCCGCCGTGGTGGCTGTGCTGATCGGACTGTGGTTCGGGCAGCATCTGCTGGAACGCATACAGGCGCCGGACCGGGCTGAGGTGATCGGCCATCGGGGCGCTGCGGCGCTGCGGCCTGAAAACACAATGGCCTCGGTGCTGAAGGCAATCGAAGACGGGGCGGACTGGGTCGAAATCGACGTGCAGGAATCGGCGGATGACGTGATCATCGTTGCCCATGACAGTGATTTCATGAAACTGGCGGGGGTGAACCTCAAGGTCTGGGATGCCACGATGGAGGACATCGCTCAGATCGATATCGGCAGCTGGTTCGGCCCCGAATATGCCGACGAACGCACCCCCACCCTGCGCGAGGTGCTGGAGGTCGCAAAGGGTAAGGCCAAGGTCATCATCGAGCTGAAATACTACGGCCATGATGTTGATCTGGAAAACCGCGTGGCAGCGCTTGTCGAAGAGCTGCAGATGCAGGACGACATCGCCACCATGTCGCTGAAATACCCGGCGGTGCAAAAGATGAAAAAGCTGCGCCCTGACTGGCGGGCAGGGGTTCTGGCCGCGACGGCCGTCGGCGATCTGACCGGGCTGGAAGGTGATTTCATCGCCGTCAACGCCGCGATGGCAACGCCGGGGCTGGTGCGCTCGGTTCATGCGGCGGGCAAGGATATCTATGTCTGGACGGTGAACGACCCGCTGCAGATGTCGGCCATGGCCTCGATGGGGGTGGATGGTCTGATCACCGACCGCCCCGCGATGGCCAATGAGGTGCTGCGAGTGCGCGCCGAAATGGGCCCGGCCGAGCGGCTGCTGCTGTGGCTGGCGACCACCTTCGGGATGTCCGTCGACACACAGGCGATGCGCGATGAAAACCCGTAGTCTGTGCGTGACCCTCGCGCTGATTGCGGCCCCCGCCGTGGCGCAGGATTTCATGCGCAATATCGAGATGCCTGCCCACCGTGCGCTGATCGCGCAGCGTGGGGGCACGGAACCGATCCTGTTCGAAACCGATGGCTGTTCCGGCGGCCTGTCAGCCAGTTGGCGCTTTGTGGCCGAGACTTTTCCCAAGTTCAGCGCACTCTACGAAGCACATCCGCCGTGGGAATATTGCTGCGTGACCCATGACCGCGCCTATCACAATGCGGGCGGGGCGACGCAGGCCGGGAACAGCTATGAGGCGCGCCTGTCAGCGGATGACGCGCTGCGCGCCTGCGTCAAACAGCACGGGGTCGACAATGCCGACGAATATGCCGAACGGTACGACATGACGCCGGACCAGATTCGCACGGCCCATTCCATCACCGCCGAAGCGATGCACGCGGCGGTGCGGCTGGGTGGCGGCCCCTGTTCCGGCCTGCCCTGGCGCTGGGGATTCGGGTATCCGGGCTGTTCGGTATTCCTGCCTGCGCCCGAATGACGTGGTGACAGGCCCATGATTTTCGATTATCCAACATCTTAAACACGCGAACTGGGAATCTCTGACCAATGGCTGAATACAAGCACGGCGACATGGACATCAACGTCCAGGAAAAAACCTTCAACGGCTTTATCAAGGCCACCACATGGTGCGTGGTTGCCATCGCTTTCCTGTGCCTGTTCCTGGCGGTCTTCGCCTCTTAATCCAAAACGGGGATCACCGTGATCAGGATTTTGCTTGCCTGCCTGCTGGCAGTGGCAGTGGCGGGCTGCACCGGCTCGCAGCGACCTCAGGCGGATCAGTCGGAAGTTGTGGCCCGATCCTATCGTGATCCGGGGCCGTCGACGCTGACCCTCTATACGATGATCAATACCCGGACCGGTTCGGGTGCTCATACGTCATTGATGATCAGCGGCAGTGAGCGAGTGATCTTTGACCCCGCAGGTTCGTTTCGCGCGGATGTAGTGCCGATAAGGAATGACGTGCTGTATGGCATTACCCCGAACGTCGAACGCGCCTATCGCAGCAGCCACGCGCGTGAGACGCATTTTGCGCGAATCCAAACCATCGAGGTCACGCCGCAACAGGCCGAGATCGCCCTGCAACTGGCCAAGCAGATGGGGCCGGTGTCCAGCGCGTACTGCGCCAACTCGACATCTCAGCTGTTGCAGCAGGTACCGGGGTTCGAGCAGATCAGCACCACTTTCTATCCGGTCAAACTGTCCGAGCAATTCGGCGGGTTGCCGGGGGTGGTCACCAGCGAGTACCGCGAGAATGACGACGCCGATCTGCAAAAGGGGCTGGCGGCGAACAACGCCGTTCTGAACCAGCAGGACGTGGCCTTACCCCAATAGGTATAACAGGCCATAGAGGGTTCCGGCCCCGGAAAATATGGCCGCCAGCACGTTTTTCGTGATCAGTCCAACTGTCAGGGCAACGGCGGCCGCAGCCATGCGCGGTGCGTCCGCCTGCCCGCCGGTTGCGGTTGGCCACACCACCAGCGGCGCGATCAGTGCTGGCAGGATGGCCACGGCGGTATAGCGCAGGTGGCGTAGCAGCCAGGGTGGCATCGGGCGGTCTCCGACCAGACCGATGAAGACAAAGCGCAGGGCATAGCTGCCAAAGGCCAGCCCGATGATGATCGTCCAGATCGTGACGGGATCGGGATGGGTCATGCGTCGACCTTTCTGCGTTGGGCGATCAGTTCAGCCTGAGCGCCTGCGATCATCCCGGCACAACCTGCGATCAAAAGTCCCAGATTGTAGGGAAGGGCTACGGTCAGCAACGAAACGACAATCGCCACCAGCGCGGCGACCACATGGGGAAAGGTTCGCATCATCGGTCCGATCATGGCCAGAAAGGTGATCGGCAGGGCAAAGTCCAGCGCCCAGCTTTCGGGAATGCGCGTCCCCAGAACCGCACCCAGATAGGTGGCCAGAATCCAAAGCGGTGTAATCGGGGTGACCGAGCCTACGAAATAGGCCATGCGCTGGGGCACGGTCATCTTCGGCTCTTTTTCGAACTGCACGATCGAGCAGGCATAGGATTGATCGACCGTCAGGTAGGCCGCACAGGCCCTCTGCCACAGGGGTGCCGCCCCCAGAAACGGCGTCAGCGAGGCTGAATACATCGCCATCCGCAAGTTCACCGCCAGCGCCGAGATCAGAATGATGGCGGTGGGGGTCTGGTCCTGCAACAATTGCAAGGCGGCGAATTGCGCAGCCCCGGCAAAGACCGTTGAGGTGAGCATCATGGTCTGGACGATATCCAGACCGGCTTCGGTCGCGAAAACGCCGAACAGAGTGCCAAAAGGGATTGCGACAAAGATGAACGGTGACCCGTCGCGAAAACCCTTCCAGAAGTACGACTTGGATGTGGTGTCTGCCATGGCTAAATCCTATGGTGATGCCCGCAGCACTAACGGTCTTGGGAAAGGGTTGCAATTGGCCACGGAACTGGATCTTTCGGATTACATCATCGCCCCCGACCCGGGCGCGGCCCGCCTGACCCGTGCGGTTGAAGGCGTGGACCAGAACGGCGAGGTCAGCCAGATCTCGGTGGTCGAAGAACGCCCGCTGACGATTTTCCTCAACGCGCAGGAAATCGTGACGGCGATGACCATCGGCGATTATCCCGAGTATCTGGCGCTGGGCTTTCTGCGTAATCAGGGCATGTTGCTGGCCGATGACCAAATCACCCGTGTCGATTACGATGACGATCTTGAAACCGTCATCGTCCGAACTGCGCGTGAAACCTCGTACGAGGACAAGCTCAAGAAAAAGACCCGCACCAGCGGCTGCGCGGTCGGCACAGTGTTCGGCGACATGATGGAGGGGCTTGAGGACGTTCGCCTGCCGCAGGTTCAGGTGCGAACCTCGTGGCTTTACGATCTGGCCGCCAAGATCAATCGGACGCCCTCGTTGTACCTCGAAGCGGGCGCGATCCACGGCACCGTCTTGTGCTGCGAGAATCGCCCTTTGGTCTATATGGAGGACGTGGGCCGCCACAACGCGGTCGACAAGATCGCGGGCTGGATGCTGTCCGAGGGCGAGGCGGCGGAGGACAAGCTCCTTTACACCACCGGCCGCCTGACCTCGGAAATGGTAATCAAAACGGCGATGATGGGCATCCCTGTGCTGGCGTCCCGCTCGGGCTTTACCGCCTGGGGTGTCGAGATTGCCCGCGAGGTTGGCCTGACCCTGATCGGCCGGATGCGCGGCCAGCGGTTCGTGTGCCTGTCGGGCGAGGACCGCCTGCTGCGCGATGTGGACCCGGCGACCGTGGCGGTTGAGGACAAGAAACATCGCAGGAAGAGTGCGGGATGATCTTAGAAACACTCTACGCCTTCGCATTGTTCGTTTTGATAATTAGCATTTTGCCCTTGGGTTTTCTGATGCTGCGAAGCTACGCACGCAGCAAGCGAGGTGTAATAGAGGGATTGGCACGATTAGAGCCAAATGTTCTTCGCCGATTGGGTTGGGAACCCGCTGAGTACATTGGGACATTCGACCTGAGCGCCCCTTTTCGGTTGGGATGGCAGTCTTGGGGACTGTTGGTGCAGCAACAGAACGTGGCCCTTCAACGGGTTTTACTTCACGGTTTGCCCAAGTCTTTGGAGTTTTCTGGAGAGACGCAAAAATCGGCGCGCAGATTTCGGCGTTACTTTTGCGCCTTGTTTGTTGTTGGTGCCGTGGTCGTTTTTCTACCTGCCTACTATCGCTTAAGCCGTGTTCTGGCCGAATTTACAGGGGTGTCCGCGGACATATGGTACATTCTGTTCGGCCTCTGCATCGGGTCTTTGGTTTTTCTTCCACCGGAGAAGTACAAGAAATGGCCTGTAATTGAGGATACACCATGACCAAACCGCTCGGAGTTATCCTCGCAGGTGGTCTGGCCACCCGGATGGGTGGTGGCGACAAGGGCCTGTTGCAGATCGGCGGGCAGAGCTTGCTGTCGCATGTCATCGGCCGTTTGACCCTGCAGGTGGACGGGCTGGCGCTGAACGCCAATGGTGATCCTGAACGGTTCGCAGACCTGAACCTGCCTATTCTGCCGGACACGATCGAAGGGTTCGCAGGCCCTCTGGCGGGCGTTCTGGCGGGGTTGGATTGGGCGGCGGATCAGGGCGCCGACTGTATCGTCACCGCCGCCGCCGACACGCCGTTCTTTCCGCGCGATCTGGTGGCCCGCCTGATGCAGGCCGCAAAGGGGCAAACCCATCCGCTTGTGCTGGCGACCACGCCGCGCACCGGGGATGAGGCGCTGAAATCGGGCGGCAGCAAGCGTATCAACCGCCACCCGACCTTTGGCCTCTGGCCGGTGGCGCTGCGTGATGATCTGCGCGATGCGCTGAACGACGGGCTGCGCAAGGTGGTGCTGTGGACGGACAAACATGGCGGGCGCGAGGCGTTGTTTGACACCGAACCCTTCGATCCCTTCTTCAACGTCAATACGCCCGACGATCTTGCGCGGGCGGAAAAGCTGCTGGAGCAGGCATGAGGGTTTACGGCGTCACCGGTTGGAAAAACGCGGGCAAAACCGGGCTGATGGAGCGGTTGGTGACCGAGATCACCGGGCGGGGTTTCACCGTTTCGACCCTCAAACACGCCCATCACAGCGTCGACGTAGATCAGCCGGGCACCGACAGCTATCGCCACCGCAGCGCTGGCGCGTCCGAGGTGCTGCTGGCCTCGGGCCAGCGCATCGCCATCATGCAGGAACTGCGCGGCGCGCCCGAGCCGTCTCTGGCCGAGCTGCTGGCGCGTTTGTCACCTGTTGATCTTGTGTTGATCGAGGGGTTCAAACGCGAAGCCCATCCCAAGGTCGAGGCGTTTAGGGCCGAGGCCAAGAACCCATTGATGGCGCCGGAAAACGCAACCATCCGCGCCGTGGCCAGCGATACGCCGCTGGCCGTGGATTGCCCCGTATTTGATCTGAATGACACCGCCGCCATTGCGGATTTCATCCTGCAGGAGGTCGGGTTATGACCAAGCCTAACATTGCACCTCCGCCTCTGCGCAACGATTGTTTTGCGCTGCCCGCCGGAGTGAACTGGACACCGGTGGATGACGCGCTGGCACTGCTGCGCCAGCGGTTGGCGGTGGTGAAGGGCACCGAATCCGTGCCATTGGAGCAGGCAACCGGGCGCATTCTGGCCGAGGATGTCATCGCAAAACGCTCGAACCCGCCGCTGCCGAATACGGCGGTGGACGGCTATGGTTTTGCCGGTGCCGCGCCCGAGGGTCCGCAGGTGATGCCCCTGCATCCGGGGCGCGCGGCGGCGGGCATTCCGTTTGATGGCACTGTGCCCGATGGCCATGCGCTGCGCGTGCTGACCGGTGCCGCCCTGCCTGCGGGCGTGGATACGGTTATACTTGAGGAAGACGTTACCGTTCAGGAGGGCCACATCGCCTTTCACGGCCCCCTGAAACAGAGCGCCAACACGCGCCGCGCGGGCGAGGATGTGGCCGAGGGCGATCCGGTTCTGTGCGCCGGGCGCAGGCTGACACCTGCCGATCTGGCCTTGCTGTCCGCGACGGGGCTTGCTGAGGTGCCTGTTCGGGAAACGCTGCGGGTGGCTGTCTTGTCCACCGGGGACGAATTGGTCGAACCCGGAGAGCCCGCCGGTCCGGGCCAGATATTCGACGCCAACCGCCCGATGCTGTTGTCGCTGATCGCCCGCATGGGGTTTCAGCCGGTGGATATGGGGCGCGTCGAAGATGACCGTGACGTCCTGCGCGACCGTCTGAACCGGGCGGCAGAGCAGGCGGATTTGATCCTGACCAGCGGTGGCGCGTCGGCAGGGGACGAGGATCACGTCTCGGCCTTGTTGCGGCAGGCGGGTGCGATGCAGGAATGGCGGATTGCGCTGAAACCTGGTCGCCCCTTGGCGTTGGGTATGTGGGACGGAACGCCGGTTTTCGGTCTGCCGGGCAACCCGGTTGCGGCCATGGTCTGCACGTTGATCTTTGCCCGCCCCGCCTTGGGCCTGATGGCGGGAGAGGGCTGGCAGGCCCCGCAAGGCTTTGACCTGCCCGCCGCATTCGAAAAACGCAAGAAACCGGGCCGCCGCGAATACCTGCGCGCCCGTGTCCGCGATGGCCGGGCCGAGGTGTTCGCCTCGGAAGGGTCGGGCCGGATCAGCGGGCTCAGCTGGGCCGAGGGGCTGGTCGAGATCGAGGACGGCGCACGCCACATCAAACCGGGCGATATGGTCCGGTTCATTCCCTACGGAAGCTTTGGGTTGTGACTGTCAGGATCGAACAGGGGTTTTCCGAGGCGGAACGGCCGCAGGCCGCAGCCCTGTTCTGGCAGGCTTTCGCAGCCAAGCTGCACAAGGTCATGGGGCCGGACAAAAAGGGGCTGTCCTTCATAGAACTTTCCATAAATCCGCAATTTGCCCTGGTTGCGCGGGACGGTTCAAATCAGATGCTGGGGCTGGCCGGTTTCAAAACCAAGGATGGCGCGCTGGTTGAGGGCAGCCTGTCCGATATGGCCAAAATCTATGGCTGGTTTGGCGGCACATGGCGCGGTTTGGTGCTGAGCGTTCTGGAGCGGGATCTGCAACCCGGCGTGTTCCAGATGGACGGTATCTTTGTCGCGGCAGAGGCGCGCGGGCAGGGTGTCGGAACCGCACTGCTGTCCGCGATCAAGGATCAGGCCCGCAAATCGTGCATGTCGGAGGTGCAACTGGACGTGATTGACACTAACCCACGTGCAAAGGCCCTGTATGAACGCGAAGGGTTCAAAGCCATAAGCAGGGAAGAGACCGGGCCGTTTCAGTATCTGTTCGGATTCAGTAGCGCCACGCGCATGAGCTGGCCTGTCACCGCGCCTTAGTCAAACGTCCCGGCCACACGCCCCAGCAGCATGAAAGCCCGCGCCGTACGGGTTTCGCCAAGGGCGGTCAAGTCGGCGTCGCTGGCCTCGGGCTCGAAGGCGACGATCATGTGGTCGAAGCGGCGCAGGAAATGATGCGCGGCATCGCGGAAGATCGGGTCCTGTTTCATCCGCGCCGCCGTCAGCGCCAGCGAGGATCGGTCGCGGATGCCGCCCAATGCGGCCACCGAACGCCCGCGCGCGCCCTGTGCGAACTGCCGCCAGACCTCGGGCCGGGCCATGTCGGGGCGCAGGTCATCCATATAGATGCCTTCCTGGCTGAGCAGGGTCAGAACGTCCTGCGAAGCCTGCACCAGCTGCGCGGTCTTGCGGTCTTTCAGCGCCAGACGCAGGGCATTGAACCCTTCGGTATCATCCTGCGTTTCAGGAAAGTTCAGCGCGCGGATGAAGATATCGGTGCCAAGCGGCGGCGCGATGTCCTCGGCCTGCGTACCCAGTTCCAGCGTTGTCTGGTCGCCGGTGCCGTTCGGGGCCGCCGCACGCGCGGGCTCGGTGCGTTTGGTCGAAAACGTCGCCAGCGCGCTTTCCGTCTTTTTTGTTGCCTTGGCGATTTCATCCAGTTTCTTGCTGACCGCCGGTTCATAGGAACTGGCCGCACGCTGTTGCTGGATGACATAGGTCTGCCGGATCGCGTCGATCGCGGTCTGCAGGCGTTCGCTTTCCTCGCGCATCACGCGGCTGGCCCGCATCGCGGTGGCGGCAACCCAGATCATCGCCACCGGCATGAACACCGCCAACAGGGTCACGACGAATCCACCGCCCTGCGTCTGGCCGGGCAGCACCAGAAACACCACCGACACCACCAACCAGATCACGCTGAGCACGATGGCCGCGATCTCGATCTCGGTCACTGCCGGGCGCGAGGGCTTGTCATAGATGCCCAGCGAAGTCGGTCGCTCGGGTTCCTGCTCGGGCGAGGGTTCGGACATTGGGACGCTCCGGTCAGGCGTACTCGATACTCAGCACTTCGTAAGACCGCACGCCACCGGGGGTGCGCACCTCGACACTGTCGCCTTCGTCCTTGCCGATCAGGGCGCGGGCGATGGGCGATTTGATGTTCAGCAGGCCGTTTTCGATATTGGCCTCATACTCACCCACGATCTTCCAGGTCTTTTCCTCGTCGGTGTCTTCGTCGACCAGTGTGACCCGGGCGCCGAACTTGATCGCGCCGGACAGCTTGGCCGGATCGATCACATCGGCCAGCGACAGGATGCCTTCCAGCTCCTTGATGCGGCCTTCGATAAAGCCCTGCTTTTCGCGCGCCGAGTGGTATTCGGCGTTTTCCTTCAGGTCGCCCAGTTCGCGGGCTGTGGCGATGGCCTCGATGATCGCAGGGCGCTCAACGGATTTCAGGTTTTTCAGCTCTGCCTCGAGCGCGGCATTGCCCGCAGGCGTCATGGGAATCTTTTCCATACTCTTGTCGTCCACGCATAAAGTGATTCGCCCCGCCGCATGGAGTCAGCGTCGGGGCGATTTGATGGGTTGGCAAATACCTGACCCAAATGAGGCGTGAAATGCAAGAGGGCATGGCTATGCACCGGGCGGATTACAGCCTAGGCGTAACTAATCACCTCAAATTCGATGTCATTGTCATCGTTGAAGTAGAACCGGCGGCCCGGTTCGTAATCGGCATGGGATTTGGGGGTGAACCCTGCGTCGATCACTTTCCGCTCGGTGGCATCGATATCTTCGACCAATACGCCCACGTGGTTCAGACCCCCGACAATGTCATAGCTGCTTTCATCCGACGGTTTCGGGTCGCTGGGTGCGTAAAGTGCCAGATAGGTATGTTGGCTGCCCACATGCACCGTGTATCCGCCCGCAATGGCCGGGCCTTCCCAGCGGGTTTTCCAGCCAAACACCTTGTGCATCCACGCGGCCGAGGCCTGCGGGTCGCGGACGGTGAAATTGGTGTGTTCAAGCGTCGCCATCATGGGATCTCCTTTGCGAATTGAGGCTTGTCCCGACTCACCGTAATTTCTAAACCTAACTTTAGGTCAAGGAAATTTTGCGAGGTTGAAATGGCGGTTTCCGAAGGGTTGGCAATTGGCGCGCTGGCGCGGCGCACCGGGTTGGCGGTTTCCGCCATTCGATACTACGAGGCGCAGGGGCTGATCGCGCCCTGGCGCAATGCGGGCGGGCAGCGGCGGTATCAGCGCGCCGACATCCGGCGGCTGAGTTTCATCATGATCGCCCAGCAGTTCGGTCTGACCCTGCCCGAGATTCGCGAGGTGCTGTCGGGCTTGCCGGGGAACCGCACGCCGACGCCGAAAGACTGGCAAAAGATCAGCATCGGCCTGCGGTCGCATCTGGACCAGCGAATCGATACCCTGACGCGGTTGCGCGACAATCTGGACGGCTGCATCGGCTGCGGCTGCCTGAGCCTGCCGAAATGCGCCCTTTACAACCCTGATGACCGCGCCAAATCCCATGGTAGCGGTCCCAGATACCTGATGGGGGACGCTCCCGAGGCATAACTGCCGCATTGCAGCAATGTTACGCCGTGTTTTGATTGACCAAGGTCTTTCAGACCATGTAATCAGCCGTGAAACAATATTGCGCAGACCACGCAGTGAAAGCGCCAATTCGGAAAGTTAGCTAAGGAGCCCGCGATGGCCGAGATTGAACGCGAAGCGATGGAATACGATGTGGTGATCGTGGGTGCAGGTCCCGCGGGCCTGTCGGCGGCCATCCGTCTGAAACAGCTGGATGCCGACCTCAACGTCGTGGTTCTGGAAAAGGGCTCGGAAGTGGGCGCGCATATCCTGTCGGGCGCGGTTCTGGACCCGTGCGGGCTGGACGCGCTGATCCCGGACTGGAAAGAAAAGGGCGCGCCGCTGAACGTGCCGGTGCACGAAGACAATTTCTACATGCTGGGTGAGGCCGGTAAAATCCGCATCCCCAACGCGCCCATGCCACCGCTGATGAATAACCACGGCAACTATATCGTTTCGATGGGCAATGTCTGCCGCTGGATGGCCGAACAGGCCGAAGAGTTGGGCGTGGAAATCTTCCCCGGCATGGCCTGTTCCGAGCTGGTCTACGGCGACAATGGCGAGGTCAAAGGCGTGGTTGCCGGTGTTTTCGGTCTGGAACCCGACGGGTCCTATGGTCCGGGCACCGAGCCGGGGATGGAGCTGCACGGCAAATACGTCTTCCTGTCGGAAGGTGTTCGCGGTTCGTTGTCCAAGGAGGTTATCGCCAAATACGACCTGTCCGCTGGTAAAGAGCCGCAGAAATACGGCGTCGGCATGAAGGAAATCTGGGAGATCGACCCGGCCAAGCACAAGGAAGGCACCGTCACCCACACGATGGGTTGGCCGCTGGGCAGCAACGCGGGTGGCGGGTCATTCATCTATCACCTGGAAAACAATCAGGTCTATGTCGGTTTCGTGGTGCACCTGAACTACAAGAACCCGCACCTGTATCCGTACATGGAATTCCAGCGCTTCAAGCATCACCCGATGGTGGCCGAGCTGCTGAAAGGCGGCAAGCGCGTGGCCTACGGTGCCCGCGCGATCACCGAGGGCGGCTGGCAGTCGATGCCGAAACTGGTGGCCCCGGGCGTGGCCCTGCTGGGTTGTTCTGCGGGCATGGTCAACGTGCCGCGCATCAAGGGCAACCACAACGCGATGCTGTCGGGCAAGGCCGCCGCTGAAGCTGCCTATGACGCCATCAAGGCAGATCGTTCGGGTGACGAACTGACCGCTTACGAAACCGATGTCCGCGAAGGCCCCATTGGCAGCGACCTGAAAAAAGTGCGCAACGTCAAGCCGCTGTGGTCGAAATACGGCCTGACCGCCAGCCTGGTGCTGGGTGGCATGGACATGTGGACCAACACGTTGGGCTTCTCGCTCTTGGGCACGCTGGGCCACGGCAAGAACGACGCGCTATCGACCGAAGAAGCCAGCAAGCATCAGCCCATCGATTATCCCAAGCCCGATGGCACGCTGTCCTTCGACCGTCTGACCAACGTCTCGTTTGCGATGACAAACCACGAGGAAAGCCAGCCCTGCCATCTGAAACTGACCGACCCGGACATCCCGGTAAAGGTCAACCTGCCCAAGTTCGACGAACCGGCGCAGCGCTATTGTCCGGCGGGTGTGTACGAGATGGTCGAGGATGAAGAAGGTCCGCGATTCGTGATCAACTTCCAGAACTGCGTCCATTGCAAAACCTGCGATATCAAGGACCCCAGCCAGAACATCACCTGGACCACGCCGCAGGGCGGCGACGGGCCGAACTATCCAAACATGTAAGCAAAAAACCGGGCACTGGCAGGGTCGTGAAGGCTCTGCCATTGCCTCTTGCCAGTCAAAGCCCTAGCTTGTTGCGCAGACAAGAATAGCAAGGCAGGATTGTGGTGGTTTCTCTGGTTCGTCGCGCAGCGCTGGCTGTGCTGTTCACCTCGTCTTTTGTTTTTCCGGTTCATGCGGATACAGGGTCCGGCGCCTATCTGGCCGGCCGTCAGGCGATTTACGAGAACGACTATTCTGCGGCCGAGAAATACTATGCCCGGGCCCTGAAGGCCGATCCCGAAAATGCGACCCTGCTGGAAAGTGTTGTCGTCGCCCGCCTGTCTCTGGGCGAGGTACAGCGTGCGCTGTCGGTTGCACAGGTGATTGAAGATATGGGCCTGCCCAGCCAGGCGGCGCGGATGGTGATCACCGCCACTCTGGGCGCCGAAGGCAAGCTGGACGACCTGTTGGCCTTGGATCACGAAACGCAGGGCGTGGGGCCACTGGTCGACGGTCTGATGATGGGCTGGGCCTATATGGGGCAGGGCGCCATGACCCGCGCCATGGAACAATTCGATGAGGTCGCCACGCAGGACGGGCTGCGGGACTTTGCGCTGTATCACAAGGCGCTGGCGCTGGCCTCGGTGGGTGATTTCGAAGGCGCCGAAGAGGTGTTCACAGAGCATAACGGTGCCGTATCCCGCTTTTCGCGCCGCGCGGCCCTGGCCCGGGCCGAGGTCCTGTCGCAACTGGATCGCCATGACGACGCATTGCAGTTTCTGGCCGAGGTCTTTGCCGCCGGCAGCGATCCGTCCATCGAGGGCTATGTCGCGCGTCTGAGCGCCGGTGAAACGCTGCCGTTCACCCATGCGCAGTCGGCTCAGGAGGGGATGGCGGAAGTGTTCTTTTCCGTCGGTGCCGCGCTCAGCAACGAGGCGGCGCAGAATTACGTCCTGCTTTATGTGCGCATCGCCGCGTTCCTGCGCCCCGACCACGTGGATGCGATCCTGCTGAGTGCCGAGTTGCTGGACGATCTGGAACAATATGATCTGGCGGTGGATGCCTATCGCAAGGTGCCGCCCAGCAGCAGCGACTACCACGCCGCCGAGTTGGGCCGGGCCGAAGTGCTCAGCCGATGGGGCAAGAAAGATGCCGCAGCCGAAGTGCTGCAGACGCTGGCCAGCCAAAGCCCGTACCTGCCCAGCGTGCATGTGGCGCTGGCCGATCTGCAGCGCCAGCAAGAGGAATACGCGGCGGCCGTCGCGTCCTATGACAGGGCCATTGACCTGACCGAGGGCAGCACCGGCGGCAATTGGTTCCTGCACTATGCCCGCGGAATCTCGCATGAGCGGTTGAAGAACTGGGATCAGGCCGAGGCCGATTTCCGCCGTGCGCTTGAATTGAACCCGGATCAACCGCAGGTGCTGAACTATCTGGGCTATTCGCTGGTCGAACGGCACGAGAAACTGGACGAGGCGCTGGACATGATCGAACGCGCCGTCGCGGCGCGGCCGGACAGTGGTTATATCGTCGACAGTCTGGGCTGGGTCCTGTTCCGTCTGGGCCGCTATGACGAAGCGGTCGAGCATATGGAACGCGCTGTCGAACTGATGCCGGTCGATCCGGTGGTGAATGACCATCTGGGCGACGTCTACTGGGCTGTGGGCCGTGGACGCGAGGCCGAGTTCCAGTGGAGCCGCGCCTTGTCCTTCATCGACCCGTCAGACACAGATGCTGAGGCCGACCCCGAACGCATCCGCCGCAAGCTTGAGATCGGGCTGGACGCGGTTCTGGCCGAAGAAGGGGCCGAGCCGCTGAAGGTCGCCAATGGCAACTAAGGCCTTTGCGCCCGCCAAGATAAACCTGACCCTGCATGTGACCGGCCAGCGCCCCGACGGCTATCACCTGCTGGATTCGCTGGTGGTGTTCGCAGATGTCGGCGACACGCTGGAGTTCACCCCCGGCCCTGCATTGTCGATGGCGGTCTCCGGTGAACACGCGGCGGGCGTGCCCACGGACAACCGCAATCTGGTCTGGAGAGCCGCCGAGGCTGCGGGCTGGACCGGGCATATCGACCTGAACAAGGTGCTGCCCCATGGCGGCGGGATCGGTGGAGGGTCCTCGGACGCTGCCGCAACACTCCGGATGATTGCGGATCAAGGGCTGGCCGTCTCGCCGGATGCGGCACAGTCTTTGGGTGCGGACGTTCCGGTGTGCATGTGGGCTTCTGGTGCACGGATGCGTGGTATCGGCGAGCAGTTGGAGCCGGTCCCCTTGCCCCTCTTGCCCGCGCTGCTGGTCAATCCCGGCGTCGAAGTGCCCACAGGCGCGGTGTTCTCGGCTTTGGCCAGCCGTGACAACCCGCCCATGCCTGACGTGATACCAGCCTTCACAGTACCCGAGGACTGTGCCGCATGGCTGCGGGATCAGCGCAATGATCTTGAACCGCCCACCACCGGGCTGGCCCCGGATGTGGCCCGTGTGCTTGAAGAGCTGACAGACACCAAACAGGTCCTTCTGGCCCGGATGTCGGGCTCAGGTTCGACCTGTTTCGCGCTGTATCCAACCATGAAAGACGCGCATTTCGCGGCCTATGAGATCGGCGCGGCCCATCCCGATTGGTGGTGTCGCGCGACGCAGCTTAGTTGAGGCGCGAGACCACGTAGTCGGCCAGATCACGCAGCAGGGTGCGGATCTCGTGGTCGGGCAGGGCGTCCAGCGAGGCCTTGGCCTTGGCGGCCCATCCGAACGCATCCGCGCGGGTAGCGTCCAGAGTGCCGTATTTGCCCATCAGGCTTAGCGCGTGGTCCAGATCGCCGTCTTCCTGACGGCCCCGACCAATCGTGCACTCCCAAAAGGCGTATTCTTCGGGGGTTGCTTGCGCCACGGCCTTGATCACCGGCAGGGTCAGCTTGCGTTCACGGAAATCGTCACCGACATTCTTGCCAGTGGCCTTGCTATCGCCCTGATAATCCAGCAGATCATCCGCGATCTGGAAGGCAATGCCCAAGGCGTCGCCATAGTCGTACAGCGCCTTGACCTGCTCTTCCGACGCGCCGGCGATAACGCCCCCAACCTCGGTCGCGGCGGAAAACAGCGCGGCGGTCTTGCCGCGCACGACCTGCAGGTAAATCGCCTCATCCGTGCCCAGATCGGTGGCGGCGGTCATCTGCAGCACTTCGCCTTCGGCAATGGTGGCCGAGGCATTGGCTAGGATGTCCAGAACCCGCAGCGACCCGGTCTCGACCATCAGCTGGAAGCTGCGGGAGAACAGGTAATCGCCGACCAGAACGCTGGATTTGTTGTCCCACAGCAGGTTCGCCGTTGGCCGCCCGCGCCGCTGGGCACTTTCGTCCACCACGTCATCATGCAGAAGGGTGGCCGTGTGGATGAATTCGACCGTTGCGGCCAGACGCACATGGTGGTCGCCCTTGTATCCGAACAGCCGCGCGGCCGCCAATGTCAGCATCGGGCGCAGGCGCTTGCCACCGGCCTCAACCAGATGTGCGGTAACCTCGGGGATGCGCGGAGCATGATCCGAGGCCATGCGCGTTCGGATCAGCTCGTTGACCGCGTCCATTTCGCCGGCCAGAATTTCCGCCAGCCGTTCATGCGGTTTCGTGATCGTGTCGATATCCATCACACTCCTGATACAAGGCTCGACTTTCGGCGGTCCTTGCCCTTACATCCTTCCCATGAAAGAACTTTTGCGCAGCACCGATCCAACGATCCTGGCCTTTGCTTCGGCCCTTCTTGAAGGTGAGGATATAGACTGCTTTCAGATGGACGTAAATATGAGCATCCTCGAAGGCGGCATCGGAATTTTTCCGCGCCGCCTGATGGTGCGGACAGATGACCTGACCCGCGCGGAACGCGTGATGCGCGACAATGACATCCCCCTGGGACGATGACTCTTTTTCCCGATACAGACCTGACCTGTAACGATTTTCTGAACGGGCGAGTGCGCCTCTGGCAACCGCGTTCAGGCTATCGCGCCGGGTTGGACCCGGTGCTGCTGGCGGCTGCGGTCCCGGCGACACGTGGTCACACCGTGCTGGAACTGGGCTGCGGGGCCGGGGCGGCGATCCTGTGTCTGTTGGCCCGCGTGCAGGGGGTGCAGGGAGTTGGCGTAGAGTTGCAAGCACCTTATGCCGATCTTGCGCGTCGAAACGCTGTGGAAAACGGCGAGTCGCTGGAGGTGATCGAAGCAGACCTGAACGCTCTGCCTGCCGACCTGAAACAGCGGCAGTTCGATCATGTGATCGCCAATCCGCCCTACTATCGCGCCGGGGCGCACAGCCCTGCCGCGGACAAGGGGCGCAGTGTGGCTTTGGGGGAAGAGACGCCTCTGGCTGATTGGTTTGATGTTGCCGCCAAACGCCTCGCGCCGCGTGGATATCTGCACATGATCCAAAAGGCCGACCGCCTGCCTGACATGCTGGCGGGTTGCGCCGGGCGTTTGGGCTCGGTCGAGGTGCTGCCGCTGGCCGCCCGTACCGGTCGCGCCGCCGAACTGGTGATTTTACGCGCCAGAAAAGGCGGTAAGGCGGCATTTCGGCTGCATGCGCCGCTGATTTCGCACGCGGGCGACCGCCACGAAAAAGACGGCGAAAGCTATACGACTCAGGTCTCTTCGGTGCTGCGCGACGGGGCTACGATCTGCGGCATTTTCGACCGATAGGCAGTAACCAGCCGAATTTGTCGGATTTATGACAGAATCTGTGCGTCTGCAGCGTGACAGGGTGGAAACGATGTGGTCAACTTCTTACGTGAAACTCAGACACCAACAGAGGAGTATCGCCATGAGCGTGAGCGCACACCTGACCGAACTGAAGAAAAAGCATGAAAACCTCGGTCTTGAAGTAGAACAAGCCCAACGCTCGCCTGGCATCGACGATCTCCATATTGCTCAGCTTAAAAAGCAGAAGCTTAGGCTGAAGGAAGAGATCGAGCGACTGTCGAACTAGCGTCTCATACTGGCCCGTGCGGCAATCGCCGCGCCGCCTGTAATGAACACGGCCGCGATCGCCAGACCCCAGGACGGGGCGGCGATCCCGGCGACAACCAAAGCCAGCGTAGACAACAGGGGTGCCGCGTAGGACGCTGTACCCAGCATCTGGATGTCGCCCTGCTTGACCCCAATATCCCAGACGTAAAACGCCAACCCAACCGGCCCCAGCCCAAGGGCCACGACCGAGGCCCAGCCGATGGCATCATCGGGCCAGACAGTGTCTTCGACCGCCAAATGCAGCAGGCCCGAAGCAACCGCCGCGGCGAGGCAGAACACCGCGACGGAACTGGTCGGCGTGTTGCCCAACCGGCGCGACAGCACCGAATAGCCCGACCATGTCAGCGCGCAGAGCAGCGCCAGCCCATAGCCCGGCAGATGATCGGCCTGGAACCCCATCCTGCCGCCCCCGGCAATGATCACGGCCGCGCCGGTAAAGCCGAGACAGGCGCCGATCAGATGTCCGAGGCGCAGGTTCTCGCCCGGCAGCAGCCCCGAAAACAGCACGATCAACAGTGGCCAGAGATAGGCGATCAACCCGGCCTCAGCCGCCGGAGCCATGCGCAGGGCCGAGAAATACAGCGCGTGATAGCCAAACAGCCCCGCGGTGCCGAACAGGTATGTCGTCCAGGGCACCGCGCCCAGCTGGCGCAGGCCACCATTGGTCCCGGTCCAGATCAGGCCCAGCGTGCCTCCGATCGAAAAGCAGATGGTGTTCAGCAGCAAGGGCGGGGTCGGAGACGACCCAACGGTGAACAGGGCCAGCAAGGACCACAGCAAAACGGCGATAAACCCGATAGCTGTTGCGCGTGTTCTGGTCATGGGGCAGGGACGTCTTCCACCGGGATGATCCTGAAGTTGTCCGAGATATGCGCGGTTTTCTCGATCTCGGCAACGAACCAATCGCGAAAGGCTGCAATCTGGGGCCGGTTTTCGGCGCCAGGCAGGCACAGAAAGCGGAATCTCCCGCTGGTCTCGATGGCGACTTTGAAGGGGGCGACCAGCCGCCCCTCGGTCATGTCCTTCAGGATCATGGCGCGGCGCCCCAGCACCACGCCAACGCCCGCGACAGCGGCATCAATTGCGTGATCGGCGTTCGAGAATCGCGCGCCATGCTCGGGCGTGAAATCGACGCCGACCGCCCGGAACCAGGTGGGCCAGTCACAGCGCGGCCGCAGAAACGCAATCGAGTCGTCGTGGATCAGCGGCGCGTCCTTCAGGCTCTCGGGGGTTGGATACCGCTCGGCCAGTTCCGGGGTCATTACCGGGGTCAGCCACTCTTTGCGGACGGGCACGGAATACAACCCTTCATCCGGGCCATAGCCAAAACGGATGGCCACATCCACATCATCGCGTTCCAGATCCACGATCCGCAGGGTGGCCGAGAATTTCAGGTCGATCTCGGGGTGCGTCCGGGCAAAATCATAGAGCCGCGGCGCCAGCCACTTGGCCGTCAGCGCAGGCCCTGCGGTCACCGTCAGGCTGGTGTCGTTGCCCTGCCGCCGGGTGGCCTGCCACGCGGCCTGCAATGTGGCAAACCCCTCGGCGGCACCGGGGGCGAGGGCACGCCCGGCCTCGGTCAGTTCCACCGCGCGGTTCAGGCGGCGAAACAGGGGGCGGCCCAGATGTTCCTCCAGCGATTTGATCTGAAAGGACAGCGCTGCGGGTGTGACGTGCAACTCGTCCGCCGCCTTGGCAAAGGACATATGCCGTGCGGCAGCATCAAAGGCACGCAGGGCGGTCAGAGGGGGAAGGGGTGTGCTCATTTATCAAGAAATTCTTAACTGAAATCTGTAGAAACCTCGTTTGTCAGCTTAGAATGTAAGGCGCATATTCAGTTCAAGTCAAACAGAGTTGAACTGAAAGGAAAACCGCCATGATTGAGGTCACCACCAACCCGGCCACCGCCCGCGCCTTTCAGCGCGCCCATTTGGAACGGTCTCGCGCAATCAACAACACCTTGAAATGGCTGTTCGGTTCCCGCTGAGCGCAGCGCGCGCGTTCTTACGGGATAGAAAAGGGCCGGTCCAAAAGGACCGGCCCGATTTCTTGCAGGTTCGTCGGTTCAAACGAAGAACTGTGCACCGTTGGCCGAAATCGTCGAGCCGTTGATGAACTGAGACTCTTCCGAGGCCAGGAACGCCACGCAGCGGGCGATTTCCTCGGGTTCGCCCAGGCGACCGGCCGGGATCTGGCCAATGATGGATTCACGAACCTTTTCCGGAACCGCCATGACCATCTCGGTCGCGATGTAACCAGGGCAGATCGCGTTGGCGGTGATGCCTGCGCGCGCACCTTCCTGCGCCAGCGACTTTACGATACCCAGATCGCCCGCTTTGGTTGCGGCATAGTTTACCTGCGCAAACTGGCCCTTCTGACCGTTGATCGAGCTGATGACGATCACGCGGCCGAACTTGCGTTCACGCATGCCAGGCCAGATAGGATGGACAGTGTTGAACACGCCGGTCAGGTTTGTGTCGATCACGTCTTTCCACTGATCGGGGGTCATCTTGTGGAACGGCGCGTCGCGGGTGATGCCCGCGTTGGCGACCACGATATCGATCGGGCCGACCTCGGCTTCGACCTTTTCAATGCCCGCTTTGGACTGGTCATAATCGGCCACGTTCCACTTGTAGGTGGCGATGCCGGTTTCCTCGGTGAATTTTGCCGCCGCTTCGTCGTTTCCGGCATAGGTGGCTGCAACATTATACCCTTCGGCCTTGAGCGCCTTGGAAATTGCTGCGCCGATGCCGCGGGAACCGCCGGTTACGAGTGCTGTACGTGCCATTGAGGACTCCTCTAATTTAGTCTGCTTGGTAATTCTGTTACTCTGAGAGAGATTGCTGCGCAATATCGTTTCGTGTTCGATTGTGACTTTCTGTCCGGCGATATTGTCGCATCTACTGTGTAAAACCTGAATGTAACAAAAAAAGGGCGCCCAGCGGACGCCCGTTTATGTTTAATTGTCAACGCACTTAGTCGCGCTCCACGCAGAGGGCGACACCCATGCCGCCACCGATGCAGAGAGTCGCCAGACCCTTTTTCGCATCGCGGCGCTTCATTTCGAACAGCAGCGTGTTCAGAACGCGGCAACCCGAGGCGCCGATCGGATGGCCGATGGCAATCGCGCCGCCATTGACGTTCACGATCGACGGATCCCAACCCATGTCTTTGTTCACGGCGCAAGCCTGCGCGGCAAAGGCTTCGTTGGCTTCGACCAGATCCAGATCGTCAACCGACCAGCCTGCTTTCTCCAGTGCCTTGCGCGAGGCGTAGATTGGGCCAACGCCCATGATCGACGGGTCCAGTCCGGCGGTGGCGTAGGAGGCGATGCGGGCCAGAGGCTCGATGCCGCGCTTCTCGGCGTTTTCGGCCGACATCAGCAGGGTCGCCGCCGCGCCGTCGTTCAGACCGGATGCGTTGGCCGCGGTGACCGAACCGTCTTTGGTGAAGGCCGGGCGCAGTTTGGCCATGGCCTCCATAGTTGCGCCGTGGCGGATGTACTCGTCCTTGTCCATCACGATGTCGCCCTTCCGGGTCTTGATGGTGAAGGGTGCGATTTCGTCGGCGAACTTGCCGGCCTTCTGCGCGGCCTCGGCCTTGTTCTGTGAAGCGACGGCGAATTCGTCCTGCATATCGCGGCTGATCTGCCACTTCTCGGCGACGTTTTCGGCGGTCTGACCCATGTGGTAGCCGTTGAAGGCATCCCACAGGCCGTCGCGGATCATCGTGTCGATGTATTTCATGTCGCCCATCTTGTGACCGGCGCGCAGGGCGGCGGCGTGGGGCGAGAGGGTCATGTTTTCCTGACCGCCAGCGGCGACGATTTCGGCATCGCCCAGCTGAATGTGCTGAGCCCCCAGTGCCACAGCACGCAGGCCCGATCCACACACCTGGTTGATACCCCAGGCTGCGCTTTCCTGCGGCAGGCCGGCATTGATATGGGCCTGACGCGCCGGGTTCTGACCCTGAGCCGCTGTCAGTACCTGACCCATGATGGTTTCGCTTACCTCACCCTTTTCGACTCCGGCGCGTTCGACGACGGCTTCGAGAACGGCAGTCCCCAAATCATGTGCGGGTGTGTTTGCAAACGAGCCGCCAAAACTGCCGACGCCAGTCCGTGCTGCAGATGCGATTACTACGTTGGTCATATAGACAATCCTTTACCATCAAGGTCCTGTGGGAACCGTAACGGCGCTGATCGCAAAGGCAATGCCCCTGTGAACCGGAGCGCCTGCTGATCCCCCGCTCCAACTTCACATGGCATAGCGTAATGCTGCAAACGCAGCAACGGTCACCTTGTCTCAGGGTGCCCCTAGGGCAGCTCATGCGTGGTTAGCTGCCGGTTTGCTGCGCTTTTTGGTCTTTCCACGGGGCCGAGACGGTCGGAGCGCCGAACAAATAGCCCTGCAGGCAGTCCACGCCATTGGCCACAAGGAATTCGGCGTCTGCTTTGGTTTCGACCGATTCGGCGGTCACCAGAATCTCGAACTCCCGCGCCACGGCAACCAGCGCACGGACCAGCGCCTGATTGTCGGGATTGTCGCTGATGCCGCGCACGAATTGCCCGTCGATCTTGGCGGCATCGAACAGAAACTCTCGGAAATGGCGGAAGCTGAAGTTGCTGGCGCCGAAATCGTCCAGCGCGAAGGCGACGCCGCGCGGTTGCAGCCGGTCCATGAAATCGATCACCAGCTCGGGCACCGTCATCGCCGAACTTTCCGAGATTTCGAGGATCAGCCGTTCGCCGATACTGGCGTCTTTTTTCAGGAACCGGTCCAGCACCCGCGAATACCGTGCATATCCGATCGAGCGCGCCGACATGTTGATCGACAGCCGTATGTCGGGGTTTCGGGCCAGCGTTCGCAGCCCCATTTCCAGCGCGACACAATCCAGATCCCGACCGATGGGGGTGTTTTCCAACTGCGGCATGAAATCGCGCGCGGGGATGACCCGCCCGGTCTCGTCCAGCACCCGGATGAACCCTTCGTAAAAGGCCACGCCGAACGGAGGGTGCGCCTGCATGACAGGTTGAAAGGCCAGTTTGCATTGTTTGTGTTTGACGGCTTCGGTCGCCATCTGAACCGTAGTGGTGTCGCGGGATGCGACGGCCGCATTCAGCGGGCTTTCCGCACCCTCGGGCACATCTGCCTGTTTTTTGTCCCGCATCGCTTTGCCATTCCCTTTACGTCGCCGCTCGGGGTTTGATTTCAGGGCAAAACTATGAATCTGCGGTTAAGGAGCGTGAATTTGATGCTGTTCAGCGCGTCGTTTGCCAGACACGGCCCAGGGCCGCTGCTGCACCGATCAGGGCGCCCATGAAGCCGAGTGCCAGCATGACAAATCCCAGCACAATGATGCCGTGCGCGCCGCCCGCCAGCGCTGTCAGCATTGCCAGAACCAGCCCGACCAGACCAAGAACGGTTGATACAGTTGTCAATCTGGGCATGTCGGCCTCCGGCTACTCAATACGGTTCACATCCGCTGAATATGGAATGTGAAATCCCGCTTTCAAGGAAATGGGCTGCCGGGTCGGCGGATTTAAGCTTGTTTTGCCTGTGTATTGTGCGCTTTGGCTTCAAATTGTTCAAATCCGGGCGTTCCGCGATCTTCCGGATGCCGGGCCAGGTGTTTGGCTTTGATCTGGTCTGAGCTGTCGCGGCTGCCGTCATGGCTGTAGCCCGGCGGCGCAAAGCAATAGGCCAGACGTTCGCGCAGGGTCAGCCCCGGCTGGGTCGCGTCGTGCCAAATGCTGACCCATTCGTGAAACGCCACGCGCAGCGGGTTGAACGTGCCGATATTGTGGACCAGCCCGTAATCGACGCGATCATCCTCCTGCTCGGGGACAAAGGTGCCGAACATCTTGTCCCAGATGATGAAGACGCCCGCATAGTTGCAATCCAGATAGCGCGCGTTGCGGCCGTGGTGGGCGCGGTGGTGGCTGGGGGTATTCATCACCGCCTCGAACCAGCGGGGCATCTTGCCGATGGCCTCGGTGTGGATCCAGAACTGGTAGATCAGGTTCAGCCCGCCGACAAACAGCACCATCGCCGGGTGAAAGCCCAGCAAGATCAGCGGCGTCCGCACCACCATCATGAAGGTGAACGTATAGGTCCAAGTCTGCCGCAGCGCGGTGGTCAGGTTGTAATGTTGCGAGCTGTGATGGTTCACATGACTGGCCCAGACCCAGCGGATGCGGTGGCCGAACCGATGCACCCAATAGTAACGCAGGTCGTCCAGCACAAAACACAGGATGATCACCGGGATCGAGGTGCCCAGATTCAGCGGCGTGATCTGCCACAGCCACATGAAAAACGCATATGCGATGAAGCCCAGCAGAAACCCGGACGCAATATTGCCCGCGCCCATGATGAGAGAGGTCACCGCGTCGCGCGTCTCATACCGGCCGCCTTTGCCCTTGATGGCGATCCACAGAAACTCGACCAGAATGGCAGCGATGAAGAAAGGCACCGCCCATTGCACGGCGTCGGGAAAGGTAATTTGGTCGGTCATGCGGGGTCCATCAGATGTTCCCAGTGGGGGCGTTCGAATTCGTCAAGGTGGATGATGACTTTGGGCGTGCCGAAATCGTGGAACTGGATCTCGAAACCCTCGGGGTGATCCAGCCAGTCAAAATCCAGCAGATGACGCGCCACGGTATCGGCGCCAAAGGACCACAGCAGCCCGTTTCCGGTCTCGGTGCGGATCAGAGCCGCGTGTTTGTCATGGGCCAGGGTGATGTCGATGATCTCGTCGTCAGGCGCATGACGCAGCCATTCCGAGCGCGCGGTCCCGGGCGTCAGCTCGCGCAGCTTGGACCGCCCGGTCAAATGCAGCATCACCGTCACACCGACGATGCCTCCGGCAACAAGAACCAGCAGTATTTCAAGCGGCATTCCATCCTCCCGCCTGGCACAGTGCAGAGCGGTCAGGACAGTGTCAAAGGTTGCGTGGCGTCAGCCAGCCTCGAGCGTGTCGAGGATCTCGTGCTGCACGACACGTTCCACAAACGGCACCAGCCCGTCAGGGCCGGATGCCCGGTCCTTGAGGTGGATGCAGATATCCGGCCTGCGGGCGGCGATGATGCCCACCAACTCGCCGCGTATCTTGTCATCCAGACCGGCACCCATGATGGCGCAGACAATCCGGGGCTCGGCATCCAGTTGCCGCCGGACCTCGTCGGGATCATGCGCGCCCAGCCATTGAATCGGCATGTGATCCAACTGCCGCGCCACGTCGCCGATGACGTTGGGCAGTTTTCCAATCAGCAAAACAACCGGCTTCATTGGTCTCTCCCTTCCATAAAGGTTGCAAGCGAAACCGGCCCGCTAAGGCCAGTTCCACAATAACACATTTTTGAAATGAGCGCTGAAACCCTAGTCGGCGATGGTGTAAACGATTGCGTCGCCTTTACCTTTGTTACGCGCAAATGTGACTTGGTTTCCGTCTATAGACACCTTCAGGCAGTCTTCCGGAAAAGCCTTGTCACCGACCACGACATTCCTGCACCAGAATTTCTTGCTCCAGGCCCATGCCCCGGTGAGCTTCGCATTGTTGCGTCCGACGCCATTGATTTTGCCATCCGGCGAAATGACAAGCCAAGTGTCACCGCTGACCAGTTTTTTACCGGCCACCGCGTCCAGAAATTGGTTTTGCTTGCGTAGCTCTTTGGCGTCAGAGCTTGCGGCAGAGCACAGGAAAACGCCAGCCATGGCGGCGGTAAGTACAATCAGTCTCATTCTATTCTCCCAAACTAAATATGCAGGAGAATAGCATGTTTTCCCACGGGTGCCGGAGAATTTAGCTTTCAGCGCCCACCAGTGTCGAAACAATCGCCTTGGCGCTGTCCGAATTCCACTCGGCATCCCCGATCAGCCGGGCGATCTCATTGCCGTCGGGGTCCAGAATCACCGTGATCGGCAGGGCGATCACGCCAAATTCCCGCGCCACGGCCGAGCTCTTGTCCTGATGGCGGGGCAGGTTTTCGATACCGTTCTCTTCGAAGAATTTCTTGATCCCCGCAGGAGAGTTTCGCCCGGTGGCCAGGGTCAGCACCTCGAACTTGTCGCCGCCGAACTCGGCCTGCAGCTCGGCGATCTGGGGCATTTCCTTGCGGCAGGGCGCGCACCACGTGGCCCAGAAGTTCAGCAGAACATATTTGCCCCTGTAATCCTCAAGCGTTGCGGTGCCACCGTCATCTTCCAGCTGAAACTCGACCAGTTCGTGGGGTTTGGGTTCCTTGTGCAGGATCAGCCGTTTCAGCGTGCCCTCGCGCAGCGGGCCCAGAGTTTCCGCATCCGTGGCCAAAGCCGCATTTGCACCCAGCGCAAGGGCCATATAAAGGGGGATCAGACGAAATAGGCGCATATCAACTCCGGGTTTTCTTACATGACCGATCAATCCTCGAACCAGATGTGGGGCGGCCGCTTTGCCGCCGGTCCAGACGCGATCATGGAGGCGATCAATGCCTCGATCGGGTTCGATCAGCGGATGGCAGCCCAGGACATCGCAGGCTCGCGCGCCCATGCCGCCATGCTGGCGTCCACAGGCGTTATTACTGATAGTGACGCCGAAGCAATTCGGGAAGGGCTGCTCACCGTTTTGTCAGAAATCCAGAACGGAGAATTTCAGTTCTCGACCGCGCTGGAAGACATCCACATGAATGTCGAAGCGCGGCTGAAAGAGGTGATCGGCGAGCCCGCAGGCCGTTTGCACACCGGTCGTTCGCGCAATGATCAGGTCGCAACCGATTTCAAACTCTGGGTCCGTGATCAGCTGGATGCGGCTGAAGCCGGCCTGCTGGCCCTGATCCGCGCGCTTTTGGCGCAGGCCGAGGCCGGGGCCGATTGGGTCATGCCCGGCTTTACTCACTTGCAAACCGCACAGCCGGTGACATGGGGCCACCACATGATGGCCTATGTCGAGATGTTTGGCCGCGACCTGTCGCGCGTCCGCGATGCCCGCGCCCGGATGAACGAATCCCCACTGGGCGCCGCTGCGCTGGCCGGGACGTCCTTCCCCATTGACCGCCATATGACGGCGCAGGCGCTGGGCTTTGACCGCCCCGCCGCCAACTCGCTGGACGCGGTCAGTGACCGCGATTTCGCGCTGGAGTTCCTGTCCACCGCCTCGATCTGCGCCGTGCACCTGTCGCGCTTTGCCGAGGAACTGGTGATCTGGTCCTCGGCCCAGTTCCGGTTTGTCACGCTGTCCGATCGCTTTTCGACCGGGTCGTCGATCATGCCGCAGAAGAAAAACCCCGATGCGGCGGAACTGATCCGCGCCAAGGTGGGGCGGATTTACGGCGCGAATACCGCGCTGATGATGGTGATGAAGGGGCTGCCGCTGGCCTATTCCAAGGACATGCAGGAAGACAAGGAACAGGTCTTTGATGCTGCCGACAACTGGATGCTGGCGCTGGCCGCGATGGAAGGCATGGTCAAGGACATGACCGCCAACCGCGATAGCCTCGCCGCCGCCGCAGGCTCGGGTTTCTCGACCGCGACCGATCTGGCCGACTGGCTGGTGCGGGTACTGGGCCTGCCGTTCCGCGACGCCCACCACGTTACAGGTTCGCTGGTCGCTAAGGCCGAAGGCAAAGGCTGCGACCTGCCCGACCTGACGCTGGAGGACATGCAATCGGTTCACGCCGAGATTACCGACGATGTCTATTCAGTGCTTGGCGTCGACAACTCGGTAAACTCGCGCCAGTCCTATGGTGGCACGGCGCCGGATCAGGTGCGCGCGCAGGTCGAACGGTGGAAGGCGCTGGTCTGAGACCTTCCAGCCTGCGCCCGGATGTCCGGGCGCAGTTCCAATTGCTGCCATCTGGTGAGCAGTCACGCCGAGGCCAGTTTTCCCGAGTATTCTTCGCTGGGTCTTTTCAATCCTGAAATGACGCTGGACGAAAAGCGCACCTTTGTGGGCGAAAAGGGATCATCCCAGGCCAATTGTGACATGTCCCCCGTGCGATTGGCTTTGAATCGTGCGTTTGTTGCCGACAAGGTCATGTATTCGTCCTTGTTGGCGCCGCTGGGAATTCCCACGACCGCGACGCAGGCGGTTGCATCCGGCAACCGGAAATTTGGAAGCATACCTGCCCTGAAAAGCCCGCCAGAGCTTCTTCAGTTTCTGACGCAAAAGGCCACCTTCCCGCTGCTCGGCAAACCCTGCGAGGGCTCGGGAAGTTCTGGCTCGGTGGATCTGGAGAGGATCGAGGACGACCTCATCGTTCTGGGAAACGGGCGTAAAGTGCTGTTGGAGAGTTTCTGCAACGAAGTCTATGCAGATTACCCGGATGGGTTCATGCTGCAGTCGGCGCTTCGTCAGCATCCCGAGTTTTGCAAGATAGCCGGCAAAGCCGTTGGCTCGCTGCGATTTGTGACGATCCGGGATCAGGACAAGCCGCGAAAACTCTATGCCCCGTGGAAAGTGCCGTCGCCGAATGCGAAGTCGGACAATTTCTGGCAACAAGGCAGCATTCTGGTTCAGATCGACGACAATGGTGTTCTGGGCGAAGCGCGAACCGGCATCGGGCTTGATGCGCAATCCATCGAGCGCAACGCAAACCCGTTTCGTTCGCTCTACCAACTGGCCTATGGACGCGGCCTGTTTAATCCGGATTTCGTGCCAGCGGTTGAAAACGCATCAAAGATTTCTGCGGATATGTTGAATCAGATCAAGGAACTGGAGAAATTCCGCCGCGACGCGCGCCGCTCTTAGGCGTAGACGGACGATCGCTGTTGATCGGCATGGTTCGCAACTTGCGGTCAGGAAAACTGTGGGTGGAAGGTCCGGTGACATTCCTGGTGTTCACGGTGTGAAAATGCGGTAAAATACCACCAGTCCTGTCGTGGCGCGGTGCCCCGGTCAGGTGCATGTCCAGATCAAGCGGCGGAAGGTGTTGGCATGATGCGAATTTTGCGTTTGGGTTTTGTCTTGTTGGCCGGGTTTACTCTGGCCGCCTGCGGTGCTGATGGTGAGCCGATCCAGCCAACAATGAGCGCCAATATCGGTGTCGGCAGCGGCGGCACCCATGTCGGGGGCGGTGTCGGGGTCCGGCGCGGCGGTCTTGGCGTCTATTTGGGCGTTTGACACCTTTGCAATTTGTCTGTCGCGCGCTTATCTGCATGGTATGACCGGCCTTGCGCCAACTCCTAAACATAAGACGACACTATGAAATTTATCGGTCTGATCCTGTCCCTCGCCGTGCTTGCGGCCTGCGATCCTTCGTACAAACCCCGCCCTGAGCCCGAGGCGCCTTCGGGTGGGTCCGGCATCTCGGTCTCGGGCTATGCGCGGGTCGGTGTGTCGACAACCAACTGACGGAACGCTTCGGGCTGTGCAGAATCCATTGATCCGACGGGCAGTTTTGGTCTAAGCGCGCTGTCATGGATCACTTTATTTACCGCGACGGCGCGCTTTACGCCGAGGATGTCCCGATCTCGGAAATCGCCGCCACCGTCGGAACCCCGTTCTATGTCTACTCGACCGCGACCCTGTTGCGGCATTTTCAGCTGTTCGATGACGCGCTTGAGGGCACCGACCACCTTGTCTGCTATGCGATGAAGGCCGCCAGCAATCAGGCGATTCTGAAAACTTTGGCGCAGGCGGGCGCGGGGATGGATGTGGTGTCGGGGGGGGAATACCTGCGCGCCAAGGCTGCGGGTGTTCCGGGCGACAAGATCGTGTTTTCGGGTGTGGGAAAAACCGCCGATGAAATCCGCACCGCGCTGACCGGTGGCATCCGCCAGTTCAACGTCGAATCCGAGCCCGAGATGGAAGTGATCAACGCCGTCGCGATTGATCTGGGCGTCGTCGCGCCGATCACCGTTCGGGTAAACCCGGACGTCGACGCCAAGACCCACGCCAAGATCGCCACCGGCAAGTCCGAAAACAAGTTCGGCATCCCGATCGCCCGCGCATCCGAGGTTTACGCCCACGCCGCCACCCTTCCGGGGTTGGAGGTGATCGGTATCGACGTGCATATCGGCTCGCAACTGACCGATCTGGAACCGTTCGAGCTGGCCTACACCAAGGTCGCTGAGCTGACCGAACAACTGCGCGCCGAGGGCCACAACATTCGCCGCCTTGATCTGGGCGGGGGGCTGGGAATTCCCTACACCCGTGCCAATGACGCGCCGCCGCTGCCGGTGGAATACGGTGCGATGATCAAGAGGACGCTGGGCCATCTGGGCTGCGAGATCGAAATCGAGCCGGGCCGCCTGATTGCGGGCAATGCGGGCCTTATGGTCAGCAAGGTGATCTATGTGAAATCCGGCGAGGATCGTGATTTCCTGATCCTCGACGGGGCCATGAACGACCTGATCCGCCCTGCGATGTACGAGGCGCATCACGATATCGTTGCGGTTCGGGAACCCGCGCCCGGCGTTGAACAACAGCCCTATGATATCGTTGGTCCGGTCTGCGAAACGGGCGATACCTTTGCCAAACAGCGCAATATGCCGCCGCTTGTCGCCGGTGATCTGGTCGCCTTCCGCAGCGCCGGGGCCTATGGCGCGGTGATGGCCAGCGAATACAACACCCGCCCCCTGATCCCAGAGGTTCTGGTGCATGGGGATCAATTTGCCGTAATTCGTGAACGGCCAAGCTTTGACGAAATCATAAACCGCGATACCATACCTACGTGGCTTTGACGCGATAACCGCGCGGGCCCGCTGACGGAGGCCCGCCTTGACCGCAAGACCGAACCTGCCGATCCCAAGACCGTCCCTGTGGCTGACGCATGCAGGGATGCTGGCCGAGCAGGTTTTGCGCGCCTTCTGGCCGTTTTTCTCGGGGTCCATGGCGATTCTGGCCGCTTTGATGCTTGGGCTGCAGGATCATGTTCCGGTCGAACTGGTCTGGATTGTGGGCGCGCTGGCCCTTTTGGGGCTGCTTGCGGCGCTGATCCTGGGTGTGCGGCGATTCCATGTGCCATCACGGGCCGAAGCGCTGATGCGGCTGGATGCATCATTGCCTGGCCGTCCGATTCAGGCGCTGATGGACGATCAGGCCATTGGCGCGATGGATGCGGATTCGGTTGCCCTGTGGCACGCGCACCAGAAACGGATGGCGCGGCGGGCGGCGCAGGCCGATCCGGTCAAACCGGATTTGCGACTGGCCGACCGCGACCCCTACGCCTTGCGGTACTCTGCCCTGTTGGCGCTGGTGATTGCGGGCTTGTTCGGCTCGTTCTGGCGCATCGGCTCGGTGGCCGAGATGACTCCGGGCGCGGCCATCGCAGGCCAAGGACCAAGTTGGGAGGGTTGGGTTGAGCCGCCGCGCTATACCGGCCTGCCGACGCTCTACCTGGCGGATCAGGCCGATCCGACGCTGTCGATCCCGCAGGGCAGCCGCATCACTCTTCGTTTCTACGGAGAGGTTGGCGCCCATAGTCTGACGGAAACAACCACGCCTCTGGGTACTCAGGACGCGACCGAGCCGGAACAGGACTTTGTGGTCGAACGGTCCGGCCAGCTGAGGATCGCAGGCCCGTCCGGGCGCGACTGGTCGTTGGATGTGGTTCAGGATACCGCGCCCAGCATCGGTGTCGCGGATGTGGCCGAGGCCGAGGCGGGCGGGCAGATGAAGCTGCCCTTTGCCGCCAGTGACGATTATGGCGTGGTATCCGGCAGCGCAACGATCAGGCTGGACCTGTCCGCGGTAGACCGCCGCTATGGCCTGACCATTGCCCCCGAGGCGCGCGAGGCGATCGAGGTGGAACTGCCGATGCCGATCACCGGTGACCGGGCCGATTTCACCGAGGATTTGATCGAGGACTTCTCGCAGCATCCCTGGGCGCATCTGCCGGTGACAATCACCCTGACGGCACGGGATGCGGCGGATCAGGAAAGCCAGTCCGAACCCTATTTGACCAAGCTGCCCGCGCGGCGGTTCTTTGATCCGCTGGCCGCAGCGGTAATCGAACAGCGCCGCGACCTGCTGTGGTCGCGGGACAACGCCCCGCGGGTTGCCCAATTGCTGCGTGCGGTCTCGCATCTGCCCGAGGGGTTCTTCCGCTCGGACACCGCCTATCTGCGCCTGCGCGTCACCCTGCGTCGGCTTGAGGCGTTCACCAAATACGACCTGAAGCCCAAGCAGCAGGAAGAGATCGCGCAGGCCTTGTGGGATCTGGCGGTCATCATCGAAGAGGGCACGCTGGCCGATGCGCTGGAACGGATGCGCCGGGCGCAGGAACGCCTGTCCGAGGCGATGAAGAACGGCGCCTCGGACGAGGAGATTGCCGAGCTGATGCAGGAACTGCGCGAGGCGACGGAGGACTATATGCGCCAGCTGCAGCGTCTGGCGCAGGAAAACGGTGAGTTCGACGAGAACCAGCAAGGCCAGAACGGCGAAACCCTGCAGATGACTCAGGACGACCTGCAGCGGATGATGGACCGCATTCAGGAACTGATGGAACAGGGCCGCATGGCCGAGGCGCAGCAGGCGCTGGAAGAGTTCCAGCAGATGATGGAGAACATGCGCGTCACTCAGGGGCAGGGTCAGGGCCAGCAATCCGAAGGCCAGCAAGCCATGGAAGGATTGGCCGAAACGCTGCGGGAACAGCAAGGGCTCAGCGATCAGGCCTTCCGCGATCTGCAGGAGCAGTTCAATCCCGGCGCGCAGGCCGGTGAAAGCGAAGGCAACGAGGGCCGCAGCGGCGGTCTGGGCCGGGGTCAGAGCCATGAGGGTCAAGGCGGTCAGGGGCAAGGGTCCGATCAGTCTGAGGGCAACCAGCAGGGTCAGGGATCGCTGGCCGATCGCCAGCAGGACCTGCGGGACGAGCTGGGCCGTCAACAGCAAAGCCTGCCCGGTGCGGGATCGCCCGAAGGCGAGGCCGCACGTGATGCGCTGGGCCGCGCGGGCCGCGCCATGGACGAGGCCGAAGAAGCCCTGCGCAGTGACGATTTGGCCGAGGCAATCGACCGTCAGTCCGAGGCGATGGAAGCCCTGCGGGAAGGGATGCGGTCACTGGGCGAGGCATTGGCCCAGAACCAGCAGAACCAACCCGGTCAGGGTACGCAGGATGGCGACATGCAGGCCAACAACCGTGATCCGCTGGGCCGCAACCCGGGCACCAACGGGTCGATCTCGACCGATGACAATATGCTGCAGGGCGAAGACGTATATCGCCGCGCCCGTGAATTGCTGGACGAAATCCGCCGCCGCACCGGCGAGACGGATCGTCCTCAGATCGAGTTGGAATACCTCAAGCGGCTGCTGGAGCGGTTCTAGCCCCGCCCCGAAACCGGATCAGTTCTGCGCCGTGCCCGAGGCCTGCACTTCAAGCCAGAGCCGCGCCTGGTCCACCATCGTCACATAGGGTTCCAGGATCGGATCGGCCTGTGGAACAGCCTGACTGATTTTCTGCGCATTGCCATAGATCAGCATCAGCAAAATTCCGACAATCAGGATCGCCGCAAAACCACGCATGAACCCGCCGGATTTGTGCGGGGCGGCGTCCTCTGCCGCTGGGGCATCATCGCTGCGCAGGCTGGAATTGATCGCCTCGACATCCGGCAGCGCATCCTTCTGCCCCGCATCTTCGGCGGTCTCGGTGGCCGTCAGTTCTTTGATAGCGCGTTCCGGGTCAGGTTCGGGTTCGGGCGGGGTATCCAGCGCCAGATCGGGCTGGGTTTCAAGGCTGCCGCCTTCCTGCGCGCGCAGATCAGCCTCGCGGGCGGCCTCTTCTTTGAGGATACTGGCAACCGCAGGGTCGACATTCCCGGTCGCCGCAGGTTTTTCAGGTTCCGCCGCGGCTTCGGGCTCGGGCGCAGCCTCGGGCACGGGTGTGGGCTCAGGCTGGGGTTCAACTTTCACTTCGGTGTCAGGCTCCGCCGCGGCCTCAGCGGGTTCGGGCTCAGCAGGCGTGTCCTCGACGACTGGTTCGGCCGCCGCGGCGGGCTGATCCGGGTGCTTGGCCTGAAACCACGTATTCTCGCAATTCGAACACTGCACATCGCGGCCTTCTTCGGGAATGACCTCGTCTGGCACCTCGTACTGGGCGCTGCAATTCGGACACGTAAGACGCATGCTGCCTCCTGGTCGGAACCTCGACCTGATAATAGTTTTTTCAGGGATGTTATTCCGTTAATACACGACCGCAAAGGGTGTTTTCGGTTTCACGGCACAAGTGTCACCAATTCGACCCGGTGCAGGCATTGAAACCACCACCGCGCTCGGGCAAGAAGGGCGGCAACTAAGACGGGGGCCCCTGTGATCGAGCTGGAAAATGTCAGCTACACTTATGGTGATGGTGAGTTGTTGAGTGATGTATCGCTTCAGCTGCAGCCGGGGTCGTTCCATTTTCTGACCGGACCCTCTGGCGCGGGAAAGACCACCCTGCTCAAGCTGTGCTACGGTGCGTTGTTACCCACTTCGGGACGGCTGAGCGCCTTTGAGCAGGACGTGGCAAGGCTTGATCGCGATCAGATGGCCCTGTTGCGACGCCGGATCGGGGTCGTGCATCAGGACTGCCACTTTCTGGACCATATGACACTTGCGGAAAATGTCGCCTTGCCGCTGATGGTTTCTGGGAAGGGCGAAAACGCCCAAAAAGACGATCTGACAGAATTGCTCAGCTGGGTTGGACTGGGCGCACGGCTTGATGCGCATCCGCCCGAGCTGTCGGGGGGTGAACGTCAGCGCGCCGCATTGGCGCGCGCCGTGATCCTTTCGCCAGACGTGGTGCTGGCCGATGAACCAACCGGCAATGTGGACTGGGAGATGTCGCAGCGTCTGCTGCGCCTGCTGGTCGAACTGAACAAGATGGGCAAAACCGTTTTGATTGCCACCCATGATCTTAGTTTGATCCGCGCTGCCAAAAGCCAGGTTCAGGCGCGGGTTTTGCGGATTTCGCAGCGCCAGATTCAACTGGCGGGGGCAGATCTATGAGCAAGGGTACCATTCGCAGCCTCCTGGCAAGGGACAAACGTGCCGACCGCGTGGTACCGCCTTCGGGCTATACGGCCCAACTGACCCTGTTCGTGTCGGGCGCAATGGCATTCCTGGCCGTATTTGCGCTTGCGTTGTCGTTGGCATCGGGCCGGTTGGCAGACCGCTGGGCGTCCGAACTGGCTGGCGCTGCCACCCTGCGCATCAACGCCCCGGCTGAACAGCTTGCGGCCCAGACCGACGCCGCCTTGGCTGTACTTGGTCAGACCCCCGGCGTCGCCTCGGCCCGGGCGCTGACGGCTGAAGAACAAGCCGCCCTGCTGTCGCCATGGTTCGGCCCTGACCTGCCGCTGGACACGCTGCCCATACCGCAACTGATCGAGATTATTGAAGGCGAGCCCGGGCTTGACGCGACCGGCCTGCGTTTGCGGCTGGGGGCCGAAGTGCCGGGCGCGGTGCTGGATGATCATACCCGCTGGCGCGAGCCGCTGGTGGATGCGGCCATGTCGCTGCGGCGATTGGGTTGGGTCTCGATCCTGCTGATCGGTGGCGCTACGGCGGCCATGATCACGCTTGCCGCCAATGCATCGCTGGCGGCCAACGCGCAGATTATCGAAGTGCTGCGCCTTGTTGGCGCCCGCGACCGCTTTATCGCCCGTGCCTTTGTCCGTCGCTTTACTTATCGCGCGTTTTTCGGCGCCGTTGTCGGCGTTCTGCTGGGGATGACCGGCGTACTGCTGCTGCCCGAAGCCTCGGACGAGGGCGGTTTTCTGACCGGTCTGGGCTTTCAGGGTGCAGGTTGGCTGTTGCCCGCGCTGATCCCCGTATTGGGGGCCGCCGTCGCCTTTCTGGCTACCTGGACCGCCGCCAGCCGCAAATTGAAGGAGCTTTCTTGATGGCCACAGCGTTTCAATGGGTTCGTTCGCTGATCTTCATGATCGTGATCTATACTTGGATGCTGATCCTGGGCATCGTGTTTGCCCCTTATGCGCTGCTGACCAAACGCGGCGCGCTACAAGCCTGCAAGACCTATGCCCGCACAACCATGTGGCTGGCCCGCTGGATGGTCGGCATCCGCACCGAAGTTCGTGGTGCCGTGCCCACGGGTGAGGTTGTGGTTGGGGCCAAGCATCAGTCCTTCCTCGATATCATCATCATTTTCGATGCGGTGCCGCATGGCAAGTTCATCATGAAAAGGGAGCTGCTCTGGACCCCGGTCATCGGCATGTATGCGCGCCGCCTTGGCTGTATCCCGGTGGATCGCGGTAAAAAGGGTGCGGCTGTGGCCAAGATGGTCAAGGACGTCTCGAAGGAATTCGCCGAGCCCGGCCAGTTGGTCATCTACCCGCAGGGCACCCGCGTCGCACCGGGGGTGCATCGTCCCTACAAGGTGGGCACGGCGGTTCTGTATGAAGGCCTTGGGTTTCCCTGCGTTCCGGTGGCGACCAACGCCGGTGTTTTCTGGCCGCGCACGGGCGTTTTGCGCAAACCCGGACTGGCGATTGTCGATTTCCTCGATCCGATCGAACCGGGCGTTGGCCGCAAGGACTTCCTGCAACGGCTGGAAGACGTGATCGAGACACGGTCTGACGCATTGATGAAAGAAGTGGGATTTGACCCGGATGGAATTCATTGAAGATATCGAAACGCTCGAAGGACTTTATGGCACGCCCGCAGCACCCTCTTTGCGCAAGGTGGCACACAGCCTGACGCCGCTGTATCGCAAGTGGATCATGGCCTCGCGCCTGTGCATCCTCAGTACGGTCGGCCCCGAAGGCACCGATGGCAGCCCGCGCGGGGATGACGGCCCGGCGGTGCTGGAACTTGATCCCAAGACGCTGGCCCTGCCGGATTGGCGTGGCAACAACCGGTTGGATTCCCTACGCAATATCGTGCGGGACCCGCGCGTGGCGCTGATGTTTCTGGTGCCCGGGTCCAACAATGTCGTCCGCGTAAACGGACAGGCGCGGCTGACGGCAGACGCCGCCCTGCGCGCCCGATTCGAGAAGAACGGCAAACTGCCCGCCACCGTTGCGGTCATCGAAATTTCCGAGATTTACACCCAATGCGCCCGCGCGATGATGCGTGCCCGCATCTGGAGCGCGGGCGACGAAAGTGCCGACCTCCCCACCATGGGCGAAATTCTGGCCGAGGTGAGCGAAGGGGAAGAAGGCGGCGCGCGTTACGATGCCGAATGGGCCCCGCGCGCCGCAAAGACCATGTGGTAAATCAGGCCGGTTTGGCGTTCATGGCCTGAAACATCGTCATGAATTCGTCCACATTGATCCCCAAACCGCGTGCCAGTTTCTGAGCGAAAAGGGCCTCATCCTGATCCATATGGCCGTCCGCGGCTGCGATCATCAGCGTGGCCTGCAGCACCATGCGTTTCTGATCCGAGGTCAACCCGGTGCCAAAGGCCGCGAACTGGGCCTCGGTCGGTTTGGCCTCGGCCATGTCGAACATGCGGCGGATGCGGGCCTCGTCAAAAGTTTCACCGGTCATCTGCTTGGCGATATCGGCCATCATGGTGACCTCGGAAGGGTCCAGCGTACCATCCGCCTTTGCGGCGTGGCACATCGCATCCATCGCCCGCAGGGCCGCCGGATGGACATCGCCCATCTGTGCATGCCGCTGCGCCGTGCGCTTGGCTTGAACAGCAGATTTCAATCCGGCAACGATCAGAAACACCGCAACGACACCCAGACCCCAAAACCCCGAGATCATGTCGGCGATTGACATCGAGGGTTGATCGGGCAGGTCCGCAGGGTAGGTCCCTACAACTTTGCCCAACGTCAACTGTTCGGCGTTCACCGAGTAATAGCTGTCGCTGTCGCATTTGTTCGGGGCCATGACATAGCCGATCGAACTGCGCCACACACCGGCGAACATGATGTGAGTTTTCTTGGTCAAATGGCACAAGGCCAGCGTTTGACCGGAATTGTCCGCGACATCGGTCTCAGCGACAAGGCTCATCTGTTCGGCCGTGCCCCAGACGCCGCCGGCGCGGCCTGCCTGGGCGTCCTGACCTGAGAACATTGTGAATAACAGCGCCGCCGCGCAGAGAAGTGCAAACCGCATTTCAGCCTCAATAAATGTTACGTTTCAATCGTCTGTGCCGATTCAGGTCCGGCAATCACGGTTGATTGATCAACTTTTACGGTAACAAAACTAAGGCGATGCAACGGCAGAAAAAAGGCGGACTGCTGAGCCCGCCTTTCTGGTTTCCTTTTGCAGCAGGATCAGCTGTGGATTGGACCGTCGCCGCAAGCCAGCGCGGCTTCGCGCACCGCTTCCGAATAGGTCGGGTGGGCGTGGCAGGTCAGGGCCAGATCCTCGGCCGAGGCGCCGAATTCCATCGCAACGCAGACCTCGTGGATCAGGTCCCCTGCACCCGGGCCGATGATGTGGCAGCCCAGAATGCGGTCGGTTTCCTTGTCGGCGAGCATCTTGACAAAGCCATCGGTGGCAAAGTTTGCCTTGGCGCGGCCATTGCCCATGAACATGAACTTGCCGACCTTGTAATCGCGGCCCGCAGCCTTGAGCGTTTCTTCGGTCTCGCCCACATTCGCCACTTCGGGCCAGGTGTAGATCACGCCCGGAATGACACTATAGTTCACGTGGCCATGCTTGCCCGCGACCTGCTCGGCGGCGGCCATGCCTTCGTCTTCAGCCTTGTGAGCCAGCATCGGGCCTTCGGTGACGTCGCCGATGGCATAGATGCCCGGTACGTTGGTCTGCCAGTCGGAGCCAACCTTGATCTGACCGCGCGGGGTCATCTCAACGCCCAAGGCTTCAAGGCCCAGCCCGTCCGAGAACGGCTTGCGGCCGGTGGCGACCAGTACGGTGTCGGCGTCGATCACATGCTCGCTGTCATCCTTGCGCAGCTTGTAGGTGACCTTAGCCTTGGTCTTGGTGGCTTCGGTCTTTTGCACCGCCGCGCCCATGACGAATTTCATGCCCTGCTTTTTAAGAATCCGCTGGAAGGTCTTCTGCACCTCGGGGTCCATGCCCGGGGTGATCGCGTCAAGAAACTCGATCACGGTGACCTCGGCCCCCAGCCGCTGATAGACCGAGCCCAGTTCCAGACCGATCACGCCCGCACCGATGACGACCATCTTCTTCGGGATCTTGCCCAGTGACAGCGCACCGGTCGAGGTCACGACGACCTTTTCATCGACCTCAACGCCTGGCAGCGAGGCCGGTTCGGACCCCGAGGCGATGATGATGTTCTTGGTCTCATGCACCTCGTCGCCGACCTTGACCTTGCCCGCCTCGGGGATCGAGCCCCAGCCTTTCAGCCAGTCGATCTTGTTCTTTTTGAACAGAAACTCGATGCCCTTGGTGTTGGAATCGACCACATCTTGCTTATAGACCTGCATCTGTTTCCAATCGACCGACGGGCTTTTGCCCTTCAGGCCCATCTTGGCAAAGTTGTGCTCGGCCTCATGCAGTTGATGGCTGGCATGCAGCAGCGCCTTGGACGGGATACAGCCCACGTTCAGACAGGTGCCGCCCAGCGTCTCGCGGCCTTCGACCACCGCGGTTTTCAGGCCCAGCTGGGCGCAGCGGATGGCGCAGACATAGCCGCCGGGGCCGGCGCCGATTACGATCACGTCATAGGATGCCATTGTCAGGTCCTTTCGTCTCAATTGGGGTGGTCCGGGGATGCGGCACTATACGGCCGCAAATGCAGCGTGGGTTCACTGCGCCGGTGAATATGGTGAAAATGGGGTTCATGCCAACAGAATCCCCGCAAGCATGGCGGCCAGACCGCTGGTTGCGGCCAGCCAGATGGCGGTGCGTAGATAGGGCACCCCGCTCAGATAGGCCGGCAAATACAGGGCGCGACCGGCGAGATACACATAGAGCCCGCCCGCAATCAGCGGCCCCTGCAAGCCGGAAAGTTCGACAACCAGCGCCAGGCTGATGAAAACCGGCGCAGTTTCCAGAAAGTTAACCAGCGCCCGCCGCGCTCGTCCCGCCAACATGCTGCGCTCGACCACCCGGTCGCGCGGCCCGGCTGTCCAGGCATTTCCGGCGCACAGTTTCAATAGAAAACTGTCAATGCTCACATGAACCAGGGCGAGAATGGACAGAACAGTCAGTCCCCACAAAGGCAAGGTCATGACGTGTCCCTCCGGCGTTGCCTGTCAATGAGAACTGAGGCCGTCAACAGGATGCAGCCCAGTGCCAGGCAACTTCCCGGCAAGGGATTCGTCCGCGGGTGGCTCATCGACGGATCGACCTTGCCGGCAAAAAGCCCATGCAAAATGCCCGCGCCAATATCCCCCGGCACCGTCGCGACATCCGCCCCGGACCCGCTGAGAACGGCAAGCGTGACAATGACCGCCAAGACGGCGGAGTATGCGCCGGTGTAGCGGACCACTGTCACGACTCCCGACCAGGATCGAGAAACACAGGCAACCCTGACAAAAAGCCACGATCTTGCCGAGAGGATGGCAACAAGCGGTTTTGCGAGGAACCTAAGCCGCTCTGTCATAGTATCTCTTACCAAAACACGGGCCTCTTATTTGCAACTTGACAGAGCATGTTCAGCGGTATCCCGGTCACACCGGTTCCAGCAGCTTGATCGTGATATGCGCGATGCCGCCCCGTTCGTGGTGCATCGCCAGCTCTTCGGATCCGAAAAAGGCTCGCGCCTTTTCCAGGTTCGTTACCTCGAACATGGCGATGGCATGGTCGCGCTGGTCCGGGTCGCGCCAGACATGCAGGTCGCGGATACCCGCAGCCTTGCGCATCGGCTTGTCCTCGCGGAACACTTTCAGCCAGGCTCCGAAATCGGCCACATCGGCCTGCCACAATACATGTGTTGCCATGATTACAGATCCATCAACAGGCGGCGCGGATCTTCCAGCGCCTCTTTTACACGAACAAGGAAGGTCACCGCACCTTTGCCGTCAACGATCCGGTGGTCATAGGACAGGGCCAGATACATCATCGGACGGATCACGACCTCACCGTTGATCGCCATCGGGCGGTCCTGAATCTTGTGCATCCCCAGAATACCCGATTGCGGGGGGTTCAGGATCGGCGACGACATCAGCGAGCCATAAACACCACCGTTCGAGATGGTGAAGGTGCCGCCCTGCATCTCGGCCATGGACAGCTTGCCTTCGCGGGCGCGCTTGCCCTTCTCGGCGATGGCTTTCTCGATCGCGGCGAAGGACATGCTGTCGGCATCGCGGATGACCGGAACCACCAGGCCGGTGGGCGTACCGGCGGCAACGCCCATGTGAACGAAATTCTTGTAGACGATGTCGGTGCCGTCGATTTCCGCGTTCACCTCGGGCACTTCCTTCAGCGCGTGGCAGCAAGCCTTGGTGAAAAAGGACATAAAGCCCAGACGCACGCCGTGCTTCTTCTCGAACTGGTCCTTGTACTGGCTGCGCAGGGCCATCACCTCGGTCATGTCCACCTCGTTATAGGTGGTCAGCATGGCGGCGGTGTTCTGGCTGTCCTTCAGACGCTTGGCGATGGTCTGGCGCAGGCGGGTCATCTTGACCCGTTCCTCACGCGCCGCATCATCGGCTGCGACAGGCGCGCGCGGTGCAGATGCAGGGGCCGGAGCCGGGGCCGGGGCGGCAGCGGTTGCCACGGCGCGGGCCACGTCCTCTTTCATAATGCGGCCATCGCGACCAGTGCCTGTGACCTGACCTGCGGACAGACCGGCCTCGGCCATCGCTTTTTCCGCCGAGGGCGCATTGGCCACGTCCTTGCCGGTGGTTGCCACCGGTGCGGCGGCTGCTGCCGGTGCCGCGGCAGGGGCGGCTACGGCACCCGCGCCCGAGATCACCGCCAGCTTGGCCGAAGCATCCACGGTGGTGCCCTCGGGCGCCACGATTTCCGCCAGCACGCCAGCGGCCGGGGCGGGAACTTCGACCGAGACCTTGTCGGTTTCCAGTTCACACAGCATCTCGTCCTGCGCGACGGCATCGCCAACCTGTTTGAACCAGGTGGCCACGGTGGCTTCGGTGACCGACTCGCCCAGGGTGGGCACTATCACGTCGACGCTGCCTGCGCTTGCGGCCGGGGCGGCCTTGGCTGCGGGGGCAGCAGCGGCAGGGGCGGCGCTTTCGCCTGCGGCGATGGTTGCCAGCAGCGCATCGACGCCGACGGTTTCACCTTCGGCGGCCACGATCTCGCCCATCACGCCCGCAGCGGGCGAGGGAACCTCGACGGTCACCTTGTCGGTTTCAAGCTCACACAGCATCTCATCCACGGCCACGGCATCACCGGGTTTCTTGAACCAGGTCGCAACCGTGGCTTCGGTGACGGATTCGCCCAGCGTGGGAACACGAACTTCAATGGACATCATTACTTTCCTTCAATGCTCAGCGCTTCGTTCACCAGCGCTTCTTGTTGGGCTTTGTGTTGGCTGGCCAGACCCGTCGCGGGCGAGGCCGATGTGGCGCGACCGACATAGCGGGGCCGTGTGTGTTTGGCTTTGATGCGGGTCAGGACCCATTCGATATTGGGTTCGATAAAGGTCCAGGCACCCTGGTTCTTGGGTTCTTCCTGGCACCAGACCATCTCGGCCCCTTTGAAACGCTCAAGCTCATTAATCAGTGAGTGGGCGGGGAAGGGGTAGAACTGCTCGATCCGCATCAGGTAGACATCGTCGATCCCGCGGGCGTCACGCTCTTCCAGCAAATCATAATAGACCTTGCCGGAACACATCACGACACGTTTGATCTTGTCGTCCTTGACCAGCTTGGTCTCGGAATTGCCCTGTTGCGCGTCGTCCCACAGCACCCGGTGGAAGCTTGACCCGGTGGTAAACTGATTGGCCGTGCTGACAGCCAGCTTGTGGCGCAGCAGCGATTTCGGCGTCACCAGGATCAGCGGCTTGCGGAAGGTGCGGTGCAGCTGACGGCGCAGGATGTGGAAATAGTTCGCGGGCGTCGTACAGTTTGCCACGATCCAGTTGTCCTGACCGCACATCTGCAGGAACCGTTCCAGACGTGCCGAGCTGTGCTCGGGGCCTTGCCCTTCGAACCCGTGCGGCAGCAGGCAGACCAGACCGGACATCCGCAGCCATTTGCTTTCGCCAGAGCTGATGAACTGGTCGAACATGATCTGCGCACCGTTGGCGAAGTCACCAAACTGGGCCTCCCAAAGGGTCAGCGCGTTGGGTTCGGCCAGCGAAAAGCCGTATTCGAAACCCAGCACCGCGTATTCCGACAGCATCGAGTCGATCACTTCGTATTTCGACTGGCCCGCGCGGATGTTGTTCAGCGGATAATACCGCTCTTCGTTTTCCTGGTGGACAAAGCCCGAGTGACGCTGGCTGAACGTGCCGCGCGTAGCGTCCTGACCGGACAGGCGCACCGGGAATCCTTCGGTCAGCAGCGATCCAAAGGCCAGTGCCTCACCGGTGGCCCAGTCAAAGCCTTTGCCGTTGTCGAACATTTGCTTTTTGTGGTCCAGAAGACGGCCAACGGTCTTGTGCAGCGCGACATCCTCGGGGGCGTGTGTCAGCGCCTTGCCGATCTCGGCCAGGGTTTCCGGTGTGATCGCGGTTTCGCCGCGCACGTATTCTTCTTTGTTCTTGTCCAGATGCGACCAGCGCCCGTCCAGCCAGTCGGCCTTGTTGGGTTTATAGTCTTTGCCGGCCTCGAACTCATCATTCAGATGGGCCTGGAAGGCGGCTTTCATGTCCTCGATCTCGCCTTCGGGGATCAGGCCGTCCTTGACCAGACGTTCGGTGTACAACGACAGCGTGGTCTTATGCGTCTTGATCTTCTTGTACATGATCGGGTTGGTGAACATGGGCTCGTCGCCCTCGTTGTGACCAAACCGACGATAGCAGAAGATGTCGATGACCACGTCCTTGTGGAACTTCTGACGGAATTCCGTCGCCACCTTGGCTGCGTGTGTCACAGCCTCGGGGTCGTCACCGTTCACGTGGAAGATCGGTGCCTCGACCATCAGCGCGATATCGGTGGGATACGGGCTGGAGCGCGAGAAATGCGGCGCGGTGGTGAAACCGATCTGGTTGTTGACCACGATATGCATGGTGCCGCCGGTCCTGTGGCCGCGTAGGCCGGACAGACCGAACCCTTCGGCCACGACACCTTGACCGGCAAAGGCCGCGTCGCCGTGCAGCAGGATGCCCATAACTGCGGTGCGGTCGGTGTCGTTCAGCTGATCTTGCTTGGCGCGGACCTTGCCCAGCACCACCGGGTTTACCGCCTCAAGGTGCGAGGGGTTTGCGGTCAGCGACAGGTGCACGCGGTTGCCATCGAATTCCCGGTCGCTGGAAGCGCCGAGGTGGTATTTCACGTCGCCCGATCCATCCACGTCCTCGGGCTTGAAGCTGCCGCCCTGGAATTCATTGAAGATCGCGCGGTACGGCTTGCGCATCACATTGGCCAGGATGTTCAGACGACCACGGTGCGGCATACCAATGACGATGTCCTTGATCCCCAAGGCGCCACCGCGCTTGATGATCTGCTCCATCGCTGGGATCAGCGCCTCACCGCCGTCCAGGCCGAACCGCTTGGTGCCCATGTATTTGACATGCAGGAATTTCTCGAAACCTTCGGCCTCGACCATCTTGTTCAGGATCGCCTTGCGGCCTTCCTTGGTGAACTGGATTTCTTTGCCATAACCTTCGATCCGTTCCTTCAGCCAGGCGGCCTGTTCGGGATCCGAGATGTGCATGTATTGCAGCGCGAAAGTGCCGCAATAAGTCCGCTTCACGATCTCGACGATCTGACGCATGCTGGCCATCTGCAGGCCCAGCACGTTGTCGATAAAGATCGGACGGTCCATGTCGGTTTCGGTAAAGCCATAGGTCCTGGGGTCCAGCTCAGGATGATTGCTGGCGGCGCGCATGCCCAACGGGTCCAGATCAGCGGCCAGATGGCCCCGGATGCGATAGGCCCGGATCAGCATCAGCGCCCGCAGACTGTCCAGCACCGCGCGCTTGATCTGGTCATCGCTGACCTCAACGCCCTTGGCGGCGGCCTTGTCCTTGATCTTCTTGCCCGCCGCCTTGGCGTCGATCTCGGCCCATTCGCCGGTCAGCGCGCCGGTCAGATCATCCGCCGGCATCGGCGGCCAGTCGGTGCGCGCCCAGGACGGCCCCTCGGCCTCTTTCTGGACGTCCGGTGTGGCGTCACCCATGGCCTTGAAGAACTCGGCCCAGGCGGCATCCACCGCGCCGGGGTTCTTGGTGTACTGGGCGTAAAGCTGCTCCAGATACTCGGCATTGTGCCCCTGCATAAAGCTCGAGGCGTGGAACGCGGAATTGGGCGTATGTTCGGTCATTGGGCTACCTCATATGGGTTGGGACCGTATTGGTTGGTGCCTGGTTGCGACGGGCGGGTCAGCCACCACAGAACCAGGAGGGGCGACACAAACAGGATCAGCAGTGTCGGAAGGACGACCAGCAAAGTGGCGCGGGTGAACAGGATGTCCAGATTGCCGCCATGCTGGAAATGGGACGCGAGGCCGATGCCGAAGATCAGAACCGCGCCAGCGCCGAGGATCAAAAGGATCGGCAGCAAGGCATATAGCCCGCTGCGCCCGGTATCATGCATCCGCCGCCATGCAACAGTCAGATGTGGGATGAATACGATCAGCGTCACAATGCTCTGGACCGGTGCCGAGGACGTGGCGGTGACGGATTTCACCTCATCGCTCTGGCTGACTGAGACCTGAGTGAAGAACTGCCAGTCGATGATCCCGGCGATGATGTTCCAGATCACGATGAACAGGAAAAAGAACCAGTATTCGGGCCGCGAGGCCCGACCCGAGAATGTGAAGAACTTGGCGAAACAGGTGCGGATGGCGTCGGAGAAGGTCATGCGGTTAACTCCGAAGCATTTGGCCCGTATTCGTTGGTTCCGGGTTCAGAAGGAGTTGTGCCCCACAATACGATTACTACGAATCCCAAGAGCGAAAGCGCGAGTTGTGGTACCCCTAGCAGGAAAGCAAAAATCAAAGCTATTTTCACCGATATCAGCCCTAACAGACCCACAAAAAAGGACAGCATAGGGCCAAAGAAAAAAGCTAGAAAAAGCGCGAGCCAAGCATACCAACCCGGGAATCCAATATCGTGCACTCGACGTGTGAGCATTGCCGCAAAAGGTGCGAGGACCAAAAGCGACACAACAAGGCTTCCAATTCGAGGGCTGTAATCAGTGACATTGGATATCTCGTGCGTCTGTTCACCGGTCAGCAAATCTGTAGTCGTGGTAAACTCTTGATAAGTCGTCGGACCAAGAGCCAATAGATCGAATGTCAGAGCAGCTAACAGCAACAACAGTATCGGAGTCACATACATCCAGTATTCCGAGCGGGAGGCCCGCCCGGAAAATGACAGAAGTGTTTTGACACTAAACTGCATAGCTATGCGCTGATTCCTATCAACCAATCGCTTCCAGCACAGCCTCGCCCAGCTGCGCCGGGCTTTCGGCCACGACGATACCGGCCGAGCGCATGGCTTCGATCTTGTCCTCGGCACCGCCCTTGCCACCGGCGACGATGGCGCCCGCGTGGCCCATGCGGCGGCCCGGAGGGGCTGTGCGACCTGCGATGAAACCGGCGGTCGGCTTTTTGCGGCCCTTCTTGGCCTCATCCGCCAGGAACTGCGCGGCTTCTTCCTCGGCCGAGCCACCGATCTCACCGATCATGATGATCGACTCGGTTTCGTCATCGGCCAGAAACCATTCCAGCACGTCGATATGCTCGGTGCCTTTGATCGGGTCGCCGCCGATGCCAACGCAGGTGGACTGGCCCAGACCCACATCGGTGGTCTGCTTGACGGCCTCATAGGTCAGGGTGCCCGAACGCGACACAACGCCGACCGAGCCGCGCTTGTGGATGTGACCGGGCATGATGCCGATCTTGCAGGCGTCGGGTGTGATGACACCGGGGCAGTTCGGGCCGATCAGGCGCGAGCTTGAGCCTTCCAGCGCGCGCTTCACCTTCATCATGTCCAGAACCGGGATGCCTTCGGTGATGCAGACGATCACTTCCATCTCGGCGTCAATCGCTTCGAGGATCGAGTCAGCCGCGAAGGGCGGCGGCACATAGATCACAGAGGCATTGGCTTCGGTCACGTGCTTGGCTTCGTGGACCGAGTTGAACACGGGCAGGTCAAGATGCGTCATCCCGCCTTTGCCGGGGGTCACACCGCCGACCATCTTGGTGCCATAAGCGATGGCCTGTTCAGAGTGGAATGTGCCCTGCGAGCCGGTAAAGCCCTGACAGATCACTTTGGTGTTTTCGTCGATGAGGACTGCCATTAGAATTTTCCTTGGTGTACTTCGCTGCCTACATCAAAGTAGGTGATGCGATAATTCGATGTGCGCGTTTGGTCTTTTACGAACGACGGTAGGGTCGGGTTGAGACCGACTGTCGGAGCCCCTATTCCGATTGTGAGCACTCTTTGGTCAATCAAATCAGTCAAGCAGGCAATGGACATCTCAACCTCCTGCTCAAACTCGAATATCCCAACGTTGAAGTCGTCAAAACGATCCTTGTCTTCGAACTCGCCTTCATCAGCGGTCACTAATTCAAAGTGGATGCTTAGGTAACGCTCCAACCTTGCTCCACCTGCTGGAAAAACAGGTTCTGAGAAGGAAGGCTTAATCAAAACGCGCGGTGAATTTCTATTGAAGACATCCTGCAAAAAGTACTTGCAGGCTTCCACGGCCTTTTCTTGACTATCTGCTTCGGCTGGAAGCGCGAAGCAGATGCTAAGAAGCGCAGCGAAAGTAGAGGTTAGGTGCTTTTGCACGAGCTTACCCCTTAACCGCCTTCACGATCTTCTCGGCACCGTCTTTGAGGTTGTCCGCCGCGATCACGTCCAGGCCAGAGGTATTGATGATCTCTTTGCCTTTCTCGACATTCGTGCCTTCCAGACGCACGACCAGCGGGACCTGCAGGCCGACCTCTTTCACCGCGGCGACAACGCCCTCGGCGATGACGTCACAGCGCATGATACCGCCGAAGATGTTGACCAGAATGCCTTTGACCTGCGGGTCGCTGGTGATGATCTTGAACGCTTCGGTCACTTTCTCTTTGGTGGCACCGCCACCCACGTCGAGGAAGTTGGCAGGCTCGGCCCCATAGAGCTTGATGATGTCCATCGTCGCCATCGCCAGACCGGCACCGTTCACCATGCAGCCGATCTCACCGTCCAGCGCGATGTAGTTCAGGTCGTATTTGCTGGCTTCCAGTTCCTTGGGGTCTTCTTCGGTCGTGTCGCGCAGCTCGGCAATATCGGGGTGGCGGTAGACCGCGTTGCCGTCAAAGCCAACCTTGGCGTCCAGCACCTTGAGGTCGCCGCTGTCCGAGATGATCAGCGGGTTGATCTCCAGCATCTCCATGTCCTTCTCGACGAAGGCGGAATACAGCTGACCCATCAGCTTGACACACTGCTTGACCTGCGCGCCCTGCAGACCCAGCGAGAAGGCGATGCGGCGGCCGTGATAGGGCTGATAACCGGTGGCCGGGTCAACCGAGAAGGACAGGATTTTCTCAGGCGTGGCAGCAGCCACCTCTTCGATATCCATGCCGCCTTCGGTCGAGCAGACGAACGAGATGCGGCTGGTCTGACGATCCACCAGCAGGGCCAGGTACAGCTCGCGCTCGATGCCGGAACCGGCCTCGATATAGATGCGGTTGACCTGCTTGCCCGCCGGGCCGGTCTGATGCGTCACCAGCGTGCGGCCCAGCATCTTTTTCGCTTCTTCGGCGGCTTCTTCCACCGATTTGGTCAGACGCACACCGCCTTTTTCACCGGCGTCGGATTCCTTGAACGAGCCCTTGCCGCGGCCGCCCGCATGGATTTGCGCTTTGACAACCCACAGGGGGCCATCCAGTTCACCGGCTGCGGTTTTGGCTTCCTCGGCGCGCAGAACCGCGCGACCTTCGGAGACCGGTGCGCCATAGCTGCGAAGAAGAGCTTTGGCCTGATATTCGTGAATGTTCATCGAAACTGTCCCGTCTGACTACGATTACACCGTTATAGAGGTGTCTACGGGGCATTTATAAAGGGTTTTTTTATGCCAATGCGGTTTTTAGCGAAGATTTTTCACTTTTGTGATCACAGCTTTTTGGGGTGTGATCACAAAGCCTGTATCAGATTCGAATCTGGCTGACAGAATCCCCAAGGCGGTCGGCATGCCATCTGAAACAGAGCGCGAAGCTTCCCGCATTACCCGGCGTCATCTGCTGGAAGGCCAGCCAGTTCGCATTGGTGATCTCTGGGCCTTTGCCTGCATAAGGGATTGCATCCTGTCTGTGAATCTAGGACACCAAATCAATCGGTGCAGGATCCGAGAACCCATCCAGCCTGGTTCCAATAAACACGGTTACACCCATGACCAATCCCATATTGGTATAGAGGCTGCGGCAGAACGACCACAACGCATTCCGTCAATGTCGGTGGCGGCGTTTGGGTGGCAGGCCCGTGGCGATGGTGAGCGACGCAATCGCAAGAAGTTTCTTCGTAACTATATGATTTGTAAAAAAACGCGCCGAGTTGCCCCGGCGCACTTAATCTTGCATTCAATGCGTGTGTCGTTAAGACAGCGAGCTGTCGATGCCCTTGCACGCTTCGATCAGGCCCTTCACGGCGTTGACCGAATTGTCGAAACCAGCCTGCTCTTCTTCGTTCAGTTTGATGTCGACGACACGCTCAATGCCGCCCGCGCCGATCACGGTGGGCACGCCCACATACATGCCTTCAACACCCAGTTCACCGTCACAATAGGCGGCGCAGGGTAGAACGCGTTTCTGGTCTTTCAGGTAGGCTTCCGCCATTTCGATTGCCGATGTCGCCGGAGCATAGAAGGCCGAACCGGTCTTCAGCAGACCGACGATCTCGGCGCCGCCGTCACGGGTGCGCTGCACGATCGCGTCCAGCTTCTCTTGTGTCGTCCAGCCCATCTCGACCAGATCGGGCAGCGGGATACCCGCGACGGTCGAGTAACGAACCGACGGCACCATGGTGTCGCCGTGGCCGCCCAGAACGAATGCGGTCACGTCGCGCATCGACACGTTGAACTCTTCCGACAGGAAGTGGGCGAAGCGGCCCGAGTCAAGAACGCCTGCCATGCCGCAGACCTTGTTGTGGGGCAGGCCCGAGAACTCGCGCAGAGCCCAGACCATCGCGTCCAGCGGGTTGGTGATGCAGATGACGAATGCATCGGGAGCATTGGCGGCGATACCTTCACCGACCGATTTCATGACCTTCAGGTTGATGCCCAGCAGGTCGTCGCGGCTCATGCCCGGCTTGCGCGGCACGCCTGCGGTTACAATGCAGACGTCTGCGCCTGCGATGTCCTCGTAGGACTGGGTGCCTTTCAGGGCGGCGTCAAAACCTTCGGACGGGCCGGATTCAGCGATGTCCAGCGCCTTGCCTTCCGGGATGCCTTCGGCGATGTCGAACAGGACAACGTCACCAAGTTCTTTCATTGCTGCGAGGTGGGCGAGCGTGCCGCCGATCTGACCTGCGCCGATCAGCGCGATCTTGGGTCTGGCCATTTGGAAAATCTCCGGTCGGTTTTGAAATCGCGGTTGTGCTAGTCGGTAAATGGCTTTCGCGCAAGGGTTATGCAGCGTGGCATACAACCGCATACAGTTTGCACTATGTCTGGTGATTGCGCTAAACGGCCTGTTAGACAAGCCTATTCACGGGATGCCACATGTTCGAATTGGACCTGATGTTTTTTGCTGTGGGGATCCCTGCGGTGATCTTTGCCGGTATCTCAAAGGGTGGGTTTGGTTCGGGTGTGGCCTTTGCGTCGTCGTCGATTCTGGCCTTGATCCTTACGCCCGGACAGGCGTTGGCGCTGATGCTTCCGATCCTGATGGTGATCGATGTGACCACTCTGGGGCCGTACTGGAAACGTTGGAGCTGGCCGGATTCCCGCTTGCTGATCCTGGGTGCAGTGCCGGGTGTTGCGCTGGGCGCGTGGCTCTATCGCGTAACGGATGACGACCTGTTGCGGTTGTTGATCGGCGGGATATCGGTCGGTTTCGTGATCTGGCATATGGCGCAGAGCAAGGGCTTGATCCGTGGTTTTGCCAACCGCCTGCCATCCCCTGCCGGGCTGTTTGCGGGTCTGGTCGCGGGCTTTACCAGTTTCGTCAGCCACGCGGGCGGCCCACCTGCCGCCGTGTACCTTCTGTCGCAACGATTGTCGAAGACTGAGTTTCAGGCGTCCACGGTGCTGGTCTTCTGGGTCATCAATGGCGCGAAGTTCATACCCTACGCTTATCTGGGCCTGTTCACCTGGCACACCGCATTGGCGGATTTGCTGCTGGCCCCGTTTGCCATCCTTGGCGCTTGGCTGGGCGTCCGGGCGCATTTCATGCTGTCCGAGCGCCTGTTCTTTGGCATCGCCTATGTGCTGCTGACCATCACCGGCAGCAAACTGATCTGGGATGCGCTGACCTAGACGTTGGGGGGCAGCGCCTCGGCCATCTGTTCATAGGCTTGGCCCGAGGCGATCAGGCAGGTCATTCCGTCGGGCAGGGTCACCGTGATCGTCCAGCTTCCGGTCTGATCCGAGGCAAAGACCTCCATCACCGTACCCTGTCGCGCGATGCCGATGCCGCGGCGCGTCTCGCCATAGGCCTCGGCCAGCCGTTTGACCACATCTTCGCGCGGGGCACAGGTGCGGGCATGCACTTGTTGCGCCGCCAGAACCATGAGTCCCAGGCCCATCGTCATTTTAAAAAGCGTCTTTTTCATCTCTCACCCCTCTCGATTCCATCTGCAAACAGGGTGCGGGCGGGGGACAGAAATCCGGTTAAAACTCCGTGCGTTGCGTTGGGTATGCTGCATTGCGGCAATTTTCCTCTTGAACTTTCCGGAAAAAAGTGGCCCATTCCGCGCAATATTCTTTCAAAGGGAGAGGCCAATGGACACCCGTCAGCGCCCCTATCGTTCCGTTCTCTATATCCCGGGCTCGCGCGATCGGGCGCTGGACAAGGCGCGCACCTTGCCTGTGGATGCGATCATCTTTGACCTTGAAGATGCGGTTTCGGCGGATGAAAAACCCAATGCGCGCGAAACCCTCAAGGCGGCTCTGTCGGCCGGGGGCTATGGCTCGCGGGTCAAGATCGTGCGCATCAACGGGTTGGATACCGAATGGGGCCGCGCCGATGCCGAAGCGGTGCGCGAGATGGATGCGGACGTGGTGCTGTTGCCCAAGGTAAACTCCGCTGCTGACGTGGATGCGCTGGCCGCAATCACCGGCGACCTACCGATCTGGGCGATGATGGAAACCCCGCGCGGGATGCTGAACGCGCCCGAGATCGCAGCGCACCCGTTGATGGCCGGGTTCGTCATGGGCACCAACGATCTGGCCAAGGAATTGCAAACCCGCTTCCGTCCCGACCGCCTGCCGATGATGACCTCGCTGGGTCTGTGCCTGTTGGCCGCCAAGGCCGAAGGTCTGATTATTGTCGATGGCGTCTATAACGCGTTCAAGGATGGCGAAGGTCTGGCTGCCGAATGTGAGCAGGGCCGTGACATGGGTTTTGATGGCAAGACCCTGATCCACCCGGCACAGGTCGACATTACCAATGCGGCCTATGCCCCGTCGGATATGGAAATCGACTTGGCCCGCCGCCAGATTGCAGCCTTTGAAGAGGTCGAGACACAGGGGCAGGGCATTGCTGTCGTAGATGGGAAGATTGTTGAAAATCTGCATGTTGTAACTGCCCGCGAAATTCTGGCAAAAGCGGAGGCGATTTCAGCTTTGCAAGCGGGGTAAGCCAGCATGGGCTTTGTTCTTCTGATCCTTGGGGTGGCGCTTTGGTGGGCCGCCCACCTGTTCAAACGCGTGATGCCGGCGCAACGCGCGGCCATGGGCAACGGCGGCAAGGGCGCGGTGGCGCTGGCGCTGGTCGCGGCAGTGCTGCTGATGATCTTCGGTTATCGCATGACCGATTTCATCCATGTCTGGTCGCCGCCCTCCTTCATGATCCACATCAACAATCTGCTGGTGCTGATCGCCATTTTCATGATGAGCCCCGCCGGCCGGAAAGGCCGCCTGCTGAACAAAATGCGCCACCCGATGCTGGCCGGTTTCCGTGCCTGGGCCTTTGCGCATCTGCTGGTGAATGGCGATCTGGCCTCGATCATCCTGTTCGGCGGTCTGTTCCTGTGGGCCATGGTCGAGGTGGCCGTGATCAACCGCGCCGAACCCGAGTGGACCCCGGCTGAGCCCGGCACCTATGGCAAGGACGCGATGTTCTTTGTCGCCTCGATCGTGCTGTTCGGGATCATCGGTTACATTCACGGGCTGGTCGGCCCGTCCCCGTTCCCGTCATAAGGATCAGGCACCATGGCAAAACTCTATCGTCTGTTGACCGAGGAAGACACATCCGCCTTCTGCCACAAGGTGTCGGATGCGCTGGCAAAGGGATGGGAGCTGTATGGCGACCCGTCCTATGCTTACGACGAAAACAGCCGCATGATGCGCTGTGCGCAGGCCGTGACCAAAGAGGTCGAGGCCGATTATTCCCCTGAAATGAAACTTGGACAGCAATAATGGCAAAAACCAATCCGGGCCGCTTTTTCGAGGATTATTCCGTCGGGCAGGTGCTGCAACACGCGGTGCCGCGCACCGTAACCGACGGCGAGCGTGCGTTGTATCACGCGCTCTATCCGGCGCGACACGCGCTGTATTCCTCGGACGAGTTTGCCCGGAATTGTGGCCTGCCGCAAAGTCCGATCGACGATCTGGCAGCGTTCCATGTGGTGTTTGGCAAAACCGTTCCCGATATCTCGCTGAACGCGGTTGCCAATCTGGGTTATGCCGAGGGGCGCTGGCTGAAACCGGTCTATTCCGGTGACACGCTACGGTCCGAGTCCGAAGTGATCGGGGTCAAGCAGAACTCGAACGGCAAGACCGGCGTGGTCTGGGTGCGTACGCGCGGCTTGAACCAGCGTGATGAGGTGGTCATCGAGTATGTGCGCTGGGTGATGGTGCGCAAAGCGAATATCGACGCTCCCGCGCCCGAGGCGGCGGTGCCGGACCTGAAAAAGGTGCTGGAGCCGGGCGATTTGGTGGTGCCCGAGGGCCTCGATTTCTCGAACTATGATTTTGTCCAGTCCGGTGAAGCCCATCGCTGGGGCGATTACGAGACCGGCGAAACCATCGACCACGTCGATGGTGTGACCGTCGAAGAGGCCGAGCATATGCTGGCCACCCGCCTTTGGCAGAACACCGCCAAGGTGCATTTCGACCTGACCTTCCGCCCCGATGGACGGTTGATCTATGGCGGTCACGTGATCTCGATGGCGCGGGCCTTGTCGTTCAACGGTCTGGCCAATGCGCAGATGATCGTGGGCCTGAACGGCGGAGCACATGCCAACCCCTGCTTCTCGGGCGATACGATCAAGGCGTGGTCCGAGGTTATGGACAAGGCCGAGACCGGCGTGCCCGGCGTCGGTGCCATTCGCCTGCGTCTGGTCGCCACCAAGGGCGGCGCACCCTTTGAACTGAAGGGCGAAGACGGACGCTACAAGCCGGACGTTCTGCTGGACCTGGATTACTGGGCGCTGATGCCGATCTGACAGCGCCGCACATTGATTTGATCGCAGCCTGCAGCAATCATGCTAGGCTGCGGGCATGGTCCTGATCCGTTCCCTCGCTGCCTGCCTGTTTCTGACGCCTCCTGCGATGGCGTGTGATCTTGCTTTGGCATTGGCGGTGGATGTGTCCGGGTCGGTCGATACCAGCGAGTACCGGATTCAGATGGATGGCCTGGCCGCTGGACTGCGCGACCCGCTTGTGTCCGAGGCATTGGTGCGCGGTCAGGCGCAGGTGATGCTGGTTCAGTGGACCGGAGCCTCGCGCCAGAAGGTGACGATCCCGTGGACCCGGATCGACAGTTTCGACACGCTCGAGCGGTTTGCAGATCAGGTTGCTGCCGACCCCCGCGTCTGGCGCAACTTCTCGACCGCAATTGGCGAGGCGCTTGAGATGATCCTGTCCAGCTTTGACAACGTGTCCGAGTGCAAACGGCACCTGATCGATATTTCGGGCGACGGGGTGTCGAACGAAGGGCTGGAACCGTCCGAGGTCCATGGCGTGTTGCGCACTAGGGGTATCACGGTCAACGCCATCGCAATCGAGGAAAGCGAACCCGACCTGACTGCCTATTTCTTTGAAAACGTCATCGTTGGCGAAGGGGCCTTTGTCGTCTCGGCCGCCGGTTTTGCAGACTATCCCGAACGGATCCGAAAAAAGCTGTTGCGCGAAGTGACCCAGCAATCCGCCGCTTTGGAGTGAGCGCCGCAGATTCGTGATCACAAAGATTGCGGCTTTGGGACGCTAACATTGATTTGACTGTATAAGTTTTGTGATCACGGTAATATTTTGTGTGATCACATTGTTTCGAAATCTGCGGTTTTGTACTCATTTTACCTGTTTTTGCGCCCGCAGCACGTGACAGATTGGCAAAAACAGGTAAAACGACGGGTAGCCAACGAAAGAGGAGCCGACATGGCCGATGTCAATCGGGGCAACCGCCCGCTCTCGCCACATATAATGATCTATCGCCCCCAGATGACGTCCATGTCTTCGATCATGGTTCGTCTGACCGGGATCGGGGTGTTCGCCGTTGCCATTCTGGTCGTCTGGTGGCTGCTGGCCGCATCGACTTCGGAAAGCGCATTTGCGGGGATCGACGGTTTTCTGCGCAGCTGGTTCGGTGACCTCATCCTGACGGCTGCGACCTGGGGACTGTGGTATCACACGCTGGGTCGCCTTCGGCACGTCATCTGGGATTTCGGCTACTGCCTTGACATCGAGACCGCCGAGAAACTGGGGCTGGGCATGTTCGTTGGTGCGACCGTCCTGACCCTGATCACCGTACTTGCGGTTTAAGGAGACGGCACATGCAATATCTGACTGACCGCAAGCGCGCGCAGGGTCTGGGCGCAGGCAAATCCGGTACACTCACCCATTGGCGGGTCATGATTCGGGCGATGATCCTGACCGTGTTGATTCCGGTTTTCATCTTCACCTTCGGCGCTGGCATTGGTGGAACCCACGAAGAGGTGGTGGCCTATTTCAGCCGTCCGTTCCCGGCGCTTGTCACGGCGCTCACTCTGGTCGTGGGCCTGCTGCAACTGATGTACGAGGCGCAGGAAGCGATTGAGGACTATGTGCACGGGGTGATGGAAAAAATCTCTCTCGCGGCAATGTGGGCCCTGGGCTACACGCTGATGGCGGCTGGGCTCTTTGCCCTGGTCAAGCTGGCCCTGTGATGATGCGCGGTAAGGAACAAGAACAATGACAGCAGCATATGAATATGAAACCCACGAATACGACGTTGTCGTCGTAGGTGCTGGTGGTGCAGGTCTGCGGGCGACGCTGGGCATGGCGGAACAGGGCCTGCGCACGGCTTGTGTGACCAAGGTTTTCCCGACCCGTTCGCACACGGTTGCGGCGCAGGGCGGCATCGCCGCATCGCTTTCCAACATGGGCCCGGACCATTGGCAGTGGCATATGTATGACACCGTCAAGGGCTCGGACTGGCTGGGTGACACCGACGCGATGGAATACCTCGCGCGCGAAGCCCCCAAAGCGGTCTATGAACTGGAGCACTACGGTGTGCCTTTCAGCCGGACCGAAGAAGGCAAGATTTATCAACGTCCCTTCGGTGGCCACACCACCGAATTTGGCGAAGGCCCCGCCGTGCAGCGGACCTGTGCCGCCGCCGACCGGACCGGCCACGCGATCCTGCACACGCTGTATGGTCAGTCGCTGAAGAACAACGCTGAGTTCTACATCGAATATTTCGCCATCGACCTGATCATGTCCGAGGATGGGCAGTGTCAGGGTGTTGTCTGCTGGAAGCTGGACGACGGCACGATGCATGTGTTCAACGCCAAGATGGTGGTGCTGGCGACCGGTGGCTACGGCCGCGCCTATTTCAGCGCGACCTCGGCCCATACCTGCACCGGTGACGGTGGCGGCATGGTGGCCCGTGCGGGTCTTGCGCTGCAAGATATGGAGTTCGTTCAGTTCCACCCGACGGGCATCTACGGATCGGGCTGCCTGATCACCGAAGGCGCGCGTGGTGAGGGCGGATACCTGACCAACTCGGAAGGCGAACGGTTCATGGAGCGTTACGCGCCTCAGTACAAGGACCTCGCACCGCGCGACTATGTCTCGCGCTCGATGACCATGGAAATCCGTGAGGGTCGTGGCCATGGCGAAAACGGTGACCACATTCACCTGAACCTCAGCCACCTTCCCGCCGAGGCGCTGGCCGAGCGTCTGCCGGGGATTTCGGAATCGGCGCGCGTGTTCGCGGGTGTCGATGTCACCAAGGAACCGATCCCGGTTCTGCCGACCGTGCACTATAACATGGGCGGTATCCCGACCAACTATTGGGGTGAGGTTCTGAATCCCACCGCCGACAACCCGACCGGAGTTGTGCCGGGCCTGATGGCCGTGGGTGAGGCCGGGTGCGCGTCGGTTCATGGAGCCAACCGTCTGGGGTCAAACTCGTTGATCGACCTCGTGGTGTTCGGCCGTGCGGCTGCAATCCGGGCGGGTGAGGTTGTTGACGCGAAAGCGCCGAACCCGGTTCTGAACCAGGCGTCGGTCGACAAGGCATTTGACCGCTTTGACGCGGTCCGCAACGCCAGCGGTGCAATTCCGACCGCCGATCTGCGGCTTGAGATGCAGAAAACCATGCAGGAAGACGCGGCCGTGTTCCGCACCGCCAAGACCATGGCCGAAGGCGTCGAGAAGATGACGGCAATTGCCGCCAAGATGGACGACCTGAAAGTCACCGACCGCTCGTTGGTCTGGAACAGCGACCTGATGGAGACGCTGGAGCTGACCAACCTGATGCCGAGCGCTCTGGCCACCATTGTCGGGGCTGAGGCGCGCAAGGAATCCCGCGGTGCCCACGCGCATGAGGACTTCACCGAGCGGGATGACGAAAACTGGCGCGTTCACACCGTGTCGCGGGTTGAGGGCAACAAGGTCGACCTCAGCTATCGTCCTGTCATTGTCGATCCGCTGACCACCGAAGACGAAGGCGGCATCAGCCTCAAGAAAATCGCGCCCAAGGCGCGGACGTTCTAAGGTGAACGATGCACCTGATCCGTTATGTCGGACGGGCGCAGCGAACGATAGGAAGTGAAGTTGGACTCAGTTGCAGCAACAAGGGGACTGCCCCGGCCAAAGGTAGCAGTTGTTTGTGCTTCAAACCCTCGGAATGCGGGTATGCACAGTGTCGACTCTGCGGCGGTTTCCTTTTTTTCTCAATACGACTGCGACTTTGATCTGCTTTGTGCTCAACTGCCTGCTGGACGAAAAGGCGCAATAGCAGGTCGCAATATCTCGTTACTGGAAAACAGGTCTCAGCTGGATGACTACTCGCACATCGTGTTCTGGGGAGATTTTCTGAACAACCCTGTTTACGGGGCTCAGGATTTCTCGAAGAAAGATACAAGGCTTGGGTTTTCAGCAAGTCTGGATGCCGGTTACGAACGATGGCAGGACCTGTTCACGTTCCGTGACAACCCTGCTCAGGCCCGTGTCGTTTCTGTCGGGAATAATTTTCAACATGACTTCACGCGCCGGCGAAATAAGTTCGTTCCGCCGCTACAGCGCATGGCCCAGGAATTCACAGCGTTTCTTCCGCGGGATCCGTTTTCAACGCGGAACCTTTCGCGCTTTTTTGAATTCGGAACGTTAAACAAAATCCGTCAAGGTATGGACTGCGCATTCCTTCTGGATGGTCGCAAAGGCGAAACTGAAAACACGTTTTCATATTTTTTTGGGCGCTCGGGATTTCAGGGCATCGACACGCTGATTTCTCAGATAGAGGCAGCGACAGGCCTTAAACCTACCCACGTTGAGAATTGGTTCCGCCTACAACCACACAACGCGGATTCCGAGTTCGAAAAGATGCGGCAAAAAATTGCGAAGTCCAGGTTTGTAATTACGGATACCTATCATTTTGCCATCAACAGCTTTGTTCTTGGCGTGCCGGTGATAGGCATGGGCCGCACCCAAACAATGCAACGTGGCACAGGGGGTGATTTCAAGAAGCGCACCCTTTTTGAGATGCTCGGTCAGTCGGACCGGTATTTCGAAGCTCTGGATGAGGACGACGCAGCGTTTTTTTCCAGGGTTGTCGAGCACTGCTTTGAAACTGACCTGATCCTGCGGGATAACCCTTCACGTCTGTTTTTGATTGATGAATTGCGGCAAAAATACAGAAGGGATGTAGCTGAGGCGGTGTTCGGATGAACAGACTTCCCGGATCAGCTCTTCGCCCGCTTGCCAAAAAAGCAGAGCCTATCGCAATGAACCTATCAACGTCTATGGTGTAGAAATGGTACAACTGACCCTCCCCAAGAATTCGCGCATCACGACGGGCAAAACCTGGCCCAAGCCGGAAGGCGCGACCAATGTGCGGAAGTTCCAGATCTACCGCTGGAACCCGGAAGACGGCAAAAACCCGCAGCTCGACACCTATTTCGTCGACATGGACAGCTGCGGGCCGATGGTTCTGGACGCGCTGATCAAGATCAAGAACGAGATCGACCCGACCCTGACCTTCCGCCGGTCGTGCCGCGAAGGCATCTGTGGCTCTTGTGCGATGAATATCGACGGGATCAACACGCTGGCCTGTATCTATGGCATGGACGAGATCAAGGGCGACGTGAAAATCTATCCGCTGCCGCACATGCCGGTGGTCAAGGACCTGATCCCCGATCTGACCCACTTCTATGCCCAGCATGCCAGCATCATGCCGTGGCTGGAAACCAAGACCAACCGCCCCGCGAAAGAATGGAAGCAGTCGATCGAAGACCGCAAGAAACTGGATGGTCTTTATGAATGCGTGATGTGCGCCAGCTGCTCGACCTCGTGCCCGAGCTACTGGTGGAACGGTGACCGCTATCTTGGGCCCGCCGCGCTGTTGCACGCCTATCGCTGGATCATCGACAGTCGCGATGAGGCCACGGGCGAGCGTCTGGACGAGTTGGAAGATCCGTTCAAGCTGTATCGTTGCCACACGATCATGAACTGCGCCAAGACCTGCCCGAAGGGTCTGAACCCGGCCAAGGCGATTGCCGAGATCAAAAAGATGATGATCGACCGCGGCGTTTAAGCAACGTCCAAAAGACAGCACTTGCCGCGTTGCGGCGAGTGCATGGCAAGTTTGCAAAACTATGCAATGCAAACTGTCCTGTTCAGGTTTAGCTTGCCGGCAGGGAGGAGTGATGGAACCGAAACGGGATCGCTCCGATGCAAGATCAAAAAGCAGAAAACACCAAGGCAGCCGAAGCTCTGGCTTTGTTGGAACAGGCTTGGGCCTATTACACGCCAGAGGCAGTACAGGTTTCCGACGAGCAGCACGAACCTGAATTGTTCGAATACGCAAACGCAGCCTGACGCTTGAATTTACGCAGAGATTGGGCAATGCATAGACATGCCCATTCTGTTTCTTTTACTGGCCGCCGGCGTGTTCGCCTATTTCATCTGGCGGTCGCGGACGTCCTCTTTGACGCGCGATTGCCGATGGCGGCAGCATCGTAAGGAAGGTGTCTGGATTTGCGCCTATTGTGGGGCGCGGCAAGAGGGGGTGACCTCTCCGACAACCTGTCTGCAGGGCAAACAGTAAACAACAGGGCGATGTCACGCCCTGTTTTTGTTTATGCGGCGTCGGGAAAAGCGGCCTGCAGGGCAATCTCGATCATGTCGCCAAAGCTGCTTTCGCGTTCCGACGATGCCAGCGCCTCACCGGTTAGCAGGTGATCGGACACGGTTAGAACGGCCAAAGCCCGGCAGTTGTGGCGTGCGGCGAGGATGTATAGCTCGGCGGCCTCCATCTCGACCCCCAAAATGCCGTGCCGCACCATCTGTTCGTTCAGATCGGGGCGTTCGTCATAGAAGACGTCCGACGAATAAATTCCGCCAACATGGGTGGGCGTACCATTGGCTTCGGCAGCCTTGGCTGCGGCTTGCAGCAGGCCCCAATCGGCGCAGGGCGCAAAGTTCAGCTCTTTCAGGATGCCGCGCGATGGTGTGCTGAGCGTGGTCGAGGTCATTGCCAGGATCACATCGCGGATTTTGACGCTGTCCTGCATTCCGCCGCACGAACCGATGCGGATCAGGGTTTTGGCGCCATAGTCACGGATCAGCTCATTGGCATAGATCGACAGGGACGGCATCCCCATGCCGCTGCCCTGAATGGTGACCGGGTTTCCATTCCAGGTTCCGGTAAAACCCAGCATACCGCGTACGTTATTGACTTGCTTGGCATCTTGCAAAAACGTCTCTGCTGCCCATTTCGCCCGATAGGGATCACCGGGCATTAAAACGGTCTCAGCGATTTCACCTTTTTCGGCACCGATATGAATTGTCATATTTTTATTTCCCGTCAGATTTCAAAATCCGAGATATCCGCCCCGGCATTCAAGGCATCATGAACCCATTGCGGTTTGCGCCCGCGGCCCGACCAGGTTTGTTCCGGGTTGGCCGGGTTTTTGTATTTTGCCTTGGTTTTAGAGGCCTTGGCCGGTTTTGCTGCGCCTTCCGAGAGTTCCGAAAGAGAAAATCCAAATTCGGCAGCGGCTTTTTCAGCGGCTTTCAGCGCCTCTTTACGTTCGCGTTTTTCTGCGCTTTTGAGTGCGCTTTCCACCTGATCACGCAATTCCAGCAGTTCTTTGCGCGACATTTTCTCGAGGCTGATCGCCATTTCTTTCTCCATTCCGAAAGCGCCACGAATGGGCGTAATGGCCCACCGTAAGTTCACATTCGGTTTTTATCTATCCCTTTCTCAAAGGCAATGGATTTGGAGGAGGCAATGAAAAAGCGGCCGTTATTCGGCCGCAATGTTTTGTGGATCGACCAGAGTCACGATGTCGCCCATGATTGCGTTCAGCTCAAAATTCTTGGGTGTATAGATTTTGGAAACACCCATTGCACTGAGTTTTTCGGCATCCTCATCGGGAATGATCCCGCCGACGATCACGGGAATATCAGTCAAACCGGCCTCGCGCAGGCGGGTCATGACATCCTGAACCAGCGGGATATGACTGCCGGACAGGATCGACAGACCGATCACATGGGCCTTGTCCTCGATCGCGGCTGCAATGATCTCCTCGGGTGTCAGGCGGATGCCCTCATAGCTGATATCCATGCCGCAATCGCGGGCGCGGAAGGCAATCTGTTCGGCGCCGTTGGAATGACCGTCCAGACCCGGTTTGCCGACCAAAAACTTCAGACGGCGGCCCAGCTTGTCGCTGACCGCATCAACGGCGGCGCGCAGGTCGTCCAGACCTTCGGTCTTGTTCGACACCGAACCCGAAACACCGGTCGGTCCGCGATAGGTGCCGTAGACCTTGCGCATTTCCTCGGCCCATTCGCCGGTGGTCACACCGGCTTTGGCGGCGGCAATCGACGGTTCCATGACATTGGCCCCGGTTTGTGCTGCCGCGCGCAGTGCAGCCAGAGCCGCCGCAACGGCTGCGTCGTCACGCTCAGACCGCCATTCGTTCAACCGCGCGATCTGTTCCTGTTCCACCGCCGGATCGACGACCATGATACCGCCATCTTCGGTTTGCAGCGGTGAAACCTCGCCCTCAGTCCATTTGTTCACGCCAACAACGACGGTTTCATTGCGTTCGATCCGGTTCAGGCGTTCGGCGTTCGAATCGACCAGACGCGATTTCATGTATTCGATCGAGGCAACCGCACCGCCCATCGAATCCAGGTTGGCCAATTCGGCCCGCGCGCCCTCTTTCAACTCTTCGACCTTGGCGTCCACGGTCGGGTTGCCGTCAAACAGGTCGCCATATTCCAGCAGGTCGGTCTCATAGGCCAGGATTTGCTGCATCCGCATCGACCATTGCTGATCCCACGGGCGGGGCAGGCCAAGCGCTTCGTTCCACGCAGGCAGCTGCACCGCGCGGGCACGGGCCTTTTTCGACAGGGTCACGGCCAGCATTTCGATCAGGATGCGGTAGACATTGTTTTCCGGCTGCTGTTCGGTCAGGCCCAGCGAATTCACCTGAACGCCATAGCGGAAGCGGCGGAACTTGGGGTCTTCGACGCCGTAGCGGTCTTTGAGAATCTCATCCCACAGGTCCACGAAAGCGCGCATCTTGCACATCTCGGTGACAAAGCGAATGCCGGCATTCACAAAGAATGAAATCCGGCCACAGAGCGCCGGGAAATCCTCGGCCGGGACGCGGGGGCGCAGTTCGTCCAGTACGGCGATGGCGGTGGCCAGCGCATAGGCCAGCTCCTGCTCGGGCGTGGCGCCGGCCTCTTGCAGGTGATAGGAACACACGTTCATCGGGTTCCATTTGGGCACGTTGGTATAACAATACTCGGCCACGTCCGCGATCATCTTCAGCGACGGTTTCGGCGGACAGACATAGGTGCCGCGGCTCAGGTATTCCTTGATCAGGTCGTTTTGTACGGTGCCCTGCAGCTTGGACACGTCCGCGCCTTGCTCCTCGGCCACCGCGATATACAGCGCCAGCAGCCAAGGGGCCGTGGCGTTGATCGTCATCGAGGTGTTCATCTGCTGCAGCGGAATTTGGTCGAACAGAACCCGCATGTCGCCCAGATGGCTGATCGGCACGCCCACTTTGCCGACCTCACCCCGCGCCAGTGTATGGTCGCTGTCGTAACCGGTCTGCGTCGGCAGGTCGAAGGCCACCGACAGGCCCGTCTGACCCTTGGCCAGATTCCCACGATACAGCGCGTTTGACGCCTTGGCGGTGGAATGACCGGCATAGGTTCGGATGAGCCAGGGGCGATCTTTCTGCGTCTGCGTCATAACGGGACCTCGTGCTGTGCGTGGGCAAGAAAATTACGTTCAAGCGTTCTAAAGCGCAATTTTCGGGATATGTCAATTCGCTGCATCGCGGCATATGTGGTTCTTCAGATTGTAGGTGTCACGGTTTGGTGGCAGGGTGCGCGCATGACTCAGACCGTGGAGCTTCCGCTTTGGCTGTTTTTGCTGATCCTGGTGTTTGCCGCGGTCACGCTGGCCTCGCATTTTCTGTTCCCATCGGTGCGCTGGTTTTTCCGCCGTCGTCTTGAGCGCGCGGTCAAACGCCTGAACAAACGTCTGCAGCGGCCCATTCAACCGTTCAAGCTGGCGCGGCGCCACGACATGATCCAGCGGCTGATCTATGACCCGCAGGTCGGGCAGGCCGTTCAGAATTTTGCGCGCGAAGAGCGCGTGCCCGAGGCCGTGGCCTTCGAAACTGCCCGCCGTTACGCGCGCGAGATTGTCCCGTCGTTTTCAGCGGTGGCTTATTTCAGTGTCGCCATTCGTCTGACCCGGATGCTGAGCAATGCGTTCTACAATGTGCGGCTCAGCTATGTGGATGAAAAGGCCATTGCGGATATCGACCCAGATGCCACCGTCGTGTTCGTCATGAACCACCGCAGCAACATGGACTATGTGCTGGTTACCTATCTGGCGGCGCAGCAATCGGCCCTGTCTTATGCGGTGGGTGAATGGGCGCGGGTCTGGCCGCTCAGCCGCCTGATCCGGGCGATGGGGGCTTACTTTATCCGCCGAAAATCGGGCAGTGAGCTGTATCGGCAGGTGCTGGCCTGTTACGTCCGCCACGCGACCGAAGCGGGTGTGACGCAGGCGATGTTCCCCGAGGGCGGTCTCAGCCTGACCGGCGCGCTGGGGCGGCCCAAGCTGGGCCTGCTGAAATACATAATCGATGCAAGTGTTCCCGACGGGCGCGATGTGGTCTTTGTGCCAGTTGCCCTGAATTATGACCGTGTTCTTGAGGATACGATCCTCACCAAGGCTGCCTTGGGCAATGAACGCAGGTTTCGCGCTCGGATCGGGGTGATCACGTGGTGGATCCTCAAACAGATCGGACGACGGCTGGTTGGGCGGTATCAGCGATTCGGCGTGGCTTCGGTTCGGTATGGGCAACCTGTTTCGCTGCAGGCGTTCCGCGCGGAACACGAAGACAACCTGATGGCAGATCTGGCCCGCGATCTGATGACGGGTATTAAGGCGGCGATTCCGCTGGTTCCGGTGCCTGCCGCGTGCTGGCTGGTGCGCGAAAAGGGTGAGGTCGCCGAAGAAGACCTGGTGCATCAGATCGATCAGCTATTGCGACGCAACGGAATATCCACGCCTTTGGACCGAAGCGTAATTGAGGCTGGCATCCAACAATTGGTCGAACGGCGCATTCTGCGGCGCGAGGGTGGAAAAATATCCCTGTCAGGTCAAAGGGTTGACCTGCTTGACTACTACGCGGCCTCGGCACCGCTGGGCGCGAAAACGGACATTGCTGCGCACGCAAAGAAAATTTCTGCGCCCGCTGGGTCATAAAATTTCAAAATACACTCAAAATATGTTGCAATATTTCTCTGTGACCAATATTTCATCGGTTAGAGTCCGCGATTCTGCATCGCGGCAATCAGTTTGAATAAAGGAGGCCAACATGGCTCTGGACACCGACAGCGGTATCGCGTCTTACGACGCGCCGGAAAAAGACCTCTATGAGATGGGTGAAATCCCTCCGATGGGGTTTGTGCCCAAGAAAATGTACGCATGGGCGATCCGCAAGGAACGCCATGGCGAACCGGACACCGCGATGGTGCAGGAAGTGGTGGACGTCCCCGAGCTGGACAGCCACGAGGTGCTGGTGCTGGTGATGGCCGCGGGCGTGAACTACAACGGTGTCTGGGCCTCGCTGGGCAAGCCGATCTCGCCGTTTGACGGCCACAAGGCCCCCTATCACATCGCCGGTTCGGATGCGTCCGGCATCGTCTGGGCGGTGGGCTCGAAAGTAACCCGGTGGAAAGTCGGTGACGAGGTTGTCATCCACTGCAATCAGGATGACGGCGACGACGAACACTGCAACGGCGGCGATCCGATGTATTCGGACAGCCAGCGGATCTGGGGCTATGAGACGCCGGACGGATCGTTCGCGCAGTTCACCAACGTTCAGGCCCAGCAGCTGATGCCGCGCCCCAAGCACCTGACCTGGGAGGAAAGCGCCTGCTACACGCTGACGCTGGCCACCGCCTACCGGATGCTGTTCGGTCACGAGCCGCATGACCTGAAGCCGGGCCAGAACGTTCTGGTCTGGGGCGCGTCGGGCGGTCTGGGCTCCTACGCGATCCAGCTGATCAACACCGCAGGCGCCAACGCGATCGGCGTGATCTCGGACGAAAGCAAACGTGACTTCGTCATGGGTCTGGGCGCCAAGGGCGTTCTGAACCGCAAGGATTTCAACTGCTGGGGGCAACTGCCCACGGTGAACACGCCGGAATATGCCGAGTGGTTCAAAGAGGCCCGTAAGTTCGGCAAGGCCATCTGGGACATCACCGGCAGGGGCGTGAACGTCGACATGGTGTTCGAACACCCGGGCGAAAGCACCTTCCCGGTTTCCACCTTCGTGGTGAAAAAGGGCGGCATGGTCGTGATCTGCGCCGGCACCACCGGCTATAACCTGACCTTCGACGTGCGCTACATGTGGATGCACCAGAAGCGCCTGCAGGGGTCGCATTTTGCGCATCTCAAACAGGCAGCGGCGGCGAACAAGCTGATGGTCGAACGCCGCCTGGACCCGTGCATGTCGGAAGTGTTCTCCTGGAAGGAACTGCCCGAAGCGCACATGAAGATGATGCGGAACGAGCACAAGCCGGGCAACATGTCGGTGCTGGTTCAGGCCCCGCAGACCGGTATGCGCACTCTGGAAGAGGTTCTCGACGCCCGCGGTTGAATCGCAGGTAAATAAATCTCTGGCGCCCGCGAATCGGTTTATCGGCTCGCGGGCGCTGCTTTTTGATGCATAGGCTTATTCTTTTCAGTGACTTATCTGCGGTGATCCCGCTGTTTTTGGGGAGTAGAAACCAGTGAATGGCCTAAAAAACATTGCACATGTTATGGTTGTGTTAACCCTTCGTTAACCGTTTCGGAGAGACCCTGATGGCGCAGAATGAGTGGATACTGGACGTGTTGTCGGACCTCAACGCTTTCGCCGTTGAGAACGGTTTGATCGCGCTGGCCGAGCAGTTGGACGACACCAAGTTGATCGCCGCAGCCGAGATCGCGTCCAAAAAGGCTGAGGTACGGACGCCAGCGGATGGGAACAAAACTCGATATGAGCCAAGTCCTGGAGGACTTGGAAAACACCAGCACGCTTGAAGAACTAAGCACCGTTGCTGTCCGATTGCGCGACAGGCTGAAGGTTGAACACCTTATTTACCATTGGGTCGATGGCGCCGGAGATCAATACGGCTATACGACCTATCCCGATGCCTGGGCCGAACGCTATCAAGAGAAAAATTACCACCGGATCGATCCGGTCATTCTGGGCTGTTTTCAGCGGTTTCATCCGGTCGATTGGAAAACGCTGGACTGGTCCGGAAAGGTGGCCAAGGCCTTCCTGAAGGACGCGCAAAGTCATGGGGTCGGAAATCAGGGCTACTCGATCCCGATCCGAGGACCGAAGGGGCAATTTGCCTTGTTCACCCTGAACCATTCTTGCGATGACGAGGCCTGGCAAAAATTCATCGACCGTCATGGCCGCGAACTGATTCTGATCGCGCATTACTTCAACCGCAAAGCGCTGGAGTTCGAAAGTGACCGGCAGCCCGATTCATCCCGCGGCCTGTCACCGCGCGAAGTGGATGCGATGACCCTGCTGGCGCTGGGCTACAGCCGGGCGCAGGTCGCCCATTCGCTGTCCATTTCCGAGCATACACTGCGGGTTTATATCGAAAGCGCTCGCGCCAAACTTGGGGCGCAGAACACCACCCACGCCATCGCCACGGCACTCAGCCGGGGATTAATAGTGGTTTAACAGGCGTACGCCCCGCGAACGGGAAATTAACCGTGACTTTGTACCCCCTTCGTTCCTGCACAGGACGACAAGGGGAAAAAAGTCATGTTGCGCTATCTGTTTGCTGATGAGCTTTACAAGTTTCCGGACCTGGCCGACGGAATGTTCCGGGACCGCGCGGATCAGTTCAAAACCCGGCTGGGCTGGGACGTCTACGTCAACGAAAAAGGAGAGGAGCGGGATCAGTACGATGACCTGAACCCCCTGTACGTCATCTGGGAAGAAGAGGATGGTAGCCACGGCGGTTCCATGCGCGTTCTGCCGACCACCGGACCTGTGATGGTGAACGAGGTGTTTGGACATCTGACCGGCGGCAAGCCGATCTGCAACCCTCTGATCTGGGAGGTGACACGTTTTTGTCTGTCCCGCACGGCCAGCCCGCATACGGCGGGTGCGATCATGCTCAGCGGTGGCGAGATGATGGAAGGGTTCGGCCTGACCCATATCGCCGGCGTCTTTGATGCACGCATGATCCGGATTTACCGTCTGATCGGGTCTTCGCCCATTGTTCTGGGCTCTCAGGGGAAAGGGCGCGATCAGATTTCGGTGGGGCTGTGGCCTTATTCGGCCGAGGATTGCAACCGTGTCGCCGAACGTGCGGGCATCCCGCGCGAGTTGTCCCGCCTGTGGTTCAAAACCGCCTTCGGCACCGGGCGGCAGCACAGGTTCGCCCTGTCGGCCTGACCTGCGGAAAAGCCAAATCCCTCTCTGGTGATAGCTGGCGCGGCCCTGTAGGGTCGCGCCATGTCTATGCCCCCTGTGACCTTTTCCGAAGATCAGGCCGCCGCCTATGACAGCATTGCCGAGATGCTGCGATCGGCCGGTGTCGACCTGGATGACGACGCCCTTTTGAAACTACCGGGAGCGGGAAAATCGGGCGTCATGGCGGTGATCGGCAAGGCCGGCTCCGGCAAAACCCTGTTGCTGGCCGAGTTGTACAAGGCCTTGGCTGAAACTGGTGTGCAGATCGTCTCGGGCGATTTCGAAAGCCGCAAGGCGCGGGAAAAGCGCAGCCTGGCGATTCTTGCGCCCACCAACAAGGCGGCCAGTGTGTTGCGCCTGCGTGGCGTGCCGGCGACTACGATTCACCGCATCCTTTACACGCCGGTATATGACCCGGAATACGAACGGATCGCCGAATGGCTGGCGGGTAACGACGAACGCCCTCAGATCGAAGGTCTGACCGATGAGGCGCTGGACCGCGCGGCGGCGTTTTATGAGAATAACAAATCCATCCCCGGTGCGTTGGCCGCCGCCGGTTTGCGCGGGTCCGATTTCATCACCGGCTGGAAACGCCGGGATGAACCGCTGGATATCGGCTTTGTCGATGAGGCCTCGATGCTGGACGACCGGCAGTTCGAGGACCTGCAGGAAATCTTTCCGACCCTGCTGCTGTTTGGCGACCCGGCCCAGCTTGCCCCGGTCAATCAATCCGGCAGTATGGTGTTTGAGTCTCTGCCCGAGCCGCGCAAACAAATCCTGCACCGGGTTCACCGGCAGGACGCGGACAATCCGATCCTCGACCTCGCCCACGCGCTGGCCGATCCGCAAATGGGGTTCGAGGATTTCGAGCGGCTGATCGAGCAGACCGCCCGTCAGGATGACCGCGTGGTCTGGGGGCAGCGGGTCGAGGTTGATCTGATGGCCCGCAGCCCGGTTCTGGTCTGGCGCAACGCCACGCGCATTCGTTTGATCCAGGCGTTCCGGCATGTCCACGGCGCGCCGGATACCGAGTTGCTGGAAGGTGAGCCGCTGATCTGCGACGGGATCGAACTGCCGCTGAAGCACCGCAAGAAACGTCTGGACCTTGAGGCGCGCGGTCTGATCAAGGGGGCTCAGGTCATCTATCTGGGGCCGGGGCGCAAGCCGGGATTTTCGCGCCTGCACGTGATGGGTGCCGAAGATCCGCAGGTCAGCGCCGCGTCCATCGTCAAGATCGAGAAACCGGATGAGGAAGAGCCCTTTATCCCCTTTGCCGCGCGCATGGGCGCGACTTTTCTGCACGGGGCTGCGGTGACCATTCACAAGGCGCAGGGCTCGCAATGGGACACGGTGCAGGTTTTTGCGCCAGACATTTACGCCGCCGCCCGTATGGGCCGGACCGAGGCCGGGCAGCCGCTGTGGAAGCGTTTGGCCTATGTGGCCATTACCCGCGCGCAGGAGCGTCTGATCTGGGTGGTACGCAACCGTCTGGCCAAACCCACCCATCCGCTGCGGGTGGACGACCTGCGCGCCGTTCCGGCTGCATCGCTGACATTGGAGGCCGAAGAGACATGAGCACCATCATCGTAACCGGCGCAAGCTCGGGCATCGGGCGGGCCACGGCGGAACTGTTCCTGGCCGAGGGCTGGACGGTTGGTCTGCTGGCCCGCAGTGCGGATAAACTGCATCAGATGGCCGCGGGCCGCGACACGGCCATCCCTCTGGTCGCGGATGTGACCGACCCGGATGCGGTTCAAGCCGCGTTCAACACCTTTCAGGACAAGACCGGCCGTCTGGACGTGTTGTTCAACAATGCCGGCATCTTTGCGCCCGGTGGCACGATAGACGAGATCGCGCTGGAGGACTGGTGCCAAAGCGTGAACGTCAACCTGAACGGCATGTTCCTGAGCGCGCGCGCGGCGTTTCGGATCATGCGCCACCAATCCCCGCAAGGCGGGCGCATCATCAATAACGGCTCGATTGCCGCCTATGTGCCGCGTGCGAACTCGGTGCACTACTCGGCCACCAAACATGCCATCACCGGTTTGACCCGCAGCTTGTCTTTGGACGGGCGGGCCTTCGGAATTGCCTGCGGTCAGATCGACATCGGCAATGCACGCACGCAGTTGGTGCAGGGTCTGGTGGATGCCGCCGTTGAGGCCGGACAGCAGCCCGACCCGACCATGGCCGTCGAGGACGCCGCGCGCTCGGTGCTGCATATGGCCAGCCTGCCGCCCGAGGCCAATGTGCAGTTCATGACCGTGATGGCCACGACGATGCCCTTCATCGGCCGCGGATAGGCGTCAGTTCTCGCGCAGCAACCGGAACGCCGTCGAGGCCCCCCAACCGGCCGCAATGGCGATGATCAGCGACATCAGCCCGTACCAGACCGGTTGCTGGCGGGACAGGTTGTAGAGGAACCGCTCCAACCCCACCTTGCGCACGTCGATTGTGGTCTCGAACTGCGAGATGACCTGTTCGCCGCGGGTCAGGAAGATGCGCGCCCGGTAATCACCTTCGGTCAGGTCGGCGGGCATAGCGATTGAGGTCCGGAACAGGGTCTGTTCGTCCACCGCCACGGTGTTTTCACGGATCGAATACAGCCCCTCATCCTCGCGGATGCGCACCACGGCATCCGCAAATGACTGAGCGCCTCGGATATGCATCGCTGCCCCGACCGAGCGGATGGCCCGTTCAATTGAAATGCGATAGCGCAGGTCCTCGGTATCCGAGAGGATGTCGTCCAGCGGTCCGCTGGTGGCTACCGCGTAAAAGCTGGGGGCGAGGTCGACCAGAACGCTGTCGGTATTGACCCAGATCCCCAGTTTGCGATCTTTGCGCCGGACCATCACCGGGCTGGAGGGGCCGGCTACGGCCACGATCACCTCAAGCGGCGGGCCGGGCGGAATGGGGGTTTCCCGTTTGACGGCCCCGAAGATCAGGATTTCCGAGCCATCGAATGTTGCGGTAATGGCCACCCGATCCTGGCTGAGACCCAGCACAACCTGCTCGTCCACCGCAAGGGCAGGGGTGCAGCACAGGATCAGCAGGGCAATCAGGCGTTTCAGCATGAATCAGTGCCCCCCTTCGCTGCCAAGAGAGTAGAGCTCGGACGGTTCGATCAACAGGTCCAGCGCCAGCTTGCCGCAGACCACCAGAACCAAGGCCGCCAGCAGCACCCGCAATTGCTCGGCCGGCATCCGCGCGCCGATTACCGTGCCGATCTGTGCGCCTACGACGCCCCCGACCAGCAACAGAACCGCCAGAACGATATCGACCGTATAGTTCGTGGTGGCGTGCAGCATGGTGGTGAACGCCGTCACAAAGATGATCTGAAACAGCGAGGTGCCAACCACGACCTTGGTGGGCATGCCCAGCAGGTAGATCATCGCCGGTACCATGATAAAGCCGCCACCGACCCCCATGATTGCCGACAGAACGCCGACGCACAGGCCCACCATCATCGGCGGAATGACCGAAATATAGAGACCCGAGGTGCGAAAGCGCATCTTGAGCGGCATGGCATGAACCCAGCCGCGCTGACGCCGTTTTGCGGGCGCGCCGCCGCCCTTTTTGGCCTTGCGCAGTGCCCGCAGGCTTTCGATGAACATCAGGCTGCCGACCACGCCAAGGAAGACGACGTAACACAGCGTTACCAGCAGATCGACCTGGCCCAGGCTCTTGAGATAGTTGAACACCACCACGCCAAGCGCCGCGCCTATTAACCCCCCGGTTAAAAGGACCGTGCCCATTCTCAGGTCCACCGTCTTTCGTCGGAAATGCGCCAACACACCGGAAAATGACGAGGCAACGATCTGGTTGGCTTCAGTTGCGACAGCAACGGCGGGGGGGATGCCGATGAAAAACAGCAGCGGCGTCATCAGGAACCCGCCGCCGACGCCAAACATGCCGGACAGGATACCGACCATCCCGCCCAGCCCCAACAGCAGAAAGGCATTGACGGAGACTTCGGCGATAGGAAGGTAAATCTGCATATGGAATTACCGGATGAGAGCGGCCGCGCCACCTTGGGCGACCCGGGCTGTCTCAAACCACTGGGGTGAGGCGTTAATGCGGCGCGTCGAGGGCAAACCCCACGGCCACATGGCGAATATCGAACGCGCGGGCTGGACCCCGTTAACTCGATTTGGCTGAAAAATACGAAGACGCCCGGAAAGCAGGCGTTCTTGTGTTTCCGGTACCCTGATGCGGGAAAATCCGATCTCGGCTATCACAGGAAACACACTCATACCCCTTTAGAGCGGTTGCCGCATGTAAAATCAACTCTACATGCGGCACTGCGGCGAACTGGACTGACAGGAGTTCGGAACTGGATCTGTCAGCGTTCTTTCACATAGGGCTCGCCCCCGGCGCGCGGTGGCACCGCTTTGCCGACGAACCCGGCCAGAATGACCACGGTCAGGATATAGGGCAGGGCATCCATGACCTGTACCGGGATGACCACGCCGCCCAGATCGATGTTCTGGAACCGCAGCGCGATGGCCTGCAGCAGACCGAACAGAAGACAAGCCCACATTGCGTGCCAAGGCCGCCATTTCGCAAAGATCAGCGCGGCCAACGCGATGAACCCGCGACCGGCGGTCATTTCCTTGACGAACCCGGCCTGCAGGGCGGTCGCCAGATAGGCCCCCGCGATCCCGCACAGCATGCCGCAAATGGCAACGGCGGCAAAGCGCAGGCCAACGACGGACACACCAGCAGTATCCACGGCTGCCGGGTTTTCACCAACGGCGCGCAGGCGCAGGCCGAACCGGGTGCGGTACAAGATCCACCATGTCAGTGGGACCATCAGGAAGGCCACATAGACCAGTATGGAATGACCGGATATGAGTTCGGAGTACACCATGTGAACTGAATTGGCGTCAGACATCAGTTCAGAAACCGGTTGCCCGGACAGTTCAGCATCTTCGGGGCCGATTGCATAAGGGAACTCTGCGGATTCGAACCGAGCTCCGCCGAAGAGAGAAGGCGTACGCCCGCCCTGCTTGAACCAGCTTTGGGCGATCAGCACGGTAAGGCCAGATGCAAGGAAGTTGATCGCTACGCCCGAAATCAACTGATTGCCTCTGAAGGTGATTGAGGCTAGCCCGTGCAATCCTGACAAAACCAGCGAGGATGCGATCCCTGCCATCAGGCCCAGCCAGACCGATCCGGTCACAGCGGCAACCGCCGCCGAGAAAAACGCCGACATCAGCATCTTGCCTTCAAGGCCAATGTCGAAAATGCCCGCGCGTTCGGAATACAGCCCCGCCAGACAGGCCAGCAGCAGCGGCGTGGCCAGACGGATCGTCGAATCGAGGACCTGGATGAGGGTAACGAAGAACTCCATCACTCTGCCCCCTTCCGCAGGCTCAGGAACAGCTTTTCAAGCGGCATCCTGACCATGTTGTCCAATGCTCCGGTGAACAGGATCACCAGCGCCTGAATGACAACGATCAGCTCACGCGGGATCGAGGTCCACAGCGCCAGCTCGGCGCCACCCTGATAGAGGAAGCCGAACAGCAGCGCCGCCAGGAACACGCCAAACGGGTGTGACCGGCCCATCAGCGCCACGGCGATGCCGATAAAGCCCGCGCCTTCGGTGGAGTTCAGAACCAGCCGTTCCGCTTCGCCCATCACGTTGTTGATGGCCATCATTCCCGCCAGCGCGCCCGAGATCAGCATCGCGACGATGGTAATGCGCACAGGCGAAATCCCGGCATAGATGGCTCCGGTTTCGGAATGGCCATAGGCACGGATTTCATAGCCCAGCCGCGTGCGCCAGATCAGCGCCCAGACAACAAAACAGGCTAGAACCGCCACAAAAAACGAGATATTCGCGGGCGCGCCGCGGAACACCGCGTTTTCGGCGGTCGAGAACATCGACTGGAAGGTCGGCAGATGCACCGCTTCGGGAAAGCGCGCCGTTGCCGGGTCTTGCGAACCCTGCGGGCGCATGACGTTGACCAGCATATAGTTCAGGAAGGCAGCCGCGATGAAGTTGAACATGATCGTGGTGATCACAATATGGCTGCCGCGTTTGGCCTGCAGATAGGCTGGGATCGCGGCCCAAGCGGCACCGAACAGTGCCGCCGCAAGCCCGGCGCCCAGCAGGGCAATGCTCCAATGTGGCCACGGGATGTAGAGGCAGGCTATTGCAACGCCCAGCCCGCCCAGCATCGCCTGACCTTCACCACCGATGTTGAACAGCCGGGCGTGGAAGGCCACGGCCACCGCCAGCCCGGTGAACATAAAATTGGTCGCGTAGTAGAGCGTATAGCCCCAGCCATAGGTCGACCCCAGCGCTCCGGTGACCATCAGGTTTACCGCCTCGACCGGGTTTTCACCAATGGCGAGGATCACGAGCGCTGAAAGGAGTGTGGCCAGTATCAGACTGATCAGAGGGATCAGGACGACGTCGGCCCATTTGGGCATTTTATCCATGTTACGCCGCCTCTCCCGCAACACCGGCCATCAACAGGCCCAGTTCTTTTTCATCCGTCTCATGGGGCAGACGCTCGCCCATGATATGTCCGTCAAACATCACTGCGATCCGGTCGGACAGCGAGAAGATTTCCTCCAACTCGACCGAGACCAACAGGATTGCCTTGCCCTGATCGCGCAGCGCGACGATCTGTTTGTGAATGAACTCGATCGCGCCGATATCCACACCACGGGTGGGCTGACCGACCAGCAACAGGTCGGGGTTCCGCTCAATCTCGCGCGCGACGACGATCTTCTGCTGGTTGCCGCCCGAAAAGCTTTTCGCCGTCAGCCAGCCATTGGGCGGGCGCACGTCGAATTTTTCAATCTTGGCTTCGGTGTCGGCGCGCAGGGCGGCGTTGTCCATGAAGATACCGCGTTTGTAAGCCGGGTCGCGGTGATAGCCGAACGCCACGTTTTCCCACGCATGAAAGTCCATGATCAGGCCTTCGCGCTGGCGGTCTTCCGGGACGTGGGCAATGTGCTGTGCACGCCGGGCCTGTCCGTCAGACCCATGCCCGCTAAGCACCAGGGGCGCGCCGTTCAGCTTGATCGAGCCCTGACCCGGTCGCATTCCACCCAGCACCTCAAGCAGTTCGGACTGACCATTGCCCGCAACACCGGCGATGCCGACAATTTCCCCGGCCCGCACGGTCAGATCGATGCCCTTGACCCGTTCAACGCCCGCTGAATCGAAGACGCGCAGGTTTTCGACCTCAAGAATGGGTTTGCCGGGCTTGGCAGGGACCTTGTCGACCTGCAGCAGAACCTTGCGGCCCACCATCAGTTCGGCCAGTTCTTCGGGGCTGGTTTCAGTGGTTTTGACCGTCGCCGTCATCTGCCCGCGCCGCATGACCGAGACAGTGTCGGTGTTTTCCATGATCTCGCGCAGCTTATGCGTGATCACGATGATCGTCTTCCCTTCGGCCCGCAGCCGGTCGAGGATGCGGAACAGCTGGTCCGCCTCGGCCGGGGTCAGAACGCCGGTGGGTTCATCGAGGATCAGGATTTCGGCTTTGCGGTACAGCGCCTTCAGGATCTCGACCCGCTGCTGCATCCCCACGCCGATTTCGTCGATGCGTTTGTCGGGATCAACGAACAGCTCGTATTCTTCTTCCAGTTCCTTCAACTCTTTGCGGGCTTTGGTCAGAGACGGGGCCAGCAGCCCGCCATCCTCGGCGCCCAAGACGATGTTTTCCAGAACTGTGAAATTCTCGACCAGTTTGAAATGCTGGAATACCATCCCGATGCCTGCCGCAATCGCGGCCTGACTGTCAGGGATGTCGGTCTTGGTGCCGTTGATCCAGATCTCGCCTTTGTCGGCTTTGTAGAAACCGTAGAGAATGCTCATCAGTGTGGATTTGCCCGCACCGTTTTCACCGATGATCCCGTGGATCGTGCCGGGGGCGACGCTGATGGAAATGTCTTTGTTGGCCTGAACCGGCCCAAAGGCTTTGGAGATCCCTTTGAGCTCAATGGCGGGGACGGTCATGTCGTGTCCTCAGATTGCCGAAGGGCCGCGCGGACCGCGCAGCAGAGTGGATGCGAGGCGGAGGTCACCCCCGCCCCGCGCAATATCAGAACTGCAGTGCCGGGCAGCTGTCGTTCTCGTAATAGCTGACAACGCTGACGTTGCCGTCGATGATGTCCTGACGGGCTTTATCAACGGCCGCTTTCATCTCGTCCGAGACCAGTTCAGCGTTGTTTTCGTCCATCGCAACGCCAACACCGTCTTCGGCCAGACCCATCGCGAATACACCGGTTTCCAGGCCGTCGCCTGCGTTCATCGCGTCGTAAACGGCGACGTCAACGCGTTTCAGCATCGAGGTCAGAACCTTGCCCGGGTGCAGGTGGTTCTGGTTGCTGTCCACGCCGATCGACAGGATGCCTTCGTCAGCTGCGGTTTGCAGAACACCGACGCCAGTGCCGCCAGCCGCGGCATAGACCACGTCTGCGCCTTGGCTGATCTGTGCTTTGGTCAGTTCAGAACCCTTCACCGGGTCGTTCCACGCCGCTGGAGTGGTGCCGGTCATATTTGCAACCACGTTGATATCCGGGTTCACCGCTTTGGCGCCTTGCGCGTAGCCGCAGCCGAAATGACGGATCAGCGGAACATCCATACCGCCAATGAAACCGATGGTGCCGGATTCCGAGGCCATGGCGGCCATCATGCCAACTAGGTACGAGCCTTCATGTTCGGCAAAACCAACCTGGCGCAGGTTCGGCGCGTCCAGCCAGTTCACATCGACCACAACAAACTTCGTGTCGGGGTAATCACCGACAACCGTGCTGAGCGGATCGGCCATTGCAAAACCCATGGTGATGATCGGGCTCAGACCAGCTTCGGCAAAGCGGCGCAGGGCCTGTTCGCGCTGGGCTTCGGACTGCAGTTCGATTTCACGGTAGGTGCCACCGGTTTCCTCGGCCCAACGTGACGCGCCGTTATGTGCGGCCTCATTGAACGACTTGTCGAACTTGCCGCCCAGGTCAAAGATCAGGGCCGGTTCGGCAAGGGCCGCACCGGCAGTCAGCGCGACGGCGGCGGCAGCGCCCATCAAGGATTTCATCAGGGTCATTTCATACTCCCGTTTGTTATTGTCGGTCGGGGCCAAGATAGCCCCGGTTACCCACTGTGAGCGAGCATAACTGTTGTGATGGCGGGAATTAAGGGCGTTTGCAACAGGCCGGGTCAACTGATTTTTGACCGATTGGTCGAAAAAATCCATTGCTGCCCCTCAGGTCAGATCGCATTCCATGACAATGGCGTCGATTTTTCCATCGTTTTCACGCAGATAGTAGCCTTTGCGCAGGCCGCAGGGCGTGTATCCGCACCGTTCATAGAGCGCGATAGCAGGGTGGTTGTCTGCCGCAACGTCCAGAAAGGCGCGGGTTGCGCCCAGTTTTCGGGCTGTCGCGTGCCATTCGTGCATGGATTTCAGTGCCAGACCCCGCCGTTGGCGGCTGGGATGGGTCGCGATCGTCAGCAGCTCGGCCTCATCCGCGATGACTTGGAATAGGGCAAAAGACTCAGTGTTCCCAATCACATGGGTAAATCGGTTGCCCAGAAGATCGGTAAACTCCTGATCCGTCCATGGGCGCGATTGCGTGAAAGCCGCCGCGTGGATATGGGCCAGATCCTGCGGGGTCATCCGTCCAGCAAGACAGGGGGCGTGTCTTTTGACGGGGCTGCGTCGGCAGGCCGAACATAAAGCGGGGCCGGGGGCGTGCTGACGCTCTGCCAGTTTTGCGCCGCCAGCCGGACGATGGCCCGCACTTGCGCGTCCGCATCATCGTTCAGGATCAGTCTCCCGAGTGATTCTGCCTGTTTCTGCGCCATCAGCGCCGGATCCTGCCCAGGCAGCATGACATAGACCTGTTCGCGCGGCGCGCGGATAGCGGGCAGCCCATCGCCGATTTCGGCCAATGCGTCAAAGCCGGACACGCCCACGGCCGGAATTCCCAGACCCAAGGCCAATCCCCGCGCGGCAGAGACCGAGATACGGATGCCGGTGAAATTCCCCGGTCCGATCCCAACACCAATGGCGGTCAAGTCACGCCAGGTACAGCCGGCTTCGGCCAGAACCTCTTGCAGCAATGGCATCAGCCGCTCGGCCTGACCACGAGACATGGATTCGGTGCGGGACACGAGGATGCTGTCACCCCGTAACAAAGCGGCCGCGCAATGCGCGGCCGATGTATCAAACGCCAGAATCAGCGGATCAGACGGCAACGGGGCGCACCTCGGTCACCTCTGGAATGTAGTGACGCAGCAGGTTCTCGATCCCCATTTTCAGCGTCAGGGTCGAAGACGGGCAACCCGCGCAGGCCCCCTGCATGTGCAGGTAGACGACGCCGCGATCAAACCCGTGGAAGGTGATGTCACCCCCATCCTGGGCCACCGCCGGGCGTACGCGGCTGTCCAGTAGATCCTTGATCTGGTTGACGATTTCCGCATCCTCTCCGGTGTGTTCGGCGTGGCCCGAAGCGGCCTGCGCGTCCGAGCCCAGTGCCGGCTGGCCGGACTGGAAATGCTCCATCACCGCGCCCAGAATGGCAGGCTTGATGTGGTCCCACTGAACATCGTCCGATTTGGTGACGGTCACGAAGTCATTGCCCAGAAACACGCCGGTCACACCGCTGACCGTAAAGATGCGCTTGGCCAGGGGCGATCTTTCCCCGGCTTCCGCCGAGGGGAAGTCTGCGGTTCCGGCCTCCAGAACGATCTGGCCGGGCAGGAATTTCAGCGTTGCGGGGTTCGGCGTGGATTCGGTCTGGATGAACATGTCACGGCTCCGTTTCAGTTGTGACTGATATGCGGGTCCGGGCCGGGGAAGTCAAGATTTGGAACCGTTCTAAATTTCGCCAGCCAGTTGCATAGCCTCATCCAGCCGGTCATCGCCCCAGAATAGTTCTTCCCCCACCAGAAAGCTGGGGGCCCCGAAAATCCCCTTGGCCTGGGCCGTTTTCGTCTGTTCGATCAGGGCAGCCTTGATGTCCGGGTCCTGACAACGGGCCAGCGTTTCAGCAGGCAGGCTGGCCTGCGACAGGCAATCAACCAGCACATCATCGTCCGAGATGTTCAGACCATCGACAAATTCCGCAGCATAAACAGCGCGAACAAAAGCGGCCCTTTGCGGTTGGGCGTCAATCGACAGAACGAGCCGCGCGGCTTTCAGGCCATTTTGCGGAAACGGATCAGGTCGGGTGAACCGCACGCCGCGCCGGGCTGACAACCGCTCCATATCGCGCCACATATAGCGCCCTTTGGCGGGGTAAATGTTGAAGGGCGAATTGTCCCAGCCTTGCGCGGCGAAAATTGGACCCAGCAAAAAGGGGCGCCATTCCACCAAGACCCCGTGCTGCGCTGCCAAATCCTCGATCCGCACTGCGCTGAGATAGGAATAGGTCGAGGCGAATTCGAACCAGAACTGGATGCTGCGCGGCATGGGCAGGCCTCAGGTGATCTCTTCCAGCTTTTCCTTGCTCAGATCACCGGGAACGATGGTGATCGGGATCGGAAGGCTGCCTGAATTCTTGGTCAACTGCGTCACCAGCGGACCGGGACCTTTCTTTTCGACGCCTGCGCCCAGCACCAGCACGCCGATTTCCGGGTCAGACTGGACATGTTCGATGATTTGCGGAACCGGGTCGCCTTCGCGGATCGCAAGTTCCGGGTCCACACCCTGCTTGTCGCGCATCCATTTGGCGAACACCTCGTAATGGGCATGAATGCGTTCGCGGGCCTCTTCGCGCATCACTTCGGCCACACCAATCCAATGATTGAATTCATCCGGCGGGATGACCGACAGGATCGTTACGCCGCCGCCCGTATGGGCCGCACGCATGGCGGCAAAGCGCATCGCGTTCAGGCATTCGCGGCTGTCATCCAGAACGACCAGAAATTTGCGCATGAAGTGTCCTCGGTTATTTCAGGCGATCATGCCCGACCAGATGCGTGCTGGCAACCAGAGCCTAACGCGTGCTCAGGGCCCAATCCCAATACATCTCGCGCGCACGGCGGGCGACGGGTCCGACCTGATATTGGGTGTCTTCGATTGCGGTGACCGGGGTGATCTTGCTCATGTTGCCGCTCATGAAGACCTCATCCGCCTTGCGGAAGTCCTCAAAGCCGAGGATGGCTTCGTGCACGGTTACGCCATCGGCGCGCAGGTTTTTGATATGGCGGGCGCGGGTGATCCCGGCCAGAAAGGTGCCGTTGGGGGCAGGGGTGAAGACCTCACCGTCACGGACCATGAAGATGTTGGCGGTTGCGGTTTCGGCCACATGGCCCAGAGCGTCAGCGACCAGCGCGTTCGAAAACCCGTTGGAGCGCGCCTCTTTCAGCATCCGTGCGTTGTTGGGGTACAGGCACCCGGCCTTGGCATTCACGACCGAGGATTCCAGAACCGGGCGGCGGAACCGCGTATATCCCAGCGTGACCGAGGCGGTTTCGGGGGCCATCGGAATCTCTTCCAGACAGATGGCAAAGCCGGTGCTGTTTTCCTGCGGGACGATGGCGGTGGCGTCGCCGTCGATGCCCCAATACATCGGGCGGATGTAGACGGCTGAATCCGGGCCGAAAGCTTCCAGGCCCTCGCGGACGATCTCGACCATCTGTTCGGTGTTCACCGAGGGTGTCAGCATCAGCGCCTCGGCGGATCGGTTCACGCGGGCGCAATGCGCCTCAAGGTCCGGCGCCATGCCGTCGAAGTAACGCGCGCCGTCAAAGACCGACGACCCCAACCACGCGCCGTGATCGGCCGCGCGCATGATCGGGGCGTTCTCGTCATGCCATTGACCTTCGAAATAGGTGCGGATGTTCTTGCCGACTGCCATGGCGCCCTCCCAAGCTTTTGCGCAAACCTAGGAAGGCGTTGGGGCAAGGTCCAGAGCAATCAGCCCTGTTTTGCGCCAACCATGCCCACGATCTCGTAGGTCTGCTGCAGGATCGGGGCCGCGATTGCGCGCGCCTTTTCTGCGCCTTTGGCCAGAATCCGATCGATCTCGGCCTGTTCCCCCATCAGGCGGGCCATTTCGGACGAGATTGGCGCTAGTTTTGACACCGCCAGTTCCGCCAGCATCGGTTTGAATTCACCGAATTGCTTGCCGCCCATTTCGGCCAGAACCTGCTCGGCGGTCTGGTCGCTGAGGGCTGCGTAGACGTTCACCAGATTGCGTGCCTCGGGGCGTTCGTCCAGTCCGTCGAGTTCCGAAGGCAAAGCTTCCGGGTCTGTCTTGGCTTTGCGAATCTTCTTGGCAATCGTGTCGGCGTCATCGGTCATGTTGATGCGGCTCATGTCCGACGGGTCGGATTTCGACATTTTCTTGGACCCATCCCGCAGGCTCATGACGCGGGTCGCGGCCCCTTTGATCACAGGTTCGGTGATCGGGAAGAAGTCGACACCATAGTCATGGTTGAACTTGATCGCGATGTCGCGGGTCAGCTCAAGGTGCTGTTTCTGGTCGTCGCCCACCGGTACATGTGTCGCGTGATAGGTCAGAATGTCAGCGGCCATCAGCGAAGGGTACGCAAACAGGCCCAGCGAGGCGTTCTGCTGGTTCTTACCCGCCTTGTCCTTCCACTGAGTCATCCGCTGCATCCAGCCCATGCGGGCGACGCAGTTGAAGATCCACGCCAGTTGTGCGTGCTCGGGCACCTGGCTTTGGTTGAACAGGATCGACTTTTCCGGGTCGAGACCGGCGGCGATGAAGCCTGCGCAAAGTTCTCGCGTCGAATGTGCCAGTTCCTTGGGGTCCTGCCAGACAGTGATCGCGTGCAGGTCGACCATGCAGTAGATGGTTTCGATATCGGGCTGCTGCATATCCACAAACCGCTTGAGCGCACCCAGGTAATTGCCAAGGTGCAGGTTTCCCGAAGGCTGGATGCCGGAAAACACGCGCGGCGTGAACTTGGTTTCGGTCATCGAAGGGAACTCCCGTCTGGAAAAATCAGCCCCCGTCGCTTACCCATGAGGCCAAGGGACGTCAACAGCCGCGAAAGGCCAGCCCAATGAGCAGTGAGAATTATACACCCGCCGTGAACCCTCTGCCGCCCGTTGTGATGGCCTTGGTGCTGTTCATCATTGGCATTGAGATAGCTTTTACCCTGGGCGCGCGCGGGTTGGTCGGCGGACCCTCGGCGGTGGGATGGCGGCTGGATGCGTTGCAGAGCTATTCCTTCTCGCCCGACATCTTCGACTGGATGGTGGAAAACGGGCGCTGGCCGTTTGAACATGTGATCCGATTCGTGACCTACCCGTTCGTGTCCGGCAGCTTTACGCAGGCCATCTTTGTCTGCGTTTTCCTGCTGGCCATGGGCAAGATGGTGGCCGAGGTCTTTGGCGGGTTTCAGATGCTGGTGGTCTTTGTGCTGTCCGGCGTGGGCGGTGCGCTGGCCAATGCGCTGCTGCTGGACCCGAGCTATCCGCTGGTCGGAGGGTTCCCACCGGTCTACGGCCTGATTGGTGCGTTTACATGGCTGCTGTGGCGCAAACTGTCGCTGGTTGGTGAAAATCAACACCGTGCCTTTGGCCTGATCGCGGCCCTGATGGGCATCCAGCTGGTCTTTGGCCTGCTGTTTGGCGGCACCTCGGATTGGGTGGCCGATCTGGGCGGGTTTGCCACCGGGTTTGGTCTGTCCTTCTTGCTGGCGCCGGGCGGCTGGGCACGGATCGTGCGGCGTATCCGCCGCGACTGATCACGAGCGGCGCAGGGCCTTTCTGAACTCGGACACTTCGAACGCGCCGAACAGGTGGCCGAGGAAGAAATAGGACGCGGCCGCAACCTTGATCAGGAGGATCAGCGCCAGATAGCGCCATCCGGGCAGTTCGAAGGTCCAGCCGAACAGGTGGATGGCGGCATAGAGCACAACGCCCATCCCCAATGACGCCGCCACGATGCGCCACGCCCGGCGTTTGAAACGGTCATCAAACCGCGCCTCTTCGCCCATGCGGCGTGCACCTATCGCCAACAGAGCGACCATTGCCCAACCGGCGGCCGAGGCCGCGATCGCAGGGGCAATCCACCCCACCAGCGGATAAAGGCCAAAGGCCAGCCCTGCGTTCACGAGCATGGCGACCACTGCATAGCGGAAAGGCGACCGCGTATCCTCGCGCGCGAAGAACAGCGGTTGCAACAGCTTCTGCAGCATGAAAGCGGGCAGGCCGATGCCATAGACAGCTACCGCCAGTGCTGTTGCGGCGGTGTCTTCTGCGCTGAACTGGCCACGCTCGAACAGGACCGAGACGATCGGGTTGGGCAGAACCACAAAGGCCACGGTCGAGGGGATGGTCAGCAGAAGGGTGAATTCTCCGGCGCGGGAATAGGCGTTGCGGGCGCCGTCCTTGTCTCCGGCGCGCAGCCGCCGCGACAGATCGGGCAATAGCACGATCCCAACAGCAATACCCACCACGCCCAGAGGCAATTGATACAATCGATCCGCCGCAAACAACCAGCTGACTGCCTTTTCGGTTTTCGAGGCCACCAGCTGCCCTACCACCAGATTGACCTGCGTGACGCCCATGGCGAGTGCTGCGGGAACGGCGATGCGGACCATGCGGCGCATTTCGGGGCTGAGTTTCGGCAGGCCGAGACGGATGCGGATGCCAGCCCGTTCGGTGGCGACCCAGACCAGGGCCAGCTGAGCGATACCCGCCAGCGGGATGACGGCGATCAGCCATCGGATCACCTCGCCACCCATCGCGGCCCCGGCAATCAGGGCGGTGCAGGCAAAGATGTTCAGCAATACGGGTGCAGCGGCGGCAGCGGCAAAGCGTCCGGTGGCGTTCAGAACGCCCGAAAACAACGCCGCCAGCGACATGAACAGGATGTAGGGGAAGACGACGTAGCCATAATCCACCGCCAGATCAAACCGTTCATCCCCGTGGAACCCCTCGGCGGTGACCCAGACCAAAGCGGGCATGAACACCATTGCCAGCCCGACCAGCGCCAGAACGGCCACGGCCAGCAGGTTGAACGCGTCCTGCGCAAAGGCTTCGGCGTTCTCGTCCCCCTCCAGCCGTTTTGAAAACATCGGCACAAAGGCTGCGTTGAACGCGCCTTCGGCAAAGAAACGGCGGAACATGTTGGGCAGGCGGAAGGCGGCGACAAAGGCATCCATCACCGGCCCCGGCCCGATATAGGCGGTCAGCAGGATTTCCCGCAGGAAGCCCAGAATACGGCTGGCCAGAGTCCAGAACCCGACCGTGAACAGGCCTGAAAACAGCCGGATCTGCTTCATGAGGCCGCGCGCTCGGCGCCTTCGGTGATGGCTTTGCGCAGTTTGCCTTCAAGCGTGCGCTGCTTGCTTTCCGAATGGTATTTCAGCCCGAACATGTCCTTGACGTAGAACGTGTCCACCACCTGCTCGCCATAGGTCGCGATCACTGCGTTGGCGATATAGACATTGGCGGCGGCCAGCGTACGCGTCAGATCATACAGCAGGCCGGGCCGGTCGCGGGTGTCGACCTCGATGATCGTGTAAATCTCGGACCCGTCATTGTCGAAGGTGATATGGGTCGGCACGTTGAACGCGCGTTCGCGTTTCTTGATCTTGTCGCGCGATTTCAGCGCGTCGCGGGCGACGACCTCGCCCTTCAGCGTCTTGTGGATCATCTGGGTCAGGCGCGGCAGGCGGCTGGCCTCGAACGGATGGCCCTCGGCATCCTGAATCCAGAACGCGTCGGTCACGTAACCGTCCTTGGTGGTATAACTGCGCGCATCCACCACGTTGGCCCCGACCAGCGCCAGAGCCCCTGCAATCCGCGCGAAAATCCCCGGATGGTCGCCCATCGCGAAACAGGCGCGGGTGGCGTCGCGGTCTTCGTCGGGATGCAGACGAATTTCCATCTCGCCGGGATCACCGCTGTGTTCCAGCGTCCGCAGCATCTCGGCGAATTCCACATGGGTCGACAGGTTCAGACCCTGCCAATAGGGCGGATAATGCCGCCCGGTCTCGGATTTGAGGTCGGCTTTGGACCAATCGGCCAGTTCTGCCCGCAGCGCTTTTTTCGCCTCGGTGCCGCGATTGGCGCGGTTGAGGTCCTCCATCCCGGTTTCCAGCGCGCGCTTGGTTTCTGCATGCAGGGCCCGCAGCAGAGTGGCTTTCCAGTTGTTCCATGTATTTGGGCCGACGCCGCGAATATCACAGACCGTCATTACGGTCAGCAGGTCCAGCCGCTTGACCGTCTTCACCGCCTTGGCGAAATCGCGCACCGTGCGCGGGTCCGAGATGTCGCGTTTCTGCGCCATGTCCGACATCAGCAGGTGATAACGCACCAGCCATTCCACGGTTTCGGAATCCTTTTTGCTCAAACCCAGACGCGGGGCGATTTTGCGCGCCATCTGCGCACCCAGGATCGAGTGATCTTCAGGCCGCCCCTTGGCGATGTCATGGATCAGCAGGGCCACATACAGAACCTTGCGATTGACGCCCTGTTTCAGGATCGACGAGGCCAGAGGCAGCGATTCCACCAACTCTCCGCGTTCGATCTGGTTCAGGTTGACGATGCACTGGATGGTGTGCTCATCGACCGTATAGCTGTGATACATGTTGAACTGCATCATCGCCACGATGTGCTCGAACTCGGGCAAAAAGGCCGACAGAACACCCAGTTCGTTCATCCGGCGCAGGGCGCGTTCAGGGTTGCCGTGTTTCAGCATCAGATCAAGGAAGATGCGCTGCGCCTCCTTGTTTTCGCGCATATCTTCGTCGATCAGATTCAGATTGGCGCTGACCAAACGCATCGCATCCGGGTGGATCAGCATGCCCGTCCGCAGCCCCTCGTCAAACAGGCGCAGCAGGTTCAGCTTGTCGGCCAGAAACGTTTCGGGATCAGCCACGTCCAGACGACCATGCACGACGGCATAGCCCGATTTCACACGGGGGCGGCGGCGAAAGATGCGTTCAAGCAGGGCGGCACCTTTCATGTGCGTCGCTTCCAGCTTGGTCAGGAAGATCCGCGTAAGTTCCCCCACCCGGGTGGCCTCGCGGAAATAGCGCTGCATGAAGACTTCGACGCCACGGCGGCCGGCCCGATCCTCGTAGCCCATGCGGGCTGCGACCTCGACCTGCATGTCAAAGGTCAGCTGTTCCGTGGCGCGCCCGGTGACCAGATGCAGGTGCGACCGCACCGCCCAGAGGAAATCTTCGGCCTTCACAAAGGTCTCGAACTCATCCGGTGTGAACAGGCCCAGCGGCACCAGTTCAGCCACATCCTGAACGCCATAGATGTATTTCGCGATCCAATAGAGCGATTGCAGATCGCGCAGCCCGCCCTTGCCCTCTTTGACATTGGGTTCGACCATATAGCGCTGGCCCTGCTTCAGGTGGCGCTCGTCGCGTTCCTGCAGCTTGGCTTCGATGAATTGCCGTTCGGTGCCCTTGAACAGGTCGGATTTCAGACGGGTGTCCAGTTCTGTTCCAAGGTCCTTTTCCCCGGCCAGATACCGCTGTTCCAGCATGGCGGTACGGATGGTGAAATCCTCGGTGCCCAGCCGCAGGCAATCCTTGATGGTGCGCGAGGAATGACCGACCTTCAGCCGCAGATCCCACAGGATATAGAGCATGGATTCAATCACGCTCTCGGCCCAGGCGGTGATCTTGTAGGGCGTCAGGAACAGCAGGTCGACGTCAGAAGCCGGGGCCATCTCACCCCGCCCATAGCCGCCCACGGCCATCACCGCGATCCTTTCCCCCTGCGTCGGCGTGGCCAGAGGGTGCAGTACTTCGCTGGAGACGTGCATCGCCGTGCAGACCAGCCCGTCGGTCAGGTAGGTATAGGAATGGGTCAGCGGCCGCGCGTCAAAGGGGCGTTTGGCAAAGGCATCGGCAATGGCCTGACGCCCGGCTTTCTGGGCGTCACGCAGAATCCGCACGGTTTCGGTCCGCCGCGCACCATTGTCCGAGGTCTTGTCAAACGCTTCCGACAACTGTGCCATGACGGCGGCGCTGTCGAATATGTCATCGGCCGGGCAGATCAACTCACCCTTCGGGATGAGCGTCAGCACCGATTGATCAGAAACCGGCGCCGGTGAAGCTTTGTGGGGCAGGGTCAATCACTACTACCTGTTTATTCTGGATCGTGGCCACAGCCAGACCGCGTTCGTTGGTGCCGTTCGGACGCAGGCGGAAGATGCCGCCGACGCCCTGGAAACCGGCGTTTTGCGTCAGCGCCGAGGCGGTCAGCGCGTTGGATTTCCCTTGGCTGACCAGTGCGGCGATTGCCGCGATACCGTCATAGGCCAGGCCGCTGATCGGGTGCGGGGCTTCGCCGTAAGTATTGTTGTACCGCTGGCGATAGGCCTGCGCCTTTGAGGGATCAGGCAGTGCGAACCAGCCGCCTTGTACACCCGGCAGATCAAGTGTTTGCGGCGGGATATCCCAGCGTGTCAGGCCGATATACTGCGTATTTGCCGTGGAAACGCCCGCTTCGGGCAGCAACTGGGTGAAAAGCGGCAACGCTCCGGCCGTGGTGGCGGTCAGGAACAGCGAATCTGCGCCCGACGCGTCCGCGGCTGCCTTGACGGACGGGACCGCGTTGATCACACCTTGCTGCGACCGGTCATAGCCAATCGAGCCGACATTGTTCACGCGGCTGTTGGCAAGTGCATTGGCAATGGCGCTCTGGCCCAGTTGACCCGCAGCGTCGTTGCTGTGGACGATGACCATATTGTTCTTGCCCTGCGACCCGGCAAAGCCGACCAGCCGATTGGCCGTGTTGTCGAAAGTCGGTCCAAGCACGAACACATTGCCGCCCGCAATACTTGTGTTGTTCGAAAAGGACAGAACGTTGACGTTGTTGTTCAGCACCGCCAGCCCAGCGGAATTCGCCGCTTGCGCATAGACCGGCCCCAGAATGATCTTGGCTCCGTCGGCGACCGCGCGCTGCGCAACCTCGGCGGCCGTGGTCGAACTGCCTCGGGTGTCATAGACCCGCAGATCGATCTTGACGTTCTGCAGGTCGGCCATTGCCAGACGGGCGGCGTTTTCAAGGCTGCGCGCCAGTGCTGCGTCGCCAGACTGCCCCGATCCGGCGGGCACCAGCAGGGCAACAGGGACAGGTTCGGATGTGTTGATCGACGGCCCGCCGCCAATGCCCGTGGTTTCACATGCGGTCAGAAAGGCGGCGGTTGCCAGTACGGCGGCGGTGCGCGCCAGCTTGCGAACGGGCTTGCAAACGGTAAACATCTGAATGAAAACTCCCTGTCCCGGCGGCTTGGGGTGCCACCATTCTATTGAGCCGCGATAATAAACGTCACGCTGTGAGGGTCCAGCTTTGAATTTCCAAAAAGTCAGATTGGGCGCCGGCCTGTATTTTGTTGCCACTCCGATTGGTACGGCACGCGACATCACGCTCAGGGCGCTGGATGTGCTGGCTTCGGCGGATTTGATTGCTGCCGAAGATACCCGCAGCCTGCGCCGGTTGATGGAGATTCACGGCGTCCCGCTCGAGGGGCGGCGCATTCTGGCCTATCACGACCACAGCGGCGCAGGTGCACGCGGCAAGATTCTGGACGCGCTTGGCGAAGGGAAATCCGTCGCCTATGCGTCCGAGGCCGGAATGCCGCTGATTGCCGATCCCGGCTATGATCTGGGGCGGCAGGCCGCTGAGGCCGGGCATTTGGTGACCTGCGCGCCGGGACCGTCGGCGGCGTTGATGGCGCTGACCTTGGCGGGCTTGCCGACGGATGCGTTCTTTTTTGCCGGATTTCTGCCCAATGCGTCCGGTGCGCGTCGATCGCGGATCGAGGCGCTGCGCGACGTGCCCGGAACGCTGGTATTTTACGAATCGCCGAAACGCGTCGCGGCCTGTCTGTCGGACTTGGCCGAGGTGTTAGGCGAAAACCGTTCAGCTGCGATGTGCCGCGAATTGACCAAAAAGTTCGAAGAGGTCCGGCGCGGATCTTTGGGCGAACTTGCGGCAGGCCTGCAAGGGCAGACGGTCAAAGGTGAGATCGTCCTGTTGGTGGACCGCGGACATTCGGAAACTGTTAACGAATCCGACGTAGAAGAGGCTTTGAGACGGGCCCTGGAGACCCACTCGGTGCGGGACGCGGCGGATTTGGTGTCGGATATGTACAAACTGCCGCGACGTCCGATCTATCAGAAGGCTCTGAAACTGGGAAAGGGATGATATGACCGCGCGATCCGTCCGAAGTTCGGTTTCCTATCACGCCGGACAGGCCGCAGAGCAGCAGGTTGCATCTCACTACGAAAGGCGCGGGTTCTCAATCGCGCATCACCGCTGGCGTGGGGCCGGGGGCGAGATCGATCTGATCGCCCGCAACGCAGATGGCGTCGTTTTCATCGAGGTCAAGAAAAGTACCAGTTTCGACATGGCCGCGGCCCGGATCAGCCGCCGTCAGATGGACCGGATTTACGCCTCTGCCGCTCAGTTTTTGGAAACTGAACCGGGCGGGCAACTGACTAACGCCCGGTTTGATGCGGCATTGGTGGACGCGTCCGGCGCGGTTCAAATCATCGAAAACGCCTTTGGTCAGGCCTGATCCCCATTGAACCCATGGCCCCGCTGGGCCATGTATCGGGCGTGAAACTGAGGGACACGCCATGAAAATCGCCTTTCAGATGGACCCGATCTGGGCCGTGGATATCAATGCAGACAGCTCCTTCCGTCTGGCCGAAGAGGCGCAGGCGCGCGGGCATACGCTGTTTTTCTACGGGCCCGACCAACTGGCGTATCAAGAGGGTCGGATCACCGCACGTGGGCATGACATGACAGTCCAGCGCATTGCGGGCAATCCGGCCGAGCTGGGACCTGAACGCGAGGTTGATCTGGCCGAGTTCGACGTGATCTGGCTGCGTCAGGACCCGCCTTTCGACATGCATTACATTACTTCGACCCACCTGCTGGACCGTCTGAAAGGAAAGGCATTGGTGGTCAACGATCCGTTCTGGGTGCGCAATTACCCCGAGAAACTGCTGGTTCTGGATTTCCCCGACCTGACGCCTCCGACAACGGTTGCGCGTGATTTGCAAACCATCAAGGCGTTCAAGGAAAAACACGGCGACGTCATCCTGAAACCGCTGTACGGCAATGGCGGTGCAGGCGTGTTCCGGCTGGATGCGAATGACCGCAACCTGACCTCTCTGCACGAGCTGTTCACCGGTTTCTCGCGCGAACCGCTGATCGTTCAGAAATTCCTGCCCGATGTCAGCAATGGCGACAAACGCGTGATCCTGGTCGATGGCGAACCAGTGGGCGCGATCAACCGGGTTCCGGCCGCAGGCGAAACCCGCTCGAACATGCATGTGGGCGGGCGCCCCGAAAAGATTGGTCTGTCTGAACGCGATCTTGAGATTTGTGCGGCGATTGGGCCTCTGCTGAAGGAAAAAGGCCAGATCTTCGTCGGGATCGACGTGATCGGCGACTATCTGACCGAGATCAACGTGACCTCTCCGACCGGTATTCAGGAACTTGAGCGGTTCGATGGCGTGAACGTCGCCGAAAAGATCTGGCAGGCGATCGAGGCCAAGCTTTAAGCCGCGACCTTGGCGCTGATCCGAAAGCTCAGCGCCTCGGCCACGTGGGGGCGCCGGACATCCGGCGCGCCCTCAAGATCGGCAATCGTGCGCGCGACCCGCAGAATGCGGTGAAAGGCGCGGGCGGACAGGCCGAACCGCTCGGCGGCTTTCAAAAGCAGCTCCTTGCCTTCGGGGTCCGGGGCCGCGATTTCTTCCAATACTTTGCCTTCGACATCGGCGTTTTGCCGGGTTGACGTGCCCGCGAAACGGTCCGCCTGAATGGCCCTAGCCGCTTCGACGCGCGCCGCAACCGTGGCCGAGCTGTCGCCCGAGGGCGGCAAGTCGAAGTCAGTGAATCCCACCGGAGGGACCTCGATCCGCAGATCGAAGCGATCCATCAGAGGGCCGGATATCCGCCCCAGATAATCTTCTCCGCATACAGGCGCGCGCGAACAGGCGCGGGCCGGGTCAGTAAGGTATCCGCATTTGCACGGGTTGGCCGCCGCCACCAGCATGAACCGGCAGGGATATTTCACATGGGCGTTGGCGCGGGCGACCATGACCTCGCCGGTCTCAATCGGCTGGCGCAGGGTTTCCAACACGGTGCGTGGGAACTCGGGAAATTCATCCATGAACAGAACGCCATTATGAGCGAGTGAGATTTCCCCCGGTTTCGCACCTTTGCCGCCTCCGACAATAGCCGCCATCGAGGCCGTGTGATGTGGTTCGCGAAACGGGCGGCTGCGGCTGATGCCGCCTTCGTCCAGCAATCCGCACAGGGATTGGATCATTGAGGTTTCCAGTGCCTCGATCGGGGTCAGCGGTGGCAGAATTCCCGGCAGGCGCGCGGCCAGCATGGATTTGCCCGACCCCGGCGTGCCGATCATGATCAGGTGGTGCCGCCCCGCGGCGGCGATCTCCAACGCGCGTTTTGCCCGTTCCTGCCCTTTCACATCACGCAGATCGCGGGCGCTGGGCGCCAGGCTCACCTCGCCGGGTTGCGCAGCGGGCAATGGCGACTGGCCCGAGAAATGGCGTACAACGTCCCCCAGTGAACCCGCGCCGATCACCTGCGTCGCATCGACCCACGCGGCCTCGGCGCTGGAGGCGCGGGGGCAGAGCAGCGTACGATCCTCGGCGGCTGCGGTCATGGCGGCCGGCAGGGCACCGACGACGGGCACCAGTGAGCCGTCCAGCGACAGCTCGCCCAAGGAAACCGCCCCTTCGGCGGCATCGGGGGGGATGATCTCAAGCGCTGACAGCAACGCCACCGCGATGGGCAGGTCGAAATGGCTGCCCTCTTTCGGCAGATCGGCGGGTGACAGGTTGATAGTGATCCGTTTCGACGGCAGCGCGATGGCCATCGAACTCAGCGCGCTGCGCACGCGGTCGCGGGCCTCGGACACGGCCTTGTCGGGCAGGCCGACGATGGAAAAAGCGGGCAGGCCCGGCGAGACGGCGCATTGCACCTCGACCGGGCGGGCCTCGACCCCTTGGAAAGCAACGGTATGAGAACGGGCGACCATGAACGACCTTTTTGGTTAACAGATCGTTGCTGCCATGGTCGCGGTTTAAGAATCGTTAACGGCACGCACCATTGCGGTGAATTTCGGCCAGGCCGCCGGGTCTGCGACGGTTTTGTCACGGCAGAACCGATTGCAAAAGCCCCAACGCTGCCCGTTCAGTTCCAGAAAATGAGAGACCGGTTCGCCGGAATAGGGGCAAGTGGCGTTGACCGAGGGGCCATTATCGACGGGACGTGCATCTGAAGACCCGCCAAAGGGCCACGGCTGCGATGGCAGGTCCAGCGCATAGGGAAAGGGACTATAGGTCACGGTCAGTCCCATCGCGCGCCATTGCCGAACCGCAGTGTCCGCCAGCAGCTCCTGACAATAGGCGCGGTTGGCCTCGGAAACCGGCAAACCATACCCGATGATCCGCGCCGCAACCGGCGTGTAGAACACGTCTGCTAGCGAATAGTCGCCAAAAAGAGGTCCGGTTTCGGCACCGGATACAGCGCGGGCATGGGCCCAAAGCGCTTCGATCCGGTTCAAATCAGCCAGTGTCTCGGGGGACGGGTCAAATCCCTGCCAGCAGTGTTTCAGCTGCATCGGGCATTCCCCGCGCAAGGCCGTGAATCCGGCGACCATCTCGGCGCAAAGCCACCGGGCAATGGCGCGGGCAGCGGGATCTGCGGGCCACAACCCGGCCTCGGGGTGGTGTTCGGCCAGGGTTTCGGCCATGGCGAGGCTTTCACCGACGACCGTACCGTCGGGCAGGCGCAGAGCGGGCACAAGGCGGGCCGGCGAAAGGACTTTCATATCCTCAGCCATGGTGCCGGAATAGAGGCCGATCATGTGGTTTCGATAGGGCAGACCGAACCTTTCCAGCATCAGCCAGCCGCGCATGGACCAACTGGAAAACAGGCGGTCTCCGATAAACAAATCATAGGTCATGCCGTAAAGATGGCGCGGTATGATCAATCAGTAAATCAGTGATTTGTGCGGGGTATGATCACGGTAGGTGATTGATCCGCCCCACCGACCAGCGGTTACCATGGTGGGTGATCTTGGTGACCGAGAGGTTGTCGATCCGGTGGCTGAACGTCTTTTGCGCGTCAAGGTCGAGGGCACGCTGGACTTGCGTCAGGATCACACCGAAATGGGCGACGATGATCAGATCACGCCCGGTATGGTCGGCGATGAGGCGGTCAATAATGGTATCAACGCGGCTGCGCACCTCGTTCCAGCTTTCGCCTTTGGGCGGGCGAACATCGCCGGGGTTGTCCCAATAAGCAAAGGCAAGGTCAGGGTCTTCGGCCTCAATGTCTTTAAACCCGCGCAGCTCCCACGTGCCGAAGTGAATCTCGCGCAGGTCGCGGTGATGCGGCAGGCGCTGGCGCGCGCCCTGAATGGCCGAGGCAGTATCTGCGGCACGGGACAGGTCTGATGAGATCACAAGGGCCTCGGCCGGAAGGTGATCGTGCAACCGCGTGATGGCCGCCCGATCGCTGAGGTCGGCGGGAATGTCGGACCAGCCGACCATGGTTTTCGCATGGGTCGGACCGTGGCGCACAAGGTGCAGGCGGGTCACGGCAACTGCCCTTTCAGCACCAGCGGTAGACCTGCGGTGACCTGCACCGCCAGATCGGCCTGCGCCGCCAATGCAATGTTCAGCCGCCCCTGCGCCTCGCGAAACCGGCGCGACAGGGCGTTGTCGGGGACGATGCCGTGGCCGACCTCGTTCGAGACGATGATGATCGGCGCGCGGCAGGATATCAGTGCCTGCAACAGCGCGGGCTGCGCCTGCTGCAGATCGTTTTCGGCCAGCAGATGATTGGTCAGCCACATGGTTGCGCAGTCGATCAGGCAGATATGGTCGGGGGTCAGGTCGGACAGGGCAGGCCCCAGATCAAAGGGGGCCTCAACAGTTGTCCAACCTTCGCCACGCTGGGCGATGTGGCGTTGGACCCTGTCGCGCATTTCGTCATCAAACACTTGTGATGTGGCAAGGTAAACCTGGCGTTTTCCTGACAAAACAACAAGTTGCTCGGCAAAAACCGACTTCCCCGAGGCCGCGCCCCCTAGCACAAAGGTTAAATCCGGATACACTGTAATTACCTTTCATGTGATCCACCCGGTTTTGTTCTGCGTATCGACCCTAGGTTGGCAAGGCAAGTCCGGCCCGCGCCTGTGAAAAGGGGAGATTTCCATGGCACTGGACAATGCGAACGATTTTTCGATGTCCCGGCAAGCGATGAAAGCCGAACTGCTGGACGCGGAGACCGAACTGAAACTGGCCTACGCCTGGCGCGATGAGCGTGATGAAAAGGCTCTGCATCGGTTGATCACCGCCTATATGCGGCTAGCGATTTCGATGGCGGCCAAGTTCAAACGCTATGGCGCGCCGATGAATGATCTGATCCAGGAAGCGGGTCTGGGCCTGATGAAGGCCGCCGACAAGTTCGACCCCGACCGCGGCGTTCGGTTTTCGACCTATGCAGTCTGGTGGATCAAGGCCAGCATTCAAGATTACGTGATGCGCAACTGGTCGATGGTGCGGACCGGGTCGACCTCGTCCCAGAAATCCCTGTTTTTCAACATGCGCCGGGTGCAGGCGCGCCTTGAACGCGAAGCCGCGACCGAAGGGATGGATCTGGACCGCCACCAGTTGCACCAGATGATCGCCGCCGAGATCGGCGTGCCCCTGCGCGATGTTGAGATGATGGAAGGGCGATTGTCCGGCTCCGATTTCTCGCTGAACGCAGTGCAGTCGGCCGATGAGGATGGACGCGAGTGGATCGACGCGCTGGAAGATGAGCGTGTTCAGGCCGCCGAGATGGTCGAGAATAACCATGACACCAAACAGCTGCGCGAGTGGCTGGTGATGGCCATGCAGGCGCTGAATGATCGCGAAAGGTTCATTGTGCGCGAACGCAAGCTGCGTGAACCGGCGCGGACGCTGGAAAGCCTGGGGCAAGAGCTTGGCCTGTCCAAGGAACGCGTGCGTCAGCTTGAGGCGGCGGCCTTCGTGAAAATGCGCAAGAACCTTGAAGCGCAATCGCGCGAGGTGCAACACTTCATCGCATGAGACAGCTTGCGATTCTGCTTTGTGCACTTGTGGTTATGGCCCGCCCTGGCCATGCCGACGATCTGATCCCCGATGATGTCCTGGCCGCGATGATGTCGGTGGACGTGATCATTCTGGGCGAGGTTCATGACAACCCTCAGCACCATGTCATTCAGGCCGAGGCGTTGAGCGCCGTAAAGCCCTCGGCAGTTGTCTGGGAAATGGTGACTGAAGAAGGCGCGCAGCGTCTTGCGGACAAGGCGGTGTCGGACCCCGAAGACCTTGCACGCATTCTGGAATGGATCGAATCCGGTTGGCCGCCGCTCAGCATGTATTATCCGGTGTTTCAGGCCTCGGACGCGCCGGTCTATGGCGCAATGGTGCCGCGTGCGGCCGCCCGTGCGGCGATGGAACGGGGCGCGGCGACTGCCCTCGGCGCGGATGCGGCGCGTTATGGCCTGACCGTTCCGTTGCCGTCTGACGAACAGGCCGAGCGCGAGGCAGATCAACTGGCCGCCCATTGCAATGCGATCCCGGAAAGTGCCTTGCCACAGCTGGTCGCCATCCAACGGCTGCGCGACGCGGTGCTGACCCGTGCCATCCTGCGCGCTACCGATGAAACCGGTGGACCGGTTGCGGTGATCACCGGCAATGGACATGCGCGCAAGGATCGGGGCATTCCGACCTTTCTGTCCCGTATGCGCCCGGGGTTGAAACTGTTCGTGTTGGGTCAGTCCGAGGACGGCTTGGTTGCCGGGGATTTTGATGCTGTGATCGACAGCCCGGGCGTTGAGCGTGAAGACCCCTGTCTGGCCTTTGAAACACAGAATTAACCGCTGGAACTGTCCGGTCCGCTTGCCTAATGTCGGGGCCGACCGGGACGGGAAGGGCTCAACATGCTGGCATCGAAACGCATTCTGCTGATCATCGGCGGGGGAATCGCGGCGTATAAGTCGCTGGACCTGATCCGGCGTTTGCGGGAGCGCGGGGCGACGGTGACACCCGTGCTGACCCGCGCGGCCGAGGAATTCGTGACACCCCTGTCGGTCTCGGCTTTGGCCGGAGACAAGGTCTATCGCGACCTGTTCGACCTGACGGATGAGGCCGAAATGGGGCATATTCAGCTGTCCCGTTCGGCCGATCTGATCGTTGTGGCCCCGGCGACTGCCGATCTGATGGGCAAGATGGCCGGGGGGCTGGCCAATGATCTGGCCTCGACCCTGCTGATGGCGACCGATACACCGGTTCTGTGTGCGCCGGCGATGAATGTCCGGATGTGGGATCACCCGGCCACACAGCGCAACCTGAAACAGTTGCAGGCGGATGGCATCCGTTATGTGGGCCCGAACGAGGGCGATATGGCCTGTGGCGAATACGGCCCAGGACGCATGTCGGAACCGCTGGAGATTGTGGCCGCGATTGAGGCGGAACTAGGTGATGGTCCGCTGGACGGCAAACGTGTGCTTGTGACCTCGGGGCCGACGCATGAACCCATCGATCCGGTGCGCTATATTGCCAACCGCTCGTCCGGGGCGCAAGGCGCGGCGGTGGCGCGGGCGCTGGCCGCGTTGGGGGCCGAGGTGGTGTTTGTCACTGGGCCGGCAGATGTGCCGCCACCCGATGGGGTGCAGGTCGTGTCGGTTGAAACCGCCCAACAGATGTCCGACGCGGTGGATGCCGCGCTGCCCGTTGATGCGGGTGTGTTTGCAGCAGCGGTTGCCGATTGGCGTGTGGCCAGCGCTTCGGACAAGAAGCTGAAGAAAAGCCGCGATGGTCTGCCGGTGCTTGAGTTCGCCGAAAACCCCGACATCTTGAAACGTGTCTCGCATATGGACAAAAGCCGCCCCACGCTGGTCGTCGGGTTCGCGGCTGAAACGGACAATGTGATCGAACATGCCACTGCCAAACGGGGACGCAAGGGCTGTGACTGGATCGTGGCCAATGACGTCAGTCCGGCAACGGGGATCATGGGTGGGTCCGAGAATGCGGTGATCCTGATTTCGGACGATGGCGCCGAGGAATGGCCGCGCATGGGCAAGGATGAGGTGGCCAAGCGTCTGGCACGTAAGATCGCCGACGCGTTGACCAGTTAAACCAAAGGAGCAATGATGGTTGCTATTCGTGTGATCCGAGAGGAAGGGTCTGATCCGTCGATCCCTCTGCCATCTTATGAAACTTCCGGGGCGGCCGGGGCGGATGTGCGGGCGAATCTACCGGGCGGGGCCTCAATCACGCTGGAACCGGGTCAACGCGCGCTGGTGCCGACAGGGTTGCGTATTGAAATCCCCCAGGGGTTCGAGGTGCAGGTACGTCCCCGCTCAGGCTTGGCGCTGAAACACGGCATCACCCTGCCCAATACACCCGGCACGATCGACAGTGACTATCGCGGCCCGCTGGGCGTGATCGTCCTGAACGCCGGGCAAGAGGCGTTCGAGGTCACCCATGGCGAGCGTATTGCCCAACTGGTCGTCGCCCCCGTGGTACAGGCCGCGTTCGAGCCGGTGGAGGCGCTCAGCGATACGGTCCGCGGTGCGGGCGGGTTCGGCTCGACCGGGCGCGGCTGATGCTGCTGGTCCTGATCCTGGCTGCGGGTCTGTGGGGCATCGGCTATCTGGCCGGAGTGTCCCGGGCAGCCCGCATGACCTCGGTCGGGGTTCTGCTGCTGGGCGTGATCACGGCCCAACTGGTTTTGCCCGACGGCCATCCGTTGCGTCAGGCGACTGGCGGCTCTGCGGCGCTTTGGTTGATCTTGGGTGGCGTGGCCATTCTGGTTCTGGTTTACGGGAGGGTGCTGAAAGCGCTGCGAAACCGCGCAGCCCCTGCCGCAGCCAAGGAGCCCGCTATGCCATCCGACCAATTCTCTGAAACCGAACTGGAACGTTACGCCCGCCACATCGTATTGCGTGAACTGGGCGGGCCGGGTCAGAAGAAAATGAAAAAGGCCCGCGTGCTGGTCATCGGTGCGGGCGGGCTGGGTGCGCCTGCATTGCAATATCTGGCGGCGGCTGGTGTCGGCACGATCGGTGTGATCGACGATGATGAGGTCGAGAACGCCAACCTGCAACGGCAGGTGATCCACCGCGATGCAGATATCGGGATGCCCAAAGTGTTCTCGGCGCAGCAGGCGATGGAGGCACAGAACCCCAATGTAACCGTGCTGCCCTATCACCGCCGTCTGACCGAAGAGATCGCCCACGACCTTTTCACCGATTTCGATCTGATCCTCGACGGCACCGACAATTTCGACACCCGCTATCTGGCCAATCGCACGGCGGTTGCGTTGGGCAAACCGCTGATTTCGGGCGCCCTGTCGCAATGGGAAGGGCAGTTGAGCGTCTTTGACCCCGCCAGCGATGCACCCTGCTATCAATGTATTTTCCCCGAGGCCCCGGCCCCCGGTTTGGCCCCTTCTTGTTCCGAGGCGGGGGTGATCGGCCCGTTGCCCGGTGTGGTCGGTTCGATGATGGCGGTTGAGGCGATCAAGGTGATCACCGGGGCCGGGCAGGCCCTGCGTGGCGAAATGCTGATTTATGACGCGCTTTATGGCGAAAGCCGCAAGATCACCCTGTCACGCCGTGCCGATTGTCCGATTTGTGGCGCGGGGGCATAGCCTGCTCTGGATCATTCGGCCTGCCGTTCCTAACTTTGTGGCCAAAGGAGACTTCTATGACCAATCCGATTCTGTCCGACTGGACCACGCCGTTTGAAATCGCACCCTTCGCGGATATTGCGGACACAGATTTCGCCCCCGCGCTGGATCAGGCGATGCAGGAGCATAGCGCGCAGATTGATGCGATTGCGGGCAACCCGGACGCGCCCACCTTTGCCAACACGGTCGAGGCGCTTGAGGCTGCGGGTGAAGAGATGGACAAGGTTCTGTCGGTGTTCTTCACCGTCGCCGGGGCCGACAGCAATCCGGCGCGCGAAGAGTTGCAGCGCGAGTTCTCGCCCAAGCTGGCGGCGCATTTCTCGGGGATTTCCTCGAACAAGGCTTTGTTTCAGCGCCTTGCCGATCTGTGGGCGCGCAAGGATGCATTGGACCTGACCGATGAGCAGGCGCGGGTTCTGATGCTGACCCATCGGGGGTTCGTGCGCGCCGGTGCCGCCCTGACCGGTGACGATGACGACCGGATGCAAGAGATCAAGGCGCGGCTGGCCTCGTTGGGGACGTCCTTCACCCAAAACCTGCTGGCGGATGAGCGCGACTGGTGCATGGATCTGTCCGAGGATGATCTGGAGGGTCTGCCCGGTTTCGTGGTGGATACCGCTCGCGCGGCCGGGCAGGAAAAGGGGGCGAAGGGTCCGGTTGTGACACTGTCCCGGTCTCTGATCGTGCCCTTCCTGCAATTCTCGACCCGCCGGGACCTACGGGAAACGGCCTATCGCGCCTGGACCGCGCGCGGTGCCAATGGCGGAGAGACCGACAACCGCGAGATTGCCGCGGAAATCCTGCAATTGCGCGAAGAACGGGCCAAGCTGCTGGGCTATGACAGTTTCGCGGCCTACAAGCTGGAAACCGAAATGGCCCGCACGCCGGACAAGGTCCGAGACCTGCTGATGCAGGTGTGGGAGCCGGCCAAGGCCCGCGCTGATGCGGACGCCGAAATCCTGACGCAGATGATGCAGGAAGACGGTGTAAACGGTCCGTTGGAAGCGTGGGACTGGCGCTACTACGCCGAGAAGCGCCGCAAGGCCGAACATGATCTGGATGAGGCGGCACTCAAGCCATACCTGCAACTGGACCGCATGATCGAGGCGTCCTTCGCCTGTGCCAATCGCCTGTTCGGGCTGGAATTCGCACCGCTGGACGTACCGCTCTATCACCCCGATTGCCGGGCATGGGAGGTGACGCGCAACGGCCAGCATATCGCGGTGTTCATCGGTGATTACTTTGCGCGCGGATCGAAACGGTCCGGCGCGTGGTGCGGCGCGATGCGGTCTCAGGCCATGTTTCCCAAGGTGCAGGCGCCGATCGTGATCAATGTCTGCAACTTTGCAAAGGGGGACCCGGCGTTGCTGTCCTATGACGATGCACGCACGCTGTTCCACGAATTCGGCCACGCGCTGCACCAGATGCTGTCAAATGTGACCTATGAAAGCATCTCGGGCACGTCGGTCGCGCGGGATTTCGTCGAACTGCCCAGTCAGCTTTACGAACACTGGCTGGAGGTGCCCGAAGTTCTGGCCGAATTCGCCACCCATGCCGAAACCGGCGAGGCGATGCCGCAGGACATGCTGGACAAAGTGCTGATGGCCGCCAATTTCGATCAGGGATTCCAGACGGTGGAATACGTCGCCTCGGCGCTTGTCGATCTGGCGTTCCATGATGGTGCAGCCCCGACCGATCCCATGGCGAAACAGGCCGAGGTGTTGGCCGGGATTGGTATGCCGCAGGCCATCGGGATGCGCCACGCCACCCCGCATTTCGCGCATGTGTTTGCGGGGGACGGCTATAGCTCGGGCTATTACAGCTATATGTGGTCCGAAGTGATGGATGCAGATGCCTTTGCTGCCTTTGAAGAGGCAGGCGGTGCCTTTGATCCCGAACGCGCCAAGGCGCTGGAGGAGAACATTCTGTCCACCGGCGGCTCGCGCGAGGCCGAGGACCTGTATCTGGCTTTCCGGGGTCGTTTGCCGGGGGTTGAGGCCTTGCTGAAGGGCCGGGGACTGATCGCCGCCTAATACCCCAGATCGCGGTCGACGAGGTGCAGGAAGGGTTCGCCTTTCTCGCCTCGACGGATGTTTTCGCAGATCACCTGGGCTGCTGTGGTAGGGCGGGTTTCCGATGCGATATGCGGTGTCACCGTCACGTGCGGATGCGCCCAGTAGGGATGCTGTTCGGGCAAAGGCTCGACCCGGAACACATCCAGCGTCGCGTGGCCGATTTGACCCGAGTCCAACGCAGCCAGCAACGCAACGTCATCAATAAGCGGCCCCCGGCCCGGATTGATGATCCGCGCGCCTTTGGGCAGCAGAGCCAAGGTTTCGGCGTTCAGGATGTTCACAGTAGCGGGCGTGTTCGGCAACAGCAGAACCACGATCTCTGCTTGGGACAGGGCGTTGCGCAGCCCATCGTCGCCATGCAGGCATGTAACGCCGGGGATGTCCTTGGCGGAACGGCTCCAGCCGGTGACGTTGAAGTTCAACGCAATCAGGGCACGGGCGGCAACCTCGCCCAAGGCGCCAAGACCCAGAATGCAAACCTGACGCTCGGTGGCCAAAGGCGGGGCGTCTGGGGTCCATGCCCCGTCCTGAACGGTGATGTGCTGATCCATCCCGAGGTGATAACGCAACACATGGCCGACCACCCACTCGGTCATCCCCTGCGTCAGCCCGTGATCCACCATCCGCGCCAGCGGGACGGTCAGGGTCTTGTTCCCCGCGATCTTCTCGACCCCGGCCCACAGGCTAAGTACGGCCTTCAATCTTGTGAACGCGGTGAAATCCAGCAGCCCGCCGTTTGGGGCATAGACGACATAGTCAACCTGATCCGGGGCGAACTCGGTGCTCAGGCGAAAATCCAACCCGGCCTCGGTCAGGCCCTTGGTCAGCAACGGCTCGTATACGGGCCATAGGGCAGGGCGCGCGGAAAACAGGACGTTCACGGGCATGTCGGGCCTTTCGGATCAGCGGGGGCGGTGGATATGGGCGCTTTGGACGATGCCGAAGGCCGCCATCAGAACCAGCATGGCCGAGCCGCCATAGCTGACCATCGGCAGCGGCACGCCCACAACCGGGGCCAGACCCATGACCATCGACATATTGACGGCAAAAAACAGAAAGAAGTTCAGCGCGATGCCCAGCGTTACCAGCGACGAGAACCTGTCCTTGGTCGACAGCGCAGTGACCAGGCAGAACACCAGGATCAGGCCATAAAGGGTCAACAGGGTGATGCCGCCGACAAAGCCGAATTCCTCGGCCAGTGTGGTGAAGATGAAGTCGGTGTGTTTTTCGGGCAGGAAGTTCAGCCGCGATTGCGTTCCTTGCATGAACCCGCGCCCGTTCCAGCCACCGGACCCCAGCGCGATTTTGGACTGGGTGATGTGATAGCCCGCGCCCAGCGGATCGGTCGAGGGATCAAGGAAAGTGTCGATCCGGCGGAACTGGTAATCCTTGAGCAACTGCCACTCGGTCCCACGACTGTTGAACACCGTGGCGATCAGACCCACCACGGCGGCGATGACGGCGGCGAAATAAGCCCAGTGGACCCCGGCCAGAAACATCAGGCCACCACCTGCCGCCAACAGCAGGATCGAGGTACCAAGGTCGGGCTGTTTCAAGACAAAGAACGTGGGGATCAGGATCAGGACAACGGGGATCAGCACCCAAAGCGGGCGCGACGTTTTATGAGATGGCAACCAGTCGTAGTAGGACGCCAGGACCATGACGAGCGCGACCTTCATGACTTCGGAGGGTTGAAGCCGCATGAAACCAAGGTCGATCCAACGCTGCGCACCCATGCCGACCGTTCCGAAAAACTCCACAAACACCAGCAGGGCGATTGATATGACATAGGCCAGCACCGACATATTGCGCCAGAACCAGATCGGCACCAGAGCAATGATGAACATCACCGCAAGCCCCAGCCCAAAGCGTTCCATCTGCGGCTCGGCCCACGGAGACCACGATCCACCGGCCACCGAATACAGCATCAGGAACCCGGCGCTGGCCACGCTGATCAACAGCAGGGTCAGCGGCCAGTTCATATACAGGAACTTGCGGAACCCCGAGGGCGTGGATTTGACGGCATACTCAAGATAGCTCATGCGCGGTCCTTCTCGGTCGGACGCGCTTTGGGGCGGCGATCGCCCTCCAGCCGTTTTTGCTGTTCCTTGATGCGGTCGCGGTCGGCAACCGGATAAGCCTCGAGCGGAGGTGTGCCGTTATAAAGCGCCTGCAGCATGATATCGCGGGCCACCGGGGCGGCGGCTTTCGAACCACCCCCGCCATGTTCGACCACCACGGCCACGGCGTATTTCGGGTTGTCATAGGGTGCAAAGCTGACGAACAGCGCGTGGTCGCGGCGTTCCCACGGCAGGTCCTCGTTACGGATCACGCCGGCGGCGCGTTCGGCCTTGGTGATGTTGCGCACCTGGCTGGTGCCGGTCTTTCCGGCCATGCGGAACTCATCGGCAATGATGCGGCTGCGATAGGCGGTGCCGCGCCGGTTGTTCGAGACCGTGAACATCGCGTGGCGCACCTGTTCCAGATTGGCGCGGTTCACCGGCAGCGGTTCACCCGCGCCCGAGGGTTGTTCGATTCCGTTCACCGAGCGTACCAGACGCGGTTTCACGGCGCGCCCCGTGGCGATACGCGCCGTCATCACCGCCAGTTGCAGCGGCGAGGCCAGCATGAAGCCCTGACCGATCGAGGCATTTGCGGTGTCGCCGACCAGCCAGTCCTGCCCGTGCACGCGCTGTTTCCACTCCTGGTTCGGCGCCAGCCCGGCGGCCACAGCGGACATCGGGATGTCATGCTTGACACCCAGCCCGAAGGTGCGCGCCATGTCAGAAATTTTGTCGATACCAGTGCGCAATGCCACGTCGTAGTAGAAAACATCGCAGCTGCGTTTCAGCGAGGTTTCCAGATCGACCATGCCATGCCCGCCGCGTTTCCAGCAGTGGAAGCGGCGGCTGCCGACTTTCAGGTGGCCGGGGCAATAGACGGTGTTCGAGGGACCGATCACTCCGGCCTCAAGCGCGGCCATGGCGGTGATCATCTTGAAAGTCGAGCCTGGTGGATATGTACCCTGCACGGTTTTGTTCGCCAGTGGGCGGTAGTTGTCATTCGTCAGCGCCCGGTAATCAGCGACCGATATACCGCGTACGAACAGGTTCGGGTCGAAACTGGGCGCCGAGCTGATGGCGCGGATATCACCGGTCTCGCAGTCGATCACTACGGCGGCGGCGCTTTCGCCGGCCAGCCGCGCCTGCGCATATTGTTGCAGGTCGGCATCGACCGAAAGCTGCAGATCGGCCCCGGCGGTGCCCTCCTGCCGGTCCAGTTCACGCATCACGCGGCCGGTGGCGTTGACCTCGACCCGCTTGGCCCCGGCCTTGCCGCGCAGGCTGATTTCCTGCTTGGCTTCCAGCCCGACCTTGCCGATCTGGAAACGGGGGATACGCAGTACAGGTTCGGGGTCTTCAATCTGGCTGAGGTCGTAATCGCTGACCGGGCCGACATAACCAACCACATGGGCGAAATCTTCGTATCGTGGGTATTGCCGGGTCTGTCCCACTTCGGGGATCACGCCGGGCAGGGCAGGCGCGTTGACGGCGACCTTCGAGATATCTTCCCACGTGACCTGATCGGCCAGAGTGACCGGCAGGAACGGGGCCGAGCGGCGCATTTCGGTCTTGGCCCGTTCGATCTCATCCTCGGTCAGGGGGATCAACTGGGACAGCTTGGCGATAACCTCATCCACGTCGCCCGCATCCTCGCGCACCATGACGATGCGGTACGAGGGTGAGTTCTGGCCGATGATCTCTCCGTTCCGGTCATAGATCCGGCCACGGGTCGGCGGGATCAGACGGATATTGATCCGGTTTTCCTCGGCCAACAGGCGGTATTCATCGGCCTGATCCACCTGCATGAACCGCATTCGCGCGGCCAGCCCGCCGATAAAGGCGGCCTGCAATCCACCCAGAATCAGCGCCCTGCGAGGCAGGCGTTTATAGGCGAGGCCTTGGGCTTTGGGTTTGCGCTGCTTCATCCCCGTGCCCCCAATGCGCCGGTTTCGGCCGAGGATTTACGCCGCACCCCGAATCCGTTCTGGCTGAGCAGAACGATCAGAGGATAAACCGCAATTGTCAGAACCACCTGGATCACCACGGGCCCCAACGCTGCCTGTTGCACCGACAGAATAGCAAGAATGACGCGGTTCAGCATAAAAACAGCGGTGATCACCACGGCGACGGTGGACCACTCGCCGACAAAGCCCGAGTCCCGCAAGCTGAACGCGGCCGAACGCAGGTAAGCGGCCCCAAGAACCACCAACGCGGCCAATAGCCCGGGTGGACGTTGCAGCAACAGATCGGCCATCAGCATGACGATTGCGACCAGAAGGGTCGGCACGAATTCAGGTCGCCGCAATACCCAGGCGAAGGTCAGGGCAATCAGCAGGTCCGGAAACGGCCAGCGGTCCGGCTTTGTATCCAGCGGCAAAAGGTGCAGAAACAGGATCAGCGCGGCCAGAAACAGGTACAGGCCCCGCTTGGACCAAAGTTGAGACGTCTGGCTATCCATCACCCACCTCCACCGGAGGCAAGGCCGCCGCGGGCTGGGTCGGGCCAACGATACGACCCGGATCGCGAATGGTGGGGGCCGACTGGTATCGCAGCACACGCAGAAACTCGAGCCGTTCGAAATCTGCCGACAGGCGAACGCGCAAGCGACCTCCGGGATCGGCGGTGATCTGGCCGATCAGCAACCCGGCCGGGAAAACGCCGCCATCGCCCGAGGTCACGACACGGTCGCCGGGGCGAACCAGTTCGCGGTTCTCCAGAAACTCGACGGCGGGGGCAGGGGTGTTGTCGCCAGTGATCAGGGCGGTTTGGCCCGAGGGCTGAATGGTCGCCGGGATCGCGCTGGAGGCGTCGGTCATCAGGATCACCCGCGCCGTATCCGGCCCCACGCCCGAGATGCGCCCGACCACGCCGATCCCGTCCATGGTGGCCCAGCCATCGGTGATGCCGTCGCGTTCGCCCACATTCAGCAACACAGACTGCCGGAAGGGCGAGCCGCTGTCGGCCATCACAACCCCGGTAATATAGGTCAGGCGCGGATCAAGGCGCACGTTGTTCAGGTCCAGCAACCGGGCGTTTTCCTGCTCTAACTGCAAAGCGGCCTCTTTCCAGGCGCGCATCAGGCGCAGCTCGCTGCGCAGTTCCTGGTTCTGTTCGCTCAGGCGCTGATAGCTTTGGAAATCGCGTGCCAGGTTGACCACGGCGGTGACTGGCACCATCGCCCATTCCATCGACGGCACGACCCGGTCCACGACCTGCGCGCGGAACCGTTCTACCCGTGGGCTGTCGATGCGCCAGACCAGAAAGATGGCCAGCAGGCACAGCACCACGATCCCCAGCAGCAGGCGGCGCAAGGGGGTGGTGTATTCGTCGCGCTGTGATCGGTCTTTTGCCACAGGTTACCTTCCCGTGCTGCTCGTGCCGAGTTTACCCTATCTGCAAAGGGTGCGCGCCTTAGCTTTCGTAGTCAATCGCGTGGCGCAGTTGTTTTTCGTATTCCAAAGCCTTGCCGGTGCCCAAAGCCACACAATTCAGGCTTTCATCGGCAATCGACACGGCCAGACCGGTCTGTTCGCGCAGGGCTAGGTCCAAATCGCCCAGCAGTGCGCCGCCGCCGGTCAGCATCACGCCGCGGTCCACGATATCGGCGGCCAGATCGGGCGGCGTTGTTTCCAGAGCGGTCATCACCGCCTCGCAAATCTGCTGGACGGGTTCCGAAAGGGCCTCGGCCACTTGCGCCTGACTGATTTCGATTTCTTTTGGGACACCGTTCAGCAGGTCGCGGCCGCGGATGTGCATCGACTGACCACGGCCATCGTCGGGCATACGCGCCGTGCCGATGGTGGTTTTGATGCGTTCGGCGGTGGATTCACCCACCAGCAGGTTCTGCTGACGGCGCAGGTACGAGATGATGGCCTCATCCATCCGGTCTCCACCAACACGAACCGAGCGGGCATAGACGATGTCGCCCAGCGACAGAACCGCAACCTCGGTGGTGCCGCCGCCGATATCGACGACCATGTTCCCGGTCGGATCGGTGATCGGCATCCCAGCACCAATGGCCGCAGCGATTGGTTCGGCAATCAAGCCCGCGCGGCGGGCGCCAGCGGACAGAACCGATTGCCGGATCGCACGTTTTTCAACGGGCGTCGCGCCGTGGGGGACGCAGACAATGATTTTGGGCTTCGAGAAGGTCGAGCGTTTGTGCACCTTGCGGATGAAGTGCTTGATCATTTCTTCGGCGGTGTCGAAATCGGCAATCACACCTTCCCGCATCGGGCGGATCGCCTCGATCGAACCGGGGGTCCGGCCCAGCATCAGCTTGGCGTCTTCACCAACGGCCAGCACTTTTTTCACACCATCCTTGACGTGATAGGCCACCACCGAGGGTTCAGACAGGATCACACCGCGCCCCTTGACATAGACCAGCGTGTTTGCTGTCCCAAGGTCGATAGCCATGTCCGCTGTGAACAGGCCGCCCAGATTGCCAAAGATGCCCATATTTCCCCTGATCCCGTTTGTCAGAATTTCCACTGCCCGCGACTCGACGGTTCCGGGACGGATGCCTTATAGGGTGCCAGCACGCCCGGTAAAAGGGCTGATTCCGCGTCACTCAGCACCTTTCCGCCTTATTGAGAGGGACTTTAGAAGGCAATATGCTCTCTTATCAACACATTTACCACGCCGGGAATCTGGCTGATGTGCAAAAGCACGCTTTATTGGCAATTGTGCTGGAGTATCTGACCCGCAAAGACAAACCGCTGACTTATCTGGAAACGCATTCCGGCCGGGGTTTGTACAAGCTCAACGCGGCCGAGGCAGTGCGGACAGGCGAAGCCGAGGCTGGCATCCGGCGCGTCCAGCAGGCCAATTGGTTTGACGCCAATCACCCGCTGGAGCGGGCGATCCGATCGGTTCAGCAAAGGCACGGGGCTGAGGCCTATCCCGGCTCGCCACTGATCGCTGCCAACTTGCTAAGGGAGCAAGACAGCCTGCACTTTGCCGAGCTGCACCCGCAGGAATATTCCGCTCTGACCATGGCAATGTCGCCCTACGGGGCCAAGGTGTACCGCCAGGATGGATATAAGCTGGCGCAGTCTCTGCTGCCCCCGACGCCTCGGCGCGGTGTGATGCTGATCGACCCGAGCTATGAGGTGAAGTCGGAATATGACCGCCTGCCCGGAATAATCGGCAAACTGCATCGCAAATGGAATGTCGGTGTCATCGCGCTGTGGTACCCGATCCTGACGGATGATCGCCATGCTGCGATGATTTCCGCCCTGAACTCTCAGAGTCTGCCGAAAACCCTGTGTCACGAGGTCAGGTTCGACCCTGTGAGGGAAGGGCATCGCATGGTTGGGTCGGGTATGTTCATCATCAACGCCCCCTATGGGCTCGAGGATGAAATGGCCCGCCTGACAACGCTGTTCGCAGGTCTCAAACCGTAGTCTGCAATAAAGGCGGAAGGCTCCCGCCTCGCTTGCCCGCATCAAAGATGCAGCCAACCGAGTTGGGCCCGGCAGCGCGCCTGTGGCGCGCTGCCGGGCCCAAAACCCAAGAAGGGTCGGCGAAGCCGGGCCGCCGCGGGTGCGGGAGCCCCTGCCTGTCGTCTACGTCAGGTCTTTGTAGCTGATCTCGCGTGCATCCGCGCCGGGGCCGGTTTTCTCGCGGCGGACGATCAGGCGGTTCAAGGCGTGGATGTAAGCCTTGGCCGAGGCCACCACCGTATCGGTGTTGGCGGATTGACCGGTGGCGATCATGCCGTCCTCTTCCAGCCGCACCGAAACCGTGGCCTGTGCATCGGTGCCTTCGGTCACTGCGTGCACCTGATAAAGCTGCAGGCGGGCGGTGTTCGGATGGATCGCGCGGATCGCCTTGAAGGTGGCATCCACCGGGCCGTCGCCATGTTCCGTTGCGATCCTGTCCTGGCCGTCCACTTCCAGTTCCACTGTCGATTCCGCCTGACCGCCGGTGCCGCAGGTGACCTTCATCGACACCAATTGCAGGTGGTCGTTGCCCTCATCATCATCCAACGTCATCAACGCGATGAGGTCGTCGTCGAACACCTCTTTTTTGCGGTCGGCCAGATCCTTGAAGCGAACGAAGATATCCTTGAGCTGGTTGTCCCCGACCTCATAGCCCAGCGTCTTGAGCTTATCGCGCAACGCCGCACGGCCCGAGTGTTTACCCAGGGGCAGAGACGTGCCCGAAAGGCCGATATCCTCGGGGCGCATGATCTCGAAATTCTCTCGGTTCTTGAGCATCCCGTCCTGGTGGATGCCGCTTTCATGGGCAAAGGCGTTCTTGCCGACGATGGCCTTGTTGAACTGCACGTTAAAGCCCGACACCGTCGCCACCCGGCGCGAGATATGCATGATCTTGGTGGTGTCGATGCCCGTATTCCAGGGCATGATGTCGTTGCGGGTGCGCAGCGCCATGACGACCTCTTCAAGGGCAGTGTTGCCCGCACGTTCACCCAAGCCGTTGATGGTGCACTCAATCTGGCGCGCACCGCCCGCGACTGCGGCCAGAGAGTTTGCGGTCGCCAAGCCGAGGTCATTGTGGCAGTGGGTGGCAAAGACCACCTCATCCGCGCCGGGTACCGTCTCGATCAGACGCTTGATCAAATCCGCCGATTCCAGCGGCGCTGTATAGCCCACGGTATCCGGAATGTTGATCGTGGTCGCGCCGGCCTTGACCGCAATCTCGATCACGCGGCACAGATAGTCCCATTCCGTCCGGGTCGCATCCATAGGCGACCACTGTACGTTTTCACACAGGTTGCGGGCGTGGCTGACCGTTTCGTGGATCTTCTCGGCCATCTCATCCTGCGTCAGGTTCGGAATGGCGCGGTGCAGCGGAGAGGTGCCGATGAAGGTATGGATGCGGTTCTTCCCGGCGTGTTTCACGGCCTCCCAGCAGCGGTCGATGTCGGCGAAATTGGCGCGGGCCAGACCGCAGATGCGGCTGTTTTTCGACCGTTGGGCGATCTCGGATACGGCCTTGAAGTCACCTTCGGATGCGATGGGGAAACCGGCTTCGATGATGTCGACGCCCATATCGTCCAGCAGCTCGGCAATCTCAAGCTTTTCGTCATGAGTCATGGTGGCGCCGGGGCTCTGCTCGCCGTCGCGCAAAGTGGTATCGAAGATCAAGACGCGGTCTTGGTCGGTCACGTTGGTCATGGGATTCTCTTTCTTCTTCTGTCCTAAAGCCTATGGCGCGCGGGCGTCCTCCTCTGAGCGGGCGCGCCGGATGGCACGCTCAGAGGCGGATTAGGATCAGTAGGCCACGCAGAGACGCACCGCGAAGGGCGGTGTCGGCAACAAGGATATCTGCGCGGTTGATCATGGGATTGAGGTTATACAGAGCCGCCCCGGAATGAAAAGACCAATTTGCGGCGTCGCTTTGGATAAGCGGTTTCTTTTCCGCGCGCATTGATCCGCCCCTGCGTGCGGCTAGGTGGTTTGCCATGAAAAAAGCACTGATCATTGGCGCGTCAGGCGGCATCGGGCAAGCCGTGTCTCAGCGCCTGCGCGGGCAGGGGGCGGCGGTGACTGGCCTGTCACGTTCAGCCGATGGGTTTGACCTGACCGATCCTGACGGCGTGCACCGCGCGCTGGATGCTGTCGGCGGGTCGTTCGACCTGATCCTTGTTGCGACCGGTGCGCTGGAGATCAACGGCGCGGCACCGGAAAAGACCGTCCGCGCTGTATCTGCGCGGGCAATGATGGATCAGTTCGCGCTGAACGCCGTGGGGCCAGCGCTGATTCTGGGTCACGCGGCGCGTCTGTTGCCCCGCGAGCGGCGCGCAGTATTCGCTGTGCTGTCGGCGCGTGTGGGCTCGATCGGGGATAATCGTCTGGGTGGGTGGATCAGCTATCGGGCGGCAAAAGCCGCGGTGAATCAGATCGTGCACACGGCCGCCATCGAACTGGCCCGCACCCACAAACAGGCGGTCTGTGTCGCCCTGCATCCCGGCACGGTGAAAACCGAATTCACCCGGAAATACCTCGGGCGGCATCCTGCTGTTACCGCGGATGAGGCTGCTGCGAATCTGCTAAACGTGATAGCGCAACTGACCCCGACCGATACCGGCGGGTTCTTTGACTGGGCGGGAAAGCCGGTGCCGCGGTAGCTGATTTGGCTTCAGCCGTCCGTGCTGTCCGGGTCTGACGGGGGTGTTTCAGGCGCCGCTTCGGGGGCAGCATCGGTCGCCGTTGCCAGCTCACCGTTGTCCCAGACGCCGGTTGCCGTTTCACCATTGGCGTAGCGTACGGTGCCCTGGCCATGGCGCTTGGCGTCTACAAAGCTGCCTTCGTAGACATCGCCGCTTGGATAGGTCGCAACGCCGTCGCCGGTGATCTTGCCTTCGGTCCACGCACCGGAATAGCTGAAGCCGTTGGCCATCATGATCTCACCCTGACCGTGGCGTCTGCCCGCGTCGAAATCGCCGGAATAGGTGGTGCCGTCCGGATAGGTGGACAGCCCGGCGCCCTGACGCAGACCGTCTGCCCAGTCGCCCTCATAGCTGGACCCGTCGGCTGAGGTCAGAATGCCCTTGCCGTGCGGCTTGGCGTTCTTGAACTGGCCCTTGTAGACCGTGCCGTTGGGATAGGTTGAAACGCCCTGACCCTCGATCACGCCGGCGATCCAGTCGCCATCATAGGTCGAACCGTCCGTATAGGTGATGCGGCCTTTGCCCTCGGCCAGATCGGCCCTGAAATCGCCGACGTAAATCGAGCCATCGGGATAGGTCACTTCGCCCAGCCCCTCGATCAGCCCGGTGGTCCATTGGCCGGTGTAAACATACCCGTCGGTTCCGGTATAGGTCCCCTGACCATGACGCAGGTCGTCGGCATAGTCGCCTTCGTAGACATCGCCATTGGCATAGATCACCTTGCCCTTGCCCTGACGCCGCCCGTCAACCAGTTCGCCCTCGTACACGTCCCCGTTGACATAAGACAGCCGCCCGGTCCCGGTAATGCGATCCTCGGCCCAGCCACCGGTATAGGTCATCCCGTCGGGCAGGGTCAGGCTGCCCTGTCCGTGGCGCTGACCGTCTTTGACGTCGCCTTCATAGACACCGCCTTCGGCATAGGTGATCTTGCCCTTGCCCTGTTTGACGCCGTCCACCCACTCACCATCAAAGCTATAGCCGCTGGGGTCGGTCATCACGCCCGCGCCGTGATACCGCGCGTTCTGGAAGCCTCCTTCATAGCGCGCGCCATTGGCATAGATCGCAACGCCTGTGCCGTTGATCGACCCGTTGGACCATTCGCCATCGTAGCTGCCGCCATCGGCATAGACGATCTTGCCGCGCCCTTCGGGCTGACCCTTGGCGAACATCCCTTCATAGACCGAGCCATTGACATAGCGGGCGACGCCCGTGCCCTGGATCTCGCCCTCGACCCATTCGCCGCTGTATTCGAACCCGTTGGGCAGGCGATAGGTGCCGGTGCCGTGACGCAGGCCTTTTTCAAAGGTGCCTTCGTAGACGCCCCCGACCTCGTCATCCTTGGTGATCACCTGACCGTTCTGAGCGGTGGCGCCCGCGGCGATCAGGGCCAGCGCGGATGCGGCAATAGAAATGCGGAAAGCGTTCATGATCGGTCCTGCCTGTCCGGTTTTGATCCTTTTTCGCAAAACTACGGCACGCGCGGGGGCAGAGCAACGGGTTTTGCCGCATTTGCCTTTCACTCGCGCAATGATCTGCTAAATGGCAGTAAGACCGACGAGGGCAAGAGGGCAGCATGGCCGACCGTTTCCGCATCACTCTGGCGCAACTCAACCCCACCGTGGGCGACATTGAAGGCAACGCCGCCAAGGCGTTAGCCGCTTGGGAACAGGCCCGCGAAGCCGGGGCCGATCTGGTGGCGTTCCCCGAGATGTTCATCACCGGCTATAATACGCAGGATCTGGTGATGAAGCCCGCCTTTCATCGGGCAGCGATGGCTGCGGTCGAAGAGCTGGCCGTGCAATGCGCCGACGGTCCGGCGGTGGCAATTGGCGGACCGTGGGTCGAAGGCGGCAACTTGTATAACGCCTACCTGATCCTCAAGGGGGGGCGGATCGGCAGCAAGGTACTGAAACATCACCTGCCCAATGAGACTGTGTTCGACGAAGTGCGCCTGTACGATGCCGGCCCGCTGGGCGGGCCTTATGCGGTTGGCAACACACGCATCGGTAGCCCGATCTGCGAAGATGGCTGGCACGGGGACGTCGCCGAAACGCTCGAAGAAACCGGGGCCGAGTTCCTGCTGATTCCCAACGGCTCGCCCTATTTCCGCAACAAATATGACATCCGACTGAACCACATGGTTGCCCGCGTGGTCGAAACCGGCCTGCCGGTGATCTACCTGAACATGGTGGGCGGGCAGGACGATCAGGTGTTCGACGGGGCCACTTTCGGCCTGAATCCGGGCGGAGAGCTTGCGTTCCGGATGCCGGTTTTTGATGAGCTTGTTACCCATATCGAGCTCGCGCGCGGCGATGACGGCTGGCGCATCGTGCCGGGCGAGATAGTGCCGCAACCGGATGAATGGGAACAGGACTATCGCGCGATGGTGCAATCCCTGCGCGATTACATGGGCAAAACCGGGTTTAAGAAGGTTCTGCTGGGTCTGTCGGGCGGCGTCGATTCCGCCTTGGTCGCCACCATCGCCGTGGATGCCATTGGGGCCAAAAATGTCCGCTGCGTGATGCTGCCTTCGGAATATACCAGCCAAAGCTCGCTGGACGATGCCGAGGCTGTCGCCAGGGCGCTGGGTGTTCACTATGACTATGTGCCGATCTCGGACAGCCGGGCAGCGGTGACCGAGACTCTGGCGCCGCTCTTTGCCGATCACGATGAGGATCTGACCGAAGAAAACATCCAGTCCCGCCTGCGCGGTTTGCTGCTGATGGCGATCTCGAACAAGTTCGGCGAGATGTTGCTGACCACCGGTAACAAATCCGAGGTTGCGGTGGGGTATGCCACGATCTACGGCGATATGAACGGCGGCTACAACCCGATCAAGGACCTGTACAAGACCCGCGTGTTCGAGACCTGCCGCTGGCGCAACGCCAATCACCGCGACTGGATGATGGGCCCGGCGGGCGAGGTGATCCGCCCCTCGGTCATCGACAAACCCCCCAGTGCCGAATTGCGCGAAGACCAGAAGGACAGCGACAGCCTGCCCGATTACCCGGTTCTGGACGCGATTCTGGATATTCTGGTCGATCGGGAGGGCTCGATCGCTGATTGCGTTGCTGCCGGCTTCGACGAGGCTGACGCGCGGCGGGTCGAGCATCTGATTTATTTCAGCGAATACAAACGCTTTCAGTCCGCCCCCGGAACACGTCTGACCAGCCGGGCATTCTGGCTGGATCGTCGTTACCCGATTGTGAACCGCTGGAGGGATCGGGGCTGAACCAAACGGGAATCGTGCAAGTGGGCCAAAGCCGTCGTTTCGATACTTGGTCTATTTCGCGCAGTCATGCGGGTATTGTTTCCCGTTAGTGGATAACATCTTAATTTTCCAGGCTCTCAGGGAACTGACTGCTTGAAATTGAGACATTTTTTTGCCACATTTTAGCTTAATTAAAGCCCCACATGGGGCGGTGTGACCTCAATTCGTTGTGTGGAACTGTGGCGCACCTGATGTTGGATGTCTGAGTTAACGAGTTGGTGTTATTATGTATGAGGGATATGACAAGCCGCTTCACCCGCCTTTAAGGTACAAGTCGATGGAATCCGAAGCCCGGGTCCTGGACGAGGCCAAGCTGGATTCGGCAATTGCTGATCTTCTTCGTGAAGAAGAAATTGAAGACCCCGAGCCCGCTGAAGAGCTGGCAAAACCCCAGGCGATCTTCCCGGTCCTGCCCGAACAGGCGGAAATGGACGAAGATGTGCAGCCCCGCGATTCCGGTCTTGCCGCAACCCTGCGTCAGAAATGGGCGGAACTGAGCGGCGCAGCCTAGACTTCAGATCATTTCAGTCAGTGCGGCGCGGGTTTTCCCGCGCCTGTTGGCGCGTTCGCCACAGCTGTCAAAAAACATCGACCCTGCGGCAGAAGGCATGTTGCCTGGACGCCCGCCCCAAGCCTTCATTGCGGCCAGAGCCATGAAGTAAGAGCGGTTGATGCCCGGCCCCAAACCAATCCCCGTCGAACCCGATCTGCACTTACCCAAGACCGTGGATGTTGTTGTCATCGGCGGCGGTATTATCGGCGCATCGACCGCGCTGGAATTGGCCGAACGGGGTGCCTCGGTGCTGCTGTGCGAAAAGGGGCAGATCGCGGGCGAGCAAAGCTCTCGTAACTGGGGATGGGTCCGGCTGGGGATGCGCGACCCGCGGGAGATTCCGCTGATGATCGAGTCGCTGCACCTGTGGCAGGGGTTGGATCAGCGTATCGGGCGGGAAACCGGATATACGCGCGCGGGCATTCTGTTTGGTGCTTCGGGCAAACGCGGCAGTGGCAATCTGGAACGGTGGCTGCGCCATGTGGACGGGCTGCAGACTGGTGCAAGGATCGTCACCGGGTCCGAGTTGAAGGCTCTGCTGCCGGGCAGTCAGACCTCCTATGAATGCGCCCTTTTCATGCCGCAGGATGGCCGGGCCGAACCGCAACTGGCCGCCCCGGCAATTGCCGAGGCAGCGCGCGACCGCGGCGCTGTTCTGATGACCAATTGCGCCGTGCGCAGCGTCGATACCGGGGATGGTCGGATCACAGGAGTATTCACCGAGCGTGGTCGCGTGGCCTGTGACTACGTTGTTTTAGCGGGTGGCGCCTGGTCGCGCCTGTTTGCCGGGAATGCGGGGATCGAGCTGCCGCAGCTCAAGGTTCTGAACACGGTCCTGCGGACCTCGCCAGCCGAGGGGCCGGAAGCCGCGCTCTGGTCCGATGGTTTTGCCATGCGCAAACGAATGGATGGGGGCTATTCCATCGCGTCGGGGCATGAAAACACGGTGGATATCGTGCCTGACAGTTTTCGGCTGGCGCGGCAGTTCCTGCCTGCGTTTGCACAGGAATGGCGATCGCTGCGATTTCGTTTGTCAAAGCGTTGGAGCATTGAGGCGCAACAGGACCGGACCTGGCTGCCTACCGATGTCACCCCGTTCGAACATTGCCGCGTGCTGGATCCCGAACCGTCTCCCAAAGCGCTGCGACAGGCCTGGGCTGCGGCGCGCCGCGCTTTCCCGGTGTTGGAACAGGCTGAGCTTGTCCAAAGTTGGGCGGGCATGATTGACGTCACGCCGGACGCGGTGCCGGTGATCTCGGGGGTCGATCACCTGCCGGGCTTGTTCATCGCAACCGGGTTTTCGGGGCATGGGTTTGGCATCGGTCCGGCGGCGGGTCGCCTTATGGCCGACCTGGTCGCCGAAACCACGCCCTGCGTCGATCCGGCCGCCTTCCGACTGTCCCGTTTTACAGATGGCTCAAAGGTGCGGCCGGACCCCGGATACTGAGGGCCTAACCCATCATCTGATAGCTGACTGGCACAAAGCGGAACCCGTCACCGCGGGTTTCGACAAAGCCTGCGGCAGGGAAGGGCAGGTGATAACCGATCATCGGCACCTTGTCGGCGGCCAGCATCCCCAGCACGTCGCGGCGTGAGGCGGTGGCGGCCGCCTTGTCCATGTCAAAGCGCACCTCCCATTCCGGATGGGCAAAGGACCAGACATAGTGATTGGCCAGATCTGCGGCCAGAACCAGCCGCTGACCGTTGCTTTCCAGGTGATAGACTGTGTGGCCGGGGGTGTGCCCATAGGCGGCGACAGCGGTGATGCCCGACGCCACCGCGCCGCCGTCTTCGATAAAGGTCATCTTCTCGGCCAGCGGCGTCACCTTGGCGGCCACCAGATCACCGACACGATTCCCGGCATCCTGCGCGGCCCAGAAATCGTATTCGGGCGATGCGGTGACGTAGCGGGCGTTGGGGAAGGTCGGCGCGTCATCCGTGGTCATGCCACCGATATGGTCGGGGTGCATGTGGGTGATAACAACAACGTTGATCTGCTCCGGCGTGACACCCGCATCCGCCAAGGCGGCCTGAATGCCACCTTTGCCGAGGCCAGTGTCGAACAGAACCAGCTCGGACCCGGTATTGACCAGCGTCGGGGTAAAGAAGAACTGCGCCACGTCCGGCGAGATGAAGTTTTCGGCCGACACCTTGGCGAAATCCTCATCCGAGGCACCGCCACCGAAAATCTCTTTGGCGCCTTCGCGGGGCAGGCTGCCATCCAGCAGCGTGGTGACGGTGAAATCGCCCAGCGTGAACGACTTGGCGATAGTCGTGTTTGCCTTGGCTTCGGCCCCGGCAGCCAATAGCGGGGTCGCGGCGGCAGCAAATGGCAAAGTAGCCGCAGAACCCAATGCGGCGCGGCGTGTGAGATTGATGGTCATTGTGGTTCTCCCTGTCAGAACACCTGTGGCTGAGGTAGGTCGGTACGAGGCTCTTGCCAGACTATTCCCCCATGAAGTGGGCTGCATGGATGAACATGTCGTGTTAATTCTTGTTCATGCCCCGATCAGAAAACAAAACCGTACCGACCAAAGCAAGCGTCGCCCGCTTTTTGTCGACCGTTCAACCGGCCTCAAAGGCCGGGGACGCGAAGGTCCTGGATGCACTCTTCCGCGAAACAACCGGGTTCGAACCGTTCATGTGGGGCCCATCGATCATTGGCTATGGCCGCTATCATTACCGCTACAAATCGGGGCGTGAGGGCGATTTTCTGGCCACCGGTTTTTCCCCGCGCAAGGCGGCGCTGTCGATCTATATCATGCCCGGTTATGCGGATTTCGGGGATATTCTGTCCCGGCTGGGCAAGCACAAGCTGGGCAAGTCCTGCCTCTATGTGAACAAGCTGGCGGATATAGATCCGGACGTCCTGTCCGAACTGATCCGCGCCGGGCTTGCGGACCTTGAGCGGCTTTGGCCGGTTCACCCAGCCTGATCCGCTTCATCTTTTCCCAAATACTCTCGCCGAAGGCACGCGCCGCCCGGCGCGTTTCCCGCATTCGCTGGACAAAACGCCCATCCTGTGACATGAGCCGCGCCAACAGGAGACACCCATGACCACCACCCGTTTTGCCCCGTCGCCCACAGGTTACATCCATGTGGGTAACCTGCGCACCGCCCTGATGAACTATCTGATCGCCCGCAAGGCCGGCGGCACGTTCATCCTGCGTATCGACGACACTGATCCTGAGCGGTCGAAAGAAGAATATGTCGACGCCATCAAGCAGGATATGGAGTGGCTGGGCCTGCATTGGGACCGGATTGAACGCCAGTCTGATCGGCTGGACCGCTATGCCGAGGCCGCCGACAAGCTGCGCGAAATGGATCGGTTTTACGAGGCGTTCGAGACGCCGACCGAACTGGACCTCAAGCGCAAAAAGCAACTGAACATGGGCAAGCCGCCGGTTTATGACCGCGCCGCGCTGAACCTGTCGGATGCCGAGAAAGAGGCCCTGCGCGCCGAGCGCGGTAATGGTGTCTGGCGTTTCAAGCTGGACCATGAACGGATCGAGTGGACTGACGGCATTCTGGGCGACATCTCGATCGATGCGGCCTCGGTATCCGATCCGGTGCTGATCCGCGGCGACGGTCAGGTTCTCTATACGATTGCGTCGGTGGTGGATGACACCGAGATGGGCGTGACCGATGTGGTGCGCGGCTCGGACCACGTCACCAACACCGCGACGCAAATTCAGATCATCGAAGCGCTGGGCGGCACCTGCCCGCGTTTTGCCCATCATTCGCTGCTGACCGGCCCGCAGGGTGAAGCGCTGTCGAAACGTCTGGGCACGCTGGCCCTGCGCGACCTGCGCGAACAGGGCGTGCAGCCGATGGCGCTGCTGAGCCTGATGGCGCGTCTGGGCTCGTCCGATCCGGTTGAACTGCGCTCGGATATGGCCGAACTGATCGACGGGTTCGACGTTGGCCGTTTTGGCGCGGCTTCGACCAAGTTCGACGTGCAGGACCTGTTCCCGCTGACCGCCAAGCACCTGCAAGCGCTGCCGCTGGCGGACGTGGCCGATGCGGTGGCCGAGGCTGGCGTTCCGGCAGAGCTGGCCGAGCCCTTCTGGGCGATGGCGCGCGAGAACATCACGACTCTGGGTGATCTAAAGGGCTGGTGGGAACTTTGCCGTGACGGGGCCGAGCCTCTGATCGCAGATGAAGACCGCGACTTCATCGCTGAGGCCGTCGCTCTGCTGCCCGAAGGACCGTTCGATGGTGAAACCTGGGGCGCCTGGACTAAAGCCGTGAAAGCGGCCACCGGCCGCAAGGGAAAAGGTCTGTTCATGCCGCTGCGCAAAGCGCTGACAGGTATGGAACGCGGGCCTGAAATGGCAGCTCTGCTGCCGCTGCTGCAGGTAATCCGCGCCCGCGGCTAACCGAAACAGAACAGATTTCCGAAAGACGGGGTCCATTGGCTCTGCCTTTTTCTACGCGGTCCGCACAATCGACGCTGATAAGCGGTTCAGGCGGTCATCAACAAATTCGGTCTCGGTCGATTTCAACTGCTGGTGCCGGGGATAGCGGGGCTCTGCCCGGTCGTTCAGAATCGGCGCGTCCCACCCGTCGGTCGTGGCAAAAAACCGATCCGCACCGTCCTCGCCGAAGGTGCGCAGATACCCCTGCACCACCACGTCGATATAGCTGAGCAACAGCGGATGGCGATTGCTGGGCTCGGTGTGGCGTCCCTGCGGCACTGCGTAAACAGCGATTTCAACCTCATGGGTCAGGGAATGTGTGACAGCGTGGGTCGTCGGAATCCGGTCATAGGCCCATTCCCGTTCGTCCAGTGCCGCCCAGTCGTTTTTCGGAACATGGGCGATCATCCCCTCGATCTGGGACTCGGGGTCCGGGATTGCGGTCAGAAAGGCCACCGGGCGCAGATCGGTATGCCGCCAGGCGCGTCGCCACCCCTGCAACCGCGCCGGATGCGGGTCGGGAAAATCGTGGGTCGCAAGATTCACCAAACTGCCATAGCCAAAGAAATAAGGGTCTGCCATGCGCCGTCAGGTCCTTTCTAAGCGATTGATGTATGTCAAACCGCTTTTTTGCCGGACATGCAATAAGGTCGCATCTTGAAATTTGGGAGGTCTCGATGAGGATTACCAAACGGACAAATATCGCGGTGCGCCTGTTGATGTATTGCGCGGCGCATCAGGATCGGCTGGTGACAAAAGCCGAGATCGCGGATGTGTGCAACATCTCGGAAAACCATCTGGCGCAGGTGATCAATCAGTTGAGCCAACTGAATTACCTGAGCACGCAGCGGGGTCGCAATGGCGGTATGGAGTTGGCGCGCCCGGCGGATCAGATCCGCATCGGCTCGGTGTTTCGTCATGTTGAGGGCGGCCTGCCCATTGCCGAATGCTTTGCCGATGCCGACAACACCTGCCCCCTGACGGATGCCTGCCGGTTGCGATTGGCCCTGAAGGACGCGGCCGAGGTGTTCTATGCATCGCTGGACGAGATCACGCTGGACGCGCTGGTGTGCGACAACGATCAGTTGCTGCAAATCCTGCAACCGGTCGCCTGCGTGCGCTGAGATCAGTCGGTGGCTCGCAGGATGCGGGCCGGGCGTACGGCCATGGGGCGCAGGGCAAAGGCAAGGCCCGCGCCCAGCGTCACCAGAATGCCGGCCAGAACGATGCCCAGGGCTGAGGTCCATATGACCGAGAAGTCGGTGTCGAAGATGTAGGTGGCGACCGCCCATCCCCCCAAGATGCCGGTCAGCAGGGCAACACCCCCGGCTGCCGCGCCCAACAGGGCCGAGCGCAGGGCAAAGCTGAGCAAAATCCTCCGACGGTCCGCGCCCAGTGTCTTGAGGATCGCCGATTCGTAACGGCGTGCGGTTTCACCTGCGGCGGCGGCCCCGATCAGAACCAGAAAGCCGGTCAGCAAGGATACCCCCGCACCGTAGGACGTCGCCGCCGCCAGCCCGGCCAGCAGGCCCGAGACGCGGTCAATTGCGTCGCGCACCCGGATCGCGGTGATGTTGGGGAACTGCCCGGCCAGATCGCGCAGGATGGCGGCTTCTGCCTGTTCCTCGGCATAGACGGTGGCGATGAAGCTGTGCGGTGCCCCGGCGAGGGCGGATGGGTTCATCGACATGATGAACCCTATGCCTGCAGTCGAAAAATCGACCTCGCGAAACGACGTGACCTCGGCGGTGATATCACGGCCAAGGATGTTCACGGTCAATTCGTCGCCTAGGGTCAGGCCCATTTCCTCGGCTTCTTCTGCGGCGAAACTGACTTGCGGATTGCCAGAGTAATCCCTGGGCCACCATGCGCCTGCGGTGACGCGGGCGTTTTTGGGTGGGATGGCGGAATAAGTCACACCCCGATCCCCGTCCAACACCCAATGATCACCCGCCACATCACGCGCGGGTTGCCCGTTGATCTGGGTGATGATCCCGCGCAGCATCGGGGCGCTTTCGATGCGGGCGACAGCGGGGTCTGATTCCAGCCGTTCGCTAAACCCGGGCATCTGGTCCTTTTGAATATCGACAAAGAAATAGGACGGGGCGACGTCAGGCAGATTGCCCGAGATCGCATTGCGCAAGGTCCCGTCGATCTGGCCAACGGCGGCAAGAACCGAAAGCCCCAATCCCAGCGACAACACCACCGAAGCAGCCCCTTCGCGCGGGTCCGAGATCGCCGACAAGGCCCACCGCAGGGCAGGGCGACCACGCGCCGTTGTGGTGCTGACCCGGGCCAGTTTGCGGATCGCAAAGGCGGACAGGGACAGCAGCGCCAGCGCGCCGACCAGCCCGGCGGCGGTCCAGAGCGTCAGGCGTACCGAACCGCTGAACCACGCGGCCGACAGGATCAGCAGAGCCAGCCCGATGACGGTTGCCAGAACAAAAACTGCGCGCGGCACGGCGCGCGCCGATGACAGCGCGTCGCGGAACAGGGTTGCGGCGCGGACCTCCTCGGTTTGGGCAAGGGGCCAGAGGGTGAACAGGTACGCGGTCAGGGCGCCGTACAGCGCGGCCTCGGCCAGAGGGCGGGGGTAAAGCGTGAAAACAGCAGGGACGGGCAGGCGGGCCTCAATCAGCGGGGCCAGCAACAGGGGCAAAACCGCGCCCAGAGCAATCCCCAACGCGATGCCGATCCCTGTCAGGACCCCGATCTGGATCAGGTAGGTTTGAAAGATTGTCGCGCGATCCGCGCCCAGCGTCCGCAGCGTGGCGATGGTTTTGGTCTTTTGCGCCAGATAGGCGCGAACAGCGGCTGACACGCCGACGCCTCCGACAGCCAGACCGGACAGGCCGACCAGAACCAGAAACGCACTCAGGCGCGCGACAAACTCGGCAATCCCCGGTGCCCCGTTACGGGCATCGGTCCAGCGCATTCCAGTGCCGCCGAAGCTTTGCCTGGCTTCGGCAGACAGGGTTTCGAGATTGGTCTCGGGTGGCAGGCTCAGCCGGTATTTGGTGGAAAACAGCGTTCCCGGTGCCAACAGGCCGGATGCCTGCAAGTCACTGGTCCGGACCAGAGTGCGTGGCCCCAAGCCAAAGCCGTCCGCGGCGCCGTCCGGTTCATGGATCAATGCAGCCGTCAGCACGAAATCCTGTGTTCCAAGTGCAAAGCGATCTCCGACGGAAAGGCCGAGCCGGTCCATCAGCACCGGATCCATCACCGCTCCGGGTAGGCCCTGCTGGCCATCCAGCGCGACCGAGAGCGGTTGGTCGGGTTCCAGCTTTGGCATTCCAAGCAACGGATAGGCCGCATCCACGGCCTTTACCTGTGTCAGGGCGCGCTGGGTTTCATTGTCCCGCCGCACAACGGCCATCGAGCGGAAATCGACCACTTCGGACAGATCCGTCGCGGCTTGCAGCATCCACGTGCGCTCGTCATCAGCGGCAAAGCGGTAGGTGAATTCCAGCTGCGCGTCCCCACCCAGCAGTGCCGCGCCTTCCTGCGTCAATCCGGCCTGGATCGCAGACCGGACAGAGCCAATGGCGGCAATGGCAGCAACTCCTAGCGCCAGACAGGCCAGAAACACGCGAAAACCGCGCACACCGCCGCGCAACTCCCGGCGCGCCAGGCGACCGGCAAGGCGCAGGCTCATTCCGCGGCCTCTTGTTGCGTGTCTTCCGCGATGGTGCCATCCCGCAACCGGATCACCCGGTCGCATTTGCGCGCCAGGTTGTGGCTATGGGTGACCAGAACCAGCGTGGCACCATGCCTGTCCCGTAATCCGAACAACAGGTCGACGATTGCAGCGCCCGTGGTTTCGTCCAGATTGCCGGTCGGCTCGTCCGCCAGAAGGATCTGAGGGCGCGGAGCGGAGGCGCGCGCCAAGGCAACCCGTTGCTGCTCACCCCCCGATAATTGCGCCGGGTAGTGGTCGCGGCGATGCGACAGGCCCACCGCGTCCAGTTCCGCCTCGGCACGGGCAAACGCATCCCTGTGCCCGGCCAGCTCCAGCGGTGTGGCCACATTCTCAAGCGCCGTCATGGTCGGGATCAGGTGAAAGTTCTGAAACACCACCCCCATCGCATCGCGCCTGAACCGGGCCAAGGCGTCCTCATCCATTCCGGTCAGATCATGGCCAAGGGCGGTGATCACGCCCCCTGTGGCTTGCTCCAGCCCGCCCATCAGCATCAGCAGCGAAGATTTGCCGGACCCCGACGGCCCCACCAGCCCCAGTGTTTCGCCTTGAGCGACGGTCAGCGAGATATCATGCAGGATATTCACCCGACCGGCATTGCCATCCAGTGACAAAGCGGCATTTTGGAGCGAAAGAACGGGTGTCGTCATGGGCCTTTCCGGATTGGGACGGTCAATTGGGATATGGAGCGGTTCAGATGTTGCGCAAGGCTTTGATGTCGACGCTGTTTGTGTTCTGCGGCTTTGCGGCCACAGCCGAGCAGGTGGTGATTGCTGCTTTGGGGGATTCGCTGACCCAAGGCTACGGACTTCCCGAGCACGACGGCTTTGTACCTCAGCTGGATCGGTGGCTAAAGGCGCAGGGCGCGGATGTGCGTCTGATCAATGCCGGTGTGTCCGGCGACACCACGGCAGGTGGTGCGGCGCGGGTGGGCTGGACCCTGACGCCAGAGGTGGACGGGATGATCGTGACGCTGGGTGGCAACGACCTGTTGCGGGGGATCGACCCGGCGGTGTCGCGGACCAATCTTGACGCGATTGTCAAAACGGCGGGCGCAACGGATGTCGAAGTTCTGCTTGTTGGGATGCAGGCGCCCGGCAATTACGGGGCCGACTACAAACAGGCATTCGATGCCATCTACCCTGATCTGGCGGAGCAGTACGAAACCGGCTACGCCCCCAGCTTTTTCACGGGCCTGACCGCCGAGGGCGATCCCGCCACCGCCCGCCGCTATATGCAGCCGGACGGCATTCATCCAAATGCCGAAGGGGTCGCCTTGATCGTTGAAAACCTTGGCCCCTATGTGCTGGAACTTGTCGCCGCGGCCCGGCAGTGATCAAACGACGGTTACGACCGTCCCGATCGGCACACGTTCATACAGGTCGATCACGTATTCGTTCATCATTCGGATACAGCCATTTGAGACCGCGTGACCGATGGTCTGCGGCTGCGTGGTGCCGTGAATGCGGAAATAGGTGTCGACGCCATTCTGGAACAGGTAAAGCGCCCGCGCGCCCAAAGGATTGTCGCCGCCACCGGGCTGGACATAGTCATTGTCCTTGAACCGGGCATAGGTGACGGGTTCGCGCTCGATCATCTCGTCGGTCGGGCGCCAGGTCGGCCATTCTTTCTTGACGTCGATAGTGGCGGTGCCGGTGAATTCCAGCCCGGCCTTGCCGACCCCGCAGCCATAGCGGATCGCCTTGCGCGGCTCGGTCACGTAGTACAAATAGAACGACCGCGGCGCGACCAGCAACTGACCCGGCTGGAATTGCTTTTTGATGCGCACAAATTGCGGTGTGGGATCGTATTCGACAGCTTTCTTCTTTGCCGTCGCAACGCCGGGCACAAGGCTGGCGGCTGCGGTTGCAGTCAGAAAGGTACGGCGCGTGAACATGGCAGCTCTCTATAAAACAACAGATAAATCTTGACCCTAATCTCGGAAGGATAACCGATCTGGTCAATCGCTGGAGAGAAGTAACCCTATTGTGATGTCGTCGTGGGGACACACAATCAGGCAGCAGCACAAGCGCAAGCGTACACCGGGAAAGGAAAAAGGGCAGAGAAATTTCTGCCCTTCCAATATCTTATGCAAGCACGATATTGTCGGCGCTTTCGCGGCCGTCACGGCCGGCGCGCAGCTCGTACGTGACCTTCTGGTTGTCGGCCAGACCAGTCAGGCCCGAGCGTTCCACGGCCGAGATGTGAACGAAGATGTCTTTGCCGCCATCTTCGGGTGCGATAAAGCCGTAGCCTTTGGTGGTGTTGAACCATTTTACGGTGCCTGCGGGCATATCCGTTGTCTCCTGTTTAGTGCTGCCCACGGAGTTGCGGCAGCCTGGCGTCGTTGTCTGGATCGATAGACTGAGCGCCGTAGAAGGAGACAGTAGGTCGAAATAGAAAAACGTTAGCCCTTTAGATATGGCATCGGCAACGGCTCGGGGCAAGGGAGGAGTCCTGTTCTGCAAAAAACAAAAACCCCTGGAAATCCAAAGTAGGTGGCCGAGCCGGCCTGCTGATGGTCGCCCGGCACGTCACCGACAGCCGGTCCAGGGAACCGGCAAATCCGGTTCAGACAATGTACATCTCGCTGTCAGCAGGAAACATCAGCCGGATCGCTTTCCGGCTTTTGTTGGACAGGGCAATGGTCTTGTCACCACCTACGGAGTGATCGCCCGTCTCTGTCTGGTTGGTATGTGGAACCGAAATTCCGTGCGGGGGGAAGCCGAATACCAGCGTTTCGGCAGCCTGTCAGAAAGCCAGTCGATCAGTTCATTTACGTTTTCAAGCCAAAACAGGTGATCGATGTGGTTGACACCCGCCCGGTCGATGGAGTGGGTCTCAAGTCTGAGGGGGGAAAGATTCTGCGTGGAAATACAGCTGGGGGCCAATTCCTTCCAGCTGTCTTTCACGCCCATATTGCCATTCTGGACCCAGTCTTCGAGCTCCATCGCCGTCGTTCCATCCCAGTCTGGCGCAATGTTGTATCGGCACTCGGCGTCGGGTTTGAAATACCGGTAATAGGACCGAAGCAAATCAACCGGGTTTCTCGTAGTCATGAAAAACGAAAGCCCTGCGTGTTCAGGATACAGCTCGGCCAGCGTTGCCTTGATTTACGGTGCTGTATCGTGGGGGTGGAAGTGCTCGGACCGATTGGCGTAGTCGACGGCAAAATCCCCGACTTTTTTGACAGGTGTCGCGTCAGGTATTTGCGGACCGATGTAAAGCCACAGCGTGGCTTGGATATGAATACAAGCCCCTTTGAGAAAAGCACTCTCACCAAAATGATCCTTTGTCACTTGACGCCCGCACAAGGCGGTCCGGTGCCAGATGGAACCAGGTTTGACCGGTTGCCAAGTTGACCGGGCGAAATTTGCGCTTGCGGACGACCAGACAGGGTCGCCGCGAGCACAGGTTTGGAAGGATTCCGCCGGGTCTCACCCTAGGGCGCTGCTCAGTCGGTGAGAGGCAGTTTATTCACGACGCTTCTGTATTGGGATGACGCAATAAAACACTCCGGCAATTGATCGATCACCTCATCAATTGGGTCATACAGCTGATCGGCGCTGACCTTGAACTCTTCCGGGATGTCTTTCGGGGTCCGCTCGCGCCGTTTGGGCGGGGTGAAATCCAACCCGGTAAACCGCGATATCGTATCCTGATGGTCCCAAAGCGCGTCATAGCGAACGCACAGAACGGGGACATCTTCAAACGTGACCCACTCCCTGATCTGCCGTGCCTGCTGCAGCACGTCGCGTTTGAACAACTCATCAAACGTGCCGGTGGCGTGCAGGTGATAGAAGTGTTGATCGATCCAGTCTGCGCCGTATCTCTCCATTGCGGAAAACACGGAAAACGCCGAATCCTTGGTCGGACCGAAACAGAAAACGACACGGGTATTTTCGGGCCATGTGGACAACGGCTGAGGAAAGTCGTGTGTCTTGTACACGCACGGAGTGTAAAACTCGGTATCACTCAGCCGAGCTACAAAATCCACCCGCTTTGCCGATATCGGATCGATCTCTTTCAACGTATCAGCAAGGGCCAGAAAGGTCAGCGTGCTGCCGGACCGGCCATTGCTTGCCACAATGACACAGTTTTTGGGTGCGTTTTGCGGAATCCGCTGCAACCGCCGAATAGCAACCCGCTTGCGGACGCTGCGCTTCCATTTGTCGATGCGTTTCTCGATAAAGCTGATCATCGCGCAAACTTTTTGTGCTTCAGGCGCTTGGGCTCCAGCGCGTCCGGTCCCAGACGGCGCTTTTTGTCCTCTTCGTAATCTTCGAAGTTGCCCTCGAACCATTCCACATGCGCGTCGCCCTCGAAGGCCAGAATATGCGTGCAAATCCGGTCGAGGAAGAAGCGGTCGTGTGAGATGACGACGGCGCAACCGGCGAAATCGACCAAGGCGTCTTCCAGTGCGCGCAGGGTTTCGACGTCCAGATCGTTGGTCGGTTCGTCAAGCAGCAGGACGTTGCCGCCCTCTTTCAACAAACGGGCCATGTGGACGCGGTTGCGCTCACCGCCGGAAAGCAGCGAGACCTTTTTCTGCTGGTCGCCACCCTTGAAATTGAAGGACGAGCAATAGGCGCGGGAATTGACCTGCGCGTCGCCCAGCTGGATGATTTCAGCGCCGCCGGTGATCGCCTCCCACACGGTGTCGTTGTCTTTGAGGTCGTCACGGGACTGGTCGACATAAGACAGCTCGACCGTGTCGCCCAGCGTGATGGTGCCGCTGTCGGGCTGTTCCTGACCGGTGAGCATCTTGAACAGGGTCGATTTACCGGCGCCGTTGGGGCCGATGACGCCGACGATGCCGCCGGGGGGCAGGGCAAAGTCGAGCTTTTCAATCAGTTGCTTGTCACCCATGTGCTTGGCGAGCCCTTCAACCTCGATCACTTTGCCGCCAAGGCGCTGGCCGTTGGGGATGACGATCTGGGCGCGGGTCAGCTTTTCACGTTCGGACTGGTCTGCCAGCTCGTTATAGGCGTTGATCCGGGCTTTGGATTTGGCCTGACGGGCCTTTTGGCCCTGACGCATCCACTCCAACTCGCGCTGCAGGGTCTTCTGCTTGGACTTGTCCTCGCGGGCTTCCTGCTCCAGCCGTTTGGCCTTTTGTTCCAGCCACGCGGAATAATTGCCCTCGTAAGGGATGCCGCGGCCACGGTCGAGTTCGAGGATCCAGCCGGTGATGTCATCCAGGAAATAGCGGTCGTGGGTTACGATCAGGATGGTGCCCTTGTAGTCGATCAGGTGCTGTTGCAGCCAGGCGATGGTCTCGGCGTCCAGGTGGTTGGTCGGTTCGTCCAACAGCAGCATGTCGGGCGCTTCCAGCAGCAGCTTGCACAACGCCACGCGGCGTTTCTCACCGCCCGAGAGGTTGGCGATATTGGCGTCGTCCGGCGGGCAGCGCAGCGCCTCCATCGAGACGTCGATCTGGCTGTCGAGGTCCCACAGGTTTTCCGCATCAATCGCATCCTGCAGGGTGGTCATTTCCTCCATCAGCTCGTCCGAATAGTTCTCGGCGATCTCCATGGCGATCTCGTTGAAGCGGTCGACCTTGGCCTTTTTCGCCGCCACGCCCAGCATGACGTTTTCACGGACGGTCAGAGAGTCATCCAGTTGCGGTTCCTGCGGCAGATAACCGACCTTGGCGCCCTCGGCCGCCCATGCTTCACCGGTGAAGTCGGTATCGAGGCCGGCCATGATCTTCATCAGCGTCGATTTACCCGCGCCGTTGACGCCGACAACACCGATTTTCACACCGGGCAGAAAGCTCAGGTGGATGTTTTCAAAGCACTTCTTGCCACCGGGATAAGTCTTGGAGACACCCTGCATGTGGTAGACATATTGATAGGCGGCCATGTCGCGTCCTTTGGGTCGGGGAAATCAGGTTGGGCGGTGTGATAGCGGATGGTTCGATTGGGGGCAATCACGAACAATTGCGTTGAATCAGGGCAGCAGGGCAAACTGTAAGAACGCCGCTCTGAAAGAGATGAGCCTGTGAGGCCCGGGTCTTGAAGATTCTCCCTGCGGGGTGTCATGGTGCCCACAACCCAACCGGGAGAGGTGTCGGTGAAGATGGTCAATAAAGCGATAAATCTGATCGTATTTTTCCTAAGTCTCGCAGCAATAAGTACTCAGGTAGCGCATGCTGCGAACTCTTCGGCATGTGCGGCTTACAAAGATGAAACGTATTGCTCGACGTACAACGTAACGGGGATGCTGACATCTAGTATTGAGAGCGATGAAGAAACGTCTGCCGATATTCTGGTTTTGATCAACGTGGCTGAAAAAGCGGAGCACGAAATTAGGTACTATGTTACCTTCAATCTAATTCTCTCGCTCGCGGGTATTGAGGAAGGCTTTGATCGTACGGAAGAGTATCGACAGCTCAAAAGGTCTCTTGCGCACCAGATGCTTAGATATGTCTCGCTTACAGGTGACGAGATCAGGGCGAGTATCTATTTGGCCTACTTAGATTTGGTCATTGAACCTGAAGAAACCTTGCCAAGGAGTGTAAGTTATCCCCAAGTGGATTGGGCGCAGCAGTCAGAGGATTCGTTGCGACACATCGTGTGTGCGGTCGAAAGCGACATTCCGTTTTTGCCGTTCAAAGAGATTGTCGAGTCCACCGATTTTAAATCATGCATGACGTGAATATGCGAAAGTACTCGTCGCTGAATGAACTGATATCAAGTTGGGCTAAATCAGGTCTTGTTGATTGGATCGGCCTGCGTCCGGCCCGGCGACTTGAGATGGAGGTGGCGGATCAGGTCATGATCTCGGCCGATGGGCTTTCAGGTGACCGCGGCCGTGCGGGCAAGCGGGCGGTGACTCTGATCCAACAAGAGCATCTTGCGGCGATTGGGTCATATCTGGGGCAGGGGCCGGTCGCACCGGACATCCTGCGGCGCAATCTGGTGGTGTCGGGGATCAATCTGGCCGCGCTCAAGGGGCGAGAGGTGCAGTTGGGCGAAGCTGTTTTGCGCTTCACTGTCATTTGCGCGCCTTGCAGCCGGATGGAGGAGGCGTTGGGCAAAGGTGGCTATTCCGCCGTGCGCGGGCATGGCGGTTGGTGCGCCGAAGTGGTGCAGTCCGGGCGGATCAGGCTGGGTGACCCTGTGCAACCTGTTGATTGACAAGCCGCTTGAGTTCTGAACATCAGCAAGGGATGTTGCGCAGCGCCCTTCCATATGCACGACCCGGGCAGGTTGTCGGTCTGTTCGGCGGGTCCTTCGATCCGCCGCATCAGGGGCACGTGCATGTCACGCTTGAGGCGATGAAAGCCTTCGGGCTGGATCGGGTGTGGTGGCTGGTATCGCCGGGCAACCCGTTGAAAGAACGCGGACCCGCGCCGTTGCGTCGGCGGGTTCGGGCGGCGCAGGCTGTCATGCGGCATCCGCGCGTTGATGTAACGGATATCGAGGCGCTGACCGGAACGCGCGCAACGGCAGACACCTTGGCGGCATTGCAGCGGCTTTACCCACGGGTGAAATTCGTCTGGCTGATGGGCGCGGACAACCTCGCGCAGTTCCACCGCTGGAAAGACTGGCGCCGGATCATGGACAGCGTGCCGGTCGGTGTGGTGGCGCGGCCGGGGGATCGAATTTCGGCCCGGATGTCGCCAGCGGCCCGGTTGTATGCGCGTTATCGCATCGACGGTCAGGCACGGCATCTGCTGGGGCGGGCGCAAGCCCCGGCGTGGTGTTTCGTCAATGTGCCGATGGTCGATGTCAGCTCGACCGAGCTGCGCAGGCGTGGCGAATGGGACGGCGGGGTGTTGCCTGAATAGCCACGATGGGCGCATAATCCCATTCAGTGGTTGTTTGCCTTTGATCTCTGGGATTTTAATTGACCCATGGTTGATCGTTTTTCACGTCGTTTGTTTCTTGCCGGGCTGGGGGCTTCGGCCGTTTCGGGTTCGGCTCTGGCCGATGCCCCTGTCCGATCCTTGCGGCCTCTGCTTCGGAAGGACCTGTCCGGCGGGGCCGAGCGGCTTATTCGGGCTGCGGGGCTGCGGGGCGAGGTGGCCTTTGCTGTCTCGGATGTGGAAACAGGTACCCAGCTTGAGGCGTTTGGCGGCGATCAGGGCCTGCCCCCTGCCAGTGTCGCCAAGGCGTTGACAGCGCTATATGCGCTGGACGTGCTGGGGGGCGACTACCGGTTTGAAACCGCATTGATGGCGGACGGCCCGATCGAGAATGGTGTGCTCAAGGGCGACCTGATCCTTGTGGGCGGCGGAGATCCTCTGCTGGATACTGACGATCTGGCTGCAATGGCCGCCAATCTGCGCGAGGCCGGGATCACCGAGGTGCAGGGCGCGTTCAAGGTCTATGACGGGGCGCTGCCGTACGTGTTCAGCATTGACCCCGGGCAGCCCGATCATCTGGGATACAGCCCGGCCATCAGCGGCATCTCTCTGAACTTCAACCGCGTTCATTTCGAATGGAAGCGCGAGGGCACCGGGTACGATGTGACGATGGATGCCCGCACAGCCCGCTACAAGCCGTCCGTGGATATGGCGTCGATGCGGGTCGAAAAGCGCAGTTTGCCGATCTACACCTATCAGCCAAGCGCCCGGCAGGATCGTTGGACGGTGGCCAAAGGCGCGCTGGGCAATGGTGGCGCGCGTTGGTTGCCGGTGCGAAAGCCTGCGCTTTATTCGGGCGAGGTATTCCGCACATTGGCGAGGGTGAATGGAATAGTTCTGGGCCGTGTACAGATCACGCGCGAAGCTCCGCAGGGCTCAGTTCTGGTGGTGCATCAAAGCGACCCGCTGGAGAGTATTCTTCAGGGGATGCTGAAATACTCGACCAATATCACAGCTGAAATGGTTGGAATGGCGGCCTCGAAAGCGCGGGGTGCTGAGTTGCAGGGGCTGGCTGACTCAGCTGACGAGATGAACCGCTGGGCTTCAGAAACCTACGGAGTGCGCGGCATCACGATGGTGGATCACTCGGGGCTTGGTGATGCGTCACGCGTCGCGCCTGCTGATCTGGTAACAGCGTTGGTCAAGGCGCATAAGGACGGAGCACTTCAGCCGCTGCTCAAGAAATTCAAGCTTTTGGACAGTCAGGGGCGGCCGGTCAAGGATCATCCGATCAGGGTGGACGCCAAGACCGGAACGCTGAATTTTGTGTCCGGGTTGGGCGGGTTCATCACGGCGCCGGATGGATCAGAGCTGGCCTTTGCCATCTTCACCGCAGATGTCGACCACCGCGCGACCATTCCCCGCGCGCTACGCGAACGCCCTGACGGCGCGCGCAGCTGGAACAACAGGTCACGCAAGCTGCAGCGTGCGCTAATCGAACGCTGGGGGATGCTGGCGGGCAGCTGAGATCAGGTGGTGTGGCGCGCCCGCGCGCCGCGCTCGATTGCGGCAGCGTGCAGGCGGTCGATATTCAACTCATACCGAATTTCTTCCAGCAGGCGCAGCTCGGTCTCGGCAAGCGACCCGTCCGCTGCGGCCACATCGCAGGCCAGCGCGTAGGCGGTTTCGTGCAACCGCTCGGGCAGGTTGTCGCGGATCAGGCCGAACAAGGCGTCCAGCCCGTCTTCCTGTTCGAACAGGTCGAACACGGTCTGCGACACACGACGGGTGCGGTCGATGTCATATTCCGCAAAAACCGGCAGCATGTTGACCGCGCCTTCGATTTTGACCAGTTCGGCGGTGCGGATGGTCTCATCCGAGGCAGAGACCGCAACCATGATCGCGACAAGGCAATCCTGCGGGGACATCGGATGGGGTACTTGTTCGGTCATGGTGTCGTCCTGATTGGGCTTTCTGCGCCCGCACGATAGGAGGGCTGGCGCGCAGGTTCAACGGATTTTGCCGGATTGGGTCACAGAATGGGCAGCGGTCCCCGCGTTTTGGTCTGCCGCAGCACGAAATTGCTGCGGGTATCGCGCACCAAACCGGACTTCAGCAGCCGCTGCATGATGAAATGCTCAAGGTCTTCGGGCGATTTGGCATAGACCTTCAGGATAAAGTCGTGATCCCCGGTGATCGAGGCGCATTCGACGATCTGCGGTTCGGTTTCGACAAGCCGCAGGAATGCGGTGATGCTATCCTCTTGGTGGTCGCGCAGGGCGATGTGGACATAGGCGATGGCATCCAGCCCCACGGACTTGGCCCGCACCTGCGCGATATAGCCGGAGATCACGCCGGACGCCTCCAACTCGCGCACGCGCCGCCAGCATTGCGAGGCCGAAAGGCCGGTGCGGTCGGCAAGGTCCTGCATCGACAGGCGGCCATCGGTCTGCAGCTGCTGCAGGATGGCGATGTCAGCGGGTTGAAGCGTTTGTTTCACAATTGATACCTTGGCGATATGTATTTGCCAAAATACCGATAAAACCGACGTTTACCAAACCAAAACCACCAGGAAGCGCGGCTATACTTTTCTCAGGGAGGAAAAGTGATGCCAAAATCGACCAAATACGTCGCCAAGGTGGCTGATGCGCGCGGCCATATCGCCTATACGGCCGAGGAAGACGCGGTTTGGGCCGATCTTTATGCCGCGCAAGAAAAGAACATACAGCGCTACATGGCCCGAGATTATCTTGCGGGGCTGGAGCGTCTTGATCTGCCGAAAACCCGCGTACCGTCCTGCGCCGATATCTCGGAGCGTCTGATGGACATGACCGGGTGGCGGGTGCAGCCGGTGCCGGCGCTGATCGGGTTCAAGACCTTCTTCGGCATGTTGGCCGACCGGGTCTTTCCCGCCGCATCTTTCATCCGCTCGCGCGAGGATTTCGATTACATCGAAGAACCGGACATCTTTCATGAGATCTTTGGCCATACCCCTTTGCTGAGCGATCCGCGCTTTGCGGCCTTTAGCCATGCCATCGGCAAGGCCGGAGTGCAGGCGGGCGACAAAGATTATTCCTGGCTGATCCGGCTCTATTGGTTCTCAATCGAATTTGGCCTGCGCCGACAGGATGGAGAGATCAAGGCGCTGGGGTCCGGGCTTGCGTCCTCGCCAACCGAACTGGTCTATGCGGTGGAAAGCGACATTCCCGACCGCGATCCGTTCGATATCCTCACAATCCTGCGCACGCCCTACCGGATAGACATGCACCAGATGGGCTATTTCGTGCTAAACTCGCCTGAGGAACTGTTCGCAGCCGCGGATCGTGATCTGCTTGCAGATGTGCGTCAGGCGCAATCCCTTGGGTTGCTGCCGAACAAGTTCCCGGAAAAAGCAACCGCAGCGGAGTGAACGGATCATGACCACATCAGGACAAACCTGCAGCCTTTCGGACCGAACCTGCGTGCCTTGTTCCGGCGGTGTCCCGGCTTTGACGCGGGATGAGGCAGACAAGCACATGTCCGAGCTGTCCTCGGACTGGAAGCTGGATGCCGAGGCGAAAGAACTCAGCCGTCACTACACGTTCAAAGGGTTCGCCAAGGCGACCTATCTGGCCAACCTTTGCGCCTGGCTGGCCGATCAGCAGGGGCATCACCCGGATGTCAGCTTTGGTTGGGGCTATGTTGACGTCAGATTGACCACTCATGAAATCGGAGGCCTCAGCGAGAATGACTTCATCTGGGCCGCCAAACTGGACCAGCTGACCGCGTAAATCGGCAATTTCATCAGGAAAAACCCCGCAGTTTATTGACTCATGCTGCACCGGCACAATAGGAGGGGCCGGTCGGTCGCACAGGGCGACCGACGCTGTTTTCCCGATGGAGCAAATCTGATGTCTGAACTGCGTGAAACCGCGATGTCGTCCAAGGCCTGGCCTTTCGAAGAGGCGCGCCGGTTGCTCAAACGCTATCAGAAAGCGGCTCCGGATAAGGGGTATGTGCTTTTTGAGACCGGCTACGGCCCCTCGGGCCTGCCGCATATCGGCACCTTTGGCGAGGTCGCGCGGACCACGATGGTCAAGCGCGCGTTCGAGGCATTGTCGGACATCCCGACCAAGCTGATCTGTTTCTCGGACGATCTGGACGGGATGCGCAAGGTGCCAAGCAACGTGCCGAACCCGGAAAAGCTGCAGGGCTATCTGCAGTGCCCGCTGACCTCGGTACCCGATCCGTTCGGCGAGTACCCCAGCTTTGGCGAGTATAACAACACCATGCTGCGCCGGTTCCTCGATACCTTCGGGTTCGAGTATGAATTCTATTCGGCGCGCGACTTCTATCGCTCGGGTCAGTTCGACGAGATTCTGAAGCGCTCGGTTGAACGCTATGACGATATCATGGCCATTATGCTGAAAAGCCTGCGCGAAGAGCGTCAGCAGACCTATTCGATCTTCCTACCGATTCATCCTGAAACCGGTCGGGTGCTGTATGTCCCGATGAAGAAGGTTTGCGCCGAGACCTATACCGTCACCTTCGATGATGAGGACGGCAAGGAATGGACGTTGCCCGTCACCGGCGGCAACGTCAAACTGCAGTGGAAACCGGATTTCGGCGCGCGCTGGGCGGCGCTGGGCGTTGACTTTGAGATGTATGGCAAGGAACACGCGACCAACGAGAAAATCTATGACGCGATTTGCCGTGCGCTGGGCGGCCGAGCGCCGGAACATTTCTCGTATGAGCTGTTCCTGGATGAGAATGGTCAGAAAATCTCGAAATCGTCCGGCAATGGCGTGTCGATTGACGAGTGGCTGACTTACGCGCCGACCGAGTCGCTGGCCTATTTCATGTATCAAAAGCCCAAGACAGCCAAGCGGATGCATTTTGACGTGATCCCGAAAGCCTATGATGAATATCACCAGCAGTTGCGGGCCTATCCAGGTCAGGATCTGAAAGCGCAGTTGAATAATCCTGTCTGGCATATCCACGGCGGCAACGTTCCCGAGTCCACGCTGATGGTTCCGTTTGCGATGCTTCTGAACCTGGCCTCGGTTTCGGGTGCCGAGGACAAAGAGGCGCTGTGGGGCTTCATCCGCCGTTACGCGCCCGAAGCGACAGCGGAAAGCCATCCCGATCTGGATCAGGCGGCGGGCTTTGCCGTGCGTTACTTCAACGACTTCGTGAAACCGACCCGCAAACACCGCGCGCCGACCGACCAGGAACGCGAGGCGCTGGAGGCGTTGAAAGCCGCGCTCGAGGCTTATGATGGACCGGCTGAGGACGAAGCGTTGCAATCGGTGGTCTATTCCATCGGACGCGAGAGGTTCGACCCGATGCGTGGCTGGTTCACTGCGCTCTATGAGGTCCTGCTGGGGGCATCTCAAGGCCCGCGTTTCGGCGGTTTCATTGCACTCTACGGCGTGCCGGAAACCATCGCGCTGATCGACAAGGCACTGGCCGGCAAGCTGGTCTGATTTGACCTGTTACCGCGTGGGGCTACCCTCTGATCAGGAGGTGGCCCCATGCGTGGTCTATTACTTGCTGCATCCTTATGCGCCGGATTGACCTCGGGCGCGTTTGCCCAGAGTGCCGAGATCGAGGCCAATATCGCGGCGCAGATACAGGCCTTTAAGGCGGATGATTTCGCCACTGCTTTCACCTTTGCCAGCCCCAATATCCAACGCCTTTTCCAGACGCCCGAGAACTTTGGGGTGATGGTCAAACGCGGCTATCCGATGGTCTGGCGGCCTGCGGATGTGCGGTTTCTGGAGTTGCGCGAAGTCGCCGGTTCACTGTGGCAGAAGGTCATGATCACCGATGGCGCGGGCCGGGTGCATATCCTCGACTATCAGATGGTGCCGCTTGAAAATGGTTGGAAGATCAACGGCGTGCAGCTGCTGGGCAACTCTGATCCGGCAACCTGATGCAACACCACCGTTACGGTGACATGAGCGGTAGTTAATTCCTTTTCGGTACTCAGGTTTTTGCGTTCGGGGCGCGCGATCCCGGGCACTGGGTTTATGCGCGTGGCGGGTCGCTGCCAGCGCGATTGGGAAAGGGATTTCTATGAATAAGGCAATCACCGACGGCATCGTGTTCATGCCGCCTGCTTTCGCAAACGGTCTGAACGTATGGTCCAGCGGCGACGGCACACCGGGCTCGCCCACCTATGACGGGTCGGGCACCGGTGCGTATGTCCCGGCCGATGCGGATTTCGGCGGCTGCCTTGAGATTCTGAAGGTCAGCACCACGCAACGTCTGCGCTATATGGGCCAGACGCCGCTGTTGCCGGGGTGCTACCTGCAGATCAAGGCGCGGGTCAAAGCAATCAGCGGCCCGCTGCCCGAGGTGCGCATCGCCGGTTGGGCCGGCGGTGCCGGAGACGTGCAGGTCACCGGCGTGACCGAGCAGGGCCCGGCGACGCAGCTGTCGGGCTATGGCACGGTGCATGAGATCACCGCCATTGTCGGTACCGGCCAGCGCCCTGGCGTGGATATGCCCTGGGGTGTTCAGGCGCTGTACGGGCATTTCGGGCTGGATATCGATGGTGCGAACGGGGCTGTCATCCGGGTAGATGATATCGAGATCACGGATATCACCGGCGTGTTCCTGCGCAACCTTATCAGCCTTGTCGATGTGCGCGATTTCGGAGCTACCGGCGACGGCGTCGCGGACGACTCGGCGGCCTTCGAGGCGGCGGATCAGGCCGCAAACGGGCGTACGGTTTTCGTGCCCGAAGGTACCTATCTGCTGGCACAGAACACGTCGATGGCATCCGAGATCGACTTTGAAGGCACAGTCACGATGCCCGACGACAAGATGCTGCTGCTGACCAAGAATTTCGACCTGCCGACCTATATCAACGCCTTTGGCAATGAAACGCTGGCCTTCAAAAAGGCGTTTCAGGCACTGCTGAACAACTCGGACCATGAATCGCTTGATCTGGGGGGGCGGAAGATTTCGGTCAGTGAATCCATCGACATGGCCGCCGCGGTGCCGAACCGGCAAAGCGGTTTCTCGACACGCCGTGTGATCCGCAATGGCCAGTTCGACGTGCAAAGCAGTTCGGCCTGGGATACCGAGACGTTCACCTCGGTCGCGACCTATAACCCGAATGACCCCACCCGCCTGGTGAATGTGGCCAACGTGGCCAATATTCCGGTCGGTGCACTGGTGCAGGGCAGCGGGGTCGGGCGTGAAATCTATGTCCGCTCCAAGAACGAGGGGGCGGGTGAGATCACGCTGAACGCGCCGCTGTATGACGCGGCTGGCACGCAGACATTCACTTTCCAGTCCTTCAAATACCTGCTGGACTTCAGCGGTTTCAGCACGCTGCGCAAATTCGGGATGGAAGAAATCGAGTTCCAGTGCAACGGCCGCAGCAGCGGAATCCGGCTGGCCCCCTCGGGCAGCACCTTCGCAGTGGCGAACAGTTTCATCAGTCGCCCCAAGGACCGGGGCATCACGTCGATCGGAACAGGGTGTCAGGGTATGCTGATCGACAACTGCCAATTCCTGTCCACCGAGGAATCCTTCAACGTGGAGGACCGCAAATCGATCGCGCTGAACTCTACCGCCAATGACGTCAAACTGCGCCACAACCGGGCTGTGCGGTTCCGGCACTTTGCCGTTTTGGGCGGCACCAACAACATGGTCCTGGGCAATCACTTTTTCCAGGGCGACAGCATTCCACAGGGTGTTCGCAGCGCCGGTCTGGTCATGATCGGCACCTATAACAGCTCGACCATCTCAGGGAACTACGTTGATAATTGCTCGATCCAGTGGACCAACGAACGGGATGCAAATCCGGTCTACACTGCCGGGTATTCGTTCAGTTCGATGGCCATCACCGACAATATCTTCTACTCCAGCGAAGTTGCGTCCTGGTTCACCTATCTTGTCATTCGGCCCTATGGTGCGGGGCATTTCCTGAATGGTGTCATCGTGACCGGGAACAAGTTCCGTTCATCAAGTGGTAATATCGCCCGGGTGGAACGGGTGGACACCACCTATGCCGATCTGAACAAATACGCGCACCGGAATGTGACCTTCGAGAATAATACGTTTCATGGGGTGGATCAAAATGTGTCGAACCCCTTGCGGATCAGACATGCACAAGGTTCTGCGTCTCAGGCCTGGACCGTGCAGACCTCTGGTCAGCTGCCGTTCGGTGGTCTTGCCCGCAGCTGTGATGCGGTCACGGTTCTGGGACCTTTGAGAACCGCTTTTGGATCGCTGACCTTCGCCAACCCGTATGTCGAGCTGGAACAGGGCGCATCGAATGACGCGATAAACCTGCGTTGGCCCGATGCACTGAGCGGTGAGGTCTCCGCGACAGTGCGAATGGAGCGCTGATATTTCGACTGGCCGTCCTGTTGCGGGGCGGCCAGTTCGCGGCCTTCAAAACTCATTCCAAATCGCCAATTTCAACCCCGTATCGCTGCGCGCATCATTGCGTTCAAGGCCCAGCACCCACATGGCCGAACTATTCCTGGTTCGGATCATGACCGAGGGGCGGGCTCTCCAATACAACGAATGATCCGGGGTATAGGCTGTTTCAATCTGTATCAGCGGATTCAGCAGCCGGTCCCCGGACAGACCAGCGGTGATATCCAGTTTGCGGTATAGGGCATCATGCGTGCGCAGTTCCAAAGCGGTATCGATAGCCACCCAGCCATTCCCCCAACCCGTCTGGAACCCTCTGCCATAAGAGAGGGTCAGCTTGTACATCGCCCAGGCGTCCCGGTGCCGGTGATGGGCGCCCGCCCCGAACTCGGTTGCAAAACGTCCCCAATTTCCGAAATCGGCAACCGGAAGCCGCGCAAACATTAGCGCGTGGCCGTAAAGGTCTCGGTTCTCCTCGAAGTCCAGCCCGATTGTCAGGTTCGGTCTGTATCCGAATTCCGCGTAAAGACCGGTTTTATAGTCATAAGCGCCGCCGGGGTCCTTGAATGCGGTGACCGAGGTCGCGGTGAAGGCCGAGCCCTTTTCCCGCAGCCACGCCCCGGACCACGCCGGTGCCGCGGCAAGCAACAGAGACAAGAGAAGGGCGATCCGGCACATGCACGCAGAATCCGTCAGCATGGTTAACGGATGGTTAGTAATTTGTTCATTTTTTGAAAACCGACAAAGAAGTCTCGCCCGCAAAGGAAACAAGAGACCTTTGCTATTCCTGTGTTAAGCTTGTGAAACGATAAGGAGAATCCAGATGCCGAAGATTTCCAAGAGCGCGAGCGTCCAGACAGTTATCACCACCTTTGAAATGACGCCCGGCACCTGCCAGGATCTGCTGGAGGCGCTGACCGACGCCTATGCCGAGTTCATCTCGAAACAGCCGGGTTTCGTGTCGGCGGGGCTGCATGTGAACGATGCCCAGACGCGGATTGCCAATTATTCACAATGGCAACGCCGCGAGGATTTTCTGGCCATGCTGCGCACTCCGGAAATGCGCGATCGTAACCGCCAGATCAATGAGCTGTGCAAAAGCTTTGAGCCGGTGATGTATGACGTGGCCGAAACTTTTGGCAGTTCCTGATTTGGATCAAAGCCTTAACGCCTAGATCCGCACAAGCTGGGAGTAGAAAAGCGGAGGTGCGCGCCATGTATCGCAACATTCTTGTTCCCATTTCTTTCGATGCCGAACGGGATATTTCCGGCCCGTTGAAATTGGCCGGGATTTTGTCGGCACCGGACGCTCAGGTGACTTTGCTGCATGTGGTCGAGCACATCCCAAACTATGCAATCTCATACATGCCGCCGGAATACCTGGCCGAAGCCCGCAAGGCGATCCAGACCGAACTGGACGAGTTGGCAGCGAAATTGCCCAACGCGGTGGGCGTGGTGATCGAAGGGCATTCCGGGCGCACCATTCTGGACTGGGCGGAGTCCCATAAACCGGACCTGATCATCATGGCATCGCATCGGCCGGGGATGCAGGATCTTCTGCTGGGCTCAACTGCGAACCATGTGGTTCGCCACGCCGCTTGCGCGGTTCACGTGGTGCGCTGACCGGGCGCAAGATCGGCTTTGGCAAGGCGCCACGCCTTTCCAAAGCCACCGTTCAACAGGGCCTCGGAAATCTCGAAACAGACAAAGCCGAAATCGGTGAAATCAACATAGAGCTTCGCTTTGGGGCGCAGGGCCAGATACCGCGCGCGCAGGTGGCCGTGCTCTGCGCTGTCACGCACGACGAACCGGGCCTCGGCGTGCAGGGTTAAACGCGGGTGGGTCAGTGGATCACCGGTCTCGCCCGGTTCTCCGATCAGCAGCGCACAGGTCGGATTGGCGTGCAAAGCCCGCGTATGATCTGCCAGGGTCGAGATCAGGGTCACCAGACCGCCAGCCTCATCCGTTGCGAGTGAGATACGCGACACCGAAGGCCCCGCCTTACCCGGCTGCAAAGTGGCGAGGGCACCAAAGGTTGCACCCTCAATCAGGTCGCGGGCCAAACCGCGGGCCGTATCATCGACCGGACGAAAAGGGTTGGCTTCCGCCATGGCTTAAATGTCCCGGGGTGTTTGCATCGGTTCAAACATAGCTGCTTCACCCAGCCAGTGCGAGGCCTGTTGCCGGTTGTGCCCGGGCCTCGGTTTCGCCACAAATCCGGGTTAGGGGAAGGAAATGCCAGACAACACGCTCAAGCCCGAAACGGAACCGACAACCCCCAAGGTATCGAGGCGCCAGAAACGCGCGGACGCCTTGCGCAAACGCGCTTTGTCTCCGGTTCGGATATTGATCATGGTTCTCATGCTGCCATTGACGATCCTGAGTATCGTCGTGGCCGTTTACCTGCGCATATCCGACTTTGAGCGCGAACAGGCCCTGATCCATTTGATTGCCCTGGCGGGGTGTGACGCGGTTGAAACCGTCGTGCCGGGGCCGTTCTTGGCGGGAGGGCCGGGATACCACCCGCGCAACGATCCCGATGGAGATGGCGTTGCCTGCGAAACCATCGCGCCCACCCCGGTTTCCGGCGCAGTCCCGCAGCAGACCGGCACGCGCCCGTCGCGGACGGTCGGAACCGCCAAGTTCGTGCGGCCCTGATTGGCCCTTGCGCGGGTTCTGCGCGATTCACCGATGCTGTGTTAAACTGCGCCGGACGCGCCGCTTAGGGCCGTCTTTGGGGGATTTCGCCCTGAAAGGGAGGAAAGAAATGTTTGCACGTATTACTCAGTTCAAAATGAAGCCCGGCATGCGGGATGCCGCCGAGGCGAAAATGAATGAGCTTAAAGATCAGATTATGGGCATGAACGGGATGCACAGCTTTACCAATGCCATGAACGAGGACGGCACCGGATACGTTGTTGCAGTTGTCGAAAGCGAGGAGACATCGAACGCGAACGCGCCCAAAGTGGCCGAGTTGTGGGGGAATTTCGCAGAGTTTCTTGAAGGCCCGCCGTCCCCTGCCGGGTTTGACGTGGTCGTCCACTGGGATAAAGCCCTTTAAACGCTTGCATATTTCCGGGTGATCGCCGAGATTCAGGCGATGACCCGCGATGATTTCAACGCCTTTTGCGCCAGCCTCAAAGCCACCAGTCATGTGGTGCAATGGGGCAATGCGGATGTGTGGAAAGTGGGTGGCAAAGTCTTTGCGATCTGCGGCTGGAACGATGGCAAGGACGCCTTCACCTTCAAGGCCACCGATCTGGCGTTTGAGGTGCTGGGCGATGAGCCCGGCATCCGCCCAGCGCCCTATCTGGCGTCGCGCGGGATGAAATGGCTGCAGGTCTATGAAGAACGCGGCATGTCCGACGCCTCACTACGCGAACATATCATGACGTCTTATGATCTGGTTGTGGCCAAGCTGACAAAGAAGATGCGGGCCGAGTTGGGTGTTTAACCCTTCATCGCTTGCAGCAGCTCCAGCAGGCCTTTGCGGTCGTCATCATCGGCATAGTCTCCGCTCGCGAGACGCTGGGCGATGTTCAGGCGCAGGCGTTCGTGCTGAGTGCGGACCTCTTCGCCTGCGGTTTCCGCCAGGGTTTTCATGATCACCGCCACTGCCTGTTGCCGTTTGGTGGTGGGGTTGGCGATGTAATCCACAAGGCTCTGCTGGCCCGAGTCCAGAATATTTTCGGCCAGATCACGCAACTGCTCACCATTGGGCAGCAGCGGGGTGGGGGCGTCCTCGGGTGGCAGGATTTCCGGCACGCTGCGCGGGGTCTCGGCCAGCGCGTTTGCGCCATCGACAAAGGCCTCGGTGATCATCCGGGTGATCCTGATCGCGCGCGGGTCCTTGAACAGGGCCGAGGCGATGGCCACGCCGTAATCGGTATAGACCCAAGGATTGACCCGCCGCCCGCCGCGGCCTTTGGGTTTTGAGATCACATTCTGTGATTGCAAATCGGCGACCTCGGCATCGGTTAGCTGAAAGCGGTAGCCCTCGAACAGATCCTTGTTGCGCGAGACGGCCTGATTGAAGGCGCTGACGGATTTTCCATAGAACTGCGCCAGATCCTCGGCCAGCACCACGCGGGTGCCCCGCACCCGGTGAATGGCGCTTTGGACCACTTGTGCGCTGGGCAGTTTCTTAGGGTTCGTCATGGCAACCGTTTGGAATCACAATTTGTGATTTCAAAGGTGAAGGAGGGTGGCGCAGGGTGCAAGGTTGTAGTGTGGGTGGCCAGGCATCATCGCCCGCAACCGAGCAGGAATGATGGCATCTTCTGTCACTAAATCGGTTCAGACGAGTACAAGCATTCATCCGGTGCGCGCGCTTCCGAAAAGCTCAAACTTTGATGCAATACCCGAATATGCGCCCACATTTTTTTTAAAAGCTCATTTTATGATATTATAATGCTCCTCTTTTTTGGGAGATTGTTATGACCAATTTGATTACCCCAAATGTCGCCGCAGAACTCATTTCACACGAAGGTATAGTCAGAGAAGCCTACCGGGACTCTGTCGGGGTCTGGACCTGGAGTATTGGTATTACCTCCTCTTCGGGTCACAAAGTTTGGCCACGATACGTTGATAACCCGCAATCACTCAAAAGGTGTTTTGAGGTGTTTGAGTGGGTGGTGCGGAACAACTACTTGCCTGCCGTGCAACAAGCATTCGCCGGGCACACGCTGACCGAAGCGCAGCTGGGGGCGGCATTATCATTTCACTACAATACAGGTGGTATCAAAAAAGCGACCTGGGTCAAAAGATGGAAAGCCGGAGACGTTTCTGGTGCAAAAAAAGCAATCATGAACTGGAAGAAACCAGAGGAAATAATCCCTCGGCGCAAGAAAGAGCAGGCACTGTTTTTCGAAGGTGTCTGGTCCAATAACGGTACGGGAACCGAGTATAAAGTTCGAAAGCCATCGTATTTGCCAGACTGGTCCAGTGCCACCAGCGTTTCAACGAAAGCCATACTCGATGATCTCTTTGGTTAAGTCAGTGACCTTTCTTTCGCCGCTTCACATTCCCACCCCGCTGCCCCGGCCTGCCGGCCGTTGAACGTCCGCGTGATTTCACCGCATCTTCCGAGGCTTTCTCGACCGCCCATTGACGCGCCATAGGGTCGTCGGCGATGGCCAGATCGACCGCTTCCAGACGTTTGATCTCATCGCGGATGTTGGCGGCCTCTTCGAATTCCAGGTTTTCGGCGGCCTTGCGCATCTGGTCGCGCAACCCGTCCAGATGCGCCTCGAGGTTGGCGCCGTGCATCGGTTTGTCGATGGTGGCAGTGACGCGGTTCATGTCGACATCGCCTTCGTAGAGACCGGCCAGAACGTCCTCGACATTCTTTTTCACCGTCTCGGGGGTGATGCCGTGTTCCTCGTTATAGGCGAGCTGCTTGGCGCGGCGGCGGTTGGTTTCCTCCAGTGCGCGTTCCATGCTGCCGGTGATCTTGTCGGCATACATGATCACCCGGCCCTCCGCGTTGCGCGCGGCGCGGCCGATGGTCTGGATCAGTGAGGTTTCCGAGCGCAAAAAGCCCTCTTTATCCGCGTCCAGAATGGCGACCAGCCCGCATTCGGGGATGTCGAGGCCCTCGCGCAGCAGATTGATGCCGATCAGCACGTCGAAAGCGCCCAGCCGCAGGTCGCGCAGGATTTCGATGCGCTCCAGCGTGTCGATATCCGAGTGCATGTAGCGGACCTTGATGCCCTGTTCGTGCAGATATTCGGTCAGATCCTCAGCCATGCGTTTTGTCAGCGTCGTGACCAGCGTGCGATAGCCATTGGCGGTGACCTTGCGCACCTCGTCCAGCAGGTCGTCGACTTGCATGCTGACGGGGCGGATTTCGACCTCGGGGTCCAGCAGGCCGGTGGGGCGGATTACCTGTTCGGTGAAGACGCCGCCGGTCTGTTCGATCTCCCACTTGGCCGGGGTGGCCGAGACAAAGACGGATTGCGGGCGCATGGCGTCCCATTCCTCGAACTTCAGGGGGCGGTTGTCCATGCAGGAGGGCAGGCGGAACCCGTGTTCGGCCAGCGTGAACTTGCGGCGATAGTCGCCCCGGTACATGCCGCCGATCTGCGGCACGCTGACGTGGGATTCGTCGGCAAAAACGATGGCGTTGTCGGGGATGAATTCGAACAGGGTTGGCGGCGGCTCGCCCGGCGCGCGGCCGGTCAGATAGCGCGAATAGTTCTCGATCCCGTTGCAGACGCCGGTCGCCTCAAGCATTTCCAGATCGAAATTGGTGCGCTGTTCCAGACGTTGGGCTTCCAGCAGTTTGCCCTCACCCACCAGTTGATCCAGCCGGATGCGCAGTTCTTTTTTGATGCCGATGATCGCCTGTTGCATCGTTGGTTTCGGCGTCACGTAATGCGAGTTCGCATAGACGCGCACCTGCTCCATCGTGGCGGCGCGTTCGCCGGTCAGCGGGTCGAATTCGGTGATCTGCTCCAGTTCCTCACCGAAGAAGGACAGTTTCCACGCGCGGTCCTCAAGGTGCGCAGGCCAGATTTCCAGACTGTCGCCCCGTACCCGGAAGGACCCACGCTGAAACGCCTGATCGTTGCGGCGGTATTGCTGCGCGACCAGATCGGCCATCACCTGCCGCTGGTCGTATTCGCTGCCAACCTTCAAATCTTGCGTCATCGCCCCGTAGGTCTCGACCGAGCCGATACCATAGATGCACGAGACCGAGGCCACGATAATCACGTCATCGCGCTCCAACAGCGCCCGCGTGGCCGAGTGGCGCATCCGGTCGATCTGTTCGTTGATCTGGGATTCTTTCTCGATATAGGTGTCGCTGCGCGGCACATAGGCTTCGGGCTGGTAATAGTCGTAGTAGGATACGAAATACTCGACCGAGTTTTCGGGAAAGAAGCCTTTGAATTCTCCGTATAGCTGTGCCGCCAACGTCTTGTTGGGGGCCAGAATGATGGCGGGGCGCTGGGTTTCCTCGATCACCTTGGCCATGGTGAAGGTCTTGCCCGTCCCGGTCGCACCCAGCAGAACCTGATCGCGCTCGCCGTCCGACACGCCTCGGGCCAGTTCCTTGATCGCTGTTGGCTGGTCGCCTGCCGGGTTAAAGTCGGTATGCATCACGAATGCCTTGCCGCCTTCCAGTTTCAGGCGGGCGCGCACGTCTTCGGCGGTCAGCTGGGTCTTGTCGGAATGAGCGTAAGCCATCAGAGGAGATTCCTTTCGCGCCTGATTTTGGTCTGTTTTTGTTCTTGTTCAAGGGGGCATTTCCAACACTCGCAATTGCGACAATTGCGGACTTGTCCGCGCCGCGCGTATGGCGCATAAACACCCCCAGCCAAGCGAGTACGGAGAGGCGACATGCGCGCACGGATTTACCAGCCTGCAAGGAATGCGATGACTTCTGGGATGGCCAAGACCCGCAAGTGGGTTCTGGAATATGCCCCCGCATCATCGCGCGAGGTTGATCCGCTGATGGGCTGGACCTCGTCCAATGACACGCAGACCCAGGTGCGGCTGAAATTCGACACCAAGCAAGAGGCGCTGGATTACGCCAAAGACAACGGGATCGACGCTCTGGTCAGCGAACCGCACAAGCGCAAGCCCAACCTGCGCGCCCGTGGCTATGGCGAGAATTTCGCCACCGACCGGCGCGCGCCCTGGACCCACTGAATTGATCGACATCCGCGAGGCTGATCCGACCTCGGACGCGCTGCGCCCGGTGGTTGAGGCGCATTTTGCCCATAGCGAAACCGCTGGCCCCGCGGAAAGCAACCACACAATGGATGCCAAGGCGCTGGCCGGGCGCGGGATTCGGTTCTGGGCCATGTATGAAGCCGGTCAGCCAATTGGGTGTGGTGCGCTCAAGGCTTTGCCGGATGGCAGCGCCGAGGTGAAATCGGTGCATATTCTGGAGCAGGCGCGCGGGCGCGGTCTGGCGCGCAAGATGATGATCCATCTGGCGGATCTGGCCCGATCCGAGGGGGTTTCAGCCTTGGTTCTGGAAACCGGCGCAGCGCATCTGCCGGAATATGACGCGGCCCGAAAACTCTATGAGGCGCTGGGATATTCCTATTGCGGGCCGATCCACGGATATGCAGCCGACCCAAACAGCGCCTTCATGCGCTTGGGTCTTGAACCCCGCCCGTAAAAACCGCAAGAAGGGCGCAGCGGTCCCGTAGCTCAACTGGATAGAGCAGCTGACTTCTAATCAGCAGGTTGAGGGTTCGAGTCCTTCCGGGATCGCCAGTCATCTTTTTCACAGCCTCCCACGACTCTGCGTGATTATGCGTTGTGGCATCGTTGCCTTCAAAAAAATATTGCAACCGGTTGCAAAAAGAAACATTGTATCGGCAAATTGGAGATTCGGGAGAACCGTATGCTGAGAATCGGATTGCTTGGCGCCGGGCGCATTGGCCGGGTACATGCACAGGCCATTGCCGCGCATCCTCAAAGTCAGCTTTGCGCGGTTTCCGACGCGATTTCCGATGCGGCTGAAAGCCTTGCTGCAGAGCAGGGGGCAGCGGTCCGCGAGTCCCACGACATCATCGCCGACCCGTCTATCGATGCGGTGCTGATCGCGACGCCGACGGATACCCATTCTGACCTGATCGAGGCCGCCACGCAGGCCGGCAAGGCGGTTCTGTGCGAAAAACCCGTTGATCTCAGCCTTGAGCGCGCGCTGGCGTGTCAGACGGTCGCAGCGGAAACCGGCCAGCCGGTCATGGTCGGGTTCAACCGCCGGTTTGATCCCAGCTTTTCGACCCTAAAATCGGCCGCCGACAATGGTGAGGTCGGTACGACCGAGATGCTGTCGATCACCTCTTTCGACCCGGCCCCGCCGCCGATCAGCTATGTCAAGGTTTCCGGCGGTCTGTTCCGGGACATGATGATCCATGATTTCGACATGGCGAATTACCTGATGGGCCAGTTGCCTGAACGGATTATTGCCGTTGGCTCCTCGATCATCGACCCCGAGATTGGGCGTGCGGGGGATGTGGATACCGCTGTGGTCACAATGACTTATGCCGATGGCAAGATCGTGGTGATCAAGAACTCGCGGCGGGCGGTCTACGGCTATGACCAGCGGATCGAGATGCTGGGCTCTGGCGGGTTGCTGCAAGCCCACAACGTTCTGGAAAACGCCGTTGTTAAATCCACCGCCGATGGCGTAACCGGCGCCAAGCCGACCTATTTTTTCCTGGAACGCTACATGCCCGCCTATCGCGCGGAATGGGACGCGTTTGTTCAGGCCGTGCTGGCTGGATCATCGATGCCGGTGACGCTGGAGGATGGTGTTGCCGCGCTGGCAATGGCCGAGGCCGCGACCCGTTCGGCGCAGACCGGGCAACCGGTCGCAATGGCTGACGTTTTGAAACCGGTTGCAAAATGAGCTGATATCCGGAAACTGGAGCCAGCTCCGCCAAAGCCCGGAGCGGAAGAGATTCGGTCAATCCGAATGATTGGGGCTGACGCCCCGGCAAAAGACAGACTGTTTTTATGGGAGGAAACCAAATGAACAAGTTCGTTAAAGGTGCGCTGGCTGCCGGTGCTCTGGCCTTGGCCGCACCTGCATTTGCGCAGGAAATCGTGGTTGTGTCGCACGGTCAGGCGAACGACGCGTTCTGGAACGTCGTCAAGAACGGCGTCGAACAGGCGGGCAAGGATGTCGGCGTCAACGTGGAATACCGCGCGCCCGAAACTTTCGACATGGTGGCCATGTCGCAGCTGATCGACGCTGCCGTCAATCAGGAGCCTGACGGGCTGATCGTTTCGATCCCCGATGCGGATGCGCTTGGCCCGTCGATCGAACGCGCGGTTGCGGCTGGTATCCCGGTAATCTCGATCAACTCGGGCGCCGAAGTTGCCAAGGATCTGGGGGCTCTGCTGCATGTCGGACAGGATGAATACGACGCCGGCAAGGCCGCAGGCGAGGCGCTGGCCTCCATGGGCGGCAGCAACGCGATCTGTGTGAACCACGAAGTGGGCAACGTGTCGCTGGACCTGCGCTGCGAGGGCTTTGCCGAGGGCTTTGGCGGCAACGTCACCGTTCTGCCGACCTCGAACGACCCGTCCGAGATTGAATCGAAAGTGGCCGCCGCATTGGCAGCCGATGAAAGCGTCGACACTGTTATGGCTCTGGGTGCCAGCTCGGCCGGTGAGCCTGCTGTTGCAGCCGTCAAAGCCTCGGGCCGGGACGTGAATGTTGCCTCGTTCGACCTGTCGGCCAATTTCCTGCAGTCGGTTGTTGACGGTGATGCGGCCTTTGCCATCGACCAGCAGCAATACCTGCAGGGCTATCTGGCGGTGAACTTCATGGGTCTGCACGCCAAATACGGTCTGATGCCGGGTGGCGATGTTCCCTCGGGTCCGAACCTGGTGACTGCCGACAAGGCCGGTCAGGTGATCGAACTGTCGTCGCAGGGTATCCGCTAAGCGCCCCGGACAATGATAAAAGAAACGGCGCCCTGCGCGCCGTTTCCATCTAAATGGGAGAAGAACATGAGCCAGTCAGCGCCCGTCGCAGCCGACGAAAGGGTCAAGAGCGAACCGTTTCTGACCAAATTAATGAAACGCCCCGAGCTTGGCGCCATGGCCGGTGTCATTCTGGTGTTCATCTTCTTCGCGATTACCGCGGACAGCTCGATGTTCACCCTGGCGGGGGTGATGAACTTCATGACGCCTGCGGCCCAGTTAGGTATCCTGGCCATTGGCGCGGCGTTGCTGATGATTGGCGGAGAGTTTGACCTGTCGATTGGTTCGATGGTCGCCTTTTCCGGCCTGTTCTTCGGCGTCTGTGTGGTGACCTGGCAACTGCCGCTGATTGCCGCGATCCCGATGACATTTGTTTTTGCGGCCATGGTCGGCGCGATCAACGGCAATATCGTGATCCGCTCGGGCCTGCCGTCCTTTATCGTGACGCTGGCCTTTCTGTTCATTCTGCGGGGGCTGTCTCTGGTCGGGCTGAAAATGGCCACCGGAGGGTCGACCCAGCTGCGCGGTGTGCGTGACGCAACCGAAAATGACTGGCTGGCCCCGTTTTTCTCAGGCGAGGCCTTTGCCAGCCTGTTCGCCTGGCTGGCCGAGAAGGGCGTGATCGATACGTTCAAAAGCGGTGCGCCCAAAGTGCCGGGTATCCCGGTCGAAATCCTTTGGTTCATCGTGATGGCTCTGGCTGCGACCTATGTGCTGCTGCGCACCCCGGCGGGGAACTGGATTTTCGCGTCCGGCGGCGACAAGACTGCGGCGTCCAACTCGGGTGTTCCGGTGAACCGCGTCAAGGTTTCCCTGTTCATGCTGACGGCCTGCTGCGCCGCGCTGGTGGCAATCATCACCGTGATGGACGCGGGTTCGACCGATGCGCGCCGCGGCTTCCAGAAGGAATTCGAGGCGATCATCGCAGCCGTGATCGGGGGCTGTCTGCTGACTGGTGGCTATGGATCGGCTATCGGGGCGTTCTTCGGCTCGATCATCTTTGGCATGGTTGTCATCGGCCTGACCTATACCGACTTTGATCAGGACTGGTTCCAGGTCTTTCTGGGCGCCATGCTGCTGATCGCCGTTCTGTTCAACAACGCGATCCGTAAACGCGTAACCGGGGAGCGCTGATATGACCGAAGATACCAAGTTCCACCACGGCGATGCGACCGATTCGGCACCTATCGTTGAAATGAAAGACATCGAAAAGCACTTTGGCAACATCATCGCTTTGGCGGGTGTCAGCTTTGACGTTAAACCGGGGGAATGCCACTGCTTGCTGGGTGACAACGGTGCGGGCAAGTCGACCTTCATCAAGACTATGTCCGGGGTGCACAAACCCACCAAGGGCGAGATCTATTTTGAAGGCAAGCCGCTGCATTTCGACACCCCGCGCGATGCGATGGAGGCGGGGATTGCGACCGTTTTCCAAGATCTTGCGATGATCCCGCTGATGAGCGTGACGCGCAACTTTTTTATGGGACGCGAGCCGACCAAGGGGAAAGGGTTGCTGAAACGCTTTGACGTGGACACCGCCAACGACGTCTGCATGGAAGAGATGCGCAAGATGGGCATCAACCTGCGGGGGCCGGATCAGGCCGTCGGCACGCTTTCCGGTGGCGAACGGCAGACCGTTGCGATTGCGCGCGCGGTTTATTTCGGGGCCAAAATTCTGATCCTGGACGAACCAACCTCGGCTTTGGGCGTGCGCCAAACGTCGAATGTTCTGGCGACCATTGACCGAGTGCGCAGCCAGGGCGTGGGCGTTGTCTTCATCAGCCACAACGTGCGCCATGCACTGGCGGTGGGCGATCGGTTTACCGTACTGAACCGGGGCAAAACTCTGGGTACGGCGAAACGCGGTGAGATCACGCCCGAGGAACTGCAGGACCTTATGGCCGGCGGTCAGGAAATGGCCGAGCTGGAAGGCTCGCTGGGTGGAACGGTTTAACACCGTTCTCCCTTTCTCGGGTCCGGGTGACCCAACCTAACGAAATTGCGAATTTGGCCAAAACGGCCTTGTGTTGAAAGGCATCACAATGGGCAAAACAGTCCGACTGACCGCAGCGCAAGCTTTGGTGCGCTATCTGGGCGCGCAGATGAACGAGGCCGGAGAGCCTTTCATCGCAGGGGTTTGGGCTATTTTCGGCCATGGCAACGTGGCCGGGCTGGGTGAGGCGCTGCACGCCGTCAAAGACAGCCTGCCCACCTATCGCGGTCACAATGAACAGACTATGGCGCATTGTGCGATTGCCTATTCCAAGCAGATGCGCCGCACGCGGACCATGGCCGTAACGTCTTCCATCGGTCCGGGGGCCACAAATATGGTCACGGCGGCGGCGCTGGCGCATGTGAACCGCCTGCCGGTTCTGTTCCTGCCAGGTGATGTGTTTGCGACCCGCGGTCCCGACCCGGTGTTGCAGCAGATCGAGACTTTCGGCGATGGCACGCTCAGCGCAAATGATTGCTTCAAGCCGGTCAGCCGGTACTTTGACCGCATTTCCCGGCCCGAACACCTGCTGACTGCCTTGCCGCGCGCCTTCCGCACGATGACCGATCCGGCAGATTGCGGACCGGTGACGCTGGCCTTCTGTCAGGACGTGCAGGCCGAGGCCTATGACTATCCCGAAAGCTTCTTTGAACCGCGCGTCTGGTATCAGCGCCGTATCCGCCCGGATGAGGGCGAGCTGGCCCGCGCGGTGGCCGCGATCAAGGCGGCCAAGCGTCCGGTCATCGTCGCCGGGGGCGGGGTGCATTATTCGGGCGCAACCGATGCGCTGCAGAGCTTTGTCGAAACGCACAACATCCCCATAACCGAGACGCAGGCCGGAAAGTCCGCGCTGTCTTGGGATCATCCGCTGAACCTTGGTCCCATCGGCGTCACCGGCGGCGAACCCGCCAACGACGTCTGCGGCGAGGCCGATCTGGTGCTGGGCGTCGGTACGCGCTTTCAGGATTTCACCACCGGCTCATGGGGTCTGTTCTCGAACCCCGAGCGTGAGATGATCAGCCTGAACACCGCCGCCTATGACGCCGAGAAACACGGCGCCATGCCGCTGCAAGCCGATGCCCGCGTTGGTCTTGAGGAGCTGGGGACTGCCCTGCAGGGATATCGCGCCGATCCGGTGGCCGGCACGCTGAAGGCCAACTGGTTCGGCAATGTCGACACGCTGACCGATGCACCGGGCGATGGCAATGCGCTGCCCACCGACATGCAGGTGATCGGCGCGGTGCAGCGCGCCTCGCATGACGATACGGTTGTGATGTGCGCGGCGGGCACCATGCCCGGTGAGCTGCATAAGCTGTGGAAAGCGCCGCGCCCCGGAGCCTATCACATGGAATACGGATTCAGCTGCATGGGGTATGAGATCGCGGGCGCCATGGGCATCAAGATGGCCCAGCCGGATCGCGACGTGATCTGCTTTACCGGCGACGGCACCTATATGATGGCGAATTCGGAAATGGCCTCGGCGGCGATGATGGGGATTTCCTTCACCGTCGTGATCACCGACAACCGCGGCTTTGGCTGCATCAACCGCCTGCAGATGGGCACCGGTGGGGCCGAGTTCAACAACCTGCTGGACCACGCGGTTCACGAAACGCCCTCGGCCATCGACTTCGCAGCCCATGCGGCGGCGATGGGGGCAACCTCGGTCAAGGTCAGCTCGATTGCCGAGCTTGAAGATGCTCTGGCCAAGCGTGGCGACATCAAGGGGCCGTACGTCGTAGTCATCGATACCGATCCCTATCCGTCCACCGAATTTGGCGGCACCTGGTGGGAAGTGGCCGTGCCCGAGGTCAGCATCCGCCCCGAAGTGAATGAAAAACGCGCGGCCTATGAGGTTGCACTCAAGGAAAGAAACACCAAATGAGCGTGAAAATCGGCATCTCGCCCATTGCCTGGCAGAATGACGACCTTCCGGACCTGACGGCGGCCTATTCCATGGAGCAGGCGCTGAAAGAGGCGCGCGAGATCGGCTATACCGGCGTCGAACGCGGCCAGCGGATGCCCAGCGATACCGAAGGTCTGCGCGCTTATCTGGACGGCAACGATATCGCGCTCTGTGGCGGCTGGTGCTCGGGCAATACGCTGGTCAACGACTTTGCGACCGAGCGTGAGGCCGTGCGCGAGCAGGTCGAACAGTTCGCGGCGCTGAACAGCCCCTGCATCGTCTATGCCGAATGCTCCAACACCGTGCAGGGCCAGATCGGCACGCCGGTCAACGATCGCCCCAAGCTGTCGAAGGATGAGGTTCTGGCTTACGCGGCCAAGCTCACCGAACTGGCGAAATGGATGACCGATCAGGGTATGCCGATGGCCTACCACCACCACATGGGCACGATCATCGAAAGCGAGGATGACGTGAACTGGCTGATGGAGGGGTCGGGCCCCGAGGTGCAGCTGTGTTTCGACACCGGCCACCTGCTGTTCGGTGGAGGTGACGTGATGGCGACCCTGAACCGCTGGGGTGACCGGGTACATCACGTGCATTTCAAGGATATCCGCCCGGCTATCGTGCAGCACACGCGCGAAAACAATCGCAGTTTCCTTGATGCGGTGATCGCTGGCGCCTTTACCGTGCCCAGCGATGGTTGCATCGATTTTCAGGCGGTCGCAAATGCGCTCAAGGCCATGGATTACGAGGGCTGGATCGTGGTCGAGGCTGAACAGGACCCGGCCAAGGCACCGCCCTACGAATACTCCAAGATGGGTTACGACCATATCGTCGATGTCTGCGGACGATCAGGATTGGAGATCACAGCGTAACGCACCGCGCAAAGGCGCAACGCCAAGAAACCATGAGAAAGGAGAACATCATGGTGCATCAAGACCTTGGATATGTCGGCTATTTCGACCGTGAATCCTGCGATCTGGATGAATTCAAGGTGTTGACCTCTCAGAACCTTTTAGCCGATGCGGTGCCCCATGCCGTGTCAGTTGAAAAGAATGTTCCGATCTATGACATGCAAGCTCTGCGCTCGGTGCTTGAGCAGGCGGACAAGCGTCAGGCCTTGCTGGCGGAATGGGGCTGGGTTTTGAGCAAGTCCGCTGGGGTGATTGCCCTGAAAGGGGCCTATTCGGATACTTCGGTGATCGACCGGGCCACCGAGGTGTTCCGGCAGATCATTGACGAAGAACGTCAAAGCGGTGCGGGGGAGGGCGATCACTTTGCTTCCTCGGGTGCGAATGACCGGATTTGGAATGCACTGCAAAAGCAGTGCCTGCGCGACCCCGAAGGCTTTGCGCTGTATTTCGGGAACACAGCGATTGCAGCCGCCTGCGAGGCGTGGCTGGGACCCAACTATCAGATGACCGCGCAGGTCAATCAGGTGCGTCCGGGGGGTAAGGCCCAACAGGCGCACAGGGACTATCATCTTGGATTCCAATGCGCCGACAGCGCCGCCCGGTATCCCGCCCATGCCCATCACCTAACCGCCGCATTGACCCTGCAGGGGGCAGTTGCCCATTGCGATATACCGGTTGAGAGCGGGGCGACCAAGCTGTTGCCTTTTTCGCAGCTTTATCTGCCGGGGTATCTGGCCTTTCACGACGACGCGCATCGGGACCATTTCGAGGGCGCCTACATCCAGCTGCCGCTGTCCAAGGGTGATGCCGTATTCTTCAACCCGGCGCTGTTCCACGCTGCGGGCGAAAACCGCAGCGCCGATATCGACCGGATGGCGAATCTGCTGCAAATCTCGTCGGCCTTCGGGCGTGCAATGGAAGCAGTGGATCGCCGTGCCATGTCGCAGAGCGTGCTCCCCCACCTGATTGCGCTGAAACAGCGCGGCGACCTGACCCAGTCAGAACTGGATGCGGCAATTGCAGCCACGGCCGAGGGTTATCCTTTTCCAACCAATCTCGATACTGACCCTCCGGTCGGGGGCAATGCGCCAGAAAGTCAGGCCGATTTCCTGCGTCGGGCGGTCTCGGAAGGCTGGACCGGGGCACAACTTGCTGATGCGCTCTCGGCGCTACAGGTAAGGCAAGCTGCTTGAACAAACAAAGGGGTGCGCCATTAGCCCCCATCAAGGAGACGACACCATGGCAGACCTGCTGAAAAAACCGTTCGGAACGCGCGGCAAGGTCCACGACATCACTCCGGCCAGCGCCGGGTGGCGGTATGTCGGCTTTGGCCTCTACCACCTGCGCGCGGGCGACAAAGCCGCCGAGGCCACAGGCGACCGCGAGGTTATTCTGGTCATGGTCGAAGGCAAGGCGCAGATCACCGGGGCCGGGCAGGATTGGGGAATTCTGGGCGACCGGATGAATGTGTTCGAAAAGACGCCGCCGCATTGCCTGTACCTGCCGAACGGAACCGAGTGGGAGGCCGTTGCCGAAACCGACTGCGTCATCGCAATCTGCTCGGCCCCCGGCAAAGGCGGGCATCAGGCGCGGCGCATCGGCCCTGACGGCATCACCCTCACCGAGCGCGGCAAGGGCGTGAATACCCGCTACATCAACAATATCGCGATGGAGAACGAGGATTACGCCGACAGCCTGCTGGTGACCGAGGTGTTCACGCCGAACGGGCACTGGTCGTCCTATCCCAGCCACCGCCATGACGAGGATGACTACCCCCGGATCACCTATCTGGAGGAAACCTATTATCATCGCCTCAACCCGGCCAACGGGTTCGGTATCCAGCGGGTCTATACCGATGACGGCCAGCTGGATGAGACGATGGCCGTATCCGATGGCGATGTTGTGACTGTTCCGCGCGGACATCATCCTTGCGGCGCACCCTACGGGTTTGAGATGTATTACCTGAACGTCATGGCCGGGCCTTTGCGGAAATGGCGCTTTGTTGCCGCCCCAGAGGTCGCGTGGATCATGGAGCGTGACGGATGACCGGGGACTTTGCCATCTATCCCAGCCTGAACGGCAAGACCGTCTTCATCACCGGCGGGGCGGGAGGTATCGGTGCGGAAACGGCCCGCGCTTTTGCGGCCCAAGGGGCCAGGGTCGGGTTTCTGGATATCAACGCCGACGCCGGGCACGCATTGCTGGCGGACCTGGATGGCGAACATGCCTTTGCCCAATGCGACCTGCGCGATATCGAAGAACTGCGCGTGGCATTGGACCAGCTATCGGAGGAACTGGGCGCCGCACATGTTCTGGTCAACAACGCGGCCCATGACGACCGGCACGACTGGCGCGAAGTGACACCGGACTATTGGGACGAACGTATGGCGACCAATATCCGACACATGTTCTTTGCCATCCAATCCGTCGCGCCCGCGATGATCGAACGGGGCGGTGGGGCCATCGTCAACCTCGGCTCAAACTCGTGGTGGGAGGCTGGCGCGGGCTTTCCGGCCTATGCCACCGCCAAGTCCGCCGTGCATGGCCTTACCCGCACCATGGCGCGCGAATTGGGCGATCACCGCATCCGCGTGAACACGGTGGTGCCCGGCTGGATCATGACCGAGCGCCAGAAAGACCTCTGGGTCACGCCCGAGGCGCTGGCCAAGCAGGTCGACCGCCAATGCCTGCCCGATCCGATTGATCCGGTCTACGTGGCGCGAATGGTGGTGTTTCTGGCCTCGGACGATGCCGCCATGTGCAGCGCGGGGAATTTCATGGTCGAGGGCGGTTCGATCTGAATATCAAAACTCAGGAGGCCTGATATGTCTCAACCGTTTCAACTGGCGGCTTGCGCCGAAATGCTTTGGCTGGATAAGCCAATGCACTGGCGCGTCGAACGCTTGACTGAAATGGGGTTGGGTGTGGGACTGTGGAACTGGCCTGAGTGGGATCTCGATAAACTCGACCGCGTCGGCGCGAATTTCACGATCATGAACGGCTATCTCGAAGGTCGTTTGGCGGATGATCACGGCGCAGACATGTTGCTGAAATCTGCGCGCGAAACAGTACAGATCGGCAAACGTTTGGGTGTGGATCGTTTGAACTTGCACGGAACGGGATTAGGCGATGGTGGAATACCGATCTGGCAGCACGACACCGTCACCGGAAACATGTGGTTAAAGGCGCAGGACACATTAAACCGCATCTGCGATCTGGCCGAAGAAGAGAGCGTGGTGTTCACGCTGGAAAACCTGAACCTATTGGATCACCCCGGATGTCCTTTCGGTTCAACAGCGGATGTGCTGGCGCTGGTCTCAGCAATTGATCGCCCTCAATTGCGTATCAACCTCGACCTCTACCACACGCAAATCGGCGAGGGTGATCTGATCCGATGGTGCGAGAAGTGCTTGCCCTGGATCGGAGAAGTCCAAGTTGCCGATAACCCGGGCCGATGTGAACCCGGGAGCGGTGAAGTGAATTATGTCGCCGTAGCGCGGGCGTTGAATGATATGGGCTATCGTGGACCGGTCGGGATGGAGGCCTTTGCGGCTGGCGATCCGGAAGAAGCGCTTGAAGCCTTCCAGAGCGCATTTACTCTCTGAAAGCCTATCGTTGCGGCGGCGCGCCAAAGGCACGAATAACTGCGCGCGCGGCGGCTTCGACCGGGTCGTGGGTTTCTTTCAGGATGGTGACGCGGTCGAACCTTTCGGGGTCTCGGTTCACGGCCTCGCGGAGAGCGGCGCCGAAGGCCATGCGCAGTTCAGTCCCGATGTTGAACTTGCAGATTGAGGTCTCGCGGGCAAGGCGCTTGCGTTGCTCGATCGGCACGCCGGATCCACCGTGGATCACCAATGGCACCTCGGTCATGGCGTCGATCTGGCGGATGCGGTCTTCGTCCAGACCCCCTTCCTTGTTCTGTTGCAGATGAACGTTGCCAACCGAAATTGCCATAGCGTCCACACCGCTGTCCCGCGCGAATTGCGCGGCCTCGGCCGGATCGGTGCCGTTTGAACCCTCGCCACCGGAATAGCCGACAAAACCGATCTCACCCTCGCAGGATATCCCGGCCGCGTGGGCCATCTCGGCAATTGCGGCGGTCTCGTCGATGTTCTGCTGCAGCGGCTTGCGTGAGCCGTCGAACATCAACGAAGTGAAACCGCTGTCGAGCGCGATTTTACAGTCTTCAAACGTATAGCCGTGGTCCAGATGGGCGACCACGGGGACCGAGGCATTCTCGGCCAGATGGCGGAACATCTTGCCCAGAACGGGCAACGGCGTGTGTTCGCGGCAGCTGGGGCCGGCCTGCAGGATCACGGGGGCGTTTTCGGCCTCGGCCGCGGCCACATAGGCGCGCATGTCCTCCCAGCCCAATGTGACAAGCCCGCCAACGGCGTAGCCCTGTTCATATGCGGGGGTCAGGACGTCTTTCAGCGTGACGAGGGTCATTTGAACTTCGCGATCATGTCTTTGATGCCCGGAATGGTCTCGATCTGATAGGCATGGGTCGGTTGGAAATACTGCACCAGCGAGCGCTGGCTGAGACCGCCGAGGATGGTGAAATAGTACATCTCGTATCCCGGCAAAACGCAGCAGGGGTGGTACCCCTTGTCGATGCAGATCGTTGAGCCGTCGACGATGTGATAAGCATCGCCCGGCTCATTATCCTCGCGCTGCAACATCTGCAGGCCCGACCCCCAGTTGGGTTTGAAGCGGAAGTTATAGGTCTCGTCGTGGCGGCTCTCATCCGGCAGGCGGTTGGTGTCGTGCTTGTGGCTGGGGAAGCCGGACCAGCCACCCTGACCAACCGTGAACAGCTCGCTCACCAGCAGGCGGCCGACCTTGTCGTGCTGTTTCTGCCCCAGGATGTGTTTGATCTTGCGGTGGGTTTTGGTGTCGTCGCTGCCATATTGAACAAGGTCATGCTGGCGGACGTCAAAGGGTTCCAGCACCTTGTCGTACTTGGCGCCCGCGATGAATACCTCGGCCTCGTCCGAGACGCAAACTATCTGCGCCTTGGCGCCGACCGGGACGTAAACGCCCTCGGGCTCGCCATCCCAGACGTCTTCGCCGCGATTGCCCAGCTTGACGAATTGCACACCCTCGACGTCAATATCGACGCTGCCGGTGGCCGGAACGATGCAGGTCTCATAACCCGGTACCTGATACTCGAATGCCTCGCCGCGACGCAGTTTGACGATGTTGAAATAGTTCAGCGGCACCGTCGGGTCGTCGGCATCGACGATGGGTTTGTTCTGGTTTTCATAGGGCGCGATATGCATGAGAGCCTCCTATGTGGTCGGGCCGGGATGATCGGCAAGGAACGTGTCCAGCTGCCGCGTCGTCGGCATCGCCTGAGCGCAGCCAGGTTGCGACACAACGATCGAGGCACAGGCTGACCCGCGCATGACCGCGTCTTTCAGCGAATGCCCCGCCGCGATTGACGCCAGCAGGCCGGCCATGAAACTGTCGCCCGCACCGTTGGGTTTGACCGCGGTGACCGGGTAGATGCCCGTGCGGATCTCCTGACCGTCCACCAGCGTCACCGCGCCCTGTTCGCCCATCTTGTAAATGACGATCCGGCCCGGCTTTTCGGACAGCTCCTTGGCCTTGCCAAAGCCTTTTTCGATGCCACCGGCCATGAAGCCGAACTCTTCGTCATTGCCGACGATCAGGTCACTGGCTTCCCCCGCGTGCGACAGGACGTCGGCGGCCACCTCGGGTGAGGGCCAGCTATAGGGGCGGTAATCGATGTCAAAGATCACCGGCAGCCCGGCTGCGCGGGCGTTGTCGAAGGCGCGGAAGGTGGCGCTGCGCGACGGTTCGGCGGCAAAGACAGTGCCGGCCGAGATCACGGCGGAGAAGGCGGAATAGTCGACCTTATCCATGTCCTCTTCGGTGACCTGGAAATCGACAGCCCCGTTGCGATAGATGACGTTCTGGAAGTTATCGATCCGGCTTTCATAAACGGCCAGCGACATGCGGTATTCGCCGCCGACAACCCGGATATTGGACGTGTCGACGCCATAGTGGCGCAGGCGATTCAGGCAGAACCGTCCGATTGCATCGTCCGAGACCGAGGTGATCAGCGAAGCCTGACTACCCAGCTTGACCAAACCTGCACAGATATTGGCCGACGATCCGCCCAGATCGGCGTGGAACGTGTCAGCATCTTCGCTTTTGACACCAATGGGATCGGCGAACATGTCCATGCCCGCACGCCCCAACACGGCGAACCGGTTTCCTTTGATACCGTCTATCAAAGCGCTCACGTCATACTCCTCCGGCAAGCTGGGGTCGGCAAAGTTTGGACCTTGCGTTGAATCGATTCACACGATACTCATTTTGCAACCGGTTGCAAATGATATGTTCGGAGCCGTGACAGATGCCAGAAATCGGAATTGGAATCGTAGGCGGCGGCTATATGGGCAAGGCCCATTCGGTCGCCATGTCGGCCGTGGGGGCAGTGTTCAACACGGCGCTGCGCCCGCGTCTTGAGGTGATCTGCGCCTCAAGCCCCGCAAGCGCCGAACGGTATCGATTGGCGTACGGGTTCCGCCGCGCGACCGAGGATTGGCGGGTGTTGGTCAACGACCCGGCGGTCGAGGCCATCGTCATCGCTTCACCCCAGACCACCCATCGCCAGATCGCCGAAGCGGCCTTTGCCTTGGGCAAGCCGGTGCTGTGCGAAAAGCCGCTGGGCGCGTCGATGGCGGATGGGGCGGCGATGGTAGCCGCTGCCGAGGCGGCTGGTGTCACCAACATGGTCGGCTTCAACTATGCCCGCACCCCCGCAACGCAATATGCGCGCAACCTGATCGCCGAAGGGGAATTGGGCGATATCACCTGGTTCCGGGGCGAGCATACCGAAGATTTCTATGCCGACCCCGATGCCCCGGCCACCTGGCGCACGACCGGCATGGCCAACGGCACGATGGGCGATCTGGCACCGCATATGATCAACGGCGCGCTGGCGCTGATGGGGCCAATTGCCGAGGTCATGGCCGAGGTTGAAACCGTCCACCACACCCGCCCTGGCGGTACCGTGGACAATGACGATCAAGCGCAGATCATGTGCCGCTTCGAAAACGGCGCCATGGGCAACATCCATGTCAGCCGCGTCGCGACGGGCCGCAAGATGGGCTACGCCTATGAGGTTTCGGGCACCAAAGGCGCGCTGCGTTTCGATCAGGAGGACCAGAACGCCCTGTGGTTCTATCGCCGCGAAGGCCCCGAGGCGCAGCGGGGTTTCACCAAGATTCTGACCGGCCCGGCGCATCCGGACTACGAACCCTTTTGTCAGGGTCCGGGGCACGGCACCGGTTACCAGGACCAGATCATCATCGAGGCCAAGGATTTCCTGCAGGCGATCCATACCGGGCAGCCGATTTGGCCTACCTTCCAAGACGGGCACGAGGTCAACCTTGTCGTCGCTGCGGCGCTGGCGTCATCCCGGCAGCGGCAATGGCAAAACATCCGCGATTTCTGATCGCAAACGGCAAAACACGTAAGAGAGACAAAGACCATGGCAAAGCTGAAATGGGGCATGATCGGTGGTGGCGAAGGCAGCCAGATCGGGCCCGCACACCGTCTGGGGGCGCAGGCGGACGGCATGTTCGAATTCACCGCCGGCGCGCTGGATCACCGCCCTGATGCGGGCCGGGACTACGCGCAGCGGCTGGGCGTCGCCGCCGACCGCGCCTATGGCGACTGGCAAGAGATGCTGGCCGGTGAAAAAGACCGCGCCGACCGGATCGATTTGGTGACGATTGCCACGCCAAACTCGACCCATTTCGAGATCGCCAAGGCGTTTCTCGAGGCGGGGTTCAACGTGCTTTGCGAAAAGCCGATGACCATGACCGTGGAAGAGGGCGAAGAGATCGTCCGCGTCGCCGAGGCCTCGGGCAAGATTTGCGCGGTGAACTACTGCTACTCCGCCTATCCGATGGTGCGGCAGGCGCGTGCGATGGTGCGGGCCGGTGACATTGGCAAGGTGCGTCTTGTCGTCACCAATTTCAGCCACGGCCACCATGGCGACGCCACCGACGCCGACAACCCACGCGTGCGCTGGCGCTATGATCCGGCGATGGCGGGGGTTTCGGGTCAATTCGCCGATTGCGGTATCCACGCGCTGCACATGGCCAGCTTCATCTGTGATGATGAGGTGAAGACCCTGTCCGCCGACATGGCCTCGACCATAACCAGCCGTGAACTGGAAGATGACGCCATGATCAATTTCCGGATGGAGGGCGGCACGGTGGGTCGCCTGTGGACCTCATCCGTGGCCATCGGGCGGCAGCACGGGTTCGACATTCAGGTGTTTGGCGAAACCGGTGGTCTGCGCTGGGCTTCGGAACAACCCAACCAACTGATCTACACTCCCGTTGGCGGCCGCACTCAGATCATCGAAAAGGGCGAGGGCGGTCTGCATGACGAGGTGCAGCGCCTGTCCCGTGTGGCCATTGCGCATCCCGAAGGGTTTCCGCTGGCCGTCGCGAACATCTATTGCGACCTAGCCGATGCGATCCGGGGCGAGGCCCGCGACGGTTTGCCCGACGCGTCCGACGGGGTCCGCTCGATTGCTGCCGTGCACGCGGCCGTGGCGTCGGGCAAGGAAGATGGCGCCTGGAAAGACGCGCGCCCGCCGATGTTCCGTTGATCAGGGGCGGGGCCGCAGCGTGCCCCGCTCGATCACCCGGCAGGGGAAAATCCGGGCTTCGGGATAGCGTTTGGGGTCTTTCAGCATTTCCTCGATCAGATCGACGGATGAGGTGATGATCTGCTTGATCGGCTGGTGAATGGTGGTCAGATCGATACTTTCCCACCGCGACATCTCCATATCGTTCAGGCCGATAATGCCGATATCCGTGCCCGGCTTCAGCCCGTGATCACGCAGGGCCGACAACGCGCCGATCGACAGAATATCGTCACCGCAGAAATAACCTTCGGCCGGGGTGCCCGCCAGCAGACGCAGCATCTCGGTGCGCCCGGCGTCAAAGGAATAGGCTCCGGCGAAAGAATGCGTGACCTCAAGATCGGGGTGCCTTTCGGCCTCTTCCATGAAACCGCGGTACCGGTCCATGGCCGAGGTCGCGTCCTGCGGCCCGCCCAGATACCCCAAGCGCCGATAGCCGCGCGCCAGCAGTTCGCGCGCCGCCATGCGCCCGCATTCGACATTGTCGATCCCCACGACGTGCACCTCGGGTGAGGTGGCTGAGCGCCCGAAGGTATGCACCACCGGCACGCCCGCGTCATGAAATGCCTTGGCAAAGCTGGGCGGCAGCGTCGATGAGGCGACGATGGCGGCATCCACCGAATATTGCCGCAGCATCCGCACCGAATTGGCCGGTTCGGTTTCGTCCGTCAGGTTGACGATCAACGGTCGCAGCCCGCGTTCCTGCAGGGCGCGGGTGAACTGGTCGAACACCTCAAGGAAAATCGGGTTGTGAAAGTTGTTCGAAATCAGTCCGATCAGCTTGGTCCGCCCGGTGGTCAGTGACGAGGCCAGCGCATTGGGGCTGTAGCCCAGCTCCTTTGCGGCCTTTTCAACCTTGCTGCGGGTCTTGGCGGATACCGAGGCGCCCTCGGTAAAGGTGCGTGAAACGGCCGAGCGGGACACGCCCGCCAGGGCAGCGACGTCTTTCAGGGTGACGCTCATGACTGGCGCCCGCGGATAGGGGAAAGGCTGGCAAGCGAATTCATGGTGGAAATACTACGCGTCAACGGTCAAAACTTGCAATCGGTTGCAAGCATCGGGTCCAAATTACGCCGGGTCCGTGACATTTGCGCGATCTGATAGGGGAATGGTGGGTGATGAGAGACTCGAGCTCCTGGCAAAGTGTTGCAAGCCAATGGTTTATTTGGTGCTTTGTAACCGTGTAACCGACTTTAGATCCGCCCAAATGATCAAACGTAAGCCTGGGCATCCAACCGTTCCTTAATCGGGGTCTGGGAACGACATTTTATCACGATCCCGATCTCCTGTGCGTAGGAGTTTCCCGCGCGAAGATCAAACTGTCATCTTTGTCCGTTCCAGAAGATGGGCGATCTTCGAACGCTGTCTGAGAAACGTTCTGCAAATAGATCCCAAGCCACCGTTTTGACATTGCGGTTTGCAAAAAGACGTAAGTCGACAGCCGCAGCGCTATAGAGAAGCAAATCGCTAAGTGTTTCGCCACAAAACCCACTGTTGAATTGGATCCTATATGGGCGCCGGACCCAACCGCCTTGGCGAAATAACAGGTGCTGGTCAACTGACTTTTCCCACGATCAACCTCAAAAAAGCACCTCCGGAGATAGTCATGATTTTAGCGACAAAGGTATGGTGTTTTTCCTGCTGAAGTCGATGGCCGATGAGCTTAGTGGCGACACAAAAGCACCCGAGCTTGTCGGTTGCCTTCTGGATATGACCAATGAGCTGCTCCAGGCCCTGGAGCGCCATGAGCTAATTCATTTAAAGGGCACCAACATCGACGGAACAGGATCGGTTACCGAAGCCCCGCTGTTTCCGCCTTTGCCGCCGCTTGCAGCACTGCGCCAGGTTTCTCGATAAGTGTGCCAGTGATTTAATGCGCGAAATCGAACGTCTGCGGTTGGGCTATTGTGAGGCACCGGATTTCCGGCAGGGTTGTCTGTTTTAGAATTCCCAGTCTTCGTCCTCGGTTTCGACCGCCTTGCCGATGGCATAGGGCGAGTGTGATCCCGAGAAGAAATCATGGTATTCGCTATCGGGGCTGAGCGCGGCCAGAATCGCAGGGTTCACCTTGTAACCTTTCGGTGGGAGCAGGACCTCGAAGCCAAGGTTCTGCAACGCCATGCTGGCGTTGTAGTGCAGAAAAACCTTGGCGTCTTCGGTCAGGCCAATCTCGCCATATAGCTTCTCGGTATATTGATTATCGATGCCAAACAGTTCGAACATCAGGCCAAGGGCATAGTTCTTCAGCTCCTGCTGTTCCGTCTCTGACCGCTTCTCATAATCGGTGCAAGGCGTGTCTGCACCGCTTTCTGGTTCGATATACGACGTGAGGCAAATCTCGGCTGGGTGGCATAGGCAAACGAGGCAACCGATACCGGCGTCGCCAGCTCATCCACGGTACGCGGTCTGTTTAGATCAGGATCGCCAATCATGATGACCGACGTGCGAGATGGGCACAGGACCTGGTGGCACGCGCAGGTCACAACAAAACGCTCGTGACAATCGCCAACAAGACCGCACGCATTGCCTGGGTGGTGTTGAGATGTGGAGAAAGCTACAAAACAGTGTAACGGGCAGTCCGGAAGCTTAGCATTCCCGGAATGCGTGGTGATATGACGATGGTGTGACTGCAGGGACCGCCTGTTCAACAGCCTGTAAGGAGTGGTGGCCACAAAAGGCCGGTCTTCTTGGAAGGCACTGAAACCAGCGGATCCCATCGAAGCCAGGAACCAAAAGTGCTTCGATCAAAGGTCGGATAGATTCACGCATCCAATGCCGTTGATGCTATCGAGAAAACCACCTTGCGCGGGCGGTGTACATTGATCCATTCCTTGGTGGTTACGATGTGCCAGAAACCCTCTCGTATTAAATCAACCTAAACTGTCCCATGTGTGCCGACGTCAGACAATTTACAGAGGTAGACCTGTCAGCCCGCGACCTGCGGCAGGAGGTAAACCCCTGTATCGGGTGTGCAGTTGACAACGATACGGCAACCGTAAGCTTGGCTTAACATCTCGTTGCTCAAACTGTCCTGTGGTTTGCCTTGATGCAAAATCTCTCCGTCTGACAACAGCAGAACATTGTCGGCGCACATGGCAGTCAGATTCAGGTCGTGCATGACCATCACCACCCCACCACCAGCGGCAGCGAATTCTCTTAGGAGCCGCATCACTTGTAGCTGATGCCCGATATCCAAGCTTGACACCGGTTCATCCAGAAACAACCATCTCGCTTCGTTTGATACAATTGGCTCGCATGCTTGGACCAGCACACGGGCAAGTTGGACGCGTTGTTGTTCGCCTCCTGATAATTCCTGGTAAAACCTGCCTTCAAATCCGCGTAACCCAACGCGGGTCAGTGCGTCCGTAGCAGCCCGATCGTTTTCTGTACGTCGCATTCTGCCCATGCGCACGACTTCAAGCACCGTGAACGGAAAGCTCATTGGTGTGGATTGCGGCAACACTGCACGAATCTCGGACAATTCAACCGCCGAGGCTCGGGCGATGTTTTTCCCATTCAGGGTGGCTGTGCCGCCAAAGGCAAGATCGCCGGTCAGGGCCGCCATCAGGCTGGATTTGCCTGCACCGGATGGTCCGACCAAAGCCGTTACCTGTCCGGCAGCCGCGGAAAACGAGATGTTCCGAAGGATGACCCGATGCCCATATTTCAGAGAAAGGTCTGAGACGTGCAGCATGGGTCAAAAATCCACAATTCCGCGTTGCCGCAGCAATATCCACAAAAAGAACGGCGCGCCGATGACGGCCGTAACAATCCCGATGGGCAATTCGGATGGCGAAATAATCACTCGACTGAGCATATCGGCCAGCACCAGCAATGCGGCACCCAACAGTGCGGAATTGATCAGCAAGTAACGATGATCCGGCCCGGACACCAATCGCAACAGGTGCGGTACGACAATTCCGACAAATCCGATCCCGCCACTGACCGCCACGGATGCCCCCGTTGCCGCCGCCACGACCAGCACAGCGCAAGCCTTCAGGCGCTGAACACGAATGCCGATATGTCCAGCCGCAGCTTCGCCCAACGACAAGGCGTTCAATCCATGGGCCAGAAGTGGTGAAAACAACAACGGCAATACGATCAGCGGTCCCGCGATGCTGACCTTGCTCCAGCTGCTGCCAGCCAGCGATCCCATCGACCAGAAGGTGAAGTCGCGCAGCTGCGTGTCGTCGGCCATGTAAACAAGGATACCCGTCAACGCCATCGCCAAAGCCGTCAGGGCAATGCCCGCCAACAGCATGGTCGCGACCGAGGTCCGCCCGCGCCGTGTCGCGACGCGGTACAATAGGATTGTGGTGAACCAGGCCCCGGCAAAAGCCGCCATGGGCACCAGCCAGATTGCGAAGCCGACGGCAAAGCTGAACGTGCCCCCCAGAACGATCGCGCTTGCGGCACCCAGGCTTGCTCCTGCGCTGACACCTACAATTCCGGGGTCGGCAAGCGGATTGCGAAACAAGCCCTGCAGCACGGCGCCGGACACGGCCAGGCCTGCTCCGACAATGCATCCCATGATCACGCGCGGGGCACGGATATCCATCAGGACAACACGATCCCGAAGGGATAGCTCATGTCCGCGAAACAGGTCGGAAAGTGCCCGCCAGAGCGACGTACCTGCAGAGCCGGTCGCCAAACCGGCAAGTGCGGCGGTGCAAAGAACAACCAATAGAAACCAGGTCAACCGCCGCGCTTTGGGGCTGCGGTCTCCGGTGACTGAAGCGCCGCCAACGGCGCGGTCAACCATTGCCATCGTTCAAAGCGTCAGCCAGTTCGGTTACTGCCCGACCGGTGCGAACCGAAAAGCCCAACAACAGCATTCCGTCCATGCGGATCAGGTCACGGTTCTGACCGGCGGGTGTGGCCGCGATGGCGGGGTGGGACAGGACGTCTTCATCTGTCGCCGAAGCACTGCGCGCGCCCTCCATCATCAGGATCACATCAGGAGCGGCTGTGATGATGGCCTCGTCGCCCAAAGGCTTGAAACCATCAAACCCTTGAACGGCATTTACCGCCCCGGCCATTTCGATGATGCCTTGTGCCGCAGTATCCTGCCCGGCGGCAAGAACGCGGCCTCCCTGCATGGTCAGCACAAACAGGACCCGTTTGTTCCCCAATTCGAGATGAGCTGTGGACTCGTCGATCGCATGACCCACCTGGGTTGCCAGGGTTTCGCCGTCCTCCGGCACGTGCAGAGCGTCGGCCACCGCCCTGATTTTGGCTATGACAGCCGCGCGGTCATGTCCCATCGGAATGGTTATCAGCGGCACCTGCGTTTCAGCCATTACCGCAAGCGTTTCCGGCGGTCCGGCCCCTTCTTCGGCAAGGATCAGGTCGGGGTTAACGGACAACAGCCCTTCGGCTGACAATCGGCGCACATAGCCGACGTTGGGCAGCTCGGAAACTTGGGGCGGGTGGTTGGACGTACTGTCCCGTGCCACCAACCGGTGTTCCTGACCCAAGGCATAGATGATTTCGGTGATGGAACCGCCTGCTGATACGATCCGTTGCGCAGGTTCGGCGCCCAACGCCGTTGCCGCAAGGATGAAAACGCCCGCGAGCGTCCCGAGCTTTGTGATTGGCCTGATCATGCAGAAACCTCCTCTGGCAGGGCGTCCAGCGACCAGACCAGCCGGTTCCAGGCCTCGGCGGATTTCGGCTCGGCCAGCACACCGAAGATTTGCAGGATCAGCGCACCTTCGGCATCGAACGCCTCGACCGAGATCGCATCGCCGCGCTTTGTGGCCTTGGTGGCCTGCCAGACTTCAGCAATATGATCCGAGCGCAGATGCAGGTTGAATCCGGGGTCCAGAACGTTCAGCCACGGGCCCATCTGCTTGACTTCTTTGATCGGGCCGGTGTGGATTTCGATACACCCCTGGTTGCCTACAAACACCATGATTGGCAGATCGGATTCCGCAGCCTTGTTCAGCACAATGTCCACAGCCGATGTTTCCAGGGGACGCACATAGGGTGCGCCCGCCATGCGATAAGCCCCCAGCCGGTTCAGTTTGAGCCTGCGGACCATCTGCAGGAACTGATGCGTGTCGGTGATGCCATCCCAATCAGAGCGAAGACGATCTACCTTTTCCGGGTCGACTTTGGCCGGTTCCACCTCTGCACGCGGTGAGACCGCCAGAGCGTCGGACTGATCCGGTAGCTTCAGCGCCTCGATCACCGCATCCCATTCTTCGGTCACCGAACTGTCGCGCAAAAAGATCTTGTGAACCGCATCACCTGCCGCATCGAAGATTTGCAGCGACCGACGGACGAACCCATCTTCAAGCGTTTTGGACACGGCAAACCCGTGAACCCAGTGGCGCGGGAACATGCGCAGATCGATCTCGTGATTGACGACCAGCGCTGCATGGGGACCGCCGCGATAATCGTCGTAAATGCCCACCTTTTCGATCACACAGCTTTCGTTTCGAGTAAGGGCCATCACCTCACCCAGACGAGTTACCAGTGGCATCAATTGATCCATGTCGGGGCTAAACCGGGTCACGCCATGACCAACATGCGCCGCCACCAGTTGTGCCTCGGTGATGCCAAGTTGATCGGCCAGGTCACGTTCGCGCAGCTTTGGCTGTTCAAACCGGGCGGTGCGGATTTCAGAAGGGCTTGGATGGGCCATGGTCGTCTCCATAACGGTATCAAAGCGCATTTGGCTGGGGGTGAGACGACCGGGCTGTGCACTGTTTTTTTGCAGTATTAGCCCCTGTCCTAAGCAGTCAAAGCTGTGGCATCAAGGGCACGCGTTGCTTTTCTGACAAAAATACTATGGTACTGACATGTCAAGCCCGCTAAAGACACGTCCACACGGACCGGCACGCACAGGTTTCTGCGCACGCGTCCACGCGAACACCCAGCACTGCGCGAGGTAGCATCCGAATTTCGTCTGTTTCAGGCGGGTGCATCTCTCACTGCACTTCAAGAACTCTGGGGGTTTCCATGAAATCAGCGCTAAAACTGTCTACCGCAACACTGGCACTGACAAGCGCCGCCCTGACGGCAACGTCACCTTGGGCACAGGAAGGGGATGACGTCATCCAGCTGGGCGACATCATCGTAACGGGCACCGGCATTCCGACCGAAGTTTTCCAAAGCCCCGGCTCGGTCACCGTTGTCGACTCAGGTGAAATTCGTGAAATTCCACCGGCTTCGGTTGCCAACCTGTTGTCGGACGTGCCCGGCGTGCAAGTCACCGAGAACGACCTGGACCGTATCCGCATTCGTGGCGAAGAATCCCAGCGCGTTGCTATCCTGATCGATGGCCAACGCCTGTCGGACCACAACAGATACGGCACCCCTTTATTGGTTTCTCCCACCGATATCGAGCGCATCGAGATCGTGCGTGGCCCGTCCTCGGTCGTCTCGGGCAACCGCGCCATTGGCGGTGTGGTGAACATCATCACCAAACGCGGTGCCGACAAACCCGTCGAGGTCTCTGGCTCTGCCGGTTACATCGGCGCCAATGATGGCTACCGCGCCGCTGCCAGTATCGCAGGGACGGTCAACAGTTTCGACTATCGCTTGTCTTATTCCAAACTGGACCTGAATGACCGCAAAACCCCTGATGGCGATCTGGTGCCTTCCGGCAGTGAGGAAGACGGTGTTCTGGGCTTTGTAGGTTATCGCTTTGGGAACAGCTATATTGGTTTTCGAGCCCAGGATTTTGATGCCTCGACCGAAGTGTTCACGGGCAGCCCCGATGCTCAGATCGACCTGCCCAAACGCGACTTGCGAAAATACAGCGCATTCTATGAAGGCGAAGATCTGACCTCGTGGATGTCGATGCTGAAATTCAGCGTCTATACACAAAAGGTAGACCGGTTGTTTGACAGCACGTTTGTCGGAAGCGGGTTTGCACCAACGGTCAACGCTACGTCAGACGATGAACAGACGACAAGCGGTATAACAGCAACTGCAAACTTTGAGTTTGCTCCGGGTCATCGATCGGTTGTCGGGTTGGAGTACGATGACGATCGCCTCGAAACCAACAAGGGCTCGGTTGTCAGCTTTGCGGGTCCTTTCCCGCCACCGATCACTTCGACCAGATTTTACGACGCAACAATCAAAACGGCCAGCATCTTCGGTCAACATGAAGCCACCTTCGGAAATTTCACCGCTACTATTGGTGCTCGCTATTACAACGTAGACAGCGATCTGGAAGAAAGTACCATCAATGGTGTTGCTCAACCGGGTCAAAGCAACAGTGACGATCGCTGGCTGGGTTCGGCCGGGCTGGTATACAATCTGTCAGACACGTCCATCCTGCGCGCCAATATCTCGCAGGGTTATACTTACCCGTCATTGTCTGAGCTGTACCTTTCCACCTCGGCAGGCGGTCAGGTCATCAACGGCAATCCGAACCTGCAGCCCGAAACCGCCACCAACTACGAGATCGGTGCACGGGTGGATCGTGGGAATCTGGTTTTGGACACAGCCGTGTTCTACACCGAGGCCAAGAACTACATCACCACGATCACTGATCCGAACAACCCGAGCCAGTTGATTTACGACAATGTCGACAGCGCCGACAGCTGGGGCTTTGAGATCGCGGCTGAGGTTGATCCGGGTTGGGGCGGCGTACGCCCGTACGTCATTCTGTCGAATGTCACCCGAGAATTCACCTACGCCAACGGGTTCAGCACCAAAGACAGCGGCACGCCGGAATGGACAGGTACGCTTGGGGTGCGGTCCGACTGGCAGACCGCAAGCCTCTCGGGCACATGGGATGTATTCCTTCGCGGCGAAAGCTCGGCTGAGTTGCGGGATGAGAATGGCAACATCGTCGATACCGGTACACCCACCGGCAGCAACCCGACTTCCGGGTGGACCACGCTGAACTTCCGCGGCAGTCTGGACCTGACCGAAAATGCTCTGCTGACACTTGAACTCAACAACATCCTCGACAAGTCCTACCGCGCCAACGATCAGACCCCGGCAGCGGGACGGAATATCAACCTGTTTGTGACCGCGACGTTCTGAGGCGAGGCAGCAATTGAAAGCCAAAAGGCCGCAGCTTTGACTGCGGCCTTTTTAGTGAACCCGTCCCATTTTGAGCGCTTTTCAACCCGCCCCGTCTTGCTGGCAGGCGCTCTTGGGTTTGGCTGAGGAAACCACACGCAATTTTGGTCTTTCATCTTTGTGCAACGGCCGCATTTGCCCAGCTGGGAACCTGTTGGCGAATGTCAGGCCGGACCGGATGACATCCGGATCCATCCATCCCTGCGTCAGTTGTTCAACAGTCTTGCGCGCGGCCGAGGTGTTGTCTCGTCGCATATGGTGGAGAACCAGCAGCAGCGCGGCCTCGTCAGAAGAGAGCCAATCCTTTCGATGCTCTCCAAACGGGTCGGCGTAGTCAAAAGATCCGCCCCGTAGTTTCATGACATATTTCAGGAAACGTGCAAGAAGATGCGCCGCCGGAAAGCCAATTGCGTCCCCCCATTGCTCGGTTGCAATGGTGTAGGCTCGATGCCAAGCTTGGGATTCAGGACAGTTCAGCGCGTCCAGGTGATGCCGGATGACGCTGAGCAACCCGGTTTCAAAGTCGTCCAGCGGCAAGTCAACAATAGCCACCAAACCGGCATCCGACTGTGCAACAGATGCGTGTGTCATGACGCAGTCCTCTCACGCTCGGGCAATGCCTGTGACAGCTTCACCACATTCTCGGGCAGGTCTTCGGGCGTTTGTTCTGACATGGGCGAAGCGGCATGTGCGGGAAAGCGCAGATCGGCCTCGATTGCTGCGTGCAACTTGGGTTTCAGCCTGCAACCCAATGCGCTGGCAAAATCATTTGTGGCCAGCATCGTCGACATCAGTGTGTTTTTCATATGCAATCCTTGGGTTTTACGTGCCGTGGTTGCCCGCGTCTTGCAGGCAGAGTTCAATTTGGCTGGGCGTAACTCCGAAGGATCTGAATGAGCCGCGGCTAAAAGCCAACTAAAACAGTCGGGAATTGTGGTCAATATCGATTGACACCTCTGTTGTACCGTTATTCGAGAGTTTTTGACCCGGCCGTTTGACGGGATGACCGTGTGCCAATGGCGCTGCTTTTTTGAACGACATGGCTATCCACGACCGCGACAACGCGTGTAACCAACGAAGACAAAAAGCAGGTAATTCAGTTGAAACAGTGTGTTGGATCTACCGTTTGGGCGGTGCTAGGTGAAGTTCCAATAGGCGGCGATATAGGCGCGGGAGGGGTCTCGGTTTAGTTTCTTGTAAACCGCCCGGACTTTTTGCGCTTGTGCTTTTTCGCAGGCAAACCACAGAAAATGGTTGGGAAAAGTCTCAAGTGCGATGATCCCCAGATCGGCCAGAGATTCACCGCTGTCGGGGGCAAGCCAGGTGACAGAGACACCCGATGGCGCGGTCAGCGGATACGCGCAATCCGCCCCGTTCTCTGCCTGAACGGTCACATGTCCCAGAGTGTCGGCTGGCAGGGCCTCCAAAATCCGCGCTACGGCCGGCAGGGCGGTCTCGTCAGCGAACATGACGATCCGATTTGTGCCAGGGACACCCCCACCGCCAGGGCCGACGAGGGCGACCTGCGTGCCTTCCTGCACCGTGCCAACCCATTCGGTCACACGGCCACCTTCGTGCAAGAAGACGTCAAAGTCCATCAACCCGGTGGCGTGATCAATCCAGCGGGTTGTGTAGACCGGACGATGAAGTGCCTTTTCGCCCTTGGGCCAGACGGTTGTGCCATTCTCGGACACATAGGGCCATTCCACTAAATCGTTATTCTCCGAGGGCAATACGATACGGAAGTGGATTGCATCTTCCTGAAAACTGGACAGACCATCGGCCTGAACCCGGACCCGCACAAAAGCAGTTCCGACAGGTCTCACCGACTGCACTGTGGCAAAGTGAAAATTGGGTGGTAACTCTCCGGACTTTTGCGCATCCGACCAGCGGATTTTCTCGGCGATCCCCGGCATGAATTGATCCAGCTGTTCTACAAAACCTTCTTTCAGCATGAACAACCAATCCTGGTGCTCGGCCATGACAGTAACCCGGATTCCGTCCGAAACGGCTGCAAAGCTGAGGTGACCGTGACCCGCTTCTATCGTCACGCGGGTGTCGCTATTTTCAACTACCGGCAGGTCACTTTCCTGCCCCCGATGCAGCATCACCATCTTCATGGCATTGAATTCAAGGTCAGGCAGATGGGTTTCTGCGGTGCAAGCAAACTGGGGGCGGATGGTCATAACAGTCCTTTCACGAGGGGATGACATGCGGCGTGCCGTGCACGGGATCGGCGATAACGCTACACGGCAGAGCAAAGACCTGATCCATCGTAGTTTCGGTGATCACCTCGGCCGGAGTGCCCGAACGGCGCACCCGCCCGTCTTTGAGCGCAATGATGTGATCGGCGAACCTTGAGGCCAGATTGATGTCGTGCAGCACCATGGCCACGGTGTGCCCCGTTTCGCGGTTCAGTCGCTGCACCAGCGTCAGCAGCTCGATCTGGTGGGGCAGGTCCAGATAGGTCGTCGGTTCATCCAGCAACAGGATATCGGTCTCCTGTGCCAGTGCCATGGCAATCCACGCCCGCTGCCGTTGCCCGCCGGACAATGCGTTTAGTGGACGGCTCGCGTTATGGGTCATTCCCGTCAATTCAAGCGCTTGATCAACAGCATGAGCATCCGCTTTGGACCATTGCCGCAGGGCCGACTGATGTGGCGTGCGGCCCCGCGTAACCAGATCACGCACGGACAACCCTTCCGGGGCGGTGGGCATCTGTGGCAGGATTGCGAGCCGCCGCGCGACTGAGCGGCTGTTTTGCGCGTGAATGGCTTTGCCGTCCAGAATGACCTGCCCTTTGTGGACCGATTGCAGGCGCGCCAAAGACCGCAGCAACGTCGATTTTCCGCAGGCGTTTGGGCCGACAATGACGGTCAGTTGGCCGTCGGGAATGGTGACGAACAGCTCTTTCAGCACCGGCGTTTTGCCGAAGGATACGAACAGATCCTTGGCCATCAGGCGTGAGGGTTGGACCATGTCAGAGAGTTCCTTTTCTGAATTGCACCAAAAGCAACCACATCAGCACAGGTGCACCGATGATTGCGGTGAAAACTCCGGCAGGCAGCTGCACCATCGGCGTTGAACGTGCGGCCATGTCAGCCAACAGCGTGACCACAGCACCCACCATTGCTGCCTGAAAAAGCGCCGGTTTGCCGCCGCGCAGCAACTGTCGGGCGATGGGGCCGGAGACGAAGGCAATGAAGGGTAGGGGGCCTGCAACACTGACCCCCAACGCCACCAGCGCCACGGCGGTGGCGGTGACCATCAGGCGCAAGGGCGACAAGGCCAGCCCCAAACCCACTGCGATATCATCCGCCATCGCCAGACGCGTCAGCGGGAATTGCAAACACAACGTCAGCGGCGCCAGCACGACCACTCCAGCCCAGATCAGCCGCACGTCTCCCCAGTTGCGGCTGTTCAGGGTGCCAACCAGCCACCTGGACATTTCAGCAGCGCTCAGCTCATCGAGTTTTGACAGCAACAGGTCTGCTCCGGCAGTCAGAGTCAGGCTGGCCCCGATTCCGATCAGGATCAGCCGATAAGGGTGCAGGCCGTCCTTCCACGCGAGAGCGGTCACGGCGATGGCGGTCAGTATTCCGCCGATCAGCGCACCCAGCAGAACGAACCCACCTGTCAGGATCATCGCCAAAATAGCGCCGCAACTGGCCCCGGCACTGAAACCGATCACATCAGGCGAGGCGAGCGGATTGCGTAGCATGGTCTGGAACATCGCGCCGGTCAGCCCAAACGCGCCCCCTGCTCCGATTGCTGTCAGAATGCGAGGCAGGCGGTGATCCACCACGATCATGCGATGCATGTCCTCGGCTTGTCCGGTCAACGCAGCCCAGATTTGCGCAAAGCTGAGACGAAACGCCCCCAACTGGATCGAGGCCAGCAGAACGATCAGGACCAACAGCAACAAAGTGACCGTGACCGAAACCGCGCGGGGCGACAGTTGGAATGACAGGAACGGAAGTCGCAGGATCATAGTTTTTGCACCCCATTGCGTCGCACCAGCCAGATCAGAACCGGACCGCCAATCAGCGCCGACATCACTCCGGCCTGCATGTTGCCTCCGAACAAAGCCAGACGGCCCAGTAGGTCGGCGGCGACCATCAGAACGGCGCCCAAGGTGGTGGAAAACAGCAGCATCCAACGGATATCGGCGCCCGCGACCCAGCGGGCCAGATGCGGCACGATCAGGCCGACAAAGGCAATCGGTCCGGCCATTGAGACGGTCGCTCCGCAGAGGATAACAATGGCCAACCCGATCATGATCTGCGCCATCCCGACGCGCACGCCCAATCCCCGCGCCGTGTCCTCGCCCAACATCAGGGCGTTCAGTGCAAAACTGGCGATTACTGCAGTCACAATCCCGACCGCAAAAAAGGGCAGCAGGGCCTGGATAGTGTGGAAATCAATTCCGTCAAAACCGCCCAAAACCCAGAATCGGTAGACATCCAGTGTCTGCTGACTGACCAGCAGCAACGAGCGACTAAGTGCAAGAAACAGCGCGGAAACTGCGGCACCGGCCAGAATCAGGCGGGCCGGGTTTGCCTGGTTACCGCCGCCCAGCAGGAATACCAGCGCCGAGGCAGTGAAAGCTCCGCCCAAGGCAACCCAGACAAAAGCGCCCGGATCGGTGATGCCCAGCAAGAGGATGCACAGCACCACCCCCATCGACGCACCGGCATTGACGCCAAGAAAGCCCGGATCGGCCAGCGGGTTTCGGGTCATGCCCTGCATCAATGCTCCGGCCATACCTAGTGAAGCACCGGCAAGCATCGCGCCCACCAGACGCGGCAGACGTATCTCTCGGACTACGATCTGATCCGGGTTCAGCGGATCGAACGTGACGAGGGCGGGCCATATCGTCGACCACCCGGTCGGGCGCAACCCGAACCGCAAGGCGGCAAAAGACAGGATCAGCAGAGCCAACACAGATACGCAAAGCCACCGGCCCCGTACATCTGTGTTGGGTGTTTCCGAGGGAACGGAAGCTGTGTGTGCTGCCATGTCAAAAGCCCTCTGACAGGATGCCGGCATCGCGGGACGACCGGACGACTGTTGCGGAATCGCCATCCATTGCGGCCTCGAGCAGAGGCACGATGCGGTCCAGCGCATAATCCAGGCTCAGCGGGCTGGAATGAGACAACGCGGCCGAGAGCAGCGGGTCGGCATATACTTCACGTCCTTCCTTGTAGGCCCGCATGGTCGGGCGCAGGGGTTTACGGTGCAGCGCCGACACTGAGGTTCCGGCGTCGATCCAAACCAGTGCATCGACATCGATAGGCGACAGATCCTCGGCCGGGATTAGCACGTAGAAATTGTCCAGCGTGCCACGCGCGTTGATTGCGTCGGGAACTTTGAAACCCAGGTCCTCAAGAAAGCGGCCGCGAATGTCACGGCTGGTGTACGCCCCGGTCTGCCCGGCCCAGACCATAGCCGAACTGGCACCCTGCCAATCCGGGTGTGTTTCGCGGATTGTTGCAAATCGGTCCTCGATCCGCTTGATCCACTGTTCGGCTTCGGCCGATTTACCGGTTGCAATCCCGGCGGTGCGCTGCATTTCCTGCCATGGCGTACCAAAGTCGCCATATTCGGCTTTTGGGGGAACGGTCGGAGCGATCTGAGACAACAAGGCATAGTCCCGAGCGGTGATGCCAGACCATTGCCCCATGATCAGGTCGGGTTGCATGGTGGCGATTTGCTCGATGTTGATTTCACCTTGCATGACAACGGGTTGCGCGTTGCCTAACGCCGCATGCCCCCAAGGCCAGACACCGTAAGGATCAGTGCCATACCATTTTCGCAAAGCATAGGGTTTGACTCCAAGCGCCAACAGGAAATCATGGCCGATAAAGCTGAGCGAAACGATCTTTTTCGGCGCGCTGTCAATTCGCGTGGTGCCGTATTTATGCTGAATTTCGACCGGAAACGAGTCGGCACCCGCCGCGACGGGGCAGAGTGCCAATGCAATACAGGTCATCAATGTTCGCAGCATCACATGCGTTCCCTCAGTTTGTGATCCGGGCGGGACGAACCCACCCGGATCGGTTTCACATCAAAATGTCCGGCTAAGCGAAAACTCGATCGTGCGGCCGGCGCCATAGGCGCATCCGCCCGCTTGCGAGATGTCGAGTCCGGGGAACAGACCCAGAATGCCTGTGCCGTCGATCTGGCAGTAGGTCACGTATTCCTTGTCCGCCAGATTCCGGGCCGCCAGTGTCGCGGTCCAACCGTCCCACTGATAGGTTGCCGATGCGTCAAACACGGTGACATCACCCACTTCGAAGGCCGCGGTGTTGGCATTGTCCGAGAACCGCTCGCCAGTGTAACGCGCACCGGCGCCGATCCGCAGACCCGGAGTCTGAGCTACATCGTAGGCGACCCACAGCGAGGCTGAATGTTCGGGGATGCGCGCCAGTTTGTTGCCCTGATTGGTTGCGTTCTGGGTGATCTCGGCATCGATGAAGTTGTAGGCACCCAGTACCGAAATGCCGTTGTTGAAGGCATAGTTGGCCGCAACTTCAACACCTTTCGACTGAACCTCTCCGACCTGTTCGAACGCACCGGGGACACCAGCGACAGCCGAAGGGGTGTCCTTTTTGGTGATGTCGAAATAGGTGATCGACAGCAGGGAATTCATGCCCAGCGGACGGAATTTTGCGCCGACCTCCCAGGATTCCGACTGTTCGACGTCCAACGGCTGGCCGGTGACATCTACGCCATTGGGTGGCAGGTTGAACGACCGCGCGACTGCAGCATACAGGCTAACCCCGTTGTCGAAATTGTAGGACGCCCCCAGGTTTGCACTGGTGAAATGCTGTGAGTTGTCCAGGCTTGATGTCGCATTTCCAAGGATAGGCGACACAGAGCTGGCGGTGCCCGAGATATCGATCCAGTCGTGACGCAGAGACGCGTCTACGATCACGTTGTTGCCAATTTCAAAGTTACTCAGAAGGTAAAGGCCGGTCTGCTTGATTTTCTGGTCGATGCCAGAGGTCAGCAGCGTGCCGGTGGGGATACCCGGAATACCCACGATCTGGCCTGTCCGGTACAGAGACACGCCGCCAAAGGCATAGGACTGGGACCCATCATTGTCGCTTTGGTAATAGTCCAACCCACCGATGACGGTCGCATTGACGTTGCCAAGGCTGAATTCCTTGGCCACACCATTGTCGAACGTTGCCTGTTTGGCTGTGTCGTTGGTATCGAAGTTCACCAGAATGCCAGCATCAACACCGTTCGGAACTGCAGGCTGGCCAGCCAGGATTGCGGAAGAGAAGAACCCGGCCGCATAACCCGTCTTGTTGGTCCAGTCGTTATACGCGTACCGTGCGCGCGACCGGAAGGTGAACCCATCGCCGAACTCGTGATCCAGCTCGTAACCGACATAGCTCTGAGTAGTTTCGATATCGTTGCGGTTCGGGTTGTTCGAATAGAAGTCGTTGCCGTAGCTCATCACCGGGTTAGGCAGCTGCGATCCATATTGGGGGACCAGGATGTAGGTGTCCGGGACGTCATCCCGTTGGTACTGGGCAAAAACGTTCAGATTTGTCTGATCATTCGGACGCCATGTCACAGAGGGGGCAAAGTACAGACGGCTCTGATCTGTTTCGCCGTACTGCGTGCCGAGTTCGCCGCCCAGAGCAACGAAGCGATACGCCAATTCGTCCGAGACCGCGGCGGTCGTATCCACCCCAAGCTCCAGACCGCCATGTTCCGAAGTACGGGCCAGAATCTGGGTGCTGTTTTCGAAGGTCGGGCGTTTGGTGATGACGTTGACCAGACCGCCGGGCTGGCTGGCGCCGTACAGGCTCGAGGCTGGTCCGCGAAGAACCTCAATCCGGTCCACACCAAAGGTTTCCATGCGCCAGCCTGCAAAACCATACAAGCGCAGGGGCATGCCGTCGCGATAGATGTTCGAGTTCTGAATCTCGAACCCCCGAATGGCGAACTGGTCATAGCGGCCATCCGCGCCGAAGGTTTGCGTGGTTACCCCGGGGGCGTAAGAGATCGCCGCCTCAAGCGTAGTGGCACCCTGATCGTTGATCTGTTGGGGCGAGATGACGGTAATCGCTCGCGGCGTGGTTGCGATATCTGTCGACAGGCCACGCAGTGATGTTTGCGCATCTTCTGTTGCGTAACCTTCGAACTCGCTCTGCTGACCAAATTGCTTACCCTGCACAACAATTGTGTCCAGAGCGAGTGAATCCGTTTCGGTCTGGGCGTGCACAGCCTGAGCCGCAAGGCCGACGGAAACTGCGAGCGGGCCTGCTGCCAGAACCCTGCTTCGTGTTGGCATAGTAATACTCCGAACGCCAACGGCCTGCGCTGACGCATTGTGTTTGAAACACGAAAGCACGCCCATCTCGCCTGGGTGTTTTCACCTCAGAACGGGCTTGCTGTCCCTCATTTTCTGGCTGGACGTCCGGTCGATGATCTCATCGAAATTGTCTTGCTTAGGTGCATGATTTCCACGCACTAGATGTCTGTTAGAATTCCTTACAATTGTTGTCAAGTTAACGTGACGGCAGCAATTATCTAATATTGAATTCTGCGTGTATGGCGGTTGGCACCCCCAAAAAGCCGCCGCCTTGTGCACCTGTGGGTTCTGAACTTTTTCGGTCGTGAATTGCTTCGCTATCAGAGCAATGTTTGCCGGAAACTTCCAATAATAACCCAACAAGAATCGTCGGAATTACGGATATTTAGCTGAGTTTAAATGGTATTTTATAGATTTTGGAGGAGTTCTAAATAATGGTATTATGCAATCCCGAAAATCCTTACCAAGCAACATTTTACAATAGTCAGGGAGTTAGTGATGAAGGGTGACAAAAAAGTAATCGAATACCTGAACAAAGCGCTTCGGCACGAATTGACAGCTGTAAGCCAGTATTGGTTGCACTACCGCCTTCAGGACGATTGGGGCTTGGGGAGTATGGCCAAGAAAAGCCGTGAGGAATCCATTGAAGAAATGGAGCACGCCGACAAGCTGATTCAGCGGATCATTCTTTTGGAAGGCCATCCAAATCTGCAGAAACTGGACCCGCTGAAAATCGGGGAAAACCCACGTGAAACACTGGAATGCGATCTGGCCGCTGAGCAAAGCGCTCGTGCCCTTTACAAAGAGGCCAGGGATGTTTGCAAGGATGCTGGTGACTATGTTTCTATGGGTTTGTTCGAAGAACTGATGTCAGACGAAGAAGGCCATATCGATTTTCTTGAAACGCAGTTGGATCTTTATGACCGTGTCGGGCCTGAGCTGTTCGCTCAACTGAACGCGACGAAGATGGAAGAGGCAGACTGACCTGTCCGGTGAGCGTTTGGTTGACGTGGCGCAATAGTGCTGAGCGAGTTCGGGCAGATCAGGACAGCGATTCCAATACTGGCCAGCACAGCGAGGGGCATACAGTTGGGAACGTTACTGGATGAAAGGTCGCAGATGGACTTGTTAGTTCATCTTGCAGATCATCACCCGGCATCGATCTTGCTGCCAGCTTCGTTCGGCGAAGATATCAATTCCGCATTGGCAAAAACCTTGTCTTTGCTGAAGGAGCGAGGTTGGATTGACTATAGCATCTAGCTCTACAGGCACGGTCCAGCTCCATTGCCGCATTCAATTGCCATAACGGGAGAAGGTTTGAGTTTTCTAAAGGAAAGTGCACGCACAAAAAGAAGCGATGCAAACAACTCCAGAGAATGAACGTTGCACACGTCCCAAGGCACGCGCGTAAACTGGGCGGGCTCCGGGCTTGCAGTTGTTTTTTAGTGTTAAGAATTCTCAGTGTCATCGCCAATGAGCTGATCAGAAGTAGTTGGGTTACGGTGATGCGTTCGGATATTCGCCTTTTCACCAAACGTGTTTTTCCCAACGTCACCGAGGCGGCTAGCTTCGAGGCATAAGGCGAATCAGAACTGAAAAGCGAAAGCTGTTTCCCTGCAAGTCCTTTGGCGCTTTGGGAAACCGCTTTGATCGGGCTACAGCGCTGAGGGCGGCCTGGTCCAGGGTTGGGTTGCCTGACGATCTGGTAAGTTGGTGGGACACCAACCGACCGTCACGCGATACCGTCAGACGAATTGTTACATCACCACTGGCTTTGGTCCCGCGCGGATATCGTTTGTTGCGTTCAATCCGGGCTCGGATTTTCGCGCCCCACACGGCTTGCAGCTTGGCTGCCCGTCCCGGTGAGCCCGTGTTCACCTCGGATGATCCCGAGCCAGCTTGTGCGCCTCCACCCGACCCGGCCGAAACCTGTTTAGCGACCCCGGCTGAGGTCACCTTGGCCTTGCGCCCCTCTTGTTCCTGTTTTTTTTGCGGCCGTAGCTTTGGTTTTACCTCTGGTTTCGCCTTTATTTCAGGTTTCGGCTTAGGTGGCGGAGGTGTCGTGTCGATCTGAACGTTGTCTTCCACCTCAGGTGCGGCAATTGCCACCTTCATCTGAGCCCTAGGCGCCTGATCAATTTGCAGAGACGGCATGGAAAGTGCAGCAGGCGGCGATGTCGGTGCCGTCATTTCAATAGGCGCAGCCGTCCGAACGACGGTTGGTTGTTCCCAGGACTTGACCATTTCGGCGACAGTTGGCGCTGCGGCTTTCAGCGACACCAGGGCGTCGCCGCCGCTCCCCCCGGCCGTAACCCCGGAATGAGGCTGGCTGGCAAACACCGCCAGATGCAGCGCTATTGCAAGTGCAACGAACACGGTGGTTTCAAGCCATCGTTTCATTGCGGCGACACCATCAGGTCGATTTTGCCGAGACCGGCTTTTGCAAGGTCGCTCAGCAAGCGGGCCATGGCCTTGGCTTCCAATTCCCCATCGGCGCGGATTTGAATAATACTGTCGGTCTTGCTGGTCGCTGCCAGATTGGCCAGCGCGTTTGCGCCTTCGGCCCCCTCAAAAGACATGCGTCCGGTTTTGTCCACGTACAGCATCCGTTCAACTTCGGGCACGATTTCGGAGGACGAACGGGGTGGTGTAACCTCGAAGGGTTCGGGTTCTGCCAGGTTGGAAGTCATCAGAAAGAAGATCAGCAGCAGAAACACGACGTTGATCATTGGCACAATAGATTCTGCACGCGGTTTGCGGGGCTGGTCCGAAAAGTCCATGGCTTCACTCCACCAAAACGACCGAAGTGTATCCGGCCTCACGCAGGGTTTCGGTTACTGTCACGATCCTTTGCAGTGTCGCCCCGTCCTTACCCCGCAGGATCAGCATGTCCGACGGCTGTTGCATAAGCGGAATCAAGTCACTGGGCAGATCTGTGACCAAGACGCCGTTCAACAGGGTGCTTTCGGGTAGTACGTCGATCAGCCGGGGCGGGCCGGAATATTCCCCACCTGCCGCGACCAAAGGCAAGGGCAGGGTTGCGTCGGCGCCGAACCGCGATGCCAGCATGAAGAACACCAGCAACAGGAACACCACGTCGATCATCGGTGTCAGGCTGGGTTTGCGCCGGGATCTGGGGGGTGGGGCGAACTGCATCGGATCACTCGGCCGCCAATTTAAGCTCTTCTGGTTTGACAGATACGAACAGCCGAATGGCGCCATCTTCGATATCGCGGCGGATGCGATCGATCACCGCTTCGAACCATGTCAGCGCGGCCGAGGCGGGAATCGCCACCGCCATACCTGCGGCGGTGGTCAGAAGCGCCTCCCAAATGCCGCCTGCCAGCAGGGCGGGATCGGCGCGGTTGCCCGATTGTTGGAGCGCCTGAAAGGCGGCGATCATACCCAGCACAGTGCCCAGCAAGCCCAACAAGGGTGCGATCGTCGCGATCAGTTCCAACGCCCGCAGTCCAACGCCTGCATTGGCGATTTCGCGTTTTGCAATGCGCGAGACCTCTTCGCGAGCCCGGTCTTCGGGAAATTTGGCAAGGGCGAAGATCGCTCCTTCCACGACCTTTGACCGCACGCCCATTCGGCCTCGTACGGTGGCGAGGGCGGCGTCGGTGCTGCCTGCTTCGAACAGATCGATGGCCAGCCCAGCCTTGCCCCGCGACCAAGCTCCAATCAGTGCAAGACGCCAGATTTTCCAAAGGACCAGAGCAAGCGTGACGACGGACAGGGCGGCAATGACCCAGATCGACGGTCCTCCGTTGCGCAGAAACGCGGTTGCTCGAGTTGAGGTGTCGCTTGCGATGTCCAGCAAGCCCGGTTCTTCAGGCGCCGCTATGGATGTCTCGATGGTTGGGTTTTCCGGTTCCGATAGGTTCGGTGCGACTGGTGCAGCAGGTGCGTCCGGGGGGGCGGCGCCCGGTTGCGGTGACGCGCTTGGCGTAGGGCTGGTCACTATAGCGTCGGGTGCGGGCAGCCGAAGGGTTTCTTGTGCAGTCAAACCTAGCGGTGCGGTCGCCAAAAGGGCAACGAGGAGCAGTAGGGAGTTCAGTAAGCGTCCGCGCGGCCCGTGTGATTGGAGAGCAAGGCATTTGATAAAACGCGTCATTGTATAGCCTTTTTGCCGGAGCCCGCCGGTTTCGGGATCTGCACGACGCTGGCCGTTCGTGCATTAACGATACCGGAATGTCTCCGCGGCTGTTGGGCGCGTGACTTGCAGGCTGTCATGGTTGAATGGCTGGGCTGCACCTATGTGTCTACGGCAGGCGCAATCTGGCGGGGGCCTTACGGCCCGCTTACCGGTTGGCGTAGTTTTCAGACAGTGCTTTGTCAATATAGAGGGCCACAAACAGTTCAGCGGCTTTTCGAATATCTGCTGTACGGGCGCGGGATTGATGCCAGCCATGAATCCGCCCGCTGCCGGTGGAACGGTTTCTGTCCAGTTTTCGCCTGAGAGTTCCGAAGAAAGCGCGTGCAACAGCTTCGCACATTCGCGAAATGGATGTGGCACATGTATGAGGCGTTCGAGAAGACAAACGGCAAGAGACACCATCTCTGGCATTCGGTCGTTCACGAAGGCGAGGTGCTGTAAGGGTAGGTCTCTAAACGCCGAAACAAGCAGGCGGCATTGAATTTCCTCAAGAAATTGATGAAGCGACACGGTAAGGTGGAAAACGCCGTCACGGATCGCTTCGCATCGTATCGGGCCGCTCTCAGAGAGCTTGGCGCTAGCGAAAAACAGCAGACGGGCAGGTGGCTCAAAAACCGTGTTGAGAATTCGCACCTCCCGTTTCGAGGACGCGAGCGCGCCATGCAATGTTTCTGGTGCATGCGAAGTTTACAGAAATTCGCCGCCGTCCATTCCTCCGTATACAACCACTTCAACCAGGAAAGATCGCTAGCCAGCAGAGACACCTTCAAGCTGACACGCACCACCGCTTTCTGCGAGTGGCGCGCACTTGGTGCGGCATAAAGGACAGCCAAACTGGCCCAGCTAAGACTGGTTCGAATTTTTCTGACAGCACTCAGGTTTCAATTGCGGGGTCACGAAAAGTAAGTTGTCACAATTGACAAAAAACTTTCGATCATTATTTGTCATACATGACAATCTATGAGGCCCTAATGCCAAGACCTTCATTAAAAGACCAAAGATCCCAAGAAATCCTGGATGCTTACCTCTCTTGTGTCGCAAGGTTCGGGCTCGAAGGGGCGACTCAGGCGCGTATTGCCGAAGAAGCTGGCGTTAAACGTCCGCTTCTGCGTCACTATCTGGGCAATAAGGATGAGATGATCACCGCATTGGCTGACTATGTCGTTGCCGCGTTCGCCGAATCGCTGGACGGGCTTCGTGAGGCATTGCCGAACGGCGCAACCCCATCAGATTTAGTGGACATGCTGTTTGCCGACGAAAGTGGCACCGATCCGCGATTGATGTTGGTCTATCAGGCACTGGTGACTGCCGTTCCGGATTACCCGGATCTGAGGCAAGACCTGATGGACAGCCTCACGGGCTTCTTTGACATGGTCGGGGACATCCTAAAGCGTGCGAGCCCGGATGCGTCGGATGTAAACATTCGTGCGGTGACACAGGGAATCTCGGCAATTTTCGTCAGTATGGATGCCCTGTCCCCGCTTGATCCACCCGCAATTTGGCGCGCGGAATTGAAACTCGCGGCCTCTTTGCTGGCCTCAACCTTGGAGGCTGCGCGATGAGTACCGCCAGAACAGCAAACTATATCGCCCTACCCATCCTGTTGGCCGCAACTGCGCTGGGTCTCTGTTGGCTTTGGGGATTGCTCTTTGTTTGGTGGATCGTCCCGACAATTCTGAACGGGCAGGCCTTTCTGGTCTTCGAGATCAACCGCGCAGAGGACCCGGTTTTGTATTGGGCCATCGCCGCTCTCTGGGCGGCGATGGGTCTGATGATGATCGCCGCCAGCCTGTTCCCCCAACACGCCCATCTGCTTGCCTGAGGTTTTGAGATGACCAAAATGTATCACCATCTGCCGGTCGAGGCTTATACCTCGCAGGACTGGTTCGACCGAGAACAAGACCGAATCTTTTCGCGCACCTGGAGGTTCGCGGGATTGGTCGAGGATATCGAAGGTCCGGGGCACTATCTTTCCATTCAGGCGGGCCTGAACAATCTGTTCATCGTGATGGGACGCGATCTTCGCCTGCGCGCCTTTCACAATATCTGTCGTCACCGGGGCACCCAACTGATCCGGGCGGTCGGAAAAACGCAGAAAGCGCTGACTTGCCCCTATCACGACTGGACATACGATCTGGAAGGCAACCTGATCTCGGTGCCCGATGAGGCGTCCGAGTTTCCCAACGGCGTTGATAAGTCCTGCCTTGGCCTAAAGCCAGCCAGCGTGGATGTCTGGCGCGGCATGTTGTTCGTACATCCCGACCCGGACGCGCCAACCTTGGCGGAATGGTTCGGAGCAATTGACCCATATCTCGGGCCTCACAAGCCCGAAGAGCTTGTCGAATACACAGAAGGACGTAACAGCTACGAGATCAGGGCTAACTGGAAGATCGTCGTTGAGAATTACATCGATGTCTACCACCTGAGCCATCTGCATTCGAACACGCTACATATGTATGACCACGCCAAGGCCGAATACGGGTGGAAGGGGCCACACTATCACTTTTGGGAACCCCCGTCGGCGGAATATGCAAAGAACCACGAAGCCAATATTCCGATGCCGCGTACGATCCCGGAACCGCATGTCGGGGCATGGGTTCCGATGTTGTTTCCCGGTATTGGCATCGGGGCCAGCGAGGAAAGCTGGAACTTGTTCATCATCACCCCGCTTGCCCCGGATCTGACGCGGATCGAGAACCGCACCAAACTGGCGAATGTCTCGGACTGGGCGTTTCAGAAACAACAGTGGAAAAGCTGGGGCTTCTGGAAAAATTTCGGCGGTGCAAAATATCACGGGGATGATGCTGTAGGTGAAGACGATCCAATGGCATCCGGAGATTTCACGACCGAGGATATCTATGCCTGCGAACAGCAGCAGAAGTCTTTGAAAAGCCCGTACCTTGAAATCGGTCCTGCCGGGATTGGCGAAAGCCCGATCACGCAGCACCAAAAGGCAGTGCTGGCGTTCATGCAGGACAACTGAACGATGCGGAGACTGATCATGAAACCAGTACAAGCCACTCTGATCGGTGTTGCGCTTGCTTCGGTTTTGATGCTGACGGCGCAGGCAGACGCGCCTGAGAACATCGCCGCACGTATCCTGCAAGCCCAAGACGAACAAAGCCTGCTGGCCACATGGGACAACTGGCACCCAGACGCCACGCATCGGGTCATCCTCACATTTGGTATGGGGCAAGCGGATGACATCTTCGCATACTGGATCGCCGATGTCACCGATGCGGAAGATCCCGAACTCGCCAAGGCGCTAGAAGGGTACAGGGAAACCGCACGGTCCGCGCCTCAGACTACTGCACGATCCGAGGATGGCGTCCATCACGTCACCGCAGTGACCCAAGTCGATTATGATTGGCAGGGATATGCTGGCAAAATGCGTCAGACCGATGAGTTTGTCTTTGAACCTACCTGGGTGGAACAGTGATCCGTTCTTTGACTACGACTTACGACTACCGACGATGGGTATCCCGATGCAACGTAACTTTCATCCACTAACCGTATCCGAAATCCGCACGGAAATCGGAGGCGCGGCCACCAATGTGACCTTTGACGTACCTCTGGCCCTGACCGATCTGTTTCAATGGACAGCCGGGCAGCATCTGACGGTCAGGTTTCTGATCGACGGAGAGGAGTACCGGCGCAGCTACACGATTTCGAACCCTCCAGAGTCCGCGCTGCGTATTACCGTCAAACGCGTGAAAGGCGGGACCGTCTCAAACCATATCGGCGACACCCTGTCGGCGGGGGATACGGTCGAGGTCATGCCCCCGTTCGGACAGTTCACTTTAAAACCCGGAGCCCTGAAACGCCGTACCCACTATTTCTTTGGTGCCGGCAGTGGCATCACGCCATTGTACGCGATGATCAACGCCGTTCTGGAATACGAGCCTCATTCCGTGGCGCATCTGGTCTTTGGCAACACAAACGCCGACAGCATCATTTTTCGACAGGAGTTGGAGCAGATACTGGCGCAACACCCGCAGCGGTTCACTCTGCGCCATGTTCTGTCCCACCCTGCCATGCTCAGTTGGTTCAGCCCCTGGTGCACGGGGCGGTTGGATGCCGACGCCATTGGGGCCGCAATTGGCGAAACGCCTCCGGTTGCACAAGACGTCCAGTACTGGATCTGCGGCCCTGGCAGCATGAACACGGATATTCGTGCAGCACTGCAAAATCTGGACGTTCCCGATGATCGCATTCACATGGAGAGCTTTGGCGGGGATACCGAAAGCGACCTGAGTGTATATGGGGTCGCGGCAACGGCCCGAATACAGTTGAATGGGGCCTGGCATGAAGTCGCGGTAGCTGCGGGTCAAACCCTACTCGAAGCCGCCCGATCGACAGGACTTAACCCGCCGTTCAGTTGCCAGTCCGGAGTTTGCGGCGCCTGTATGGCCCACATAACCGAGGGCACCGTCCATATGCGGAACCGGGTCGCACTTGAAGATGAGGATATTTCCAACGGACTTATTCTGTGTTGCCAAAGCGTAGCAACGCAAAAGAGCATATGCTTGAGGTTCGAAGAATAGTTTTTTCAAGTGGTGAACTGCCATGATTCAGCCAATGCATCTATCGATCTCTGGCGGCAACGCAACAATGCACTTTGAGCGAACGGTAGCTTCGACCGACGGCCATTCGTTAGCTCTCCATGTGGTTTGTGTTGAGCCTGGCTGAGTGCCGGCTTGAGTTGCCCTCGGCCTCTTACATGTCCAAGGATGGTCAGGCCTGCACGGGCTATCGCCCGCCATTCGGTGCTGCCCGATGCAGCATCCAGATTTCCAGCAGCCCGGAAACGCTCGATCTGTGCGCCGACCAGTTCAACCAACTCAGCATTATTGGCATTCCCGGCGATGGCGCGCGTAGGCGATCAACCAGCCGGTCATCAATGCCAATAGCAGAGTGGCGTGGATCATTTCTAAGCTGATCGTCAATGGCCATGCGCTGGCAATAGTGGCTGTGTGCGATCTGACCCTGTGCCAAGGGATAGCGCGCAGGGGTGTTAGGTAGCTGGATTGGGATCGCCTTTTGCTCTGCCACCGCGATCTGATGCGGAATCTGCGTAACTGCGCCCTGAAAAAGTTTGAGAGCTTCGCGGTAGTCACCACCCAGAGCGATACGCGGTTCGGTTTTCCCGATGATTCCGCGCAGGTCTTTCGAAACTACACCACGTGCATCGTACCGCACGGAACGGTTGACGAGATGACGAACTCTGCCAGCAATGAGAACGCCTTTTGTAACCAAAGTTGTAACCTTGAAACGAGCATACGCACTTGTTTGCAAGTTTTTCTTTTAATTCAATGTGTTGGAATGGTGGGTGATGAGAGACTCGAACTCCCGACATCTTCGGTGTAAACGAAGCGCTCTACCAACTGAGCTAATCACCCGTGACGGTGCATGTAGCCAAGCCTGCGCGCGGGCGCAAGAGGGTCTGGCACAATTTCTTTGATGCAACGCCGCGCAGGCGGTATTCGTTGATCCTGCCCTTCGTAAATTGCGTTCCTTTTCCGCAGGCTGCGCCCTCGGCCACGGGAAAGGCGCTTGCGTGTCCTATGCGCCCTCAGATATCCCCGAAGGGACTGTAACCTTCCAGACGGGAGACCACATGATCCTGTCCCTTGCCCGCCGATGTGCAATCGCGGCCTTGGTGTTGGGCACTTTGACGCTGGCTCCGATCCGGGCCGGAGCGGGAGAGGTTTTGGTTTTCGCCGCCGCCAGCCTGAAAAACGCTCTGGACGAGATCGCACCGGATTTCGAACAGCAGACCGGACATGACGTGACGGTGTCTTATGCGGCTTCATCCGTTTTGGCGCGGCAAATTCAACTTGGAGCCCCTGCGGATCTTTTCATTTCGGCGAATGTGGATTGGATGGATGTTCTGCAGGATCAGGAACTGATCGATGCCGGCTCGCGGGTGGATTTGCTGGGCAACGGGTTGGTTCTGATCGGGAATGCGGGTCAGGATCAGATTGGCCATATGCAGCCGGATATAGATCTGCCCGCAAGGCTGGGCAGCGGGCATCTGGCAATGGCGCTGGTCGATGCGGTGCCGGCGGGGATTTACGGCAAGGCGGCGCTGCAGAACCTGGGGCTGTGGGAGGATGTGCAGACACGGATCGCGCAAACCGACAATGTCCGCGCGGCGCTTGCGCTGGTTGCGGCAGGGGCCGCGCCGCTGGGGATCGTCTACCAGTCGGATGCGCGGGTCGAAAACCGGGTTCAGGTTGTGGCCTCGTTCCCGCCCGATCTGCATCCGCCGATCATCTACCCCGCAGCGGTGACCGCGTCCGGCAGAACTGAAGCACGGGCGTTTCTGGATCACCTGCAATCGGATGCGGCCCGCGAAGTTTTTACAGAACAGGGCTTTGCCCTACCGGGGCGCTGACAAATGGGATGGCTGGGACCGGCAGAGCTTGAGGCGCTCAGACTGTCGTTGCGCGTGTCCTTCTGGGCGACGCTGGTGACCTTGCCGTTTGGCATTTTCGTGGCCTACGCGCTGGCCCGCTGGCGCTTTCCCGGTCGACAGCTGTTGAACGGGCTGGTGCATCTGCCGCTGATCCTGCCGCCGGTGGTGACCGGGTACCTGCTGCTGCTGACCTTCGGAATCCAGGGCCCGCTGGGCAAGGTGCTGGCCGAGTTCGGCATTGTCGTGGCCTTTCGCTGGACCGGCGCGGCGCTGGCGGCGGGGATCATGGCCTTTCCGCTGATGGTGCGCGCCATCCGCCTGTCGATCGAGGCGGTAGACCCCAAGCTGGAGCAGGCCGGGGCAACACTGGGCGCGTCGCGCCCCTTTGTCTTTGCCACCGTCACTCTGCCGATGATTCTGCCCGGAGTGATCGCCGGTGCCATCCTCGCCTTTGCCAAAGCGATGGGAGAGTTCGGGGCCACGATCACCTTTGTTTCGAACATTCCCGGCCAGACCCAGACCCTGCCCTCGGCGGTCTATGCTTTCCTGCAGGTGCCGGGGGGCGAAAGCGCGGCGACGCGGCTGGTGGTGGTCTCGATCATCATCGCGATGGGGGCACTGTTGCTGTCGGAATATGTTGGCCGCCGCGCCGCAGCCAGGGTGTCCGGGTCATGAGCCTGTCCGTCCGCCTGCAACACGATCTGCCCGACCTCACGCTGGACCTCAGCTTTGACGCGCCCTCGGGGGTGACGGTTCTGTTCGGGCGGTCCGGGTCGGGCAAGACCACCGTGGTCAACGCCGTGGCCGGGTTGCTGCGTCCCCAGGCCGGGCGTGTGGCCGTCGACGGGTGGGAGCTGTTCGATATCGAGCAGAACCACTGGCTGCCACCGCATCGCAGGCGCTTGGGTTATATCTTTCAGGAAGGCCGCCTATTCCCGCATCTGACCGTGCTGCAGAACCTGTCCTATGGCCGCTGGTTCGCGCCGAAACGCGCGCGGCGCGAGGAGCCGGACAAGGTGATCGAGATGTTGGGCATCGGCCATCTTCTGGAGCGCCGCCCCGCGGGTCTGTCGGGCGGGGAAAAGCAGCGCGTCGCCATTGGCCGCGCCCTGCTGGCCAGCCCGCGCCTGATTCTGGCCGATGAACCCTTGGCCGCGCTGGACGACGCGCGCAAGGCTGAGATCCTGCCCTATTTCGAACGGCTGCGGGATGAGGTCTCGGTGCCGATTCTCTACGTCACCCATTCCGCGGCAGAGGTCGCGCGGCTGGCGACCTCGGTGGTCGCGCTTCAGGACGGCAAGGCGGTGCGGCACGGCCCGGCGTCCGAGGTGATGGCCGATCCGTCGATCGCCCCGGCAGGGGTTCGCGCCGTGGGGGCGGTGCTGAATGTGCGTGTCCGGGACCATCACGCCGATGGGCTGACCGAACTGGATGCCGGCGGCGCGCGCCTGTTCCTGCCACGCATCCCGCATCAGGTGGGGGAAGAGCTGCGCATCCGCATTCCTGCGCAAGAGGTTATCCTGTCCAACAAACGGCCCGAGGGGCTTTCGGCCCTGAACATGTTGGAAGGCGCGGTCGATACGATCCGTGCGGGCGACGGGCCGGGGGCGATCGTCTCGGTCCGTACCCCGGCTGGGCCGGTGCTGGCCCGCGTCACCCGCCGCTCGGTCGAGGCGCTGGGGCTGGAGCCGGGCAAGCCCTGTTATGCGGTGATCAAGACGGTTGCCCTGGCACCGCAGGACGTTGGCGGTCGGCTGAGCACCCGCTGAGCCCAAAACAAGGGGGCAGAGTGCTCCGACTTTACTCATCCCCCGCGTCGACTATCATCTTAGGCGAAAAGCGATTGCGTTTGAGGATAATAACCATGCAATTTTTCAAGTTATTTGGCGTAGGAGCGTTGGTTCTGTTGCCGGGCATTGCACAGGCTGTTGGGTTTGGTCTGCAGGTCAGACCCCAGTTTCGAACGGAAATCACGCCGGTGCAGAACGGCGTCTATTCGGTGAAAGCCATCGGGTCGTCAGCGCCGGTTACATACTGGTGCGGGATCGGGGATTTCGCCGTTCGGACTTTGGGAGTACCCAACTCTCAGCGCATCTATATCTTCAAAGCCTACGAACCAGGTGTGCGGACAGTGCAGTTTTCCCTGACACCACCTCCGGGTGCCGACACCAAGCCGGGATACTCCGTAACGGTCAAACGGGTCGGAGCGAACATGTCAGCGGTTCAGGCCCAGAACTACTGCTACGACAACTTCATGGATTTTGATTTCTGAGCGCGCGTCAGACCCACTTTGCCATTGGCGGCAGGCTCATCAGCACCGCATCCGGGTCGTGGCCGGTTTCCAACCCGAACTTGGTGCCCCGGTCGTAAACCAGATTGTATTCGGCATACAGGCCGCGATGCACCAGCTGGGCGTTCTTGTCGTTGTCGTCAAAAGCCTGAACGCGGCGTTTTTCGACCAAGGGCAGGAAAGCGGGCAGGAAGGCCCGACCGATATCCTGCGTCAGCGCAAAATCCGCGGTCCAGTCGCCGGTACAGTAATCATCCATGAAAATGCCGCCGACCCCACGGGCGCGTTTGCGGTGCGGGATAAAGAAATACTCGTCGGCCCACTTCTTGAGGCGCGGATAATGCCCCGGCCCGTGCGGGTCCAGATGCGCCTTTTGCGTGGCGTGGAAATGGGCGGTGTCGTCATCATACTCGATACAGGGGTTCAGGTCCGACCCACCGCCGAACCACCACGCGTGCGGCGTCCAGAACATGCGGGTGTTCATATGCACCGCCGGAACATGCGGGTTCTGCATATGCGCGACCAGGGAAATGCCCGAGGCCCAGAACCGCGGATCATCGGCCATGCCGGGAATACCTTTGCGGGCGGCCATCGCCTGCTGCGCGCGGGCGCCAAGCGTGCCGTAAACGGTCGAGATATTGACGCCGACCTTTTCGAACACGCGGCCACCACGCATCACCGACATCAACCCGCCGCCCGCGTCCGAGCCGTCTTCGGACTGGCGCGTGGTTTCCTTGACTTCGAACCGACCAGCAGGGGCATCCGAAAACGGCCCGGTGTCGTGGCTGACTTCCAGGGCTTCGAACGCGGTGACGATTTCATCACGCAGTTGGCGGAACCAGGCAGAGGCGGTGGTTTTTTCGGTATCGAACATGGGGATCAGTGGGCCGGGGCTGCGACGGGATCCAGCAGGGTGCGGCCGCCGTCAATGGTCAGGATTTGTCCGGTGATGAACCCGGCAGCGTCCGAGGCCAGATACTGCGCCGTCTCGGTCAGTTCGGTGGGTGCTGCGATCCGGGCCAGTGGGGTGTGCTTTTCGATATCGTCGCGGAAGTCGCGGTTCTCTTTCAGAGTGGATTGCAGCGAGGCGCTCATCACTGACCCCAGTGCGATCGAGTTTACCCGGATACGGTTCGGGGCCAGCGCCACCGCCAGCGAGCGGGTCATCTGATCCAACGCGGCGGTTGATACGGAATAGGCCATCAGGTCAGGGTGCGTGCGCCGGGCTGCAATCGAGGACAAATTGATGATCGACCCGGCCGGGTTTTCGTTTTCTTCACCGGCCTGTTTGATCATCCGTTTGGCGACCAGTTGGCTCAGCCGCAGGGCGGGCATCAGGTTCTGGTTCAGCAGGGTGCGCACCGAGTCATCTTCGGTATCCAGCGGATCGGAGGGGATCACCTGCCGTGCGCCGTTGATCAGGATATCCACCTGATCGAACGCGTCGATGGTCGCTGACAGCAGATTGGCGATGGTCAGCTTTTCGCGCAGGTCACCGGCGAAAAACCGGATGTTGCTGTCATCGGCCTGCTCGCCCAGTTCTTCGGTCAGCCGCTTTTCGTCCATATCGGCAAACATCACATTGGCGCCTGCATCGGCAAAGTGGCGCCCGATGGCCAGCCCGACACCATTGGCCCCGCCGGTCACGATTGTGGTTTTGCCAGCTATGGAAAAGGACATGCGTATTCTCCTGAGTTGCGGCGCAGGTTAGCCGGGATCACCGCCGAGGGCGAGAGGCGTGAAAGACCTTGAACCGATTGTCGCCGGTCACTTCCTCAACATGGGCAAAAGCGTCGGTCAGAACGGCCTCATAAGGCAGGTGACGGTTCGCTACCATCCACAGAGAACCGTTGCGGGTCAGGTTCTTGGCAGCCGCCCGGATGAAGCCTTGCCCAAGCTCGGGTTCGGCGCTGCGGCCGGTGTGGAAGGGCGGATTCATTACCACCGTGTCGATGGGCTCAGACGCACGCCAGGTCACCGCATCGGCCCAGTGATACTGAGCGCGCGGGTCGGCCACATTGGTGCGGGCACAGGTCAGGGCGGTGTGGTCGGCCTCGACCAGATGCAGGGCCTTCAGGCCCGCAGCCTGCAGCAGCCCGGCGGACAGGAACCCCCAACCCGCGCCAAGGTCTGCGACTCGGGCGCCCAGCTTGTCGGGCAGCGCCGCCAGCAACAGCGCCGAAGCCGGATCAATGCCATCTGCCGAGAACACTCCTGGCGCGGTCTGAAAGCCGTCTGCGGTCTGATGCTCGGGCGCGGCCCAGTCCGCAAAGGCCCGCGTATCCGACTGAAACCAGAAGATCTTGCCATGCGCCTTGGAAATCGGCCCCTCGACCGAAACGCGCTTGCGGATGTCTTTCAGCAGGCTGTCAACGCCATCGGTCTTGGCTCCGTCCACCACAACAACTCCGCTGGCGCGAGCGCAGGCCTGATGAACCATTGAACGGGCCAGCGCCTTGGCGCGGGGCAGGAACACGATGGCGTCCTGACAGGGCGTGTCCGCCTCTGCCACGACCGCGAACCCCTGATTGGCGAAGTGATCGTGAAACGGTTTGAACGGCTGCACCACCTGCGTTTCGCGCGGCAAGGCCGACAGGTCACTGGCTGTGGTCGGCCCAAACACCGTCAACGGTTGCGACAGCGAAAGGCCGCTTTGCAGGGCAAGATCAAGACGAGGGGACATGAGCGATATCGAAAGAGCAGCGCGGGCTTACTCTTCCCGCTCCATGGTGCATTGCAGGGGATGCTGATGCCGGCGGGCAAAATCCATGACCTGCCCCACTTTGGTTTCGGCGATCTCATGACTGAACACGCCCACGACCGCGACGCCTTTCTTGTGGACGGTCAGCATGATCTCGAACGCCTGTGCGTGGGTCATGCTGAAGAAACGCTCCAGCACATGCACGACGAACTCCATCGGGGTGTAGTCGTCATTCAGCAGCAGAACCTTGTACAGCGGTGGGCGCTTGGTCTTGGGGCGCGTCTGCACCAGGACAGACGAATCCGCATCATCGTCGTCCTCCGGTTTGTCAGACATGATCCATTGGTGTTCAAGCATCGCGTTCTACTGTCCGATTCAGGCTTCGGTTTATCTGTGCGCTTATATAACGTCGTACCGGCCAGAGAAAAGAGCCAGCAGGACGTATTCAACATGGGTCAAAACCTTACCACAATCGGCTTTGATGCGGATGATACTTTGTGGCACAACGAGCGTTTTTTTCAGCTGACACAGGTGCATTTCACCGATTTGTTGGCAGATCATGCCGAGAAGGACCATCTGTTGGAGCGCCTGCTGGCGGCCGAAAAGCGCAACATCCGTCACTACGGGTACGGAATCAAAGGCTTTACCCTGTCGATGATCGAAACCGCGATCGAGGTCACCAATGACCGGGTTCCGGCCTCGGTCATCCGCCAGCTCATTGAGGCCGGGCAAGAGATGTTGGCCCACCCGATAGAACTGCTGCCCCATGCGCGCGAGGCGATCGAGGGCGTGACGGAGACTCATCAGGTGGTGCTGATCACCAAGGGCGATCTGATCGATCAGGAACGCAAACTTGCGCAGTCGGGGTTGGGTGAGCTGTTCGACGGGGTCGAAATCGTATCCGAGAAGACGCCGCAGACATACCGGCATATTTTCGACCAGTATGAGGGCGGACCTGCCTCGGCGATGATGGTCGGCAATTCGATGCGGTCCGATGTGGTGGCGCCGATTCAGGCCGGGTGCTGGGGCGTGTATGTGCCGCATGGGCTGGTCTGGGAGGTCGAACAGGCTGAAACGCCGTCGGAAAACCCACGATACCGTGAATTGCAGGACTTGGGTCAGCTCTCGGACCTTGTTCAGCAGCTCGGCTGATGTTGCCGAATGGCCTCAGTTCCCAAAATTCGGTGCGGTGCGGCGGCATTTTCTGGTCATATTCATGGATGTGGTGGGGCAGGGCGCGTGTTCGGCCATATGTTGTATGCCTTCCAAAGCGTAACCAAATAGCGATTTGACGAGCTTTTGGTTTATTTCATTGGGTCTCTGTGCTAGCCTCTAAAGCAATAAAATAATTTCAAGCTGACCGGGAAAACCCGGCGGCCCGAGGTAGACAGAGGCAAAGATCGTGCAGGTTCGGCGGACAGTTCCGGCCCGAATGGGCTTATTCCTTATAGCATTCTTGTGGCTGCTCTCCTTTGCGCCGTTGCAAGGGGTGGCCGCGCCCTATGCGGCAATGGTGATTGATGCACGGACCGGAGAGGTGCTGCACTCGCGCAACGCCGACACACGGCTGCATCCGGCTTCTCTGACCAAGATGATGACGCTCTACATCGCGTTCGAGGCGGTGCGAAACGGTGAGATTGACCTGGATACGCAGGTTCGTATCACCAAGAAAGCCTCGTCCGAGCCGCCCTCAAAACTGGGTCTGCGCACGGGGCAGAAGATCGCGTTCCGCTATCTGATCCGCGCTGCTGCGGTGAAGTCGGCCAATGACGCCGCCACAGCCATCGGTATCGCCATCAGCGGGTCCGAGGCCGCCTTTGCCCGCCGTATGACCCGCACCGCCAAGGCGATGGGCATGAGCCGCACGACCTTCAAGAACGCGCATGGCCTGACCGAATCGGGTCACTTGTCCACTGCGCGGGACATGACCACGCTGGGCCGTCACCTGCTGTATGATTACCCGCAGTACTACAACCTGTTCTCGCGGCAATCGACCCATGCCGGGATCAAGACGGTTCCGAATACAAACCGCCGTTTGTTGGCCGCCTATAGAGGTGCGGATGGGATCAAGACCGGCTACACCCGCGCTGCGGGTTTCAACCTTGTGGCTTCGGCCAAGCGCAAGGATGAACGGATCATCGCCACCGTGTTTGGCGGCAAATCCGGTGCATCGCGCAACGCCAAAGTGGCCGAGCTGCTGGACATGGGCTTCCGCCGGGCACCATCGCGGGCACCGATCCGCAAACCCGCCCGTCCGGCCTATGCCGGGAATGTTGGGCTGGGTGCGACGGTTGCGGCCGCGACCGGCGCGCCGAAAACCAGCCTGCGGCCGGTGCTGCGTCCCGGACCGGGCGCCGCCGTACAGGTGGCCGGCACCGTTGCCGCCACCGCCGCCGAGAACGGCACGCGCATTCAGGACGGGATCGCGGCGGCCATCGCGGCTGCGGATATCCAGACTGCAACCGACGACACAACGCGGCCAGCCGCACGTCCGGAAAACCTGGTTCTGGCATCGACCGATCCGAACGTGCAGCCCGAGCCCGAACAGGAAATTGTTACCCGGCTGTCCACATCCGGCGGGCATTTGTGGGGCGTCAATGTGGGCCGCTATACCACCCGATACGAGGCCGAGAAGGTTTTGCTGAAAACCGCCCTGTCGGAAATGACCACTCTGGAAGGAACCCTGCGCAAGGTGAACCAAAGCTCGCGCGGGTTCGAGGCGACGTTTCAGGGCATGACCCGCGAACAGGCTGATCTGGCCTGTCGCAGGCTTCAGGCCCGCAATGTCACATGTTTCATGATCGGACCGTCATAAGATCCGACATATTCTCTCCTGAATGGGTCTGGGCTGCGAGGAAACTCGCAGCCTTTTTTTGTCGGAGCGCCTCAGTCGAACACATGCCCGTGCTGGTACTGTTCATCCTGCCCCGCAGCGGCGGTCAGGGCGGCCACATTATCCTTGGTGAAGAAGCCGTCATAGTGGTGGCAGCGTTCGATATACTCGGTGATCAGCAGCGTGTTTTTCGAGTGTTTCGAGAAGATCTGTTTCAGGTTCGGGTCGTCTTTGCATTCCCCCACCACATGCGCCAGGAAGGGCACGCCCTTGTCCTTGAGCGTATTGACCACGAAATCGACATTCTTTTCCCCGGCATTGTGATCGCCATCCTGAATCTCAACCGCCATGTGATGCAGACGACGGCCGAAATTGCGGACGAAATCCTCGGTCGGCATCGGCAACTGCTCGAAGGAATTGACGAAGGATGGGGTATTGTTGGCGGTGAAGACCTTGGCTGGTGACTTCTTGTCGTCATCGACATTGGCATTCCGGTTCACATTGGTCGATGAATTCATGTCGAAAATGTTGTACGCCCCCCAGAAATAATAAGGCACCATGGTCAGGAACTCGAGGATCGCGTCCTCACGCTCACCTGCCAGAATGCGGGTGGCAAGGTGGTCAATGCCCAGCATCAGGGGCGAGATATTGCTGTCCGATCCAAATGCCGCGGCCCGATCCAGCTGCGCCTGTTCCGCATCGCTCAGAAGCACGCGATCACCCAACCCAAGGCTGTCGGTGTCGTTGAAATCCAGCGTTGAATATCCAACCCGGTTGCAGGTGAAATCGGAAGGGGTGGTAAAGCGGAACCCATCCTGCGTGTAGAACGGGTTCTCGGTATCGCCGCTATATTCAAAGCGGATGTTCAGGGCTTCGAGTGTCTTGGTCAGGGTCTTCAGATCGGTCGCCCCGTAAATCTCTCCGACATAGCGGGTCTGCGGCGTGTTGCGCGCCAGCGGGTACATCCTGTTGATGCGCGGGATGAAGTCCTCAAAGTCGGGGTTCAGCGGGGCCATGACGATCATGGTCGGGTAATCGGAATGCGAATGCAGGACCGAAAACTTGTGGGTCTGCCCCATGTAAGTGGCCGAGTGGCGATACGGGGTCATCACATAAAGCTCGATCAGCGTATCGAACAGCGCCGTGGTTTCCACCTGAATGACGATCGCCCGCATCGGCCCGACCTGATCGGCCACGCCCGAACTGGTGCGCCGTTCGTAGATCATCGGCAGGTACTCGTTGAAAAAGTCCGAGTTCTTCTTGTCCCCGCGGGGTTGGTAAGACATCAAATCGAAAGACATTAAGACACCTCCTTGCGCATACCCGGCGGCAGTCGGGCGTGGCCTTGCCTGGATTTCCAATAATCAGAACATGCACTTGCAGGCATGCTAGGGGCAGAAAACCAAGCGGGCAACAGTAAGAAGATGAGGTGCCGGTCTTACATCCGCATGGCTATCGGGTGAATTTTGCCACCTCGACGCCGCCGTCGATCAGGTTCTTGCGCACCGACCGGGCGATTTGCACCGCTGTCGGGCCATCGCCGTGCAGGCAGATCGTGTCGATCGAGGTGTCCAATCGCTTACCGGATTCGGTAATGATCGCGCCCTCGCGGACCATGTTCAGGATGCGGGGCCCGGCCAGGTCAGGGTCGTGGATCACCGCGCCGGGCAGGCTGCGATCCACCAGCGTGCCGTCATCATTATAGGCGCGGTCAGCAAATATCTCTCCGACCCATTTGCAGCCCAGCTCGCGTGCGGCCTCTTCCTGTTTGGTGACGGCCAGAACCATGACGATGATATCCGGGTCCACATCCAGCGCGCCCTGATAGCAGGCCCGCGCCATGCCGATATCGGCCGAGCTCATGTTTGCCAGTGCGCCGTGCAGTTTCAGGTGTCGGACTTCGGTGCCGACCGCCTTGGCCATCCCCATCGCCGCGCCGAGCTGAAAGCGCACCAGATTGCGCAAGCTGTCATGCGGCACCTTCATATTGCGCCGACCAAACCCTTGCAGGTCGGGAAAACCGGGATGCGCGCCGATGCCCACCCCGTTTTCGGCCGCCAGTGTCATCGTCTGTGCCATCACGTCCGGGTCGCCTGCGTGAAAACCGCAGGCGATGTTGGCCGAGGTGATGATCTTCAGCAGGCTCTCATCATCACCCATCTTCCATGGGCCAAAACTTTCCCCCATATCGGCATTCAGATCGACGCTGGGCATCGGCAACACTCCTTACTCGGTGGCAGAGATCATTCCGCCGATCAATTGGTAGGACAACAGGTCCGGGATTTCATGCGGGTCACGCACCAGAGGTTCGACCCGTGCCCGCAGCCGCGCCAGTTCGGCCAGATAGGCCGCGTGCAGGGCGACGGCCTCGTCCATGGTCACGAATTTGAACCGTATCTGACCGCCCGCCGGAGTCTGCGCCGCGCGGGGCAGGTCACAGGGCAGGACGGTGGCGATGCGAGGGTAGCCTCCGGTGGTCTGGCATTCGGGCAGAAGGATAAAGGGATTGCCGGTGCCGGTCATCTGGATGTCGCCGGGGGTGATAACCTCGGACAGGATGTTCAACTGACCTTTGGCGGCGAACCCTACGCCGTCGCTGTCCAACTGCATTCCCATCCGGTTCGCCCGCGCCCCGCGCCGGAACACGGTCCGGGTAAATCGATCCAGCGTGTCCTGATCGAACAAGGGGGTCTGAAAGCTGGCGACCACGCGCAGGGTGCCTCCGGCGAACCGTTCATCGGGTTGCAGCTTCATGTTGACATTGTCCGCGTGTGGACGGGTCGGAAGCATATCACCCGCCTGAACCGCGCGCCCGACCTTTGCGGTCAGGTGGGTCGCGCGTGACCCCAGAAAAAGTGGCGCATCGATACCGCCTTTGGCATGCAGATAACCATAGGTCCCCTGCATCACCGCACCGACGGTCAGCCTCTGCCCGGCCTCCAGAGTATGAGACGCATTCCAGACAACCGGGCTGCCATCGATATTCGCCTGCATCGGCGCGCCGGTCAGGGCGATGCTGACCGGCTGAGTGGCCTCGAACATGCCGCCCATGCCCGCCATTTCCAAGGCGGCGCAATCCGGGCCTTGTCCCAACAGTGCCGCACCTTCATGCAGGGCCAGCTGATCCGCCGCGCCGGACCGCGACAGGCCTTGATCCAGATATCCCGTGCGCCCCTGATCCTGCACCGTGCAGGCCGGTCCGATTTGATGCACCAGCAAGCTCATGCGGGGATCTCCGTGCAAGTCGCCCCGCCTGTGCCGTCCTTGGCCGCGCGGATCGCTTCCAACGCGTCCCGGCTGACCGGAAGGAATTGCATCTCATCCCCGGGGCGCAGGGCAAAGCTCTGCTTGGCTTCGGGACGGAAACACCGAAACGCGGTCTGGCCCACATGTCGCCAGCCGGTAGGGGTCGGCCCCGAAAACAGCACGAATTGAGAGATCGCCAAGACCAGCGCCCCTTCAGGCACCATCGGGGTCAGTTCCTTGAGGCGCGGAATGTTAAACTCGGGCCCCAGTGGGCCGAGATAGGGCTGACCGGGTGCAAAGCCGATGGTCAGGACACGAACACGGGTATTACTCAGGCGATTGACGGCTTCGTTGGGCGATAGCCCCGCGGCGGCGGCGGCCTCATCCAATTGCGGCGCAAGCTGGCCACCATAGACGGTCGGCACATTCCACAGACGACGCCCGGCGGGCAGCGATGCCTGATACCAGTCCTGCTCCTTCATCATCTGCTCAAGCCGCACCTGGATCTCTGAGTGTGGCAGGCGAAGTGGATCAAACCGGACATAGGCCGAAGCAAGAGAGGCCGAAGTCTCCTCCACACCCTCCCAGTTCCGAGAATCGATAGCATTGCGGAACGCGAGGGCGGCGCGATTGGAGGGTTCCGCCATCGTATCGGCAAACGAAACCAAAAGACCGTCCAGGCCAACGGTTCGTATGCGCGGGAAAGAGGCAGCCTGCTTGGGTATCATATCTCAATGCGTTCGGACGTTTCTATGCAGCGAAGTGATATTATCCGGAGCTAATGCGCAAGCCCCGGGCACTGGCCGGGGTCTCTTTCCACATCCAAAATGCGAGTCGGTTCGGCAAAGTCGACCGAAAACTGAATCGGTTTCTGGCGACCGAGTCGGGCTGGCCTTGTGGGTGCGGCGGACGGACTCACTATATATAGGGTGGGTGCCGACGTGCCCGGGTAGGGGCTCTGTGTTGTATCTCCGGCTTTTGGGTGATTTGGAGGGAGTTGTCCTGCCGGCGTGGTGATTAAGCATTTGAAAAAGTTAATAAAATAAAGAAAATGCAAAAAAATTGCGTGGGACGTGATTTTCCACTTGCGGCTAGTGCTGGTTATACTTAGAACCCCCTTCACCGGCGCTGCTGAGGCGGCGCTGACGCATCGGAGAGACGATGGAGACGGGCCGGAGAGACGGTTGAGACGCATCGGAGAGACGGTGGG
>NZ_JBMIRT010000041.1:0-12500 GCF_049195285.1 Ruegeria sp. MALMAid1280 | reverse complement strand
AATTGTCCTCGTCCAAGTGGCGGGGGCGGGAAATGTATGTTTTTGGTTCAGAAGAACGATCATCTTTAGTTACCAGCTGGATGATCACGATCGACATAGTCGAACTGTGAAGGCCGCAGGCCGGAAGAGTTCACGCGCTCAAGTAGCCGAACAGGCGGTAGCGCAAAATCTTATGTCTTTCTTTTTCTGGATCAAATCAAGCGCGAGAAGGGCGTTTGGTGAATGCCTTGGCAGCAAGAGGCGATGAAAGACGTGATACTCTGCGATAAGCCATGGGGAGCTGAGAATAAGCTTTGATCCATGGATTTCTGAATGGGGCAACCCACCTGAATGTTTGTTATTGTTAGTTTTGCTAATCAATAATGAGCATGAACAGGTACTTAAGACCTGAATACATAGGGTTTTAAGAGCAAACCCGGGGAACTGAAACATCTAAGTACCCGGAGGAAAGGAAATCAATTGATACTCCCCTAGTAGCGGCGAGCGAACGGGGACCAGCCGAGCCGGATAAGTGACTAGAACACGTTGGGAAGCGTGGCCATAGCGGGTGACAGCCCCGTATAGGAAGCTTTGACGGACGTATTAAGTAGGGCGGAACACGTGAAATTCTGTCTGAAGATCGGAGGACCACCTTCGAAGGCTAAGTACTCCTTGCTGACCGATAGTGAACCAGTACCGTGAGGGAAAGGTGAAAAGCACCCCGACGAGGGGAGTGAAACAGTACCTGAAACCGAACGCCTACAATCAGTCGGAGCCCCCTTGCGGGGTGACGGCGTACCTTTTGTATAATGGGTCATCGACTTGGTCTCACGAGCAAGCTTAAGCCGTTAGGTGTAGGCGCAGCGAAAGCGAGTCTTAATAGGGCGTATGAGTTCGTGGGATCAGACCCGAAACCGAGTGATCTAGGCATGGCCAGGTTGAAGGTAAGGTAACACTTACTGGAGGACCGAACCCACATCCGTTGAAAAGGATCGGGATGAGCTGTGCCTAGGGGTGAAAGGCCAATCAAACTCGGAGATAGCTGGTTCTCTGCGAAATCTATTTAGGTAGAGCGTCATCCGAATACCCCGGGGGGTAGAGCACTGGATGGGTAATGGGGCCCCACAGGCTTACTGATCCTAACCAAACTCCGAATACCCGGGAGTACTAGATGGCAGACACACTGCGGATGCTAACGTCCGTAGTGGAGAGGGAAACAACCCTGACCTACAGCTAAGGCCCCCAATTCATGGCTAAGTGGGAAAGCAGGTGGGACGACCAAAACAACCAGGAGGTTGGCTTAGAAGCAGCCATCCTTTAAAGATAGCGTAACAGCTCACTGGTCTAAATAAGTTGTCCTGCGGCGAAGATGTAACGGGGCTCAAGCCATGAGCCGAAGCTTAGGATGCCGTAAGGCATGGTAGCAGAGCGTAGTGTGACATAGTCTCATTCCTCCTTCACGTCTTCGGGCGTATTGGAGGAGAGAGGCTTTCGATGAAGCCGGCGCGTGAGCGATCCGGTGGAGAGATCACTAGTGAGAATGATGACATGAGTAGCGACAAAGAGTGTGAGAGACACTCTCGCCGAAAGTCCAAGGGTTCCTGCTTAAAGCTAATCTGAGCAGGGTAAGCCGGCCCCTAAGCCGAGGCCGAAAGGCGTAGGCGATGGGAACTAGGTTAATATTCCTAGGCCAGGAGGATGTGACGGATTGCGGATGTAGTTCAGCCTTATCGGATTGGTTGGGCTGCTGAGCAGTTCCTGGAAATAGCCCTCCATCAGACCGTACCCTAAACCGACACAGGTGGACTGGTAGAGCATACCAAGGCGCTTGAGAGAACGATGTTGAAGGAACTCGGCAAAATACCTCCGTAAGTTCGCGAGAAGGAGGCCCGGTTCCTAGGCAACTAGGGGCTGGGGGCACAAACCAGGGGGTGGCGACTGTTTATTAAAAACACAGGGCTCTGCGAAGTCGCAAGACGACGTATAGGGTCTGACGCCTGCCCGGTGCCTGAAGGTTAAAAGGAGAGGTGAGAGCCTTGAATTGAAGCCCAGGTAAACGGCGGCCGTAACTATAACGGTCCTAAGGTAGCGAAATTCCTTGTCGGGTAAGTTCCGACCTGCACGAATGGCGTAACGACTTCCCCGCTGTCTCCAACATCGACTCAGCGAAATTGAATTGCCTGTCAAGATGCAGGCTTCCCGCGGTTAGACGGAAAGACCCCGTGCACCTTTACTACAGCTTCGCACTGGCATCAGGATTGTGATGTGCAGGATAGGTGGTAGGCTTTGAAGCAGGAACGCAAGTCCCTGTGGAGCCTCCCTTGAGATACCACCCTTCGCACTCTTGATGTCTAACCGCGGTCCGTTATCCGGATCCGGGACCCTGCGTGGCGGGTAGTTTGACTGGGGCGGTCGCCTCCTAAAGCGTAACGGAGGCGCGCGAAGGTTGGCTCAGAGCGGTCGGAAATCGCTCGTTGAGTGCAATGGCAGAAGCCAGCCTGACTGCGAGACTGACAAGTCGAGCAGAGTCGAAAGACGGCCATAGTGATCCGGTGGTCCCGAGTGGAAGGGCCATCGCTCAACGGATAAAAGGTACGCCGGGGATAACAGGCTGATACTGCCCAAGAGTCCATATCGACGGCAGTGTTTGGCACCTCGATGTCGGCTCATCTCATCCTGGGGCTGGAGCAGGTCCCAAGGGTACGGCTGTTCGCCGTTTAAAGAGGTACGTGAGCTGGGTTTAGAACGTCGTGAGACAGTTCGGTCCCTATCTGCCGTGGGTGTAGGAGACTTGAGAGGAGTTGCCCCTAGTACGAGAGGACCGGGGTGAACGATCCACTGGTGGACCAGTTGTCGTGCCAACGGCAGTGCTGGGTAGCTATGATCGGACAGGATAACCGCTGAAGGCATCTAAGCGGGAAGCCCCCCTCAAAACAAGGTCTCCCTGAGGGCCGTGGAAGACCACCACGTCAATAGGCCGGAGATGTAAGCGCAGTAATGCGTTCAGTTGACCGGTACTAATCGCCCGATAGGCTTGATTTGATCCAGTAATGGAAAGACAAATCAAAAACATACACCTTGAACATGGATAACTTCGCAGCAACACGCTGCGGTGTTGATTGACATAACAACCGAGTGGCAACGCGCCTTTTGCAAGCAAAAGACGCTGCCTGCCACCTGTCGCTTTCTTGCTTTGCAAGAAAGTCGACATGGGCTTTTCCTCGGTTTGGTGGTCATAGCGCAAGTGAAACACCCGGTCCCATCCCGAACCCGGAAGTTAAGCACTGCCGCGCCAATGGTACTTGGGCTTAAGCCCCGGGAGAGTAGGTCACCGCCAAACCTAGTAAAAGCCCAACACTTCTCTCTAACACGATGATACAAATCTGACACTGACGCGGGATGGAGCAGCCCGGTAGCTCGTCAGGCTCATAACCTGAAGGTCGTAGGTTCAAATCCTACTCCCGCAACCAACTTTAGCGAACAGTCGTCGGAATCAAGGCCCGCCTCATCGGCGGGTTTTGCTTTATTGAGCATGGCGATCAGATTGCCCTGCATATCCAGGACATGGTTCTTGGTTTCTTGATCATATGAGACGACAACGCGGTCCAGCAGCTCGTGCAGCTCGTCGCTCGCTCGGCCAGCCACACCTTCATCGGTCAGGGTCGCGACAAGATTGTCGATGTATCCTCGATACAGAGACGGCATGTCATCGGGGAGTTCTATGGGTTTTGGAACCAGCCGAGCCCGCGTCCTTTGCAGCATTTTGAGTTCCTCATCATATGAATTCAGACGCTCAACAATCACGCTCGAATGCTGGCCATTCTCAATGGCATCCATCAGGTTGGAGATCTTCTTTTCAAGCTCCCTGGTCTTTTGGTCATGCAGACGGAGAGCCTCCCCGTTATCCTTCTCCTGGTGTTGTAGGTGATGGAGATAACGCGTTTTGAATTCTTGGAACGCTTCATCCTGCATCAAGTGTTCCCGCAGGCTGCTTAGGATGGTCTCTGCGGCATGGTTTTCTTTCAGGCCTGGCATACCTTCGCAGACCGATGATCCTTTCTCTTTCGCATTGGCGCAATAATAGCGCCGTGTCTTTGCTGAGCCTGCGACCGTCAGCTTACCGCCGCACCGTGCGCACCGCAGGAGGCCAGACAGTAGATACTTTCGCCGACGAAGCTCCTGGGATGCAGACAGTCCTTTGGTGTCAGTTGGGCTACGCTTTGAACGCTTCCTTGCGAGACTGTCCTGACGTTCCTTAACCGCAAGCCAAAGGTTTTGGTCGAGGATACGAAGGTCTGGCATTTCCGCGAGCAGCCAATCTTCTCGGGGAACCGGGCGAGAGACGCGCTTGCCAGTTTCAGGATGTTTGGAATAGCGAAGCCGACCCCAGAGGTAGCGACCAATATACAGTTCGTTGTTCAGGATTCCGGTTGCGCGTTCGCGGTTGCCATTAAGCGTGTTTTGCTTCCAGTGCCCCGAACCGTCACCGCGCCCTCTTGGGGCGGGAATGCCGTCATGGTTGAGGCCCTCCGCAATCTTTTGAGGGGATATTCCATCAGCGTATTCGCGGAATATCCTTCGGATGATTGCGGCTTGTTCATCAACGACCTCCAATTTTCCCTTGATGACTTCTCCGTTGCCGTTTTTGGCCACGCGGTAGCCATATGACAGGCCACCACCGCTGTTGCCTCCGGCTACCTTGCCAGCAATACCTCGACGCGTTTTCTTGCCAAGATCCTCAAGGAACAAAGTGGCAAAAGTCGAGAGGATGCCGATGTCCATGATGCCCATTCGGCGGCCGATTTGGTAAATTTCTGTGTCTGCATGGGATGCGGCTTTGTAAAATCCTGAGACCTGTTCGATATCCCGTCCCAAGCGATCAAGGTGTTCGACCAGGACAATGTCAAACTTTCGATCCTGAACGGATGAGAGCAGTCTTCGATACTCCGGCCGGTCGCCGGTTGCACCTGAGATGCCGCGATCTGCGAAAGTGCCTGCAACAATCCAGCCCTGGCGTTCCGCGTATTGCCTGCACTCCCGAAATTGATCATCAACAGACTTCGGATTTTGCATGTCCGTGGAATAACGGGCGTAGAGTGCGACGCGCGGCTGTTGCATGAAATGTCTCCGATCAATGTTCGCTAAACATGCTCAACTTTGCGAGGGGCCTTCAAGAGTAAAAATTCCCGCCTAAGGTGAAAAGCGCTCTTGGAACGCCAAGCGATTCCAATATGATAGGGAGCACTGCATCTGGAGCTTCTTCTTTCGAGTTTCCCTTTTGGGACCCTTGCTTTGCGGCGACTTCAGCAATCAGGTCTATCATCTTCGAGAGGTTCATTCGGTTCTCCTTCGGCTGGGACACTGAAAACCGCAGCACGAAAGAGCCTTGAAGCCTGAAGTATAGGCATGCGGAGGGTCTGCTTGTTGTATGGCAAGCAGACCCGCTTTCTGACGTAAGGGATTGAAAAGTAGTGGATGGGAGCGCAGCAGTAGGGGGAATAATTGTCACCTCTCAGCTTAATGCCGCCAGATCCGAAAAGAGGTTTCAAACGTGACATTTCAGTTTTCTGTTCCAACACCTTCGGGGAGCGTGGCTTTCCAATTCGAGGCCGGTGAAACGGTAATTTTTGTTGGCGCGAATGGCGGCGGGAAAACCCGTTTAACCGTTCACATAGAAGAAAGCCTGGGCGCAAAGTCACATAGGATCTCCGCACACCGAGCTCTTAACCTTGATCCGGGTGTGGCAAAGATCAGTGAGAAAAAGGCGCTTGCTGCGCTTCGGGTGGGTCACGCGGATGAGGCATCGCTATCCCGAGCGAACTATCGACCAGGCCATCGATGGCAAAACAAGCAAGCAACTTTTCTCCTGAACGATTTCAATTATCTCATTCAGGCTCTTTTTGCAGATCAATCAAATACGTCATTGCTTGCCTACCATCAAAACAAGCCCGGGGCCGAACCAACAAACTCCCAGTTTAAGATCACCAAATTCGACAAGTTGAATGATATATGGAAGCGACTTCTTCCTCACCGAGTCCTTCATATTTCTGGAGATGACATTCTTGTGTCACTCCCTGAGAGCGATGAGACATACAAAGCTTCGGAAATGAGCGACGGCGAGAGGGCAATTTTCTACATGATTGGCCAAGCCCTTGTTGCCGCCGAAGATAGTGTATTGATTGTCGATGAACCCGAGCTTCACGTGCACAGGTCAATTATGTCGAAGCTTTGGGATGAAATCGAAGCAGCCAGACCGGACTGCGGGTTTGTTTTCATCACCCATGATCTTGAATTCGCGGCAGTTCGCGCCGCCCAGAAGTTTGTGATCAAGGACTATTCTCCAGCTCCGTCTTGGGACATTGAAGCAGTGCCCGAAAATACAGGCTTCAATGAAGAACTCACAACTCTCATTTTGGGGAGCCGCAAGCCGGTGCTTTTTGTAGAAGGCACCCAGGAAAGCCTCGATCTGGCGATCTATCGTGCCTGCTATCCAGATTGGACAGTGGTTCCGCGCTCGTCTTGCACTGAGGTGATCCACTCTGTGGTTACAATGCGCAAGAATGCTGAACTAACCCGGGTCACTTGTTCCGGCGTAGTGGATGGCGATGACTATGAAGATGAGGATCGGCAATATCTCCAGGATCTTGGTATCGCTGTGCTTCCTGTGGCAGAAATCGAGAACCTCCTTTTATTGCCAGATGTCAGCGCCGCCATTGCCGGTGTAGAGGGTTTTTCAGGAGAAGAGCTCGACCAGAAGCTTTCTCAGCTTGCGGAGGCCATCTTCAGATCTTTGGATACGGAGAAGAAGGTCGAGGCAGTTGTTGTCAGATACTGTCGGCGACGGATTGATCGGGCGTTGAAGAAAGTCGACCTTTCCAATGCAAGCACAATCGAAGCGCTTCAAGGAGAATATGCTGCCCGCACTGGAGCCCTGGACATTGAGGGCATCGCAGCTACCCGAACTGATGAGATTTACCAGGCGATTTCGGAGCAGGATTTGCCGAAACTGTTACGCCTCTACGACAACAAGCAGTTGCTCGCGCTTGCAGCTACCCATCTCAAGGGATGCCGGAAGGACAGGTTTGAAGGATGGGTGGCTCGCTGCCTTCGGAACAACACTAACCCGGAACTGACGACGGCCCTGAGAGCCTGCTTGCCCCAAATCGAGGCCAGTTAGATTTAGGGCTTTTCAAACCTCGTAGAGCGAGCAGAAAAATGGGGTGCCGAAGGCGGGGCCCTATTTTTCCATAGTGAGCTATGAAAAAACCGGTTTTGTTTTTGTGAGTGCTCTCCGGGAACCATTTCCCTTGCATGAAAGCAGTTTTGAACATCGAGCGGATTGGCTTCAACGCCCTCAAGGCGCATGCGCAGCATGAGCGCCGAGAAATTGGGGATCAAACCCACACGGATGAAACCAGAACCCATCTCAACGCCTCAATCGGCCTCGACAAGTGCCCGGAAGCGGCTGTCAGGAAATACTTGGATCAGACTGGGGCGAAGATCGACAAGCGCAATGAGAAGCCAATCACGCGCGTATTGTTGTCAGCTTCGCCGGAGTATTTTCGCCCTGGTCGTGCGGATCAAGGCGGGGAATATGACAAAGACAGGCTGAACCCTTGGCTTCGTGAAAGCGTCAAATGGCTCAAGAAGGAGTTCGGCGAGGACGCGGTTCATATTTCCACTCATCTCGACGAAACCACGCCACATATCCATGCGGTGATTGTTCCGACCTATGACAAGAAAACCAAGCGCCGGACGGTTAAGCAGGTCAGCCATCACAAGCACCCAGCATTCGCCGCGCTGAATAGCTATGAAGATCTACACGATAAGTATGCGGCGGCAGTGCAGCATCTGGATATTCAGCGGGGTGACAAGCTCCCAACCGAACTCAGGAAAGAACGTCGATCCAGGACTAAGAAGGAATGGCTGAACGGGCGTATGAAGGCGGCTTCTGCTCAATTGTCTTTGCTCGATGGCGAGATCCGCAGGCACCTGGGCGAGAAGCTCAGGAGCTTGCAGCAGACGTTCCAGCCTCGAAAAAAACAGGAGAAAGACCGAGGAGCGGCGAGTGCCGCCCTGGCACAGGTGCGATCAAAAACAAAAGCAAGAGGAAGGTCCCGATGAAGCATGATGAATTCACAATAGCACTTTGGGAATTGTGTGATGACATCGCAAAATTCCCGATAGTCGAGGCAGAGCAGGTTGAGCGGCTGCGACAGGGGGCGCTGGTCAAGACAAACACGCCTGCCAAAGATCTCCTCGCCGAATGCCTCGCCAACACGCCGGAGCGTGAACGCATAATGGCCGATTTTTACAAGGAGGTAATCGCGTCAGGGCTGGTCAGCGCGGAGGAGCTGCACGAGGAGAGCAGGCCGTCCGCCGGGATGGATGCGGATCTTTGGCGAGTGCAGTATTTGGAAGACCGCATCCATCGGTATGGTCTGATCTTGCTCATCCTCCAGCGCGTGGCTGAAGGTGAGGATGAACCCGGCATCTCGCCAAGCGAGCGCAAGCCCCAGAAGCGCTTTCGCGGGCGTGAGCGATAGCGCCCTGGTCGCCGCCGCAGGCCAAGACCAAGGCGCAGTCAGGCGCTGGCCTTGTTCCGCTCCTCCCAGTAGTCGCGGATTTCCATCGCCTCTTCCCAGTCAAGCGGAAGCTCATATCGGCGCTCGAACAGCGAATATCGCATGGCGATGTGGGCTGCTTCGAGATTGTCATTGTCCAGGCTCGGGAACAAATCGAAATCGACGTCGCTGTGAGCGCCATGGGTCGAGAGGATGAAACGGGCCAGCCGGAGGCTCACCCCGCTGTCAGCTCTCACCGCGTCCAGGAGCCGTTCAACTGCTTCACGGGCTTGTTCTTTTGTCACAGAATTTTTTTTCATGAGGGGTCTCTTGTATCGGAGGGGGTGAAGTCTATCTGGGGTAGGGGTTTGTTTTTGGCCTTCCCGCGAGTGAGAAGGCCAAAAACAAACCCCTACCCCTAAAGATCATCTCATCAGGCTCATGACAGAATGAGCCTGGGCTGCGGATTTGATCTCCCGGATGCCAGAAACCAGATCTCGGGCCTTCAGTGGCTTGCCGCGTGCTTTGAGCCGGTCGCGGATGTTCTCAGCCTTTTGGACCGTCTTTTCCAGGTCGGAAAGGCCGTAGCTGGTCAACAGGCGGCGCGCGTGGTCAAGGTGCAGGGCCACCATTCTAACAGCGAGTGACATGCTGTCGCGCTCGATCCTGGTTCCGCTGTTGCCCGCGATAGCATGGAATACAGCGGCGTAAGAAAACGCTGAGAACATTGCGCGTCGATAGAAGCTGGCCGGAATCTCAGCCTCGATGAACAGCGTGCGGAAGCTGTCCTTGAACAAATCAATTGCATGCGGGCAGAAGGTGAAGGTGGCGTATTCAAACTCGGTTCGGGAAAGCAAATTCAACCAATCAGACCGCAAGCGGGCATAGCGGCTTTGAATGGCGGGACAGTCCCAGTCCTCGAAATAGATCGGAAAGTCCTGAGTGAGCCGCTTGGGATCCCGGTCAGCGTGAATGAAGTTGAAACGTTGTGCGAAACCATCCACCAGGGATTCAGCGCCAATTTGATCACCGAACGTCTCGCCAACATTGATGCCCAGGATTGAGAAGGCATGGTCTTGGATGACGATTTGCGCTTCCTTGGTCATGCGTGTGATCGCTCCGCCAGAATAGGCCTGTAGCAAGACGTCTTTGATCTCTTCCATGTGCCGGAGGTGCTGAATTTGGTTGAGAAACTGGCCGAATTCGTCGCGGACCATAAGGCCCTTTGGAACTTGCTGGATATTCGCAACGAACTGAGCGGCGGAGGATGCCGATTGCAATGCAGGAACCACAGGCTTGCCGTCAGCATCAGCAAGCCAGCTTTCAACCTTATCTGTGGCAAAAGTCTTGCCGGATCCCGAAGCGGCGAGGACAACGGTCCAGAGCTTTGGTGAATACAGCGATCCACTGATCTCGTATTTTGCGCCCAGGGCATTGAGGTAGCCCGAAACAATAGACAGCACTGCAATCAGCGGCAGTTCCAGGGGAATGTCTGTCTCGCGCCGGAAAAGTTCGATGACTTCTTCGAGGAAAGATCCTGGAGGAACCACTTTCAAACCGTCCCAATCCGGGGATCCTTGATAGCTCAGGAATGCTTGGACGGTTTCTTTCCCTTCGGGGGTTAGCCCGGAAAGGCAGTCGAGAAGGCGAGGCGAGCGCGTGCCAACCTTCCTGGCTCCTTTGAGGGAGTTGTTACGGACATGGGATGACATTGAGTGATGTTCCTTTTCAGTTTATGTTTTGACCGGCGTTTGTTCCGGCTGAAAAGGAGATTGGCCAAAGCTGACAAAACCGAAGAAATTGGCAACACTTTTTTCAAAAAAATCTGAGGGAGGGCGCGAAAGCGTCAGCGGAAAATTGGTAAGGTGCTGAATTACAAAGAGTAAATTGACATGCCGGGCGTCAGCAAGCCGTCGGCGGATGAGGGCGGATGTGCACTCAAGAATTGGTAGGTCTACTGCGTCGCGGTTCGGTCGAGCGGTGGCACCCTTATAGTGTGAACAGAGTAAAAGGTGCCACGCAGCCCGAAAGCCCTTGAATCTCCACTATATCCCGAGAATTTCGTCGATAGATTTCTCTTTTTCCTGCCTTTCGGACTGGAGTGATGTGAAGAATTCTTTTGTTTCGTCCACAATGGCTTTGATTTGAAAATCAGCCTTTTTCAGGATATCTGGAAAAATACTGTAAAATGTCGATTTCAGATTGTTGATATCTTTGGTTGATATCTTTTCTTTTCCAGTGTTGCGTATGCTTATTTTATAGTCGTGAGTATTCATCTCTATGGTAATTTTAACCTTTGACTCGGAAGGTGCTCGAATGCCTGCTTCTGACAGGGTATTTTGAACTGCCTCAATAATCGATTTGAAAACAACGAAGCCGAGATCATTTTGGTGACCTATTCGGCGCATTTGATTACACAGATCGACGAAGTCAACTACGCTTCGAACTTCTTTTGTCGGTCTGAACCTAATCTCGCCAAGCATTAACTCCCCATCGTGCCTTATGGTCTGAGTAGAAAATTTATCATAGACATACGAAGCGCGGAAACGTGAATCTTTCGGTTCTAATTTGAAAAATTCGGAAGAAAGAGCTTCCGAAATCTTAGGCGCTAAATACTTGTCGAAGACCAATTCCGGGTGTAGTTCATGGCACATATAAAAGACACTATCGTTAGGCCTTTTAGCAAACGCGGAAAGAAATTCACTGGCCTTTCCGGATATTACTTGCATAGCGCATTCCGCAGCAAAATATTCTTGGAAGGAACGGTGAACGAAGATGAATTTGAGTCCTTCTTTTTGAAGCAGGTTTACAGACTCGCATATGTCATTCTGAACGTTGTCAACGCTTACCTCAATACCATGATAGTCGAGCGCCTTCTTAATGAAGGTCCTTAGTTGCTGGTCATCGAACTCAAAAGCCTGTTCGTAATATGATACGAGGCAAAAGGTCGAAAATACTCTTCGAAACTCATCAATAGTTAAGCATCTTTCTCGTTCGAAGGAGTCCTTTGTGGCGTCATGCCATGTCAGAAGCGTTTGGAACGCATGATTGTAAAACGTTGTCAATTTACTTGGTATTATAGCATTCTCGTTAAACGTCATTAACATCATGATCGCGAGCAACGGGCTCGAAAGGAAACTGTGATGCATCTCAAAAAAGTCATCTGACAAGTTTTCGAGAAATTTCTTTTTCACCTTCCTGTCAAAAGGTATTTTTTCGACTAAAGCCTTTAGATCGTCGATTGAGAGCGGAGAAACAGTGTAGATTTCGTATGACCCCCAGGCTGAAAATCTATCATCTTCACGCCCGGAAACTAAAAAATTACATTTCCTGTATTTTTCGGAAAGATCAAGTATTTGCCTTTCAACTTGTTTCCTTTTTTCCCGAGCGACTTCGTCGAACCCATCAAAAATAAATTCAAATTTGCCAGCTTCGCAAAGTTTTTCAAAAATACCACTTCCGAAAATTAGATCTGACTGAAGTTCGGATCGGCAGAACGTAATGATGTCCAGGCTTTGTAGATCATTTAACCTTCGCAGCTCTATGTAAATAGGTATCTTTCCAGATTTCTTTTCAAACCGCGATAGCCAAAGGTGTTTGAGGAAGATGGTTTTGCCAGATCCACCATTTCCTTTGACGATTATTCTTGTCCCTGAAGCGAATTTGTTGACAAGCTCAGTGTCCGAGAACTTCAAACTGGAGCCAGGAGTATCATTTATTGTAAAGCTGGTTTTAACGTAGATATCCTTTAGAGCCATGGGTTTGCTTTTGGAATAAAGCGTTCTAACCATACTACTCTTGGTCAGCATATAATCACAGTATGCATTGAAGCTCTCGAGGAACTTGGCGCGATTAACGTTTACGATTTTTGATAATGGAGTGTAGAGCGCGTCGAGCGTATCTTTTATGAGTTGTGTCGAGGTTTGGACGGCGATGTCCGTGGCCATGTCGTTCATT
>NZ_JBMIRT010000006.1:0-680 GCF_049195285.1 Ruegeria sp. MALMAid1280 | reverse complement strand
GCGCAGGCGCAACGCGACTCGATGCTGGATATCGAGGTCGAGACCCTGCCGGGCGTGATCCTGGGTCACAAGAACATCCCGGTGCAGTCTGTGGGCTGCTACGTGCCGGGCGGCAAGTTCCCGATGGTGGCCTCGGCGCATATGTCGGTGGCCACGGCCTCGGTTGCCGGTGTGCCCCGCATCATCGCCTGCACCCCGCCATTTCAGGGCAAACCGAATGCGGCTGTGATCGCGGCCATGCATCTGGGCGGCGCGCATGAGATTTATGTCATGGGCGGCATTCAGGCTATCGGCGCCATGGCAATCGGGACCGAGACCATCGATCCGGTTCACATGCTGGTCGGTCCCGGCAACGCCTTCGTGGCCGAAGCCAAGCGCCAGTTGTTCGGCCGCGTCGGCATCGACTTGTTCGCGGGTCCGACCGAGACCATGGTGATCGCCGATGAAACCGCAGCCGACGCCGAGCTTTGCGCCACCGACCTGCTGGGTCAGGCCGAGCATGGCTATAACAGCCCCTGCGTACTGGTCACCAACTCGCGCAAACTGGCCGAAGACACATTAAGCGAGATCGACCGTATCCTCGGCATCCTGCCCACTGCCGGCACCGCCAAGGTCAGCTGGGAGGAATATGGCGAGATCATCGTCTGCGATACCTATGACGAGATGCTGAAAGTGGCCGA
>NZ_JBMIRT010000005.1:0-1155 GCF_049195285.1 Ruegeria sp. MALMAid1280 | reverse complement strand
GTCATTGACTAGGACCGGTTGAAGCAAATCAGATATTGAGCATTTTATGTTGATCACACCTGTTCTTCTTTGTGGTGGTTCCGGAACGCGTCTTTGGCCCTTGTCGCGCAAAAGCTATCCCAAGCAATTTGTGCCGCTGGTAGGCGAGGAAACCCTGTTTCAGGCCTCGGCGCGGCGGCTTTCCGGGGCGACGGACAGCGTGAACTTCGCAGCACCGGTGGTGCTGACCAACTCGGATTTCCGGTTCATCGTGGCCGAGCAGTTGCAGGCCATCGGAATCGACCCCGGTGCCATTCTGATCGAGCCCGAGGGGCGCAATACCGCCCCGGCGGTGCTGGCTGCGGCGCTGCGCGCCCATGCGGAAGACGCCGATGCGGTGCTGCTGGTCGCCCCCTCTGACCACGTGGTTCCCGATGTGGCCGCTTTCCAGGCGGCGGTTGCCCGCGGGATGGAGGCCGTGGCGCAGGGGCAGCTGGTGACCTTTGGCATCACCCCGACCCATCCGGAAACCGCCTATGGCTATCTGGAACTTGCCTCGGCGTCGGACACTGACGGCTCGCCGGTTCCGCTGAAAAAGTTTGTCGAAAAGCCCGACATAGCCCGCGCCACCGAGATGCTGGCGGCCGGCACCTTCAAGTGGAACGCGGGCATTTTCCTGTTCCGCGCGGCAGACATGATCGCCGCCTTCCGCGCTCATGCGCCCGCATTGATGGCACCAGTCGAGGCGGCGGTTGAAACCGCCACGCCGGATCTGGGCTTTCTGCGTCTGAACCCGGACCCGTGGGGGCAGGCCGAGGATATCTCGATCGACTACGCGGTGATGGAAAAGGCGGACAACCTGTCGGTGGTTCCCTTCGACGCGGCCTGGTCCGATCTGGGCGGCTGGGACGCGGTCTGGCGCGAAAGCGGCCCGGATGGGGATGGCGTGGTGACCAGCGGCGGCGCCACCGCGATCGAGTGTCGGAACACGCTGCTGCGCTCGGACAGCGACCAGTTGGAGCTGGTGGGGATCGGGCTGGACAACATCATCGCGGTGGCGATGAACGATGCGGTTCTGGTGGCGGATGCGTCGCGGGCGCAGGACGTCAAGAAAGCGGTCACCGCGCTGAAGGAAAAAGGCGCCGCGCAGGCCACGGCCTTCCCCAAGGATCACCG